>CAZUNO010000089.1:0-1780 GCA_964621445.1 Hadarchaeota archaeon (SeqCode) | reverse complement strand
CTTAATTTAGATTTCCAGGCAAAAAAGATGCGCGATCACTTCGAAGTTCCCTCCCTCCACCTAGACCTGTCATTTGGGGATGCAGATGAAATCAAGGAGCCCCCCTCACCGAAAAAACAGGAGGATTCAAGTAGTGGTTTGACCGAAAGGACCACCAGGGTTCTCTGCACGGTTCCCGCCTCGAAAGTTCCGCGCCTTCTCGTAGTATCGGTCCAGCTCAGCATGGGCCGTATATCTCCAATGATACGCAACCTCGGAATGCACTTCGCAGCCAGGGGCTTGATGGATGGGGCGGAGGTGGATGTTCACCCGGTGATCCACGAGAGGACCTATCCCAACTGCTGGCAGGCATGGCGACTGGACCTGGAACCATGTACCAAAAGCAGGGAACTTGAGCTAGTAGTGGTGGCGGTCATCCCCAAGGATCTTGAAATGACATGGGAGGGTCACCTCATCGTCCACGACCAATAACTAGTCTCCGCGATCGATCCACACCGGACTCGTCCACCCCATCTCCCCGTCATCCTGCTGGATTCGGACATAATAGAAGATGAAGGGCCGCGGGCACCATTCGGTGGGGGGCAGGGCGATATCATCCAAACTCTCCTCGTCGAGCCAGGATGTATCCACATCCTTTTGCTCGGGTTCCTCAAGCCGGAGGACCTGGTTGTTCCTCACCAGGGATACTGAGGAAATGGTATCCGCCCCCCGGGCCTGGAACTCTATCACCCGAGGCCGGTTTCCATCCTGGACCACCTCCGAGCCCATGGGGCATCCGTTCACCGACATGCGAAGAATCATCCTATATCCCGTGGTTGCATAGCATTGCCTTTCCCTCAGAGACGACCATAGGGCCTCTCTAGTATTTTCCTTCGCCCACACCCCGGTAAGGCCGGGTTTATAATCGTAGGGCGGATATCCCGACCTCACGTCGTCCCCGGGGTGGCCGAGATGCATGTCTCCTCCCCCGGTAAAACCAACTCTCCAACCCTTTTTCAGCGCATTCTGAACGAATCCAACCGGCTCCTCGCTGGGCCCGGGCTTGGTTCCCGATGCCTCGACCCACCTGGGGTAGAAGGCCTGGCCGGTCCTGATTGGAAATGGATTTCCCTCATCGGAGGCCCTCTCCGAGCTACCGAACACCGAGTAGATCTCCACCAGCCTCTCCTTGAGGGGATCGTGCTGGCTCCAATCACAGAAGTTGCCCGGGTAGGCCGTGTGGTGAGGAATCACCAGGCTCTGCTCGCCCTGGAGACCATCAAAGAGCTTGTTGGGAGTATCGTATTCACCCGTCTCCGATCGGAGAAAGGGGCATTCGTCGGAACGGTAATACACATTTCGGTCACCGTCACCGTTTCTCCTCCATTTGGCCCACTCGTATCCAAGAAATGTCGTGAACCTTCCAGGGTCATTATGGCGTGCGGCGGCATCCTTGGTCATCTCCCACATTCGGTCAGTGGTCTCGAATCGATGGTCATGATCGGAGGTGGCACCGAAATCCAGGCCAGATCCTCGTCGCATATTGATGTAGCAGGAATCCAGTGATCCCGCCCCGTCCGATATCTCGGTGTGCTCGTGCAGAACCCCCCAGAAGAGACCCCGATCCCCCTCACCTACAGATAAGGGATTGCTCTCGGTGCGGATATTGTGTTCGGGGTCCGCAACGGATATCCTGTGGACGCCGGGTTTGGAAATGGAAATCCCCTCCACCTTGATAACCCCTGCCGGGTTGATTTGCTTATCCGCGATATCCAGGACCAGATGATTCTCCCCTGTATCG
>CAZUNO010000088.1:0-1880 GCA_964621445.1 Hadarchaeota archaeon (SeqCode) | reverse complement strand
AAGATGCTATAGCTCTTTTGAGGAAATATATGCCTAAATGTCTCCAGGATAGTATTTCAATGAATCGAAGAACTGCCCTCTGCGATGTGGAAATGGGGAGGTGCTATAATGGCAAGAATTTATAGGCTTTCTGAAGGCGGCGGATTAGCTCGGGTCGAAGAAAAACCATTTGCCGATGAGGCGAACGAGATGGAGAGCTTCGTTTCCCAAAATCCAACGCTTGTCGGTGATATATTCGTATTGGGTAGCCAGGTGAATCTACCCATGATAGGTAAACGGGCGGATATGATAGGTATAGACAGAGAGGGTTCCCTTGTAGTCATCGAGTTGAAGAATGTCACAGTTGGCCATGAGGTTCTAGGACAGGTCGCTGGATATGCCTACGCCTGTAAGAACTCGCCTGATTTTGTTCGTGTGCTATGGGAGAACCAAGAGGGAGTTCCAGATGATGTTGATGTTGAGTGGGAAAACCCGCAGATTAGGATAATTGTTGTGGCGCCCGACTTCGACCCTTATCTGCCCGGAATAGCTGCAGAAACTGGGCTCAAGATCGAGTTCGTGAGTATCTCACGATACTTGCATGGCAGTGATGAATTTGTAATAGTCGATAAGATAAGCGAATTCCCCATCGCAAGACCACCTCCCCCTGTTACAAAGGAATATAATTGGGAATACTATGAATCCTCCAATGTAGCCGATGAGAAACAAGCCGACATCGCGAAAAATCTTTACGATGGAATAGTAAATTTATGCCAAGAGGAAGGTTGGGAAGTCAAACCAAAATTCAACAAGAACTATATAGCCTTCAAATTGGGATTCTTCAACTGTTACACACTTGAATTCAGGCATCGCGGCAAGGTAGCGGTCGGATTAATGGGAACGGTTGAAACGGAGCCACCAAAACTTCCTAACTCAATACAACCCGAGTGGGATGGATCATGGAATTACTGGTTCTTTGAGGTTGGTGACAGAGATTTTGACGTTATTTTAATCAGGGATGCTCTGAAGGAATCCTTCGAATCCATTAAGCAAACTTGACTATCGTTGAACAGCTAATCCATTTTATCATACCGGAGCATGTCTCGTGGCACCATAACTAGGAACTAGACCAATAAATCGGTCGATACAGAAGCACGCACATACCATCATCCCCCATCTATAGTATCCAGAATGGAAAAAGTATGCGGTTAGAAATGGATAGGCCTTATTGATATTGGGGGGTCATCATTAAAACGGGAGGATGAGAATATTTTTGTGTGATTTTGTTTGTTTTTCATACCTTTCGAGAAAGAAATGGAGGAGGCATTTTCATCAGGGAGGATAGCTAGGTATCGGGAATGGTTAGAGCTATCTCTGAGTGCCCGGGAAAAGGGAGAACTTGGCACCGTGGCTAACCAGATGGATAAGGCAGAGGAGATGATGACATGGATCACATTCGCACCTCTTCTCAGAATGAATTCTGAATCGAGGGCAGAAGTAGTCTCCGAGGTAATGACGGCGGGTTTCTTTCAATTGGGAAGGCCGACCTTCGAGACACGTCTCAGACCTCCTGAATCCTATCTTGAAAACCTTAAAGAAATGGTCACCACTCATCCAGTGCGCTATATCCGCCATAAGGCCAAGAACAGGATCACCAGCGGGAAGCCCCTTGAAGGTGCGACCCACATGGACTGCCTGATTAGGGGGAGTGGAGTTAATGGTGGGTCTAGCGTTATCGGGGTAGAGACCAAAATGGTGTCCGATATCTCAACACGCACCAAGTTCGATCCAACCCGGAACCAATTGGCACGCATCATCGATGTGCTTCTCGAAAGGAAAGAGCAGGACGTATATTTCCTCATGGTGGTGCCCAAACTTTTTTTATCGCATCCGGGATCGAG
>CAZUNO010000087.1:0-1888 GCA_964621445.1 Hadarchaeota archaeon (SeqCode) | reverse complement strand
CCCCAATCCACCCTCGCTCCATGCTTCCGCTCCCTCGCTGATCAGCTACCCTGATGTAGAGTCAACAGGAGGCGCGGTTCCTCTAAGAGCCCCGTTTCCTCCTGCTGCTCTCCAAACCGGACGTGACAGTTTCCCGTCATCCGGCTTTCCCCCGGTTCTATTGTCGTTGAAGTAAGTTCTCTTCCTTACTCCAGCGATAGAGCTTCTGCTGAAGATGTAGTACCTTAACCTTTGCATCCGCTTCAGGCTTAAGATCCATGAGATTGCCTCCGGACTCCGTATCTCAGCATTTGTTCTATCGAACCGGCTGGCGTCCTTCGCCATGTGGACGGCTTTCCCGTCCTCAGACTACTATGACGCCTCCGACTCCTGCATTGCCACACAGGCACCAGGTGGGGCCCTAAAGGGCTGGCAATGTAGGTCTCCTGGGTTCCTCGCTGTTCCCTTTTCGGACTTAGGCTGTATCTGTCTCCCAGGTGAAAACATACACCGAACACAGTATGATGATTGTCGTCGATCCCTATGGATCGACACCTCCCCCGCATGAGTAACAGGTTTGGCTTCACCATCTCAAGCTCATTAACCGAGAGTGAGCTTGAATAGAGCCTTACGGGAGTTCCATAGATACTTCCTGTACGTAGCCTTATCCAAATTGGTAGACCGGCGGTTGAATGTCTCGATTCCTCCTTCCCCGGCCTTTGTCGAGGGGCTTCAACCAAACGCCACAAGGGTCCTGACGCAGGCTGCCCTCCACCTTCTCCTCCTTTCTGTGCAAAAGAGGGGCAGAGTCTGATGTATTCTTTATTATATATCCATCTCTGCGGTAACATGCGAAACTTCTCCCAGCGCACCCTCATACGGCTCTACCGTTGCATTCCTGACGTAGCTCGTCCTTAAAGACGGTTGAACGTGTCCAGGTAATGAGACCATATTTGTTCTGGAACTCACTAACAGGGTGGTCCCGATACCTCCCAAACCCAGACTTATTCTGACGTCGCCGAAGAAATCTCTGAAAACGCGTACAAAGATAACCATATACTGTTGTGAACGCTGGATTGTGCCACGACCACTGGAAGTAATTACACCACCCAGTCACAGCGATGTTCAGTTGTTTGGCTATGTCCTCTGGAGGAATATGTGTCCGGTTATTTCCGGCAATCTCACGTATCCGTCCCTTTACTTTGGAAACTGACTTGGGACTCGGGAAAAAGTATGTTTTCAATTTCCCATACTTGGATGAGAAACGTCTCACAAACCTGAACCCAAGAAAATCAAATCCGCCCTCTGCTTCCACAAAGCGGGTCTTCTTCTCGCTGAGCTTGAGCTCAAGCAAACCGAGAAGTTTTCGCAAGGTCTTTTCAGGAATAGGCGTGGGTTTGCTTGACAAGATTACAATATCATCTGCGTATCTTACCATGCGGGCATTACAACCACTCCTGCGAGTCATACCTTGCCGGACCCACCACTTATCGAGCTGGTCCAGATAGATATTCGCAAGAAGCGGAGATATAACACCACCCTGCGGTGTTCCCTTCTTTACCTTACGATAAGTCCCGTCTTCAAGGATAGGGGACTTTAGCCACATACTGATCAACTTCAGAACATACTTATCGGATATCCTGCGTGACACAGCTTTAAGCAGTTTGTCATGCGGAATCTCATCAAAGCAATGTTCAATGTCGGCATCCAAAACGTATATGTGCCCATAGTTCAACCACTTGTAGATTTCCTTCGTAGCGTCCTTTGCACTCTTTCCAGGGCGGAAACCGTAAGAAGACGGTATAAAATCTACTTCGAATATCGGTTCTATTAGAAGTTTCACCGAGGCTTGAACTATACGGTCACGAACATTGGGTATTCCAAGTGGGCGTTTCCCACCATTGGATTT
>CAZUNO010000086.1:0-1945 GCA_964621445.1 Hadarchaeota archaeon (SeqCode) | reverse complement strand
GGCCAGGTCTTCACGTGCAAGCTCCAGCAGGCCTTTCACGAAAGCAACACCGGCCCTCTCATAGCTCCCCGCAAGATCAAGTGCAGCCGTATAGTTACCTGAACTGAAGAAATTCCAGGCCGCTGACAAATTGGTCTCGAAATCGGACATGTCCACTCCGATATCGTTCCCCTCGCTAACCAGCCTCCCGTACTCCTCCAGTAATTCAAGGACATGGCTGGTTCTCACTATTCTCCAGCCGCCCCCACCATGATCATCAAGGTTCCCCTCCCCGTCCATGAACTTGAACAGAAGCTCCATCCCCCTTTGATTTGGAATGACGGTGTACCACAAACCATCGATGCCCAGGATCATAGGGCTTTCGCATAATCCATCACGTTCCCTACTTCCCCTGGGACAGGCCTCCGGAAAGGCCCAGTCATCCATACCCCACACTAGCTTACAGTCCTGGTTTGCGCAGTCTAGCTCGCCCCTGGTTGAGTTGTACTTTATCAGCCACAGATTATCCTCCGCCAAACCCCGAACGTGGAGTGCCGGACCCAACTTCACCAGGTCCTCAAGAATGACCTCCTGGTAAAATTCGTTGTTATCCTCCAGCATTTCCGTGACCTCATCATCGCTATCCGCAATGAAGGTGAATGTCAATTCCCCCGTCCGGTCTGTCTCCACCATCATGCAGACGGTCCTGTTCCCGCCCGGATGGAGACCGCTTACCCTGACCTCGGCCAGCGATTCGTCCCCCATCACGCATGACAGGTTGAACGATCCTGATTTCTCAACACCGTTGTTTTGGATCTCCGCGCAGATCTTCTCCCGGCTCTTCATAGACACCGAGCTAATCCTAAGGTCGGACCCGGCATCGGCAACTACCATTGATATCATCTCCACGTTGTTGGTGCGTGTTCTTTCATCTATCGAGTTTTCTTTATCGATGACCAGTCGGTAGTTAAACACCCCCGTTTGGAGGGGAGTCCATTCCAGTTCCACTAATTTAGAATCCGAGCATGGCAACACCTCGACCTTCTTCCAGGACAATAGCCCGCCCTCTGACCACAGGGAAATATTGAATGCACCGGCCGGGCGTCCGCCCCGGTTACTAACGTTGACCTCTAGCCTTGCCCACCGACCGCGCACCAGGAACTCCGGGTCTAAACAGTGAAGGTCCAGATCGGGCCTGGGGTCATCCGTGTATATGTGGACTCCGTAGGGGACGAAGGTGTCCTGGAGTGCGCCGTCCTGGACCTCTATCGAGCGGTCCTCGAATAGCACGTAGGCCTCTCCACCGGTCCATGAACCAGGAAGTTCAATGGTCTATTGGAGAGAGGATTGTCGACCGTGTTGAGCACGATCAAGTAATGATAATTATCATACATCCATAGATGAGATTCTAGATCCTCATCTAGCTCCGCGGGCCACCGAGACCCATTTAGGAGCACCGGGGTGAGATCCCTGATCTCCGAGGCCGCCCTCTTAAGATGTTGCCAAATGGGGTCGCCGACCATTGTATGGGACATCCCCCAGTATATGATACCGTTGGCCCCGTGACATATGGCATCATAGGCCATGAACCTGGTCTCCACCCAGTTTGGTTGCCGGGCGATGGAACCACGGTGGAGGTCCTCCCACCCAAAACCCTGGAGAACCATATAGATTGGCCTCCCCTCTGCAACCTCCTCGAGCTTGTCCGTATATTGGCCAACGCAGTTTAGGCTGGGGTCCAGGTCGGAGTGCCTTTTGCCCTCAGGAACCGGGTAGATGTCGGTACCCAGGATGTCACCTGCCTGGGAGTAGGACTTCAGGTAGTCGATGCTGTTCCTAGGCGCGTGGTTCATCCACACCGGGGTGGAGGGGTCTATGGACTTGACGAACTCGTACCCCCTTAGTATTTTTTGCAGGTTCCGGCCGGGGTCCCGGTTATAGTCGGCCCAGGCGATCTCATCGGGCG
>CAZUNO010000085.1:0-2286 GCA_964621445.1 Hadarchaeota archaeon (SeqCode) | reverse complement strand
TTCCGGCATATGTCGGGGTTGGAATCCTATTGGTCTTCGTAATCATGTGGGTTGACGAGAAAAGGATGAAGGAGGGGTATTTCAAAAGCCGGGTGAACAGGTAAGGAGGGGTACATAGCAGCCTCAAGGAGATTCTATTTTGAACAGCAGTTATTACCGGGTGAAACAAATAAGGAGCTATGAAATACCCGCAACCTTAATATCCCGGGTGGGAGACCTTATGTTGATCGAGATGGGTAACCGCAAGCTGCAGGGCCAGGTTAAGTAGTGCGTGGAACCTCAGAAGGTCAGGGACTTCCTGAGCAGAGCTACCTCGGAGCTTTCCGACAATGCCAAACTCAACTACGCCCAGGCAATTACCAAACTCTCCAGGGTCCTGGGAACCAAGTTCCGAAAAGCTACAGGCAGCTGACCGAAAGCCAAGCCAAGAATTCCTGGAAGAAACCCAGAAACTGAAAGGCAGAAGGATGTATAGGGGAAACGTCCATAAATCCTCCATACCCTCGTTTCCAAGGCTGTATGAGAGGCTGCCTCTCTTTGGTACATTATTACGATTCGAGAAGCTATATGGGCAATCTCAGATCTATTTCTCAATTCGGAACTCGTTCAAGCTTTCTGAGGGTCTCTTGCCCCACAGGCTTCATGTTCTCCACAATGCGGACCAGATCATCCCGTGTGAAATCTCCTTTCCTGACCGTGATGAGGTAGTAGAAACCATCGTGGTAGAAATAGGCCAGCATTGGCTCTATACCGCGTTCTTCCCATCCTCTCCCGGGATGGGCATCATCATCAACCACAACCAAGAGGTCCCCAACCTCCAGAACCTCGCTTGAGGTCTGGTTCCTCAGCTCCTCAAGCGTTGGCGAATGATTGGTCATTCTGAGCTCGACACACGCCTTCCCCTCAAGGATATCCTGTTGTATGGGGTCATCACCATAAACCATAACTACCACCGTGCTGGGAAGAAATATCTCCTGCAACTTAATTTTACCCGGCATCCATGTGGGCAAGAGCAGGATTCCGGAATCGAATCTGCCATCAGCATTGAGCTTATTTGGTTCAACCGTTCTTGCCATAGCCACGAGTTCGTCTACCGAAAGTCTTTCCGCAGTCTCAATCGGGAATGGCGGTGGCCCGTAGGAATGTGGTCTCAGGAATATGAACATTGCTATGGACAGTATCAATACCAGAAGGCATCCGATCACTACCTTCATCCTAAAGTCCAACATTAACCACCTCCCCAAGCCATGAACCAGTAGTCATAAATTTCGTTCACGTGGTAAGGGGAATCCTCTATTGTATTGTGGAAACCCCACAGGTACCATTGATCTTCAAAATCATTGTAATAGGAAATATCACGGAAGTCGGAACCATCTATCATGACAACCCCGTGCTTGGTCTCTACCAGTGCCCCTAATTCCGCAGGGTCCGTAGGGTCTGTGACATACTGGCCCTTGTATGCCCCGTCTATGTAGATTTTCCACTGTCCAGTGTATCTAGGCACAATCTTGTACGTATGCCAAGTATAAGGTGATACACTTCCAAGAATCGTTTTATCAGAGCCATTCTCATCTTCCTTCTCCATATAGAAGTCTATACCATACCCCATTCTTTTGCGGTAACCAACCTGGACCCAGTATCCATTAAAGTAGCTCAAGATGATAACCACGTGCTCAGACAAACCCTTCCAAGGCCAACCCATATCGGGGTCGATGGTATAGAATCTAGCGGACACTCCTTGGGCGTATCCACCATATCTATATCCTGCAAACCGGGATGCAACTGCTACTGGCATCACGAGTAGAAGCAAAGCAATAAATGCAGTACAATACCCCTTTCCATACTTTCCCTTCAAATTCGCAAAGCCATTCATCCAAAACCCCCGATAAAAATTGCTTTGCAACAAGTAGAAGGACCGCGCCATAAAATAAATATTTGGGTGGAGAGTTTAGGCGGTGCGTAAGGTCCAGCGCGGGAGAACCCACCCCAATAGGCGGCGAAAAACCGCGTGGCACGGCACCGACCCGCGGACATGTGCCGGGGTCGCGTAGTCAGGTTAGCGCGACCGGACAAGGTCTTTGGACCTGACATGGGTTCAAATCCCATCCCCGGCGCCTTGTTCGGCACCCTAAAATATACGCTTACGGGTCATAAGTCCTTTCGTTAAATACCTCTTCAGTGCATGATCAGGGGTCGGAGTGCCAGGGGGGATGGCGGGCTCCCTCATCGGCCCGGTGGTCAACCTGATACGGGAGGGCCTCGACCTGAGCCAGTCCGGGGCGGGCC
>CAZUNO010000084.1:0-2378 GCA_964621445.1 Hadarchaeota archaeon (SeqCode) | reverse complement strand
GCAACAACCACCAAATCAGAAAACAAGGTCAGAGAGGAGCGACTCCCGAGCCTCTGTATATTGTCGTCCATCCAGCTTAAGAGTAGAACCGATATTCTTCATCTCCCTATATCAGAACAGTCCAATTGGTATCGGGACACTCCACAGGGAACTTGGGCATCAAGATTTTCCCGTTTAACTACTCGAATCGATTTATCCACCCTTTGCACTCGTCCAGGGAGAGGCTTTCTAGGAACTCCTCCACGTCGCCGGGCAGTAAGATGTACATCTCGAGACTACCGGATTCCCCATAGAGGAGTCCCACCGCCTGGAAATGGGGGGTATTAAGGTATCTGAGGCCCTGGCCCCCTCTAGCATCATCATGGGGACCATTTTTTTGAGCCGTTCTCCAGGGTGAACCGCTTCTCTCTGGTGGGGTCACGATCAGGGTGTGTCCAATCTCCTTGGAGTAGATGAGGTTCACAATGAGTGTCACCCGGTCTTGGGAATATTTATTAGTTATCGTTAACTAACTTTTTCAATGACTAAGGAACGAATGAGCACCGAGGAGAGACAGAAGGAGATCCTCGATGTCGCCTTGGAGATTATTCACGAGAAGGGGTACAAGAATTTGGTCGTAAGGAATATAGCGGATAGGATAGACATTTCGGAGCCGGCAGTCTACAGGCACTTCGATAATAAGGAGGATATAGTGCGGAGCCTTGCTGAGATGGTTTTTAAGGAGAACACCCCTGATATCGATCAGGAGAAATACAAAGATCCCCAGTCTTTGCTCAAGGAGGTCCTACATAGCCAGTTCGAAGGGCTGGAGAAAAACCCCTACGTTACGGCCGTTCTGTTTCAAAGTGAACTCTTTAGAGAATATCCAGAGGTCAAAAGGCTCTTCGTGGAACATCGACAGGAAAAGAAAGAGTCCTTAGAGAACATTGTAAGAGAGGGCCAGAAAAGTGGATTTTTTTCCACCGATGCGGATCCAGAAATATTTGCCCTAATTTTTATGGGGAGTGTCAGGATGTCGGCGATCGAATGGAGAGATGAGGGGTTCTCCTATTCTCTGACAGGACTGACCGATCAGATCGCGGACGAGCTGTTTAAAATACTGGAGAGGGTCGTTTGATCGTGGTAAGCGGGGGTTCGGAGTGAACATAACAGCGATCATGATAAACGTTCTGGCCTTTCTTGGCCTAGGAGTCGCTTTCTTCAAGGATAGGGAAAAGGCGGTTAGGGGCCTGAAAGTGGCGGGAAAGTCCCTTTTCAAAATCTTCCCGATGATACTCATTATCGTGATCGTTGTCGGTCTTCTCTTAGGGTTTGTCCCGCCGGACCAGATAGCGAGATTCTTCGGTGAACAGACCGGAATATCTGGAGTACTCGTAATCGGAGGTATAGGAGCCATACTGCATATCCCCTCCCTCGTATCCTTTCCGCTTGCGGCCTCTCTGCTGGAGAGCGGCGCTTCGGTGATGGCGGCTGCAGCGTTTATCACCACTTTAACGATGATTGGAACCGTCTACCTCCCGATGGAGATGAGAGTGCTCGGGAAGAAATTGGCCCTTTTAAGGAACGGTCTGAGTTTCGTCGTAGCCTTAACCATTTCCATTCTGATGGGGTTGATACTTTGAAACCCGAGAACGGTAACGGGAAGAAAAAATCCCAAAAGAGTGTGCTGAGGGACTGGATCCTTCTCGGCATCGCGGCAGCGACAATGGCTGTTCTCCTGATGATCTTCCCCGAAAAAGTGGGTCCGGTTCTCTCAACATCGAGCGACTACCTTATGGAGATGGTCTGGATCCTTCCCGCGGTGATGGTACTCATGGGGATTTTCAAAGTCTGGGTCTCAAAGGAGATGGTCGTGAAGTATTTGGGAAAGGCCTCCGGGTTGAAAGGAATTCTGATTGCAGTGATTCTTGGCGCGACGCCGACCGGACCGCTTTACGTGGCTTTTCCACTGGCGGCAGCGATGCTCGAAAAGGGCGCTCGCATACTGAACATTATCGTCTTCCTCTCCGCGTGGGCCTGTATAAAACTACCACAGGAAATGGTGGAGCTGCAGTTCCTCGGCCTGAACTTCATGGTCACCAGGCTGATACTAACAATCGTGCTCGTATCAGTCATGGGATTCCTCATAGAGAAGATAATCGGGAGAAGCGAGTTGGAGGAGAAATTAAGTGGATCTTAGCTCAACTTGGACCTTTACGATCCTTTTGAATATCTTTTGTATCGTTGATTACTTTCAAGATGTCCAAGAAGAGTGGTTTTTCAAATGAAGATGAAAGGTGATCGATATTCGATAAGGGTAAAAAATCTAGTGAAAAAATATGGAGATCTTACAGCGTTGAAAGGAGTATCTTTCAAAGTCGAGAGGGGAGATGTGGTTG
>CAZUNO010000083.1:0-2437 GCA_964621445.1 Hadarchaeota archaeon (SeqCode) | reverse complement strand
CCATGATCTTGTGAATTCGAGTGATTTGACGCGGTTTGTTACCCAAGGATTAATGTAAATGAGGGGTGGGAGAGTGGTCTATAGGTTGAGTGTAAATAATGCCTGTTGAGGTCGGAATATGGAAATTGGGAGAGAAGCCAATAAGTGTGGATTTTGAGTCAATGGATTCTGAGGATAGATTGGAAGAGGTTCTGGCTCAAGATACCAACATAATTGATCCTAATTTGATTCTAATAGGAAGGCAGGTTCCAACTGATTATGGGAAGCGGATCGATTTGTTGGCTTTGGACGGGGATGGCAACCTAGTTGTAATGGAGCTGAAACGTGACCGTACGCCCAGGGAGATCGTGGCTCAGCTCCTGGATTACGGCTCGTGGGTGAGAACCCTTGAGGATGATGACATAGCTTTGATTTTCGAGGAACATTCACCACTGAAAGGTGAAGTATCACTTGACCAGGCTTTTTGCGAGCGGTTCGATGTTCCCGAAATGCCGGAGTCTTTAAATGAAAAACATGAGCTGGTTATAATTGCCAGCGAGTTGGATCCAAGCACCGAACGTATAGTGAACTATCTCTCAGATGAATACGGCGTAGTGATCAACGCAGTATATTTCCGCTATTTTCAAGAGGACTCAAACGAGTACCTAACTCGAGTCTGGCTGATTGACCCAACAGAAGTGGAGACCAAGGCAGTTGAAAGGCGCGAGCGTTTGCCCTGGAATGGAGAGTTTTACGTTTCATTTGGAGTTGGCGAGCACCGACAATGGGCGGACGCACGGAAGTACGGATTCATTTCAGCTGGAGGAGGGGACTGGTACACAAGGACCCTTGACCTGCTTGAGGAAGGAAAACGTGTATGGGTGAATGTACCGGGGCACGGCTACGTTGGTGTGGGAAAAGTCACCGGCAGTAAGACGCCTTTAAAAGAATTCAAAGTCCAGATTGAATCCGGAGAAGAAGTCGCGATAGAAAAAGCACCCCTAAAAGCAGGTGAAATGATAGATTCTGAGTGTTTTGTACCTGTTGAATGGATAGAGACCGTATCTCTCGAGGGTGCAATCAAGGAAAAGGGTTTCTTCGGAAACCAGAATACCGTAGCTAGGCCAAAGGTTAAGAAATGGATTCACACGGTCGATCGGTTGAAAAAGCGTTTTGGAATTGAAGACTAGGAAAAGCAATAAACTCAAGATTAGCTATACGATAAACTGACCGTTAAGAAAGGAGGCTTTGAACTGACACCAAGAGTTGGAATGGATCAGTGCTGTGTTTCACATAAATTGTGACTTGACCAGTTTCAACTGGCTCGTGACAGCATCTGTTATATGATGTGTATGACAAGAAAGTGGTTTCTTAACCTGCGTAGGAAATTCCAGAAATCTATATACACAATGTAAGGCCTGGCTGAGATATATTTTTGGTGAATCATGGCAGGGGTATCGAACAAGCGGTGAGTCCTGAACAGGAAGAAGAAAAGGGAGAGGGATCTCAAAGCGCAATTGACCTTCGAATTCCATCTGCCATATCTTTGGAAAATACCGAAAAATGGGCACTAGGAGCACTCATTTAGAGCAAAGTTCAAAAGAGGGAGAACTCTACATCCCAACATTTTGCTCCCCAGAACCTAGGGTTTGGCCGGGTTCCCCCTTTTTCATAGCTATAGGGTTCCTACTATGACCGCCCTTTGGCTCTTCTTCACACCCTCTATGGAGCCCCCATGCCCCTTTACTTATGCCTCCTTTTTCCGGAGGCACTCTAGCACCCTTACACCCCTTACCGGAACCTTGATATCGCCTATAGTGAGCCTGCCTCATCTTCCACCTCGCCCAGCCAACCTGCATCTCAGCAAAGTCCGGGCTCTATTCCCTGGGCCATCCTGAACCCTAAGAGCATCCACAACCCTGGGGGAGGGCTGAGAACCTGGGAGCCGTTCCTGAGCATACTTGAAGTAAGGAGTAAAGGTCCTACTTCTGGTTACTTTCCTGTGCAACGTCAAGCGCGGCTACCTTCTAAGCGCTCTGTACCACTTTACTTTCTCGGGATTTGGGAAGCACGCGTCTGGAAAGAATCACTTACCTGGTTCGACTTTTTGGCCAGGGGCAGACTGGTGAGCCGAAGAGGCAGAAAGCATGAACTCGCTAATTATTTATTTTTAAACCTTTCTTGAACCGAGATTTGGCGTTGGAAGCAGGCCGGAGCTCGTGCATGTCCATACCCAATCTCGAATAAGTCTTTCAACCGTTCCATCGAATCATTAATTTCCCGCCGATTTCGACCCTCAACTAACCTGTCCAAGTTCGAGGCCGGAAGTAGATGATTGATCCCGCTTAAACCTAATCACACAGGGATTGCCTAGTTAATTAGTTGCTGTACATCAGTTTTCTTGGAAACCTCTACTGGTTGATTTTCAAGTCTTCGAGGTAATAGAAGGATTGTGGTG
>CAZUNO010000082.1:0-2480 GCA_964621445.1 Hadarchaeota archaeon (SeqCode) | reverse complement strand
GAAGGGGGCATCGTAGCCATGGAATACAACGAGGTCGTTGCAGGCATTTGGGAGAAGAATGAGGCGACATGGATATTGTCACACCCGAGGACGATTATCTCCTCAAATCTAAGAGGAGCCTCGTTCCGGGGGGGACGTGAGGGCAGTATTCAATGGTTCACGGTTTTGGGTCTCCGCCGTTGACATGGGTGGTTGCGACCACGTTGGGGGTCAACTGCTGTGGTTCAGCTCTGAGGGCATTACTGCAGGTGGAGGTGGTACAAGATTTGGCTCAGAGATTTTCCTCAACTGGCCTGAGGACTTTGTGAGTCAGGAGACTAACTTTAGCCTCTCTGATATGATCCTACTAATATATGGATATGCGAAGGCAGAGGATGGGAGATTCGTCATTGTGGGGCCAATTCTCAGGGAACGTGGTGATCCCCCCAAAATCATTTGGCAGGGGGAAGGGAACCTGACCCAGAAAAAGAAATACCGGATTACCTGAGCCAAGTTACAATCAAGAAACGGAAAACGGTCAATGGTTCATATGCGAAAATCAAAAACTGTAATTTGCCTTGCCTCCTGGCTTGACTCATTAGTAAGAAATCCCAGTGATCATGACGCTCATCCCATTGCGAATTATGGCTACTGACCACTAGGGGAGAAGGATCGTAGGTTGCTGCGGAATCGTGTGCTCCCACTGCCCGGTATTCAAGGCAACTCGGAATAATAGTACCCAGCAAAGAAGCAAGATACTGGAGCATCAGAGCAGGAAATGGGCCGCCATATTTACCGAACAGTACGGCAGAGATTTTGACCAGAGCACATCAACTGCCATGGCTGCACAAGGGAAAGCGAACGGGTCTTCTGGTATTGCAGAGAATGCTCAATAATACGATGTTGCAGAGAGAAGGGACTAGATAACTGCGCATACTGCCCACGCTATCCCTGTGATATGCTGCTGAGCCTATTCAAGAAGTCGAGAGCTCCCGCCCGACAGACATTGGAGGATATCAGACAGAGGCTGGGTTAGAAAAATTATAGACGGGACGTTAACCCCAATCACCTCCTTACCGGCCTATTTTGAACTCAGGGCAGGGATGCCACTGGCTATTGCTCTAGCTGGGTCATGAGATATGTGAAGGAACAGTGGCCTTTCAAAACAAGGGCATCAGAATCTGCTGCTCAGTGATATCCCCTTCTGTCCAAAGGTCCATCAAGAAACCCTAATCTTCTTGGCATATATCACGCAAAATGTCACCGCTGAAATAACCCCGATTCCGACTATCGGCCATACTGGAAAAGCTTTGTTTTCCGGACTTATCTTCACCAGCCAGAAACCACCGGACCCGAAGGACCTGGTCAACCCGGCCACAGCGTAACCACCATCCCGGGTCTGGATCACGGCCCGGGCAGAGTCCCATCCCGGCCCGCCACAGGTCATATTCCACTCCATACCTCCCGTGGTATTGGTCTTCACCAACCAGAAGTCCCCCGCCCCGGCTCCATAAGATGCCGTATACCCCGCCAGAAGGTAGCCCTTGTCCCGGTCCTGGATCAGGGAAAGGGCCCAATCCTGGTTGGCCCCGCCGAAGGTCCTGTTCCACTCCTCCCTGCCACCTGAATCAGTCTTCACCAGCCAGAAGTCATCTCTACCATCGGGAGACTCCGTACTTCCAGCCAGAGCGTAGCCCCCGTCCCGGGTCTGAACCACGGAGTATCCAATTTCCTGTTCAGGCGTGTCGTAGATACCGTCCTACTCCTTCTTCCCACGGGAATCCGTTTTCACAAGCCAGAAGCCCTCCAGGCTACCATGGGTCTTATAGGTTCCAGACAGGGCATAGCCGCCATCCTCGGTCTGGACCGCGGAGTGTGCAGAGCCCATCCTGGGCCTCCATAACTCCTGTTCCACTCCAGCTGGCCCCGGGAGCCCGTCTTCACCAAGCAGAAATCATCTGAGACCTCTCCGGCAAGAACATATCCCCCATTCCGGGTCTGCATCACCGACCACGCCGTCCCCAGGAATGGGCCGAAGTAGGTCCTGTTCCATTCCAGCTCACCCCGGGGAACGGTCTTCACCAGCCAGAAGTTCTCACCGGCAAGGGCGTAACCACCGTCACGGCTCTGAACCACCGAATACGCCTCCCCGTACCTGGGGCCGCCGTAAGTCCTATTCCATTCCACCTCCGGTGGCTCCTTTCCACTCTTCCGGTTCACAAGGACCCCGGTTCCGGAATAGTCAGATACATAAAGAAGGACCAATCCGGCCACCAACGCCAGGAATATAACCGCGATCCTCACATATTTCACATTCACAGGAGATTTCCTCTGGCCCAATGAAACGGACTCCTAAGATATGGCAAAACCAAATAAATTATGCCTGATGTATAGCCTCATAATTGCTGCCACACCCAGCGGTAAAAGACCAATTCTCCAGCCTTGATCAGGTGGGCCCGGCGGGATTTGAACCCGCGATATCCAGGTCCGAAGCCTGGCGC
>CAZUNO010000081.1:0-3057 GCA_964621445.1 Hadarchaeota archaeon (SeqCode) | reverse complement strand
CTAGTTCGGAGCCTCGTTCAGCGTGATCTTGCCTTCCCTCAGAAGCTCCATCGCATAGTCCTCCAACCGAGCCTCAGCAGATATCTGATGGCTGCGGACTCGATGATACCCTCGGATTCCGCCCTGTACTCGATAGCCCGGAGCAGCTTTCGAGGAAGACGAACCGTCTTTGCAAAAAGTGCCCCTCTTTAACTTCCTTTTTGCATCATTGGTGGTAATAGAACAATTCCCCAACCCTGGATCTCGTTATCTTTGGTAACCCCGGAGATATTCTCTACCGATGTCTTGGTTCAGCCTTCCACAAGCTCCTTTGCCTTCCTCACCGCTTCCAGGTATACGTCCTCACTTAACCTAAAACCCGCTTTAACCAAGGACTGCAGTTCGGCCAGGAAATCATCCATATCCAATTTTCCATTCTCAACTGCCTTCAATAGTATGAATATCGTTCCTCGGGACTCCAAGCCCAACATGCGGGCCGCAGTCCTCGCCGCTGATTCATCCACCAGAATCAAACAGTTACCCTCCTGTTTCCCCAGGAAAATCACTGCCTCCTCGCCTGGGTGAAGACCCAAAGCTCCAAACTTGACCTTCAAGGGGCATGTCCGGAGCCAACCCTCTTCTAGGGCCCTCTCCACCTGGACCACATCTGGCTTTCCAAGGTCTCTACCCTTGTCCACAACCTCCTTTCGGACTTCCTCCGGTATGAGGACCTCATCGAACATATCTCGGAGAAGATCAAGTCTCCCGATCTTTGCAAGATAGATCAGAGGACTTGCATTAGAAACTGCTCTACTCATCTACAGAGCCCTCAAATCCTCTCTCATTTCATCCATTTTGTACGGAACACGGACCTCTCTGTCCTTGGCCTCCTCGACCATCTCCCAGAGAGAAAGGCCGCACTCATCGGCCGCCTGCCAAAGAGTAAGACTACCCGACTCATACCGCTCCAATGCCCGATCGATCAGCCAATTCCGAGCACCCTGATCGAGGAACCTTCGAATAACGGTAGATCGATCCATTCCCTCCTCTCTGGCTATCCTATCGATTATCTCTGCTAGATATTCCCCCACGCGGGTAGTTACAGTTACTCCCATACAAGAGCCTCCGTATTAATTTTATACATTCTAATACAAAAATCTTTCGATCTGAATTAATGCGAAGCTCAGACATACCATCGGTTATCATGCCACTATCTATACTGAAACAGAACACCTGAAACCGGCACCCAACATGTTCCTTGGTTTGAATACTGCCCGGCGACACCAGCGATCTCCTTTGCTCTGGCGGCGCGAATACCTCTAGAACGAGATCTTTTAGCAGCGCGAGAGACCCCGGCATTCCCATGCCTTTGTGGCATCCGGGACGATCGTCCTCTGGATCCCACTCATCGCTACATCTCGAAGGCAAGTTCGAACTCCCTCTCTATCTCGTCGGGGCGAAGGCGAACCCACTCGGCCTTACCTGTCTCACCAGCTCCATCAGCTCGTAAACCGAAATATCTGCCTCGACAGCCTTCAGAAATGTGACCTTGCCCTCCCCGAGGAGCTTCAGGGCCCGCTCCTTCCGCCACTCCGACATCCCCTTCTCGAGAACTCTCCTTATGGCGGTTGATTTGTCAACACCTTCAACCTCCATGAACTCGGAGAGATGACGGATAACCTCCTTCGGGACCCTTGCACCGATAGTTTTGGAAGCCATTCAACCAAGATAGCCTTGCGTTCAAATTGACCGCATCCATGCTTATGGCACCCAGATCGAGGTGGAGATCCAGATTCCACTTTTCTTCATACATCTATCCAAACTAACACTTCTAGAGAAATCCTGCGAGTTGTTTGGTACGGTGTTTATGCCCGAGCGAGTACACGAAGAAACCGTGAAGAAGGGAAAAGAAGAGGGCTACGAGGACGCCGTCCTGATCGGCGAGATCGTGGAGAAAGACCTCATCGAAATTAGGAAGGTTCATGATGAGGAGCTGATCGAGAGAGCCAACAGGTTTAATATACAGGCAGGAGAAGCCGAGGCCGTGGCATTGTACTGGCAGGAGGAAGCAGATATCCTGGCGACTGATGACGACAACGTGAGAGGGAAACGGGTGATCTTGGAATTAAATTTGATCGGCACTCCCGCCATAATCCTGAAACTTTTGGAAAGTGGAATAGTGAGCGGAAGAAAGTTTCGCGAGAGTTTGGATTCTCTGAGGGAAATCGGATGGTTTTCAAACATCGTGATTGATAGAGCACTTGAAAGAGGTGAAAGGCATGGCTAAGTCGGTCGGGATAAGGATGGACGAGGACCTCTTGAAGAAACTCAACGAGATGGGTGAGGAAGAGAACTTGGACAGAAGCACACTGGTCAGGAAGCTGCTTAGACGAGGATACGAACTCATGAAAAAAGAACAGGCCGCTAAAAAGTACGTGAAGGGGGAGATAACCATTACCAAGGCGGCCGAGGAAGCGGAGGTAACGATCTGGGAAATGGAGAAGTTCCTCGTGGGATCGGGCTACAAATCGGAGTACTCCCTGAAGGACCTTGAAAGAGAAGCTTCCACAGTCTGACCCATCGCGAGAAACGATGGATGACCCTCAGAAGAAACGGTAAAGAGCAGAGTACACGGTAAAAAGAATAAAAAAGGAAAAGGCGCGTTCTTTCCCTCTTCCACCACGAGCAAGGGGGAGATAATAGAAACGCCTTTTAGAAGGTGCAGGGGACACTAAAATCCCACTTCCAAATGCTCATAATCAATAGTTAACAACCAACAGCGAAAGGCACACTCTCAGACACATCCCCTCCTCTCGAAAAGCCCAGTGCTCCCCTCTTCCTCCGTTCCTGGAGCCGCGGATTCCCGTTTCGTTCCACGACATTTTCCGGGTTCCGCTTCTTCTTTCTTTACCACCAAAGATCGCGGAAGGACCGCATGGAAAGCTGACTGGAAGGACCTCGCTTTATTTCTGAAGGAACCTTTGCAACGATGTTCTTGGAAGTCATCCCCACCCATCAATTCTATGGATTCATATAGGTACTAGTTTCATCTCAAGGGACTCTAGTCCCTAATCCACC
>CAZUNO010000080.1:0-3060 GCA_964621445.1 Hadarchaeota archaeon (SeqCode) | reverse complement strand
CCGGTGGTCAACCTGATACGGGAGGGCCTCGACCTGAGCCAGTCCGGGGCGGGCCTGGTTATCACCACTCACGGTATCTTTGTGGCCCTGTTCAGCCCTCTCTGGGGAATCATAATCGATAGGGCGGGTACCAAACGCCCCTTCGCCGCCGGGCTATTGATATACGGTCTGTCCGGGGGCGTCGGGCTCCTTACAAATACCATCTTTGCCCTTCTCCTGAGCAGGGCGGTCTTGGGAATCGGGGCTGCCGGGTCTATACCTCAATCACGGTCATGATTCTCAGGATATACGGGAGCGAAAAATCAAGGGTTATGGGCTGGAGGGGGAGTATTAACAGCTTCAGCGCATCGCTTTGGCCCCTTATCGGTGGTTTGTTGGGCACGATCTCCTGGCATCTGCCTTTCGGGGTGTACATGATCGGCGTTCCCATGGGATTGGTTTCCTATTTTACGGTCCCCGAAATCAGAGATACCCATCAAAGGAGGGGGAAGGAAGGCCAACCAATCTGGCACACTTTACGGGAAAAACCGGTTCTCCTGGTCATCTACGGCCTGATGTTCACCACTTATCTCTTCCTGTACATGAACATCATTTACCTTCCAGGGATGTTGGAGAAATTCGGGGTTACCAATTCCTTTCATATCAGTCTCTTCCTAGCGGTCCTGGGCTTCTCTGCCGGTACCATGGCAATCTTCTACCATAAGTTCAGATCTGCTCTCCCCTACGATGGAATACTGCTATTTTCTTTCTCCCTGTGGGCACTGGCTTTCATAATAGGCTATCTGGCACCTGGGAAGGAGATTCTAGTTCTCTCAGTCGTTATATACGGCGCCGGACAGGGGCTAACCCTCCCCTCGGGGATGTTATGGGTGGGGGATGTGATTTCAAGCTCGGTTCTTGGTAAGTTCAGCTCATATATTGCTACTTTTGGCTTCCTAGGGCAGTTCGCAGCCCCGATCCTCTTCGCCCCGGTGGCCGTCGCTCTGGGACTCAGGGGTGTTTATATGTCGCAGCTGCGATTACCTTGTTTCTCCTCCTGACTACAGCCATATATTCCCTTGCCAAATAATGGAACAAACCTTTATGAACAGGGATTTCCCGCGCTACCCGGTCTGAAGGACTAACCTTTTAGGCTGGTCGAGGTTCGATTGAAATATTTACACGGAATTATTGCAGAAACCCACCAAGATTGGACATCAAGGGGGCTTCTAGATATTCCCGAACTGATTCGTCTTGTTAGTATCGTATTGATGCTTATTCTGGTGGCCGGCATCACGGGCGCCTATGCCCAATCACAGGCATCCAAGATATCCGGTTACGTGATGGGTCACGCGGGTTTTGTCTACCAGGACCCCTTCAAGACCCTTTTCATGCGGGATCCCTCCTTCACATATACCCTGTATCCGCTTCCCCCCGACCTCAGCAACCGGGATAAGCGAAAGCTGGACCGGGTATATTACCCTCGCACCAGGACGGCTCTCACCGAAGGCTATGACCTCATTGTTTTCCACGATGCACGGTTCCAGCACTTCACATCGAGGCAGGTGAGTGACCTTGACTGGGCCTTCAGGGATGGAGGGATGACGGATATCATGGTGTTCATGGGAAGCTTTCTCTGGGACTGGATTATCGAACCCACGACTCTCAGGGAGGTCATTCCAATATCCGGCCATAGCCGTGCCCGGTATGGGTCTTTCCGGGTCGTTTTCCGAGAGGACAGGGATGACGTGTTTCTACCCTTCGTGGAGCTGGGCATAGAAAAGGTCATGGGAAATGCCATAGCCGAGATGACCGCCAAGCAGGGAGCCACGATATGGGGCGACATTGTACCCCAGAACCAGCCGTGGATGGTCTCCTGGGTACCAGGGGGGAGGAACCCTGGTATTCAGTGGGTTCTCATCCAGTGGTATCTGGAGGGGTGGTGGTCTGAGAAAAACAACCCTTATGCTCTGGATGTGGCAACCAACATGATATTCTACTCTCTCGATAGACCCCTGATCAGTGACATTCACGCCAGGCGGGAGGCCAGGCAGCTGTTCACGACCATGCAGGCCCAGAAGTCGGTCATAGTGTCCATGTTGGAGTGGGCGCATACCTTCGGGGGTAACACCCAGGCCCTCTGGAATCGGGTAAACGGGCTGGAGGAAGAGATGCAGGAGGCCTACGATAGTTATCTAAATCAGGATTATGAGTCGACTATCTCCTTCATGGATTCGATGTCCCAGAGGGTCAGCGAGATCTCTGACGACGCGGTTCGCCTAAAGGAGGAGGCCATGTTCTGGGTTTTCGTATCGGAATGGCTTGCCGTGACCTCCACGGGGATAATCGCCGGTGTGGTGGTATGGAGCTTCATGGTTCGCAGGAGGATATACAGTCCCGTGGAGGCAACCAAGCTGAGGAGAATCTGAATCACTTAATCAGGGACTAGACCCAGGCTCACCCTATTTTTCCCCGGCCGCGCTCTCCAGGAACTCCCGTAGCTCCTCCATGGAGCTGTTTGGTCTACTGCCCTCCCGCCAGTGGGTTACCCCCGTTTCCCGGGCAGTGGAGAAGAACTGGTCCATGGCCTCTTCATACCATTGTCTGACGGCCTGGCCTCCCTCATGGTTGATGCTGGCCATTACCCCAGCTGCCAGGACCATCTTCACGTAATCCAGGGACAGCCTCTCGGTTTTAACCCTCACTAGCAGCTGCTCATCACCGGCTACCATGCCCTCCGCCTCGTCTAGCAAACTGCTCGCCTCTTCCAGTACCTCCGGGCCGAGATAGGAGGGGTATCTGCTGGGTTCAAAGGGCTTCACGTGAAGGCTATGGTAATCGGAACCCTGGACCTTCCGCTTCAATATTTCCAAATATTCTCCTATTGGACCGGCCGCATCCCCATAATAACCCTCAAGAAACTCCTTAATCACATTCCTCTCGTCGCAATCTGGATTCCAGAGTAGTTTGGCCGCCAGGTATGCCTTTAGAGGTGCCATAAAGCTGGTCAACACGCCGCCACTGCCCTGTTCAAACATGCCCCGGACGCCATGATCGGCCAGAAAACGGACGTTGGGACCC
>CAZUNO010000079.1:0-3084 GCA_964621445.1 Hadarchaeota archaeon (SeqCode) | reverse complement strand
CTTTTTTCATCGCGATCATCATTATTGTCAGCCAAAACTGTTTCTCCATGTACATTTCCAGCAATTTTTTTCTTCTCGATGAAGTCCGTTATCTTCTACATGTTCACCTATACTGCTATTGCATCCATCCTTAGAATCATCGCTCTTGCCACGACTTTCAAATGGTATGTATTCAACGACCAAATAGACGAGAGACTCTCGAAAGTAGACACACGTATACCCTTATAGTCCTTAGGGGCGTGAGACTGACGCACACTCCTTGGTTACGCAACTACATTTAGAAAACCTCAATCGTACCACTTCGCATGTTAGCACTTCTTGATATGCTCCAGTTCATCCATACATAGTCATCTCGCTTTCCCTCTTCTTCATCTTCCATTGGACATCCGCCTTCTTTCCCAGCGCCATGACGACCTGCAGCAATTCCACCTGCTTCTCGAGGTATAGTTGGAGCAGCTTTTGGGTGACCTCATCAACCCCTTTCAACATCTTGTTGGCGTCTTTTGCTTCCGTAACCATGTTTACGAAGGCGTCTTCACTCATGCTATTCCTCGCCGCCAGTTGTCTTATTATGCCCTCCCCGAAGAAATGTGGGCAGGGCATATCAATCTGGGCCAGTTCGGGACTCGAAATGAACGGGCACCCTTCGTTTTCTTCCTTCTTCATATCGTTCCTCCTTTAGTCATTGCGCTCAGACTTTTTGTATTGTCCCTCCCCGAAGAACGGGGACAGTGAATATCTTTTATGGATGCGATTTCGGGCGAGATTACGCAGTGGAATCGAATTCGGTGCCTAGACTTGTACCTATGCTTCCGAAATATCCTTTTGATCTTGCCCATATTCCTCGCTCCTTTCTTTTGAAAAATGACTAACCTGATTTTCCCAAGGGGCATAAGGACATCCTCACTAATCCACTTGAATTTCATTTTTACTAGGCAATTTGTCCAGGATTAGCAGCCTGAGAAATGCAGCTTTGCTTATCATAGATTACTTCACTTCTGTTCAGAGGAATCTTTATGGGGCGATTTCCTATGGTTGCTGGTTCCCTTCTCCACCTTGTAGGGTTTCTTCAAAAGCCCGTTTTCACCCAGGGATATCCTTTGGCTGACATCGCTGACCGAGATTTTAATATCACATTTCTCACAAAGGAAATCCCACCCTCCGCTTTCGAAGTCACGGATTTGTTCAAAGATCATCAAGACGTACCTTTGCTTCTCTGGTGTTCTTGGTTTCCAGTCATAGAGCTCCCGCCGCCAGTTCACTGTTTTATTTGAGGACCTTCTTAGCATTAGCATCCATCCGAAGTCTTCCAGGTTCAATCTGAGGAATTTACGAACATCCACGCCCTCTGCAAACCTCCCCGAGGGTTCGGTTTGCCCAACTGCTATTGCGTGTACAATAGTCCAGTAACGCTTTGCCTCGGCGACAGCATAATCCAATATTTCTGGGTTATTTAGAAATTCGTCAAATATTGAAAATATAACGGCTTCTTGCAGGTCTTCTATATTACCATCCTGTATTTCAACCAGTCCCGCCTTTTCCATTCCCCGTAGGAGATTACGAGCCCTCCAGGGAATATCTCTTCGGGGCTGGCTATACTCGAGATGCTTTCGCTCCAGGAAGGTTTCTATCAAACCTTTCACGATGTCCCAAATTGATAGGTCAAAATCGTCTCCTATTTCGGCCATGGCGGTCATCTGGCTTGATTTCAGCCTGCCGGATAAAACCACACTACTTCCATCAGGGGACCGTAACCAACCTAGTACACATTCGGCTCGAATCTCGGTTCCAGAAACATCGCGACCGGTCCAAGAGTATCCTATCTCTTCCGTAGATGAGATTGCGTCTTCCGATTCCTCTTGCTTAGAGTCATCTTTTTCTCCGCACAAATGTAACCCTCTGTTTACAGTGAAAACTGTGTAAACATTTAAATCTTTCTATTCTTGCTCCTTAACTAATATACATCTGCCATAAGGACCTAGAACAGTTCTGGTGCCAGAGGTGCGGCACCCCCTCTGGGAGACGGAAGACAAAAGACGGAGACTGGAGTGCAAATGGCACCAGATGCTATGGTGGACTTAATATTCAAGAGTTCAAAAGCATGCTCTGAATGTGCAGAACCATAGGGCTCATGGTCCTCCCCAATTAAGATCTTCATATCACTTGACATGTCAAGTCTTAATTCCTCATTTTGCTTCAAATTCATGTAAGAAATTTCAAACCTATCGCGCAGTGTTTCCCGGCGATAATCATGGACTCGAGCATCGGAGTTTGGGAGATAGCGAACGGCATCCCTAGACGCGTGACGGGAAGGAGGGTTGGTCTTGAGAAGATGCTGGAGGATTGGATCACTAAGGACCCGGATCTAGTGCAGACCGGGCTGGTGGTTATCGGGAGGCAGGTTAGTATGGATGGGGGTAGAGCTAAGCTTGATCTACTTGCCCTCGATCCACAAGGTAGATGGGTGGTCATTGAGATCAAAAGAGGTATGCTAAGCCGAGGTGCGGTTGCCCAGGTTATCGACTACACGGCTTGCGTGGCTTCGCTGACTAAAGAGGAATTGGAAGGGGTTGTTGACCAATCATATCTGTATAAGAGCCTCCGTGAATTGCTCGAGGAGAGGGACGCGCTGGAATCTCTTGACCCTGATAACCGGGAGATGTCCATGATAATAGTAGGTACCGGTAAAACACCGGAACTCGACAATATGGGTATATTTCTGTCACAGAGGTACGGTTTTCCGTTGTCAATCGTCACGTTCCACGCATTCACCAGTCACCAGGGAACCAATATGCTTGTTCGACAGCTAAAGGAACCGGAGATCCCTGAGCCTCCCAGGCCAACGCCTTCGATAGATGAATTGCAGGAACAAGCTGCAGCGAAAGGAATTGGTCCACAGTTCAGAGAGCTACGGGAGGTAGCGGAGGAAATGGGATTATACGCTCACCCATGGAAAACCAGCATCATGTATGCGCCCCCATCCAACAAGACCCGTTGTCTGTATACCGCTTGGGTAAACCCAGTTAAAGACAAGGTCAAGATCTACCTCTCGACCGCTGCCTTTACCGAGTTTTACGACATCGC
>CAZUNO010000078.1:0-3125 GCA_964621445.1 Hadarchaeota archaeon (SeqCode) | reverse complement strand
CTGTGGTACATGGATGATGTTTCACGGTAGACCCTGAACAGGTCCTTGACCACGAACTTCTCCAGGGCCTCGTCATACTGCATTGTATCTTCCCGCGTGGTGTAGTAGCAGATGTTGAGAAAGATCAGCTCCCACCACTTTCCCTTCCTCTTGAAGTGAAGGTCACCGGTCCCGGGGTGTATACCAAAGCCCCATGACTCCGTATCCCCATAGGGCCAGGAGACGAAGGCCGGTGCCTCGGGCATCCTTGGGGGGCCATCCAGACCATGGACCCAGACCTTTGCCCCCTCTCGGGGGATAGCGGGCCTGAACTGTTCATAAATTTTGGATGAGAATGTTCCTGTCTCCTCGAAGGTGCTGAACACGGGAGGCATCCCTGGCTGGAGCCTGAGCCGGGCGGGTCCGTCCCACTGCCCCCATCCATGTTTGCAGGCGGTCACGAACTGCTCGAAATCTATGGGAATGGCCTCCGATATGGGGCTGGCCAACCACGGTTGCTGGACGTCATCGTAGTGGCTAAGCGGGTAGGCGATGGCCGTCCTGTTTTCGGTTCCCGTGAAATCCACCATCATCTCCTGCTGGGCCATGGTGAAGAAATCGAGCCTGGGATGGTTGAAGAACAGCACGTCGAATTCGAGGAGGTCATCAGGGGTTCTGGGGAAGTATATCCTGCTCCATCTGTGGAGGTACTCATCGGAGACGTCCTGGCCGAATGCACGGCAGGGGACCAAAGTGAGGTCTACCGCCGGTTCGTCCTCCCCAAGGTGGTTGGGCCACCCGGCTATGTCCCCCAGCAACAGGAAGTCAAGGACGAGTTGGTCTCTTGAATTCATGTCCTGCGCATAAGACGCTGGTATCAAGATTAATAGGACGATCAAAAGGGCTTCAGGCTTTGCCACGCCTAGCGCAAGACCCAACTGAGATATTAATTTTGGGTAATTTGGGAAGACAGGGGAGGGTCGGAAATCGATTTAGCTGTCATTTTCCTGGTGAAGGTTTACCTTGAATATCCGGTAAACGGTGAGAAAGTAATTGTTAATACTCCTTAGGGTAAGAGGCTCGGGAGTCGCTCCTCTCTGACCTTGTTTTCTGATTTGGTGGTTGTTGCGGTCTTGTTTTCGCGAGAATTTTTGTGTATGGGATTCATTCGCTCAAGCAAGGAGCGTGCTATGGATATTGGGTTACTTCAGCCGGGCGATAAGGGAAACTTTTCCCGGTTTTAGGACAGAAATGCCGTCTTTTCGGGCTTGTCGACCCGTTTTCGAGGGTTTTCGAAAAGTTTGCTTTTTTCTAGAACGGTTATCCAGTTTACGTTCAACGAATAAAGCCCTAGCTGACCCATTTTTGCTGTTTAATGTTCGCATGGATAAATTCAGGCGGCATGCCCTGTTTTCCGGTAGGTAAACTTGAAAAGAAGCCCCAACAGAGCCCACTCCCGAACCTCGTAAGTGCTCTTGAGGTGTAGAATTGCCTATTCTGGCTATAAATGGCGGTAAACCCGTAAGGACGGAACCATTTCCCGGGTGGCCTATCCATGGTGATGAGGAGATGGAAGCTCTAAGACGGGTTCTTGAGAGCGGCGTTTGGGGCGTGTACGGGGAGGAGAAGAGGAGTTTTGAGAAGAGATTCGCGGCCTATCAGGACGCCGAGTATGGTTTGACCACTACAAGTGGAACCACCGCTTTACAGGTGTGCCTCAGAGCTCTGGGGGTGGGATGTGGGGATGAGGTAATCGTACCACCCTATACCTTCATGGCCACGGTTACCGCCGTTCTCTACGTGAATGCCGTACCGGTTTTTGCAGATATTGAGCCGGATACATACAACCTGGATCCAGAAAAGGCGGAATCTGCGGTCACCGAAAAGACAAAAGCGCTGATGCCAGTGCACATAGGTGGCAGGCCCGCGGATATGGATGGGGTGATGGACGTAGCGGACCGGCATGACCTCTTCGTGGTCGAGGATGCTGCTCAGGCCTGGGGAGCCGAGTGGCGGAGTCAAAGGGTTGGCGCCATAGGCGACATGGGAGTTTTCTCCTTCCAGTCGAGCAAGAATATCACAAGTGGGGAGGGAGGAATGATCGTGACCAACAGCGAAGACCTGTTCGTCAAGGCCTGGTCCTTCCATAATTGTGGTAGGGTTCCGGAGGGAAAGTGGTACGAACACCAGCTGCCAGGTTCCAACCTGCGCATGACCGAGTTCCAGGCGGCCATCCTCCAGTCACAGCTGGACAGGCTGGAGGGGCAGACGGTAAAGCGGATGGAGAATGCTGCATACCTCGATCGGGAACTATCCAAGATCGACGGCATCTACCCCCTGGTCAGAGGCGAGGATGTCACCAGACATGCTTACCATCTCTATATCTTCAGAATGGACCCGGAGGCATTCGGTGGGGCGTCAAAGGATGCCGTGGCCGATGCTCTGAAGGCCGAGGGCATACCCGCGAGCCCAGGATACTCGAGACCGCTCTACGAGGAGCCCTACCTTGATTACTTCCAGAAGTGTCCTCTTTCCTGTCCCTACCACGGGGAGCCGGTGGACTATTCAGGGCTCAAGCTGCCGGTGACCGAGAGGGCCTGTTACCGGGAGGGTCTTTGGCTCCGGCAGTATGAGCTCCTTGGCTCGCGAAAGGACATGGAGGATATCGTGCAGGCCGTCCAGAAGGTCAGGGATAATGCGGATGAGCTCACCGCGGGGCGAGATGATTCTGAATAGGATGAGCTACTAGGGGACCTGCTTATTGGCGGTCGATCCGTCTCCAGGGGAAATATCCGGAACATGGTGAACTGCGCGGTTTTGGCGCGGCCGCGATATGTGCGTCTGAAGGCAAGGCCCCAGCCGATATTTCCCGGCGACTCCTTCAGGAAAGGCTTGGAAACCAGGGGGCCGTTCTTGGGTTGAAGGTGTAGAAGGGCTGTCCGAGTAGATAGTGAATCATGTTCTGGTGCCTGGAGCGAGGTGGATCCCCCATATTGCCTATCGTCTCATATCATCTGTTTTGTCTGCCAGTTTGGTGGTTTGAACCTGACGATAGAGCTGGCGACGGACCATCACGGCCCACAGAATCACTCCTGAAAGCATGGCGGTGGCGGTAATGGCCAGCCATTCGATTACGTATATCCATA
>CAZUNO010000077.1:0-3328 GCA_964621445.1 Hadarchaeota archaeon (SeqCode) | reverse complement strand
CCTGCCGCTTGCCTGGATTACGGATAACCAGTAGTTTTTCGAGCGGTCATCGGGTAAATTCGCCGGCGGATAATGACAAATACTCACGATTATTCCCGGGACCTATTCGTGGTCCTCGTTATGCGAGTCTCCTTATAGAGCTTTCTCCTTACCATTAACGCCCACAGGAAGGTACCGGACATGAGGCTTGCTCCCGATATTGAAGGCCGGTTCACACCCTTCAGAGTAGTTTCCAGAGTTATAGATTTTTGGATTGAAGCCAGGGGAAATCGGTTGATGATGGTTCCCTCTTGGATCATCCGTGAAAGTCTTCTTCCAGGTGAGCCAACCTTATATCTAGCTTCGCTTAATCCCGGACTTTGTTAGCTGAACCTTCCGGTACAAACGCTTTCTAATCATCAGTGACCAGGTAAGAAATCCAACCACCAAAAAGGTGGCCGTGACCACCGACCATTCGATTAAATATATCCAGAAGAAGGCGCTCTCCTTGAGCTCCACAGCCCTTTGTTCCACGCTCTCCATGGTGTCAAACATGGATTGCAGGTGTTCCAGCGTCTCCTCGTATTTCTGTTCCATATACAGATGTTTGGCTACCGACCTTCCCTCGGCCAGCTTGTCGAGATCTTGCTCCAAGGGGGCAACGTTGGCTCCGAATTTATCTATGAAGTCGATCAGGGAGATGGTCAATCCTCTTTCCATGAGGAAATCCTCGTAACTGTTCCTCACCATTCTCACTACCTCCATGTCGGTTATTGGCTCCATTCCCACTGACCAGTAGACTATATTCAGGAAAAGGTCGCCTCCAAGAGGGTTACCAGAGGGTGTACCCCTGTATGGTGACCCCCACCAGGGCTCGTCGAGGTCGTGTCCGGCCACCGAGATTCTTGCCCTCTGTTCCCCGTATTCCCAGCTTATGTAGAAGGGTGTATTGTGGGGAACCGCCCGGGCCCAAATTGTTGAGCCGGGCCTCGGGTTGACCTTGTCGAGCTCGGGCCCCCGGTATTTCTCTATGCCCAGATCGATGAAGGGGGTGAACACCGGTGGGAGGTCACTTTCGGTGTCTATGGAAAGGGTCCAGGGTCCATCTAGCTCCATGTATTGCGGGCCGTAATCGTGAGGTAGGGTTTCAGATAGCCTTGAATTTGCCCAGTGATTGCACTCAATGTATTCGTGGGGCAGGGTGTTGAAAAGCGCCACTCCTTCCTCCTTCACGGCACGGTACATAATGTCCTGGTGTCTGGGAGATGTGAAGCTGTGGAAGAGGTTCTCCTCCTCGCATATCACCATCATGTCATACTCCTCCAGGAATCTGTCGAGGGTTCTGGGGAAGTAAAGGTTCATGTATCGGAAAAGCTCACTCTCGGGAATTGGGCTCTGGGCCATGGGAATCTCGAAATAATCTATGATCAGGCCACGATCAAGCCAATGGATTAGCGGGCTTCCCCCGCGGCCCACGTCCCCCAGAAGCACCATCCCGATGCTGTCCTGGATGCCGGTGAGGGCCTGGGAGATTGGAATAATGAGCATGATCAAAATGAGAATAGTGATCCTGGCATCCACCTGCAAAACCGCCATAACCTTGTGGATATGCATTAAATTAATTTTTTAAACCCCGATTAGAATTCTGAGCTGAGGACTAATCTCGGATCAATTGCCCTCCAAAAGATCTTATTTAATTCGATCCGGAATTTTCCCGGAGTTTCTTGACCATGAGACACGCGCCTTGGATCCTCGGCATCCTGGCATTATCCATTCTGTTTTTACCAGCGGGCCTGAGTTCCGAGAGGATAAGGCTCCTGGCACTATCCAAGAATACCCGATTTCCATCGCTGAAAAACAGCTACCAGGGCGACCCGGCGATCGATTTCCACATCGTGCTTTCACGTCACGGGAGAATGAGCGATGATGAGCTCCGGAAGCTAATTCGTCTCTATTTTCCCAGGACCTACGAGGACTTCAGGTCATACGACGTGCTGGTATTGGCATGTCCGACCTATAACCTGTTTTCCGCCAAGCAGGACCGGTGGATACACAACAGCATAGCGGAGGGCGCCGGGGGGCTGAACGATGGTAGCGTTTATAGCCAACACCTTCAAGTGGCCAGTGCATGGGCCTCGGGGATGGCCTGGCAGGCCTTTCCAAACGATGCGCCCACGGTCACCGCCGAGTACGGGGGCTGGGCGGAACGGTATTACTCCATCGATATCGTGGAGGATGCCCGTTGGCCAATTATTTCCATGTTCATACCGTACGGGGTCGAGGGTGGACCCCATGCTGGGTTTAGATTGGTCATCCCCCGGAAGGGCTCGGAGGTTCTAGCATTTGCGGTTGGTGCCTACCCGAGCCCGGAGCCCTACCTCGTCTGCTGGGAGTACGAGGAGGGCAGGGCCATGACCACGGGCGGGCTGTTTCCCGGGGCATGGTTTCATGAACCCAATAACAAGTACGCCGCAGAGATCAAGATGAACATCGTTTTCTGGCTGGCAGGCACCCCTCTAATCGATGATATCGAGGTCTATCACAGGATGAGATCCAGCCTTACCGAGTTCAATAGAAGGATCGGGAATTTGATCTCCCTCAGGGATTTCATCTCCAAGTTCGGTGCCAACACTGTGGCCATCGATAGGGAGATCCGGGCCCTGAGGGAGACCTACGCGGAAGCCAGTGACCACTACCTGGACCATAATTTCGTGAAGAGCGAGGAGGTAATAAACTCGGGTCTCGATGCTTTTCCTCAGGCCGAGGAGGTGGCAAGGGAGGAGAAGAGAAAAGCCCTCCTGTGGGTCTACATAATCGAGTGGCTGGTGACCTCGTCGGCCCTGTTTATCTCCGGTTTCGCGGTGTGGACGTTGATGGTAAGGCGAAGCATGTATAGGGCCGTGAAAACCACCAGGTTAAAAGAGGAGTAGAGTGTAGCATCCAAGATTTGGCCTTGTTGGCTATTCCTGATCCAGCTGCGTGGTTGCCACTTCCCTGTAAAGGCCTCTCCTGACCATGAGCCACCACAGGGCGGCTCCCGAGAGAAAAAATGTGGCCGTGGTAGCCATCCACTGGGATATGTAAATCCAGAAAAGAGCTCGATCCTTTGCCTGGTTAGCCTCCTCCATTCCCTGCCTGGCTATGTCCAGGGCGTTTCCCATCTTGATCCTGGCAGACTCATATTCCATGCTCAGGTAATGAATATCCGCCTGGTCCCTCATTTCATCTCCCTTCTGGAAGGTCCTCTCCGCCTTCTCGGTGTTGGCCCCGAACTTGTCTACAAAGTCGGCCATTCTGTGGTACATGGATGATGTTTCACGGTAGACCCTGAACAGGTCCTTGACCACGA
>CAZUNO010000076.1:0-3482 GCA_964621445.1 Hadarchaeota archaeon (SeqCode) | reverse complement strand
GGGCTACTACCACTACCAATCTTCATCTGGAGAAATGAAATGGTCTGAGCCCCGGGCCTGGAACAGATTTAACTTCCCCACCTTCCAGGAAAAAAGGGGGTAAACATGGTTAGCCTTGTTGACGGAGTTCAAGAGAAGATTCTTTCAAATGGCCTGAAGGTGATTATCAAACCGATTCCATCCTCACCAGCAATTAGCCAATGGGTATGGTATAGAGCCGGTTCTCGAAACGAGGTGCCGGGTATCACCGGGGCATCTCACTGGGTAGAGCACATGATGTTTAAGGGAACGGATAGATTCCCCAAGGAGAAGCTCGATCGGTTATTGAGCAAACATGGGGGCAATTTCAATGCCTTCACCTCACAGGATTTCACAGCCTACTTCGAGACCCTTCCCTCAAAGCAGCTTGAATTGGCCCTGGAGATTGAAGCTGATAGAATGCAAAACGCTGCCTTTGATCCCCAGGAACTCGAGGCCGAGAGAACAGTGGTTATATCGGAGAGGGAGGGCATGGAGAATGACCCCGCCTACATGCTTCAGGAAGAGGTAATGTCGGCTTCCTTTAGGGTGCATCCCTATCGATGGCCAATAGTGGGCTGGATGGACGATCTGAAATCCATGAACAGGGAGGATCTTCTAGGTTACTACCGGGAGTCCTACTCGCCCGAGAATGCCTTTCTGGTTCTAACCGGAGGTTTCGATACCGATAAGATATTTGATCAGATCAAGGCATTCTATTCCCAAATATCCTCAAGAGGTAAACCAACCAGAAACATTCCTTCGGAACCCTATCAGCACGGTGAAAGGAGGGTAACGGTGAGGCTCCCGGGGAAGAACGAATACCTCATGGCCGGTTTCCACACCCCGGAGATGACCCATCAAGATGCGTATGCTTTGATGCTTTTGGATGCTGTAATGGGCGGTGCAAAGGCGGTCCGCTCGGGCGCATCCTTCGAAAGAAGCGGCAGGCTCTACCAGGGACTGGTGGAGAAAGGCATAGCTTCCATGATCCACTGCAACTACATGCAATCGATGGATCCCCATCTCTTTACCGTACTTGCGGTGGCCAGTGAGGAGTCATCGGCAGAGGACGTGGAGGAAGCCATATTCCAGGAGATCAACACCCTCAAGGACGAGGGACCCTCTCAAGACGAGATGGAGACAGCCCTAAATCAGACGAAGGCACAGATCGCCTATGCTACAGATGGAGTAACCGCTCAGAGCTATCTAATCGGAGCATTTGAACTGAGAGTCGGATGGGATTTTCTTAAGGACATAATCGAAAAACTATACCAGGTCACTAGCCAGGATGTAGCGGGGGCCTGTAGCCAATACTTAAGTCGAGATAACTGCACTATTGGAATCTTTCATCCCAAATCAGAGGAGGGATCTGGATGAACGAGCTCAAGGATGTCCTGGATATCGAAAGAACCGTATTGGATAACGGCCTAGTTATCCTGGTCGATCACCGCCCCCGGGCTGAAATGGTGGCCCTAAGTGGGTCCTTTTTCGCCGGAGCCGTCTTTCAACCCCGGGAAAAAGCCGGACTTTCCAGATTCACGGCCAAGATGTTGATGAGCGGGACCGAGAGTAGATCAAGAAGGGAGATAATCGAGGGGGCGGAATCAGTAGGTGCCAGCATACGTTTCGACTCTTCGGAGGACCTGTCCTCCTCGGTGGCAACATGCACCCCAGGAAATTTGGAAAATACCCTTGAGCTTCTCATGGATTGCATAAGGAATCCATCGTTCCCGGAAAACGAGATCGAGAAGGTAAGAGGCCGCCTGTTGACCAAGATACTACTGAGAGAGGATAAGACCTCCGCAGTGGCCCGTCGCTTGGCCCGAGAGATGCTTTACCCCCAGGGAAATCCCTATCATGCTCCCCTGGGTGGATATGAAGATTCCATACAGTCCATAGAGAGAGAGGACCTCCTTGCTTTTTGGCACGATCATTATGGTCCGGAATCTATGATAATCTCCCTATCCGGTAATATCTCCATGGAAAAGGCGGCTAAATGCATCGGTAGGTATTGTGAAGACTGGGAGAGGCGGGGGGAAAGGCCCCGGACCCCGGATATTAAAGTCGAGAAACCAAAAGGCAAGAAGAAAAAGGTATTCTCCATGATGCACAAGTCCCAAGTTGATATGGCGGTAATGTGCCAGACCATACCCAGGACCCATCCTGACCATCACGCCCTGGCAAGTGCAAATGTGATTCTGGGAAAATTGGGACTGATGGGGCGTCTGGGAAGGAGCATTAGAGGGGAAGAAGGCATGGCCTATTATGCTACCTGCAACTACAGGCCAAAGATAACGGGCGGGTATTGGCTGGCCTATGCCGGGGTTAATCCGCAGAATACCCAGAAGGCATTGACAGGTATATACAATGAGATGGAATCCATCTCTAAAGAGAGGATTAACGAGGAGGAATTCGAGGACTGTGTTACCCACAGGATAGGGTCTCTTGCGCTGAAGCTGGAGACCTGCAGGAATACAGCTCCTTTCCTCAATAGAGTCGAGGTATTCGATCTCGGTATGGACTATGCGAATAGATACGAGGATCTGGTGAGAAACGTGGAGCCCGAGGATATACGGAGAGTTTGCGAGAGGTACCTTAACCCCGATGCCTCGGTTGCCGCATTGGCGGGGCCATATCAAGAGTAATGTGAGGTACTGATAAGGTAAACGGAGACCTCTTTTTGATAATGAGAGACCCTGTTCATGGAGATATCCTCTTCCAAGATTTCGAGAGGGAGCTACTGGATTCCCCACAGATCCAGAGGCTACGTGGCATAAAGCAACTGGGCACCGCCTATCTGGTCTATCCAGGTGCACTGCACACCAGATTTGACCATTCCATTGGCACAATGGCCATTTCCAAGCGGATTCTCTCCACTCTACGAGCCATGGGACATGACATCGGGGAGGAGGAAGAGGCCATTATCACCGCAGCTTCATTGATCCATGATGTTAGTCACGTTCCCTTTGGTCACACCTTCGAGGATGAAAGAAAGATCCTCCCCGACCACGAGAAGTCCGATCGTCTAAAGAAGTACCTATCCGATTGCCATTTGGCGGATACTCTCATGGACCTCGGCCTGCTTAGCGAGGTAAAATCGATAATGGAGACGCCGGAACCCATAGAGAGAAACCACCCCAAGCCCTGGATGGTACAGATCGTGAAGGATGCCATAAGCGCTGACCTTCTGGACTATCTGCGAAGGGACGCCCACTTCACGGGATTGAACCAGAACTACGATGACCGGCTCTTCCGGTACTTCACCCTCACCGATGAGGGCGAGCACCCCGGCAGGATTTTGGCGGTTGATCTTGGAAAGCGTGGGATGGTTAGGCAGGACGCCAGGTCTGAGATTCTACATCTCCTGCGAATGAGATACTTCCTCACGGAAAGGGTGTATTACCACCACGCCAAACAGGCCTCGGGAGCCATGATATCCAAAGCCCTGGAGATATCCATAA
>CAZUNO010000075.1:0-3578 GCA_964621445.1 Hadarchaeota archaeon (SeqCode) | reverse complement strand
TAGGATATTCATTGAAAAACGAAGATTAGGATTGCGGAAGCCAAAAACCATTCATGTTACCTTTCTATATCCAGGTCCGAGAGCTCCTGACAGATCTTCTGATGCCTGCAAAATTCCTTTTCCAGTTCCTGGTCGAGAAATTCTAGCTTCAGGGCATGGGGTTCGTCGGGTCCCTTCCCTCCGAACTCGCCAAAGATAATCACCGAGTTGACCTTGATCACGCCAAAGGTGACTGAGAGGTTAAATATTAGCTTCAGGAAAAGTGAGTGAGGACAACGATCCACATCGTAGCTTTCGGGGTACTTGAGGTAAAGCCTCTGTACACCTTCCATATCGCAGATGTCGGCCATCTGGTTGTCAGCGGTGAGCAGTATCGTTTGGATGCCGTTTTCCCTGCTGTAGGTCCTCAGCGACTTGGCTATGGTCCGGTCGTTCTCCTCGCTGTCCTGGGATCCTTTTTGGATTGAGGGGATTGTCCTTCCCGGGAACGTCCTGTATTCTCTTTTGGCCATGTAGGCTGCCTTTCTTGATTTCTTCGTCCTTCTGTTTGAGAATTGGTCGACCAGGTCGTGCTGACAATCGATGGAGTTCTTGACCTCTCTAATATCGGTATCGGAGTACTTGTGGTTCATTGAAGCCTCTATCTCGTCCTTAACCGTGTCGACGATGGCTATATCGTCTGGGCCGAGTATCCCTGATGAGGAGAGGTAGTTGTGATATAGGATATTGGTGTCTGGACTGAACAGGATCTTTCCCGAGATGCTGCTTTTATAGTGGCCGATCTTTCTCTCAACCTCTTCAGAATTCTCGTATGAGATAACCCCGCTGGAAAGGAGACAGTCCAGGAAGTCGTTTTTTGAGGGTAGTTCTTCTCGGCGGTAAGCGTTCATGGCTCGATCCTGTAAATCGTTGTCGGTGATGAGTATCTCTAGGAGATAGCCTGTGGCCTGTGGGCTGGCTTCAATCATTTCGAAGTCCCGGTAGAGCGGGTAGCTGATCTTGAGCTTTCCTTTTAGTAGATTGATCAGGATGGTTAGATCTTCCAGATCGGCCTTGACCATCTTTAGTTTCCTCCTGGACTCCTCCTCACGTCTGACCTAGGGAGGTCCTTTACGAGGTTTCTCAGCTCCTGGATCTGGAACGGAATCTTGTAATATGGTTTCGGCTTTGTCTCTTTTACAGCGAGGTACAGCACCTTGTCCACGTTCAGACCGGTCCTAGAACTCAGCTCAAAGGCAGAGAGGAGCGCCGCTGCCACCAGGACTTTCCGTCCCGGGGTTATGTCTATGGAGACCCCGTTTCCCTCCTCCATCAGGGCATGCAGGGTTTCCCTAACTTTCTTAGCGGCTGCTATGAAGTCATCACCTTTGACCATGTGAGTTTCGATATTAGGCGAGAAGCCGTATCCGTCGCTGATGATTTTCAGACCCTTCTCGACCCTTTCCACCAGGTTCTCGTATGCCCCTTCGGCGAAAACATATACGCTGTCAGCTCTGTATCCCCCGTCCACTGCGGCGTAGTAGGTGTTCAAGAGAGCCCAGGCAGATCTTCCAAGAAGGGTTACGTAAGCGTTCATCGATGAACCTAGTTTAGTTTCTCCCGCCTTAATAACTTGATCAGGTCTCGAACTTCCTCTAGAATGAAGTCAGCTTTCGGACCGCCCTCTTCGTGCGAGTTTCTATCGCCATACTTTGCGTATGCGGTTACCATACCTATCTTTTTTGCCGGCGAGATATCCCTGATGAGGCTATCACCCACCTTCAGAGACTCAGCGGCCGTCACCCCGAGTTCTTCCAGGGCCGATAGAATTGGTCTGTGGTCTGGTTTTAGTTTACCCGTTGCCTCCCTGGTAACGATGGAGTCGAAGAACCGGGAAAGATTTGTTTTTTGCAATCTGGCAGCTAGATTCTTTCTGTTTGCATTGGTGACGATTCCCAGTTTGAAACCCTTCCTCTTAAGGAACTGGAGGGTTTCCTCCACACCGTCATATGTCTGGATGTTCTCCAGCTCGGCTTTCCTGTAGATTTCGTGACAACGTCTCTGGGTCTCTTCGGCTTGAATGCCTTTATCCTGGAGGTAATCCTCTATGCAGTCCATATCCTCGAACCCTCCTTGGTTTCTAAGGAAATAGCCGAAAAGCTCCATCCGGTCATCGCTTCCGATATATTCAGCGACCTCGCGACATGCCCTCATCTTGGCCTCAACGAAATCGAAGAGGGTGTTGTCCATGTCGAATATTATAGCCTTGACCCGTCTTTTCCGAACGCTCATATTCTGGTCAGGTTCTTGACCGGACAATTGAATCGGCATAATATCCCACAATTTTCTGGCTGAAAGACTCCAAGAATAACACAACGCTTTCGTTGACCCTATTCATAAATACCTTCAATAGGAATGCCCATCCTAGGATCGGTGTATTGATAGGAGGACTTAGATGAATGAGCAGGATCTGGAGATATGCGAGAATTTCTGGAAGAAGGCCTTGTCGGGGTTCAAGAAAGGGGAACCAGGTGTAACGGATCAGAGAGCCCCGATGGATTACTGGTGCAGAATACCAGTGGGATACACCGATGTCCTTCTGGAATGGGCGGTGAGGGGTAGGAAGCCGCATAAGCGACTTGAAATCAACATTCAATTTCAGTTCAGCGCAAAAGAGGAAGGCATGGAGCTGCTCGAGAAATTTGAAGATATCAAATTTGAACTAGAATTCCAGATAGGTGAAGAGCTCGAATTCGATTACCGACAGGAAAAAAGAGGCTCACCAAGAATCATAATCAAGAAGACCTTTGGTTCGATGGATAATCTAAATACTGAGGGCATGGAGATATGGGCAGTTGAAACCATGGCCAGAACGTACAAAGCGATCAAACCGAACCTGGATCAGTTCATGGGTGATGTATCCAAAACAGCCCCCAGCCACCAAGCGCCGGAACCCGTGGTTTCACAACCTCAAAGAAGGACCAAGGAAAGATATGCGCCACCCCCAGAACGAGATGCCGATGGAAAGGGGCCTTCTGCCTGGGACTACGCTCCGAAGAAGCTCGATGATAATGAACTCCAGGAGAGGGTCGAGCAAATCCGAGATATTATGATGCCGGATGGAAAACGGCTCGGTGATTTCGCCGATGCGAATGTTAAGAATCTTAAGGCAGATTCTCCAGCGGAAGCAGTAATGAACACGGCGCTGGCCATAAACTGGGGGTGGGAGGAACAGGCTCTACCGCGTCTCAAGGAGTTTTTGAGGGCATACCCGGAGATAAAAAGTTTGGAAGAATTGGGTGATCTTATAGAATCAATGTCTCCGGAGGAGGTTTGCGATGGAATTCTGGACATACATCCCTTGAACGCGGGCCAGAACTCCCGTTACATACGTCTCAGAAATCTGGTAAACGGACTACTCAGGTATAAGGAAAAAAGCTCAGCCGAAACCTCGGAAGAAGCGCTGATGGACTGGGCTGAGAATTACGATGGTAGTCCTGACGACCCTTTGCTCAGGCTCAAGCAGATCGGGCTGGCAACCGTTCAGAACCTCCGCCTTGTTCTAGGCCTGGACACCTTCAAGCCGGACCGTCAGGTCC
>CAZUNO010000074.1:3004-4263 GCA_964621445.1 Hadarchaeota archaeon (SeqCode) | reverse complement strand
TCGAGTGGGAGTACACCCAGGATCCCAGAGAGGAGTTCCTGAGCAGGTACATATCGGGGGCCCAGAGACTACCCAACGGCAATACCCTGATCTGCGAGGGCGGAAACGCCCATATGTTCGAGGTCACCCCGACGGTGAAATGGTTTGGGAGTTCACCAACCCCTACCATGACCCAAAGAGCCTGGGAACGATCTACCGCTGTCTCCGCTACTCGCCCCAGTATGTCCATTCCGCGCTGAAATGCTGAAGACCCAAAATCGTAACTGCATTCGATCTGTAATCAGTGAAAATTTCACAAATCTTGGGATCAACTAGCCCTCCAGGGAGGATCGGTCACTCGCTCGTCCACACTCTGCTCCCCGACCATCTCAGCTCCGGCCATGCTAGTTATTCCAACAATGGCAGCAATTCCAAGGGCTAACACCGCTATAACTATAGTAGCCGGGTTATTTGCCAGACCAAACAGCTTTTTCTTGAATTCATGAGAACGCATTTTTTCCACCATCTTCAGCCCCCGGCGGCCTCAAATAAAGAAAGACCCACCAGAAGGCCTTTATGACCGTAATACCATTGCAAATCGTCCCATTTATAATTTGGGGATCAAATAGTTAAATATTAGATCCTAGAACCCTTCTAAGACCTTATTATTTCCATGAATAAGAGTTATAACCGTTTGCAACCGTTAAAAAAACAGCTCAAAAGCCCCCAATAAACCACTAAACCCCAAGCAACACCCCAATCGCCAAATAAGACCCTGAGAAAACTTAGATACCCAAAAAATGCAAAATTGTTATTCCCCTAATCTATTCCTTGCCCTCTCCTAGAAACTCATCATCAAATTGACCAACAGGTCCCCAAAAACCAGGGTCAGGAAGAAGGCAGCCAGCATGGGGAGGATGAACGGCACGTAGGGAAACGCCCAAATCTTTTCTTTTCCATCCAATTTTTCCTTCACCGCACCTATGAACTCACGTTCTTGCTCCTCGTCCAGAACCCCCTTTGCATACCTCAGAACCCGGACCGTTTCCCCATCCTCGTCCTCAAAACGCTCAAGGGGAATAAGAAAGCTTGGCCTTAGGTTTTCAACCTGTGTCCTGTATCCCACGAAAAGGGCGGGAATAGTTCTCCAACCCAAGTCTCCAATATCTCCCCTAATCATTGACAACACGTTCTTGAAGAAGAGGCCAACCGGTACCACCATCGATACCAGAAGGGAATTAACAAGCCAGGACAGGGAAAACATGGGCAATAGGCGTTGA
>CAZUNO010000074.1:0-2994 GCA_964621445.1 Hadarchaeota archaeon (SeqCode) | reverse complement strand
TTGAGTGCCCTCAACGAGAGGATTAACCTGGCTCAAAAGGGGCAGGGGAGAGGATACGACAAGAGGGAACATGGTGGATATCCCGATGAATATCTTGCAGTCCGCGCCGCCCATGGCCCCGGCGTAGAATATGGCCAGGGCTACAGCAAAGCCAACCGCTCCCGAGGCCAAAGCCAGGACAATGGGAAGAAAACTACCGCTAGCAACCGCATCCCATACCGAGAACAGAACCCCCCCGAGAACCAATGCCATCGGCACCCAGTTCTCCACCTCCCTTCTGGTGAAGTCGCTCCAGGCACCGTAAAGGAGCAGGGCCGAAGCGAAGGCGGTCCTGCCGATGAAAGCAGAGGTGAGCATGGGTCCCGTCCCTCGGCTTCCCATCCCCGCTATTAACTATCTCGCAGGTCAGAGGTCCAGTATCCTCTTCACCCTGACCTCCTCGGCAAATATCCCGTGGCAGGCCTTTTCCTGGAACTGGGACACTATGTCCTCGGCCCCAAAGACCTCGATCAGATACTCCATGTTGGTCTTGAACATGGAGTATGAGGTCTCGAAATCCGTGAGCTCCTGGTAGAAGTCAAACAGCTTGGTCAGGTATAGGGAGAACAGGGACACCGCGGCCGATATCATCTTCTCCCTTGACAGGTCCCGGAGCTTCTTCCGCATCTCGTCGGTGAGTATCTTCCCCTGGTCGGAGACCACCAGGCGAGGCACGTCGGAGTAGTCCTGGGATACCTCGTCCATCTTCTTCTGGATCTGTTCCACCGACACGTTCATGGAGTCCCTGATATCATGGATTATGGACTCGGCCAGGCTGCTGCCAATGGTGATCACCTTCTCCTCCTCGGACATGAAGTCGAACCTGCCGGAATCCCTGAGGCTCTGGAACTTCCTCTCGTGTTTTCGGGACTCTATGGCCTTCTTAATCTCGTAGGGCAGGAATGGTAGGTCCTCGGACTCCAGGTAGCTGATGAAACCCTCTATATCCTTTTCCGTGGGCTCGGGGAACTTCTCCAGGAACTGGCCCACCAGGAAGCTCAGCCTCTTGGCGTTCAGCGCCTGTGCCTTTTCCTCGCTCTTCTCCTCCAGGGCATCGGCCATCTCCTCGGCCCGTTCCAGCTCCTCCGTTACGTCATCCCCTCGGGACATGGATTCCTCTATCCTGGATACCATCATGGATAGCTTTGAGGCCCCATCCAGATCCAGGGCGGAGAAGGTCTTCAGCTGCTCCTTTATACGGGTCAGATTTCGGCGGTACTGGTCCCTCTTAGCCAGGGCGGATTTCTCCGAGGCTAGGGAGGACCTAATACGCTCCAGATCACCGGTTACATCCCTTTCCCCCTGTTCCTGATCGACCTTCAGCAATCTCTGCCAGGTTACACCTATGTCGCCCCCCGCTTCCTTGACCCTCTGTGCCTCCTTCTTGAGGTCATCAATCTCCTGGATCAAGGTGCGATAGCAGCCCGTATTCCTACTATTTCCCCTAGACCCGGGGTTTAGCACCTCTCCCTGTCTAACCGGATAGCCGGAGGACAGGCAGGCCACCTTTCCCGAGAAGGTGTAGATTATATCCAGCTCGCCATTACAATCCGCATCGGCCACCGCTGGACCCATCACGGCCTCCATTCTGGTGCCCACGTTCTCCTTCTCCTTCCCTTCGGAATCCAGAATGCTGATTCCATCCCCCTTTGAGAATGCGATTATCTCCAATCCCCCATCATGGTCCACATCCACGGTCACCGGGGTGGTCCGTCCACGGCCCTCCAGCGTCTTCTCCCACAGGGTTTCTCCACTGTAGCTAACGCAGATCAACCTGCCGTCGTCACCACTGCCCGGGGTCACGTGGACCAGGATCTCCATCTCCCCGTCATCATCTATATCCCCGATCACCGGGGGAGAGCGGCTCCCAATCCCAACCACCTTGCTCCAAAGGGTGTTCCCCTCGCTATCGGTGGCATAGAGAGCACCGTTATCCGACAAGGCGATTATCTCGATCTCCCCATCCCCGTCAATGTCGCCGGCGGCCAGGGACTTATTGAAGCTAGGAGCCTCGAACTCCCTCCTCATCATCAGGGACCCGTCAGATTCAAAGGCCAGTATGTAGTTGGAGGCGGTTCCGGTCAGCACCTCCAGCTTCCCATCGCCGTCAAGATCCACCAGGCAGGGCGAGGACTGTTCTATGGAGGCGCTTCTCCCTCCCTTGTGGCTCGATCTCCAGGTCAACTCCCCGGACTCCCCGTCCACGGCGTATACGCTAGCATCATCTCCCGAAAACACAACCTCCAGCCTTCCGTCGCGATCAATATCCGCAACGGCAGGAATCGACCTGATGGGCCCATCGCATCTTAAGGCCCAAACGACCCTTCCGTCTACCCCGCTCAGGGCGTAAACGCTGGAGTCGTCGGAGCCAAATATGACCTCGGGAACTCCATCCCCGTTAATATCAGCTATGGTTGGGGAGGATCTTACAGGGCCGTCAGTTTGGAAACTCCAGGCTAGACTACCGTCGTTTCCACGTACGGCGTATACGGAATGGTCGTCGCTACCGAAAATGACCTCCGGAATGCCGTCCCCGTTGATATCTCCAACGCCAGGAAAGGTAAGAATTCTCGCCTTGCCCTCGTAATCCCATTTCACGTGTCTCGATAAACCAGAAGAAAATAGACCCATCTTCAATCACTCCTAACTGTAGACCTCCTTGGTAACGTTCAGCCTTCCACCCTCGGTCTTGGTTATGAATACCACATTTGAGCCCAGCCCGATGAACCCGCGTTCAACGAAGGGCAGTGTGGTATTTATCCTGAATTTAGCCCCTCTGGAGGTGTACTCGAACTCCATTCCCGTAACCTCCACAGCTACCTCCTTTGGAACCTCCACGTACATCACTATCCTGGGGGGGTCATTCAGCAGGTCGACCCCGCCCTCGTCAAGCTCGAGCTCTATTCTCCTCCTGGAACCCGGGGGCTCCTCCTGAACCTTGAGTATCTCGTTGTG
>CAZUNO010000073.1:0-4505 GCA_964621445.1 Hadarchaeota archaeon (SeqCode) | reverse complement strand
ACCAGGATATTTGACGATTGCCAGCTTTTTTCTAAGCCATCCTGGTGGTGGAGACTGTCCGGTACAACCTCCTCCTAACCATCACGGTCCACAATATAAAACCCGAGATGAATAGGACGGAGGTCGTGGCCAGCCATTCGATTATGTAGACCCAAAGCAGGGCGCTGTTCTTGGTGTCCTTGGCGATGGCTTCCGCCTCCTGGAACTTGTCGAATGCCTGGTGCATTACATCCTCGCTCCCCCGGAAATCCTGGTCCAGGTATTTCTCAGCGGCTTCCCGGCGCATTTCACGAAGCTCTATTATCTGGGCGTTGACCTCCCTGGTATTTGCCCCGAAATTCTCGATGAAATCTATTAACGAGCCCAGAAGCTCCATGCGGTCCCTGAACTCCCGGAAGTTTCCCTTTATGCGGTGGAAGACCTCCACGTCCCTTATCAGGTCTCTCTGGGTCGCGTAGAGAATTATGTTGATCAGCATATCCGCACCGTAGGGGTTGTGTCTGCCGAACCATGCCTGTCGCTCGTGCAAAGCGCCGCCGCAGGTCAGTGCCCTTCCCTCCTTGTAATCCCAGGCTATCAGGAAGGGAACCCTGTCCTGTGCGTGAAAGTTGCCGGTCTGGTAGGCCATTATCCCGGCGCTCTGCCTGGGGATGACGAACCTTCCCACGTAGCCCAGGTGCCTCTCAACCCCATAGGGTAGGTAGGGGGTGAGGACGGGGTCCGGGAAATCACGGACTATCAGAACTCCGTAGTAGGGACTCTTGGTATAGTCGATACCCTGGTCCCTGGCGACGACTGCGGGTGCATCGTTGGGGAACGCCCTTTGGGCCATGGAGTTTGCCCAGGCGGTGTGTATCTGGGTGTGGCTGGCGCTGAGCACGCTCTGGTCGTTCAACCCTCCCGCCCCCTCGGCGATCCTGTCGTATATCCATTTATCCTGCTTGGCGGTAAGGAGGTCATAGGCGGCGGTAACCAGCATTATGTAGTCATAGCTCTGCATCTCCCCGTAGGTCCGTGGAAAGTACTGCTTGATGTACTTCAACTGGACATCGCGGTCCCCGGGAACCAGACCGTCGCGGCAGGGTACAAGGACCAGTTCTACTAGCGGTTCCTCCTTGAAGAGGGTGCCCAGGTAGGTCCCGCTGGTGATTCCGCCGATGAGAAGGGTCCTGATCCTCGATGTACCTCGGACCGGGATTATCGAGGTGATTATGCAGAGCAGTACAAGGAACAATGGTATACTCGCTTTGAGCCTCAAGTGCTCCATATATCATGATGGTAGATCATCACTCGTTAAAAGTTTCCCCCTCGCACTTTTCCCCCCAATAATTATTAGTCCTGGATCTTCTCTGGTGGGAAATGTCTCGGATAATTGGAAACGGGAATTTAGAACTAAATTTTGATATCCACAGGCCCTATACGCGAGGGACAGGGGGTAAGCTCTATATACTCGCGATTCTTCTCGCGATTGCTCTCCTACTTCCTGTCGGCATCTGTGCCGAGGAGAAAGTTTCCTGTTTCGCCATCGGTTGGGTGGACGCTACCAGAAACCCTTTCACCGGCTTTTTCCGGGTCGACCCCCTGTTCACCTATTCCGCCGAGCCAATCCGCCCGCTCATGAGCAAGGAGGAAAAGCAGAAGCTGGATAGGGTTTATTTTCCCCGATCTAGGGATGCCCTGGTCAAGGGTTACCAGGTAATGGTATTCGTTAATGCAAGGATCACCCATTTCACATCCCGGCAGTTCGCCGACCTCGATTTCGCCTTCAGGGAGGGGGGAATGACCGCCATCTGCACCTTCGGGCCTGACTGGGACCTGGTGTGGAAGGTCAGCGAGCTGTACGATGTGGTGCCCGTGAAGGAGTACTACATGGAGGTCGGGGGAAGGTCATTCAAGGTTCGTTTCAGGAGGGAACGTAGACCGGTATTCCTGCCCTTCGTTGACCTTGGGCTTGAGGACGTGGTGGGCACCGAAAACTGTCACACCATGGAGGTCAAGCAGGGGGCGACCATATGGGCAGATATCATGCCCTACGATCAACCATGGCTGGTGTCCTGGGAACCGGGGGGAGGTAATCCCGGAATGCAGTGGATTCTATCCGGGGGACTCGACTGGTTCGGGGAGGATAATCCATATGCAGTCGAGTTCGTAACCAACCTTATTCTTCACTCCCTGGGAAGGCCCCTCATCCAGGACATATATGCAAGAAGGGAGGCCAGGCGACTCATATCCGAGGTTCAGTCCCAGAAGGTGGTGGTTCTGGACATGGCGGACTGGGCGGACAGCTTTGGGGCCGATACCAGGGACATAGTCGAGAAGCTCTATGCGCTTGAGGACGATGCCCAGGAGGGGGTCGATCTCTACCTTGACCGTGACCATGCCGCCGCCATCTCCAGTATGGAAGAGGTGCTTAACCGGATCTCGTTGATATCCCAGGAGGCGGTGGAGGTAAAGGACAGGGCCATGTTCTGGATCTTCGTTTCCGAGTGGTTGATCATAACCTCGGTGGCCATGGCCTCCGGCCTGGCGGTTTGGTCCTTGATGATAAGGAGGAGGAAGTTCAGGGAGGTAGGGTCTACACGGCTAGGTAGATACTAGAACGACATGCCAATTTTTCTAACCGAGCTAGATACCAATGATGGAGGTTAGGTCATTTCTTTTTCCGAGCATAATCCGAAATATTTCAAATCAATTTCAGGCTGGCGGAAGTGGCTGGTCGAGAACGGCCCGGATGGAAATCCTATCTGGGTGGTGATTCAGAAAAAGGCGTCGGATAAGGATGGTATTCGGTACGAAGAAGCGGTCATGGAGGCTATTGTTTTCGGCTGGATCGACGGAAAGATGAAAAGTCTAGACGACAATGAATTCATGCAGCGATTCTCACCACGAAGGAAAAACAGTGTTTGGTCTTTGAATAACCGGGAAGGCGCCGAGCAGCTTATGTCGCAAGGAAAAATGACACCCGCCGGTTTGGGAGGCCGTAAACCAGGCGAAGAGGAATGGACGCTGGGATGGTGCATGTTCCAACAAGAGACCTCCCGTTCCAATTCCTGATGACCTCATGGCGGCCCTCAAGGACAATAATGCAGCCGAGAAGAACTTCAAATCTTTTCCTCCCTCCGCTCGCTTCATGTATATTCACTGGGTCAACGAGGCAGAAAGACCGAATACCCGTGAAAGGCGCATAAATACGGTTGTGAAAAGGTCCGAGGACAACTTGAAGCCGGGAATTGGCCTTAGAATCATCAAGAGCTAGTTAACGATACATTCTTCTTCACTTCATGCTTGATCAACTTGCCATCATTTCCCGTGTCTGACCACTAAGGCTCGATCGAAATTCCTTCTCTATTTCGACGAGATAGGCCTGACATCTGCCCGTGCGGTCTGAACGAAAGGTGGCCAATGATCCGTCCTGGCTCAATCCGGGATGAGGGTGAGCATTGCCCGTATCAAGGGATGAGCCGTGGTGGCAGAGGAACCGAAAATTTCCGGTGGGCACGTGGATCAGTTGGATGCCATGATCCGGCCAGTTGGTATCGGCCACGATCCATTGGGCGTCGAATGAGGCACCGGAATGCCAGAAGTAGGGACCCTCGCAGACGGTACGCCTATTATTGCCGCTGGTCAAATGGTTATGGCGTTATCTCCCGACTTTCCACACCCCTGGATTTTTGAGCTTCTACCGAGCATGGTGGCGTGTGAGAAGCAATCGGTTCCCATTAGCAGGGGGTCATCACCATCAATATCAACCGACCATATCGATCGATCACCCGGTCGATCTTCCAGCCTGCGGTATTCTGAATATGTGTAGCTCTTACCCGGCTTCGCTTTACGCATACGGATCACGATGACCCGTGGCTCCCCGACAGTACATGCCCATAGCATTCCCTCAATGTCCTCCATCCGAACCGCCTCTCCGCTTTCCAAATTGACCCGTATGGGCACGATATCAGGCTGCCGGAGATGCACGAACATATGTCCAGTGATCACCTGCAAGCGCATCTGGACATATTCCCATCCGGGAGGGAGGGAGTCCGTCATGTCGGCCACCTCCACAATCTGACCGCTGGAAACCTCCACCCGCCGCAGTAGTGGATCATGGTGCCGAAGGCAGTAGAGGTACCGTCCATCAGGCGTCAATCTAGGATGTATCCCGGGATTTTCGAGAAACAGCAGGTCGCTACCATCCGTTTTCACCCGGTAGAACCCGGAGGGTCTACTTGAATCTTCCGGAAATGAGCAGCGAATTATCACGAATTGGTTATCAGGCGTGAAGGCGGGCCAGTCGTAGCTAAGGGGAGAGCTTTCAAGGGATTCCGGCACTAGTTCCAGGATTTCCATGCCGGAGCCTTTATCGGTGAACCGGTGGGGGATGTTTGGAAATGGATCGAACACCAGGCACTACTCCGTTTCGAGAATCTCGCCGAGGGGAACCGACAGTAGCTCAATATCCTCCTTCCCCACGGAGTACAGTACGTAGAGTTTGCCCGACTTGACCAGGGCGC
>CAZUNO010000072.1:0-4620 GCA_964621445.1 Hadarchaeota archaeon (SeqCode) | reverse complement strand
AACTGTGTATACAACTATACACCCCGCAAGTGCCACGAGTGATAGAATCAATATGATTCTCTTCCTCGTCAGATTCTCACCTCCTAGTTAGGTACTCTCCGTCGGACCTGTATCTCTAGCACCGTGGGGCTTGAGGAAAGACACTTTCGGAGTATTCTGACCCCGCCTTAGGCAGTGACCTGTGCGATCCCCATCTTTGTCTCTGTAAGCAGAGTGCACTCGTTATTCCTTTGTGTGATTTGTCCTTTGGTAGGGTACCTAGTCACCTAGTGACTACCTAGACCAGGTCTCTTAAACCCACCGAGATTCACAAAGATGTGAAATAGAGAAATCCTCTACATATTGGGGACTGCAGATTCTTGCACGATTCACAAAAATGTGAATTCCCTTGCCTTTATAATGTAGAAGACCGCTTTTTGTTAGACCGTGATTACAGGTGAAGCATAGGGCCAAATAATCGGTTTAGATTGACCTTCATGGAAAGGGAATTCGTCTACCTGCTCAACTTTCAAGAGGAAGGAAGGTGGTGAGACGGGAGACACGGGAGAGTGTCTATGACGGAGAAGGTGAATGGATCCAGGGTTTGGATATCCACAGGGGACAAGGAGCGGATACGCCAGGATATGGAGCGGATAGAGTCACTGGGCTTCACCGCTCCTCTGGAAGCCCGGATTATCGCTCACCTTCTTGACTGTCCTAGGTCACCTGCGGAGCTCGCTGAACTCGTCTATGACCGCGAGGAGGATACCGTTCCTCACCGCGAGTACATGAGGGTGTCAAGGGCTCTCGGTAACCTTGAGTCACGTGGCTACGTTTCGAGGAATATGTTTGGCTCACCCAAACCCTACAAACTCACAAAACACGCGATATCGATGCTGATGGGCACGGGGAGAAGTCATCCGAGCGGACCAATCACCAGATGGGATGTGTCGCTCTACTCCTCCACCGTGATACTCACGGCATTGACAGCCCTCGCAAGCATGGGCTTCCTCCTAGTTACGCGGCCTTCATTCACCGTGCTGTACACTGCTTCTCTCATCCTCTCCGGTATGTGTGCGACGAGGCTTATCCAAACCGTGAGGAGCGTGTGGTAGAAATGGCATCTAGAGGAAACCCCGTGGGCGAAGACAGCGAGGGCCCTGAAGTTGAGAAGAAGAAGGGAAACAAGAGTCACGGATCCTGGGGGAAACTGGTCCCTGGGCTGAGGCGAACCCAGCTCTCGATGAAGACAAAGCTAATCCTCATCATAGTCATCCTGGCAGGCCTGATCATCCTTGCATGCGGGGCCGGCATATCCCGCCTGGGCCGCACAGACATGACGCCAAGGGCAACGAAGATCGCGGAGAGATATCTGAACCAACTCACCTCTCTCTCCAGAGACACAGCCGACAGAATTGCCCATGAAACGATGCAGAGAATCGACCTCTCTCCATACCTCACAGATGTAGAGAAAGAGATGGGATTTGGACTCGTCGTCAAAGAGGAGCTACATGGCCAAGTTCGATACGCCCTCGCCGGAAGACAGGCCCAGTGGGAGATATCCAAAGTCAGCCTCATCCAAGGATACATATACCGAGTGACAGCCCGTACCAGTATCCAGGTCAACGCCCAGATATCAGCCTCCACCGGCGACTTCGATAGAGAATGGATGCTACACATCGAGCTGGAACTCGAAACAGAAGCGGACCAAGGCAAGGTCAATGCCTGGATTGTCGGGGACAACACACACCTGGAACAATGACAAACACCGAGACACCGTCACCTAGAGAAGGAGATAGGCCCGTACCCCAGTTCTGGTAGAGGGGTTAGATACACCTAACACCCTGCCCCAGGGGTCCTTGTATCCATACATATCCTGTCTGTAGATACCCATCTTCGGACCACTTCTCCACTCGGCCCGTTGGGTAGATCTCTCTTGACACGCAGTCCCCCCTTCCCTACAGTCCAGGGGCGGTGCAGGAATCCGTGAATCACAAGACTGTGAACCACAAAACGGTGAATCACAAATCCGTGAATCTCGATGGGTTCTTATACCTGGGCACCGCGAGTGTTGATAGTCTCCGTGCGGGGACAGGAGGTGATAAGGAATTGGACAGGCGATACGTAGCGGCGGCCGCTATAACCAGCTTCATCATCTGCCTAGTGTGCGGAGCACTCAGCACTGAAACCAAAGGGACAGGGGAGCCCGAGTCTGATTGGGCTGCTGTTTATGTGGACGGAGTCAGTGGGGTCTTGTACACGTTTGATAATATCACCAAGTGCCCAGACAGGGGAATCGTTGACTTCATACTGGCGAACCCGGACAAGGTGGGGAGCACCGTCTACACATCGGAGAACTATACGGAGTGCCCGGACCAGGATTTCATTGACTTCGTACTGGCGAACGAGGCTGGGCGAGGTCCTCTCTGGGACCGGGAAGCTGTACAGGAAGCTGCTGATATGGTTCCGGAGAACAGCTCCGTCGGCAAGAAGTAGTCCTTCCCGGAAGCGGAGGTGTGGTGCCGACCGGGATCGGTGTCATCCTCTAAGACTGGTCAACCAGTGACATGGACCAAATGTGGACGTGGGGCGAGACAAGCGGTCCCCCTCAGTACGGCAACACAGCGGATAATTGGATAGAAGGACAGAAGACGGTTAGCAAGGCGTGGGACGATGATTATGCTCTTTGCGACTTCACATACGTCGGTGACGGGATAACGACAACAGACACGTATACTGCGGGCGGTGGAACATACTGGTTCGTCATCTACTGCTATATCAACCAGGATTTCTACGACCCAGGGGATGGGGTCTCAGTCGGGGGCAATCTGGATCTCTACTACAACAATGGTAGCCGCGTCCAAGCGCGAAATACTGGCGACGGATACAGCTATTGTCGCTGGCAGGGCGTGATTTCGGTTGACAACGGTGTCAAGATATACCCGAAGTTCATGACCAGAAACCGAGAAGAAAATTACGATCACCATGACGACCCCTTCTGGTCAGATGCATATAGCAGCGGCTACGGTTACACCGGTTTCCACGCTCAGCTGTATTCGTACAGCTAGCACTGTAGGAAGACTGGACATATCCCCCCTTCTTTTTTTTATGGCTCTCTTCAACTTCGTGTTAGAGGGGAGACCTACTCAAGGAAGCTTGTTCCGATAGGTCGCTCGGTGCCGTGGCATGAATAGACTCGCTCTCAGGTGCCCAAAGCTGGCGTTGGATTTACCCCTGTGGTCTTGCTGTGCTACCTGGGTTCATAGGCGCGATCTCTAAGTCCTCCGGAATTCAATTGGTGGCAAGAAAGAGTGGGATGATCGCCGCTGGGGTTCTAGAATCTGAGTATGGCATCTCTCTTCTTGAAGCTGCACATTTCGGCCAAGATTGAGTCATTCCTTTGTGTCAGACCATTCTTTCAGTAGATTGGCGGGAGCGTGGTAATCCCGCACGATCTAGGCGCGCTCGTTGCGCGACTCGGCAAGGAGGAATACTCACGCCTATACCAGAGCTGACTGGGCACAGCTACGCTAGATCCTCGGCGGACTGGTCAACCGGGGGCGGGATAGTCGCCGGGTCGAACGACGGGACAATCATGACCTGGATGGTAGAGATACCCCAGACACCTTTTCTGCTGATTACCCTGGCACTGTTCTTGGCGGTGCACCGAGGGAGTGGATCGCCCTTCTGCTTCTGTGTAGGTGGTGACAGGGAGTGGGGCTTGGCGTTGGTGAGGAGCCTCTAGTCAGCTTCGTAGGGGGAGAATCTGTGGCAGAGCCTCTCGATTCGAATTCTGACCGCCAAGGTTATGTTTCAGGTGAATCAGAGAGATGCGGTGGGCCAGTCGCAGTGAGAGGTGAGTTTCTGGTGGGCCCGCGGGGATTCCTTCGCTGTAGCGGGTGGACACCCGGGTTTATTTTTTTTAGATTTTTTATTTTAATTTTTGAGTTTGAATGAGGGATTTTGGTGTGGTTTGAACGCATTTGATTGACGGTTCTTGAATTAGAGGTTTTAATAAATATTTTGCGATTCCCTTCGTGGCGGGTTTTGCTGTTGTTCATGTTTTCGAGGGCTCTATTTTTTTCCGATCTTGTAACTCCGATTTCTTGCTTAGGAGATTATAGGGTCCGGAACCGTGATGAGTGGGGATGGAAATCATCGCTGACTGAGCTGTTTCCCAGACGCTTGCCTATGCCTGTCTTCTGGCTAACAGAATGTGGAACCTTCTGACAATTCTCCTGTTTTCCTTTTCTTTCTTTTGTCGTTTTCTTTTGCTTCCATTGATAGGGAGAGGGGCGGAAGAATGTTTTGTATGACGATCTGTGGGTGAGGTTATTTTGGCATTTAAAGATTAGACAGGCTGTTCACCATTCGGCGTAAGCTTTTTGTGTAGTCCTCACTCCAGCCACCCTTAACCTTTCCCTTCTCCAGCTTGGTCTCCGCCTCAGATTTTACCTGCTTCAGCATTCTATGCATCTGGGGTGAAAATCGGGGGTTACGCGAAAGAAAGTTCAGTACATCTGCCTTCTTGAACATCTCCACAGTGCGTATCATGGAGCTGGTGGATGAATAGCCGTGTCCCTTGAGACCTCGGAGCGTGGCGAATCTATAGCCCTTCTTCAAATTTTCCATATAGCCATG
>CAZUNO010000071.1:0-5210 GCA_964621445.1 Hadarchaeota archaeon (SeqCode) | reverse complement strand
AGCGCTTTGTCGCCGGATGATCCTCTATTCCACTCCAAGTGGAGCCTGTGTAATGGATAGGAAGGTCCTCACCGGAGGTTAACACGGCAGGGTATCTCACTATTGGTAAAGAAAGGCGGTAAGCCGTCTGGTATCCCGAGGTTGGAAGAAATAACGCCGCATTGTCTCCGTAACGCTTTCGAATCGGTTCCGGTTAGCCCTACCATTGATGGGGGTAGTCTGGATAAAGGGACTCAGGATTTTTTCATGGGGCATATTTTTTCGGGTAGCCAGGATGCATACTATGATAAGAACAGGACGGATTTCCACCGTGCGGAATTAGCAAAGCTTGATTTCTCTCCACGATCTCTTTACCGTAATCTGAATAGGTCGATTAATCGTATTATGCACCACGAGCCTCGCGGTAATAAAAAAAGAGAGGGAACAGAGAGTTGGCACACAACATCCAGAAACGACTGAAAATCCTAAAGTGATCCATTCTCCACCCTCCCCTATGCCAAATCAACTTTTAGCGGCCCCCAGCACCGTTATGATTATTGACCAAGGTCATTTATTTGAATGAGTTCGGAGCTACGAAGGGAGGAGATAGACAGTCATGAACCCGTCGGTAGTGGTATCGGCCCCCGCTTCGATAGCAAATTTGGGTCCCGGATTCGACGTCTTCGCCCTAGCTCTAGAGGAACCTAGGGATGAGGTGAGGGCGACGCTTAGTGAGAAGATGGAAATTTCCGGTATCTCGGGACTGGGAGGAATCCCTCGGGATCCCCACAAAAACTCGGTGACGCTCGCGGCCGAGCGGGTCTTCAAGCTGGCCGGTTCCGACCGGGGGCTGGAAGTATCCATCGACAAAGGAATCGAGGTAGAGAAGGGGCTGGGAAGCAGTGGCGCGAGCGCCGCAGCCGGAGCTGCCGCCGCTAATTTTTTGCTCGGAGCCCCCCTAGGAGAGCCGGAGTTAATTGAAGCCGCGGGCCGCGCGGAGGGAGCAACCTCCGGGAGCATCCACTACGACAACGTCACGGCAGCGATTCTTGGAGGATTCGTCATTATTGGAACCTCCCATCCCCCCAAGTACAAAAGTTTGAGAGTCCCACGTATGAAAATAGTCATCGCCTCACCGGAGAGTCGGGCCCCAACCAAGGAGGGAAGGGAACTATTGCCCGACGAGGTCTCCCTTCGCGATTCCGTGGCAAACGTCGAGAGAGCCAGTTTGATGGTTTACGCCCTGGAGGAGGGAGAACTGGATCTGTTCGCTGGTCAGATGGTCGATAGTATCGTGGAGCCCGTTCGAGCCTCCAGGATGCCTGGCATTGAGAGAGCGAAGAGAGCCGCAATCGAAGCTGGTGCACTGGGTTCGGCGATGGCGGGCGCAGGTCCATCCGTCTACGCTATTCTAGAATCCCGGTCTGAGACGAAGGAGATAGAAAAAGCAATGAGAGAAGCATTCGAAAGTGAAGATCAGGCCTGCAGAGTCTTCGTGACTCGCCCCGGACCTGGACTTACGATGGAGCCGGAGAGATAGGTAGGGCACGCTCGAAACCGAGATGGAACTCCAGGACCTGCTAGAGGAGATTGTAAAGGTACTTGAATCCATATCTCGCTTCGGACCCAAAATCCGAACGTGTTCCATAAACGTTAACTTCCAAGCCTCCCCCCGCAACTCTTTTAACAGGTCCCTGGTTATACCTGAACGGGCTAGTATGGCGCAAACCAGCGTCTACAGCAGGTCCCCAATAAGTATATTATCCCGCCCTGTGAACTCTTTGCTGGTAATACATATTGCCTGTGCTGAACCCTGTCTCTGCGTCCAGTCGAATCAAAAAGAAAGGACAAGGATTGTCAAAGAAAGATCGACCAAAGAGCAACCATGTTAGCAGTAAAGGGGATATGGCGCCAGCCACCCAAACAGGTCCCGGAGGAGCACTGATTAACAGCACTGGATAATCCACATATCTTCCTTGAAAAGCTGGGGACCCTCTATCCCCTATCCGTACATGAAACAAACCCTCCCAGGATCCGCGGATCTTAGAAGACTTACAATTCTATGTTTGGATTTTTTCGGTGTTAGGTGTTATAGGTGTGGGGTGGTTTCCTGTTCCGTGGACTCGCTATCATTCTTCACTAGTGCTGGGCCCTGTCCCAGGCGTCGAATGGCTTCCGCAACATGGGGTACTCCTGGGTAGGCCAGGGCGGCTAGAACGAGAAAGAAGCAGATGCCTCCCAAGACCATCTTGGTCTCCATACTTTTTGCCACGGTCTTCTTTCCCTCACTGAGCTCGGCGAGAAGTTCCAGAGCAAGCTCGTCCTCAATCTCCAGGCCCTCTAGCTTCGAGACCCCCCTCCTAATTCACCGGAAATCCCTGAGGATGTCCGATCGGACCGATCCACAGACCCACACCCGAAACCCTCATTCGGTGAAAACGAGTCCAAGTAGTTTGATACTTTCGCCATTCGTGTCCCAATTCTGCATCACATCGTATGGATCAAAGATCGAGATTCCGACAAAATCCCTCTTCGTATGAGCAACGAATACTCTTCCTTCAAGATTAACTGCTGCTCCATTCGCTCAAAAACTGCGTTGCTCTTGTGGCAGAAGTGAGAACCTGGTTATGAATTCGCCATAGTTACTGTACTTGTCCACACTATTCTCAAGGTGATTCCTTGTGTTCCGTGACATAAGGTAAAGATTTTCCCAGCGGTCGGACGTCATGTCATGGTAATGAAAATCCCCATGACTCTTTGAACCTTCTACACTCGGATTATCAAAAAAAAGTAGAGGAACTCGCCGTCAGGTGTAAATCTCTGAACACACCCATGGTACTCGCTGACGTATATATCCCCATTAGGATCGATAGATAGCCCATGAGGTGCGTGAAACTCCTAATCCCCATTGCCTCTTCTCCCCCAGAGGCGGAGGTGTATACAACTACCAGATGGTTGTCCACATCGGTGACTACAACTGTTCCGTCAGAAGCCAGAGCAATTGCATGAGGACGTCTCAGCTCCTCTTGCCCACCACTTCCCTACCCAGCCTCCGAGGAACCTGAATCTTTACTCAGCTGTGCCGAAATCGTAGCTTCCTAAGATGGCAATACTATTTCACCCTGAGATTCAAGCGCGAGACGCCTGCCTCCCTGTAGAGACTCCTCTTCACCATTAGGCTCCACAGAACATAACTGGAAATCATGAGGGTTCCCAGGAGTGCGCACCACTCCGTAACGTAGATCCAAAAAAGGGCCGAATCCTTTGCCTTGATCGCCTCTGCTCTCAGGCCCTCCTGGTCTTTTTGTCCCTGTCTAAGAATGGTCATGGCGTTTTCAAATTCGCCTTTCCTGTAGGCCTCTTCAGCATTCAATCTTAAATCCTCCAATGCCCTTAGCCGTTCACGCAATTTACTTGGATTACCCCCGAATTTTTCCACCCATGCGAATATCGATTGCAGTAAAGAGTTCTCCGAATGGAACAAGATGAATGCATTTGTCACCCTTTCAAACAAGTATGGATCTTCGGGGATCGGTCTATCAGCAGTACGGTATACCAGATACATCATGGCTTGAGGGAAGAGATCCCAATTTTTCGCCCATGGCATTACCCCGTTCGGGAACTTGCTGGCGAAATTCAGGGCGGCGCCACTCCCAATCTCCCAGTACGTGATCAGGGGATGGTTCTCGAACACACCCTTCACACTGGCCCACAGCTTACTCTCAGCCCTGGGAACCTGAGCATTAACATTGGCCAGGGCAGGGGCATTTTCCCAGGGGAGTGCCTTCATGAGTGGCTCGCTCGTGTCCTCTATCCTAAGCCAGAAAACGTCCGCGCAGGTGTACTGTCCCGGGGCCTGGGTGGCCGGAAGTATCTTTGCAACCGTCGTTCCCTCCCACCCGACGAAAATCTCATGCATGATGCTCCCCAACCAGAGGATGCCGAACCCGTCCTTCACAACGGAATCCGAGATCCAGTGTATCCAATCCGACGCGAAAACCCTCTTGTCAGCATCGCTCGATATGATGACGTCATAGTTATCGATCAATATCTCATATGTACGCGGCATGTACATCCTTAGGTTTCGGCGGGCGTTCTCATACCCCCCGATATAATCTGGCCTTGTGGGCACCATCGTTGTGTGAATAGCGGGATCGTTTCTAATCACCGTGAAGCTATTAAGATTCCCTCCCTGTTCGATGACATCCCCCAAAACCAATGCCCTCGTTCTGCCGTAAGGACCCGCTCTACCGGCCTGGCAACAAGGTAAACCGATACCAAAGCCTACTGCCAACATTAATACAAAGATAATCCTAAAATTACCGCGTTCGAACAAGTCCTGAACCTTCTTCCCGCCCGCCTTCCCCCATTCACAGACCGAATTCCACATCCCTACGACCTCGAGAGGGCTTACCTTCTCATAAATATAACTGATGCTGTGTTTGGATTTTTTTCCTGTGTTAGAGCTTCAAGGTGTTACGTGGTTTCACCTCCCATCCAGTGGTTTGGGAGGTGAGCAAAGCTTCACCCAGAGAGTCGCTGACTGGCTGCAACCCCTGTACCGAGACATTCAACGCCAGGTGAGGGAGGCGGACGTGGTGTACGCCGACGAGACCGGTATCAGCATTAGCCGAGCAGGGCTAGGTGTGGACCTTCGAAACCCGTAACGCGGTGCTGTACACAGTCCGCCACACCCGCGGGAAGAAAGTCCCCGCCACAGTGCTGGGCAAAAAGTTCAACGGAGTCATCGTCAGCGACGGGTGGAGATCGCACCCCCGCCTACACCGCCATGACCCCCCTGGCTCCGACCTCCAAAGATGCCGGAGCCACCTGCTAAGAGAGGTAGATGAGCTTGCCGACACAGAAGAAGGAGCACCCCTAGCACAAGTCCTACACAACATGTACAGAGAGCTGGTCCAGTTCGTAGACAGGCACCCACCACCACGAGACAGAGAAGAGAAAAGAACAGAAGCTGAAACAGCGCTAAAAAACATCACCAACCAACAATACCAAGACCCCCAGGTAGCCACTAGCCAACAAGATAAAGAACGGTTCCAGGCACTGGTTCACCCTCCTCACCACACCAGGAGTAGAACCCACCAACAACAGAGCCGAGAGAGCTACAAGAAAGATCGTCATCCTCCCAGCAAACAAGGCACCAAAACACTACAAACCATAATGACCATAATACAAACCTGGAAACAGAAAGGACTACACCCCTACAAACAAAT
>CAZUNO010000070.1:0-5272 GCA_964621445.1 Hadarchaeota archaeon (SeqCode) | reverse complement strand
GACGGTAGGGAAACTTAAAAAGCAGCCCTGACATATCCCATTCCCGAGCCTTAATCAAGTTCCTCGCAAATATTTATAATATAGAGCGGAGGACACCTTCCCCTCGGGGTGTAATGGTGGAAATAACGTCACGAAGAGATCTAACTAAGGCCGCCATTATCCTCATAGTTAGCGCAGCTGTCACAATGGCCGTCATATTCCTATTGGGGGGAGAGGGAATGATTAGAGAACTCAAGGCGGTCAGAACCGAATACATCATTTTGGCCATAGCTATTCAGGTTATCTACACCGCTCTATGGGCATTTAGATGGGGATTAATCGTGCGAGCCCAGGGGCAGCAAATACCCCGGGATATCCTGCCGCTTACATTCTCGGGCGCATTTTTCAACAATATCACGCCGGTATCGAAAACAGGAGGAGAGCCGGTAAGGGGATATCTTATGGGTAGGGCAACAGACACCTCGTTTGAAGAGGGCCTGGCAAGCGTCGTTGTCGACAGAATTTTTGATATGGTCCCCTTCATCTTCATCTGCCTGGGCACTTTCCTTCTCATCTGGATATTCGAACTACCGGCCACTTCTCTACTGCTCACCGTAGTTTTCATAGGTCTGATAGCATCAACCGCACTCTCCATCTTTTTCATCTATGGTGCCCTTAATCGGGATGCAGGGCTCCGCCTGGTACTCTTCTTCATCGATAAGCTTTCACCGATAATAAGCAGATTCAGAACCGTGGCCGAACTCAAGGAGCAGACAAGGATGGCCGTTGTCAGGTTCTATGATGGTGTGGAGTGCATATCCAGGAACAAACGACTGATGGCAGTCAGCCTACTCATATCCCTGGCCCTGTGGGTATTGGTCATTCTCCGGTTAAAGGTCATCTTCATCTCCTTGGCGGCCGATCAGTCCTTGCTCGTGGTGAATATAGTTGCCGTTGCCATGATATTTGCTGGATTCGTTCCATTTCTTCCAGGAGGCCTGGTGATAACCGAGAGCATCATGATTCTTCTTTTCACCGGTTTAGGGGTTCAAAGGGATATCGCCGGTTCAGCCGTTCTTCTTGACAGGTTCGTGTCCTATTGGTTTATGAGCTTCGTGGGGGCATTGGCCTCCCTTTATCTGGGACTCAAACTGGATATATTAAGAAAAGCTAGCCATGATTAGAGAGGTCCCTTTATCACTACCTTGCGGAGTTTGCTCCCGCAAACGGGGCAGAATCTCCGGGCTCGAGAGCATTCTCGTCCACAACCCGGGCACCGCTTGACCCACCTAAAAATGGATCTTATCCCCCTTGTAGCCACCGAACTATATTCAAGGTCCAATAGGTCGGCCATGTTTTGAAGGCCATAGTCATCGGTAAGTATCACTGGTTCGTGACCTCTTTGTCGCAGATCGAGGGCTAGAGCCAATATCCTGACATCGGTATCCGAAAGCTCACCGCCGATCTCCCTCAGCTTGCTCTCCACAAGTGAGATGTTGGATTTGGTTGCATGCCATACCTTCAGAAGACCTGAGTCTATGGACACACGAATCGAGGCCCAAGCCACTAGGCTCTTTGCCTCCTCTACAACCTCTGGCACCGTGTAATGGTTCTCAGAACTCGAAATATATCCGTTTATCACCGAAGATGTATCCAATACAAACAATTGAGACCCGATAGAGTTATCCCCCGATTCTCTCACGCAACTTCTTCCAAAATGGATCAGAGTCAAAACTCACGAACGCCGTCCTGGAATTAGACCTCTTCACCTTTATTTCTGACCCCCGGTTGACCTCTCCCCATATCCTTCCATCGATGGCCAGGGAGCAATCATCGCCTGGGAAAACCATGACCTCCTTATCTGCGGACATGACTAGCCCACGCGAGGGTTCCATGGCTCCCAGGGGGGCCACCACTATGGCATCCTGATCCCAGTCCACGACGCAGGCCCCCGCAGACAATGAATGCCCCGTAGAACCGGTTGGCGTGGACAGTATCACCCCATCCCCTTCCAGTTTTAGCCTTCCCAGAGAGCCGAACTCCAGATTTGCTCTGAAGATCTTTCCAATTTTGGAACCTATCACCAGAACCTCGTTGAGCGCCGAGCCCAGCTCCTGACCCGAAAGATAAGCATCTAACTTCATCCTTCTCGATATCTCGAAATCGTCATTGATCAGCTTTTTCAGATCCGCTTCGAGATCCTTGGGCTCCACCTGGCTCAGAAAACCCAGCCTTCCCAGATTTACACCACATATCGGAACCTCAAATCCATCCAGATCCCTGGCAGCCCTTAGTATGGTGCCATCTCCGCCAAAGACGAGCACTACCTCGATTTGTTCCTTCTCAGGAGACAATAGGCTGCAGGTAAAATTTGGGCCTCCCTTATCCCTCATACTGCGTAATAGGTGCTCCTCGAGGAATAATTCCGCCTTTCCCTCAAGGTGAATAGCGGCTTCGTACGCCAGATCTTCCGCTCGAGATGAATTCTTTGCTATCATTCCAACCTTCGAAATGACCAATATATACCAACCTTGTTTACCCCTAGCGTCTAAACCCCAGATCCAGTGAACACTTGCCCTCTCTAAAAATATTTATATCTTCCTTAGATGGTTGACCTTCGAAGTCGATCGCTATGGCTCGAAAGCGGGTTGAAGTTCGCACACTAAAGAAAGGAAAATACGTAATGATAGACGATGAGCCCTGTGAGATAGTCAGCTACACGACCTCATCCCCAGGCAAGCACGGGTCCGCAAAGGCCAGAGTCGAGGCAATGGGAATTTTCGATAACCAAAGGAGATCATTCATCCTGCCAGTAGACTCAAAGATTGAGTCACCCGTCGTACAGAGGAAAAGCGGCCAACTCCTGGCCACCATGGGTGACACGGTCCAGGTCATGGATCTTCAGGATTACTCCACCTTTGAAATGAAAACACCCGATCTTCCCAACGTCAAAGAGGGAGCTGAGATTCAATATACCGAATTTGAGGGTCGTAGGAAAACAGAGCGGGTAAAGAACCAATGACATCACGGTTCTGGGCTGATGAAAAAGAAGATACGGGACATGGAAATCGGTTCCGATATTTCGGCATTTGATCTAATATCCCAATTTAGAGCCAGTGGTGTTTTTGGCGCAGGACGTGTGGAAAGGGCTACCTCCATTCTAAAGGATATGATGGACTTCAATGCCCATGTCTATATGGGTCTTGCCGGAGCCATGGTTCCCGCTGGCCTGAGAAGGGTTGTATCGCAAATGATATCTAGGGGTATAGTGGATACCCTGGTTTCCACGGGAGCAAATATCACCCATGATCTAATGTGCTCCCTGGGCATACCCCAGTGGAGAGACGTTGAATATTCAAGCGATGCCGAGTTGAAGGAGAAGGGCGTCAACAGGATATATGACTCCTTCCTTGAGGAGGGATCCTTCCAGGATTTCGAAAGCAAGATACAGCCACTGCTGGATGCATCCTTCAAATCTCTTCCAGGGAAGTCGGTATCCCCCAGCGATCTCATTGGTGAATTGGGTTCAAGGATCGAAGATCCATCCTCCATTGTCCGGAATGCACACGATTCGGGCGTTCCAATTTTCATACCGGCCTTCACGGACTCCATCCTGGGCCTCCAGACCTACTTCTACTCCCAATCAAATGACATCTCCGTGGATGTCATGTCCGATCTGGACAAGATAATCTCCACTTCTTTCGAGAGCCAAACTTCGGGGGCCGTCCTGGTCGGGGGAGGGGTTCCAAAGAACTTCATCCTCCAAAGCAAGATGATCGCCCCGACCAGTCTCTCATATTGCATACAGATAACCACGGACAGGCCCGAGCCAGGTGGACTCTCAGGGGCAACCCTAGAGGAGGCGGTATCCTGGGGAAAGATAGAAAATGATGCCCGGGCAGTTACGGTATATGGGGACGCTACCATAATCCTACCCCTGATCATCGCTGGCGCAAAAATAGAGACCTGATACGGGTGGAAATATTATGAAATACGTGCTACTCGTCCCGGACGGGATGGCCGATTATCCTTTACGGGAACTTTCCTGGCGCACCCCCCTGATGGCGGCAAAAGCACCGGTTATCAAGGGATTAGGACTAACTGGAAAGATGGGAACTTTCCTTAGCCTTCCCAAAGGAACCCAAGCTGGAAGTGATTCGGCAAATATGTCCGTTCTCGGATATGATCCAAAAACCCAACTCACCGGACGAGGTCCATTGGAATCGGCAGCGAGGGGCCTGGTATTGGGGGAGGAGGATATCGCCTTTCGATTGAATCTGGTGACCGAGAGCGCGGGACGTATAATCGACTATTCCTCCGGTCACATCGATGACCAAGAGGCGGCAGAGCTGATCGGATTACTGGGAGAGGAGCTACGGCAGGAGGACATCGAATTCAAGGCTGGCAAGAGCTATCGAAACCTCCTCCTGCTTAAGGGGAAAAAGTATGGTGACGATATATCGACAACCCCTCCCCACGATATTATAGGGGAGCCTATCAATTCCCATATGCCCGTAGCGTCATCGGAATCAGCCAGGGAGACTCAGAGCATTCTCAGTAAGATTATCGAGGATTCCCGGGCGATACTCCAAGGCCACCCAATAAACAGGAGGAGGGAGAAGAAGGGATTGAACCGCGCAAATATGGCCTGGCCCTGGGGTGGAGGGCACCGGCTTAACATCCGTCCCTTCAGTGAGACATGGGGCATAAGCGGAACCGTCATCTCTGCAGTTGACACGGTAAAGGGGTTGGCCATAAGCGCAGGGATGAAAGCCCCGGAAATCCCGGGAGCAACCGGATTCATAGATACTAACTACGAAGCCAAGGCGGAATGTGCCCTAGGATCCCTGAGTAACTGCGATATGGTTTACATACATGTAGAGGCCACTGATGAGATGGGACATGCTGGCGATGTCCGGGGGAAGATTAAGGCCATAGAGGATTTTGATTCACGTATAGCCAAACCAGTGATTTCGGGGTTGGAGTCCCTCGGAGTTGATTACAGAGTTGCCGTCATTCCCGATCACTACACTCCATGTACGGTCCGAACCCATGTAAGGGACCCCACCCCATTTGTAATCTCCTCTTCGGATAGCGAGTCGAGTTCCGGCCTGGAGTACAATGAGGAAAACGCAAAGGAGGGTCCCCTGGGCTTGCTACAGGGCAGGGATTTCATGAGGACCTTAATTGAAAATGGCTAGTAAAGACGGGGTAATTGTTTAGCTTGTTGGTTTTTTAGGGTGTTGGGACGATAGATTTAAATAGTAGATATATATTTAATATATATTAGTAT
>CAZUNO010000069.1:0-5305 GCA_964621445.1 Hadarchaeota archaeon (SeqCode) | reverse complement strand
GATATAACCGGGCCATTTGATTTGCGCCGATCAAAGGTCCTGAATAGGCCCTCAATCCGAATTTGCACCGTACCAGCCGCCCGTAATATAGAGATATGCATTGGTGGCAGCGGATATTCCCTCGCCCACGGCAACCCCTATCTGGCAGACTCCACCAGTAACATCACCGGCTGCATATACCCCGGGAATATTGGTCTCCTGCTTGCTGTTAACCACGATAAAGCATTTCTCGTCAAGCTCTATCCCTGCCTTTCCGGCAAAATCGGTTTCGGGAGATTCTCCAATGGATATGAAACAGCCATCCACATCCAAGGTTTCGTTTTCTCCGCTCCGGGCGTCCTCAAGAACCAGATGATCCACCTTCTTATCTCCCTCTATCTCAATGAGACGTCGGCTCCAAAGAACATCGATTCCGCTTTCCTCTACTCTTTTCTTCATGACCCCGTCAGCCCTCAAGGAATCCCTTCGATGGATCATAAACACCTTATCGGCAATCTCGGTAAGAAAAAGCGCCTCCATGGCAGCTGCATTTCCCCCACCTATGACGGCAACCCTCTTACCCCTGAAAAACATACCATCACACACTGCGCAGTAGCTCACCCCTTTGCCGTAGAGTTCCTTCTCGCCGGGTACCCCCAGTTTCCTGTGGCAACATCCGGTTGCCAGCACCACGGCATCAGCTTCGTAGGTCTCCCTTCCGGTCTGTAATTTCAGAGTACGTTCCTCAATATTGATGGAATTTACCCTTTCACTCAGGATGATATCGGCGCCGGCCTTTTCGCACTGTTGCTTCATAACTTCCACTATCTCGCTTCCAGGACGGCCCTGGACTCCGGGATAATTCTCCACCAATACCGCCTCCGATGCCAGGCCGCCTAAGGTCTCACCGAGAACCAGGGTCCGGATTCCAAATCTAGAACCATATAGGCCCACTGAGAGGGCTGCGGGTCCAGCTCCGACCGCGATGAGGTCGTATCGTTCAGACATGATTTCACATTCTCCCAACCCTACCTCATTGGAAATATGTTAGCATGGTAACATTAGCTGAATTCTAGCTTCATTTTTCAGCCCTATCTCCAGCAAACAGATATGGGAAACATAAGGCTGAGCCAGATGGTAGAAGAAGGTTTCAGCTGCCTAGTCCGTAAAAAATCCTCTTCGAATAGCATAGTGGTCTCCATCTTCAGGGAGGAAGAGGTCCTCGTCACCTGTCATTTGACCCTCACTGAGGACTTCAAGATCTTTAGATGTAGAATAGCATCCAACAACATCCAGAGTCATATGCAGCCAAAGGATCTGATGGCCGAGCTGAAAAAATCCAGGGATGTCATTTTCGGCGCTGATGAGGTCACTGAAGCGAATATAGACCTTATGGAAGGACTATTCCCCCAAGCACGAGGGAAATGGAAGAAATTCTGCCCATTGTGCCTCAGGGAACAGAGAGTTAGATTCCTGGAGAATCCCGTAAAGTATGGTGAGCTTGATATTTGTCGGGGCTGTGCGAGGGAGCAATTGGCAAAGCAAGCTGAGGTAAAGGGTTTTAACGTATCCAAAACCATTCTCAAGTATCTCGATCGGGTATTGGACCGTACCAATGACTATGACCAGGCCTTCAAGGTCCTGTCGGCAAGCTATGAGCCCTCCAGCGAACCGGAGCTGACACTTTACGACTGCATTCATCGAAGTGATGAAGAACACCCCCAGATCAAAATTGAAGATCTGCTACCAAAAATACCTGGAAAAAGAAATGGCCAGAGGCTGGTAAAGAGATTAAAAGAACTCGGGATCCGGTCCCTACTACCCGTTCAATCATTGGCCGTCAAAAATGGGCTCTTTGAGAAAAGGGATCTTCTCATAATATCCCAAACTTCAAGCGGGAAGACCCTCATATCCGAGATGTCAGGGGTTCTGGCGGCATTGGAAGGGAAAAAATTCCTTTACCTGACCCCGCTTGTGGCACTTGCCAATCTGAGATACGAGGAATTTCAACACAAATACGGTCCGTTAGGGCTTAGGTCGGCAATAAGGGTTGGAGCAGGAAGAATCAACACCGGTAAAGATCCAACTGTAAACACCGACATCAAGGGGGCGGACATCATAGTGGCCACCTATGAGGGACTCGAGCAGATGCTTCGATCGGGAAAGGGGCGAAGATTCTATGAAACCGGAGTAATAGCGGTGGATGAAATACAGAACTTGGAGGATAGAGATAGGGGCCACCGTTTAGATGGGTTGATTAAGAAAATCAGGGTGCTTTGCCCTCCAGCACAGCTCCTTTACCTTTCGGCCACCGTGGGTAATCCAGAGTTCCTAGCATCAAAACTTGGGGCAAAGCTCGTCTTTCACAGGGAAAGATTGGTCCCATTGAAGCGGCATGTGATGCCCATAACCCTTCCGGGCCAGAAAACCCGTCTTATCAGAAGTCTAATCAAAAGCGAATTTTCATCGAAATCGAATGCTGGGTACCGGGGCCAGACCATGGTGTTCACCAACTCGAGGAGGAAATGCCACAAACTGGCATCATCATTATCCTCCCAAGGAATCTCCATGGAGGCCTACCATTCAGGTCTTTCATATGGAAGGAAGAGAAGGATAGAGAGCGATTTCCGTGAACAGAACATAGCAGGGGTGGTTACCACGGCTGCATTGGCAGCTGGGGTAGACCTCCCGGCGTCCCAGGTGATCTTCGACACGCTGGCCATGGGCAGGGAATGGATATCGGTGGGTGAGTTCCACCAGATGACGGGGAGAGCAGGGAGGCTCGGGTTTCATGATTCAGGAAAGGCGGTGTTGATGGTCGAGCCCGGGAAATCGATTGACAGGAGCGACCGAAGAACGGAGGAAGAGGTAGCCATGGAGCTTCTAGAAAACCAGATCGAGGATGTGAGGCCGAAGTATACTCAAGAGGACCTCACCGAGCAGGTGCTTGCTGATATAAGCACCTTCGGAATCCTCAGCGCGCAGGAGCTGGACCAGTTACAGAACTACAGCGTTGGATTCTCATCCAGCCTGAAACCGTTAATCCATACGCTTCTCGAAAACGGTATGGTTAGTAGGAAGAATAAGGACTACCTGATCACCTCGACGGGTCGAGCCGCCTCCTCCTCTTTCCTAAACTGTGAGCAGGCACGATGCATAATCAATGAGGTAAACAAAGGGGCGCCGCCCGAGGATATCATAGTGAGCATAGATTATTTTGACCGGGCCTATCTCTCCGAGAGACTTCAGAATCAAATAAGGAGCTCTTTCAATAGAAAAACGAACTCCCTGCTCTTTAATTCGGACGCACTGGAGCTCCTTTCACATCCAAGAAGGGTTGCCAGCAATTGGCTGAAGGAAATAATAAACAACCTCTCAAAAGATCTACTAGATTGCTCATGTAACTCCTCCCCCTACTGCGGCTGTCCGGAAAGGAAATTTTCCAAGAAACTCATCGAAATGCGTTTATCGGGCCTTTCCCCCCTCGCAATTTCCAAGTGCCTTTTCCAAAGGTATGGGGTTAAGGCCTACCCGGGAGACGTTTTGGAATATCTCAACAATACCGTCAGGCTTGGTGAAGCTGTAGCTAAATTCGCGGATATATTAGCGAATTCCAAAGCCGTTAAGCAATCCGAAAAGCTATGTCTTCAAGTTATCGGCGCTAGCTAGATGCCGTCAACGAAGGACTGAAGATCCTCCTCCGAATCCAGTCTGACCGTAGGTATCCCTTTCAATCTGCAGAAATCCGAAAGAGACTGAGTAAGGTCACCTGGAACCGCCGAGTAATGGTTGGAGCCCACTGCTGATATCAGCAGGTCCCGCGGAGCATCGATCTCTATTGGCGTGTTCGGCCACATCTCGCCCCAAAGGATCTTCTCCCGAATCTCCTCGGTCATCTCGGTTATCTTTCCCTTGCCATATTGCATCCAATAACGCCCGTCAATCCGTATCAAACGGGCTATTGTCACCTGCGAGGGCTTGCTGTAGAAGCCGACCGCGCCCCCGGACTCTCCCTGACATTGGCCCTTGATCCACACGTTTCCCATGCATTTGGACGCATCCTTTGATTGGGCTGCATAATATACAGAGGCCCCACCACAGTTTGATATGATGAGGAGATCGTCATCAACATACTTCAGGTCTCCGAAAAGCGGAGGAGTTTCCCTACTCATCTGATGTAAAAGGGCACAGGTAACCATTCCCTTGACATCCCCCTCACAGACCACCGGTATCACAGGTTTTCGGCCCTCGAAATCGGTGGGAAAAGGCAACAATGAGGGTATAAGGCAGGGTGTTACGCCGTAATCTATGGAGAGCTCAGGCTGACAACGAATGGAGGCCCCCATTATCCGTTCCCCCTGATCCATCTTGTCCGAAATGCTATCCTTGGCAGCGATATAGAGGGCGATCTCCCTTCGTAGGGATTCGGTGGTGAGCATATCTCCGTCCATATGGATATCGCAACCGGTCTTCTGGAGCCAGTTAATCATGGCCTCAATCCTATTCCCCTGATCCAACTCCTCTTCGGCCCGTCTCACCAGGGAGTATTGGTCCTCCATGACGAAATCACCAACCAGGAAGCTCTTCAATTCGGGTAGATCATCCTGAAGGTGCTCCATCCTCAGACAATAGGATGGACCCCAAAGCAAGAGAGATCCCCTGGAAAGCTTGGAACCTCCACAAGCGGCCTTTATCCAGGAAAGCGCCTTCCCTTTCCTGCCCTGCAAACGCCTATGCCTGAGCATATTCTGGTTTGCAGCATTCTCCCAGAAGCTGGCTCCCGTAGAGGAAATACAGGTCGACCCAGCCCAGGTTGGGTTATGGTTGGCGTACAAGAGAACCGGGAGATCCAAATCTCTCACCAGCTGGATGGGAAGAATTGGTTCTGTCCAGTGCCAACAGCCCAAAATAAGGCATTCTGCCTTTCCTCTAAGAGAATCCGCGACAATCTCCACCTCCTCTTTACTTCTAACACCAAACATTTGAGATTCGTCCCAATCCGGTCTCACGGTTTCCATGGCGTCCACAACCTTGTAGCCCTGCTCCCTGAGATAATCCACGAGGGAAGCGTGACTACCTTGCAGATATTTCTCCCTCTCCACGGCTAATCCGGTGTCCCTGGGATCGGTAAAGGTCACCACGCCGACTACAAACCCATCCTCGAGCATTCTAGCACCGCTCTCCAGGCGAGAAAAGGCCAATAAATATCTTATTAACTGAAGTGAGTTAGTTTTCGATACAGGAAGCAGCAATATGTATATTGACGTAACCCAATTAAGGCTCGGGAGTCGCTCCTCTCTGGCCTTGTTTTTGGGTTTAGTGGTTG
>CAZUNO010000068.1:0-6038 GCA_964621445.1 Hadarchaeota archaeon (SeqCode) | reverse complement strand
GCTCATCCTTGACGAAACCTTCGGCTAGGAGCAATGCATCGGCTAAACCGGTGGGCTGGGGCTGGCGGGTGTAGAAGATTTTAACCTCCAGCTGGTCCAAGGCATTGACTTCGTCTAGCAGGGGTTGTTTACCTCTATCCTTTAGCACACCTTCTAGGAGAGGGTCTTTGTCGAAATGGTCCTCAATTGCCCTCTTCCTCCTTCCGGTGATGATCAGAATCTGTCTTAAACCGGCACCGACAGCTTCTTCAACTACGTGTTGTATTACTGGTTTCCTGCCAAGGGGTACCATCTCCTTAGGTTGGGACTTTGTGGCGGGAAGGAGTCTCGTCCCCAAGCCGGCTGCCGGAATGACGCATTTATTGATCTTTTTCATTTTTTCCACGATGGCTAATAACGCCCATGGTTAAAACCATCACCATGTATATTGCGAGATGTCTGTTTTTCATGAAATCCATTACCCTACTGTGATTGATATGGACGAAAAGTTGGGTTTGAGGGAAGAAACCATTTCCTCGCTGGCCTTGCTATCCTGTGTTAGTGCAATTATGGAACCCGCGCCTCCTGCACCTGTCCATTTAGCACCCAAAGCTCCGAGACCCCGAGCCTTATCCAGTGCCTCATATAGCCTTCTATCGTCCAGTTCCTGGGGGCAAAAGGGTTTCAGCCCTCGATCGTAATACCTCTGGTTTTGGTCCATTAATTGGCCTATCCGTTCCAACCTGCAATCGTTTTCCATCTCTTCCTTTGCACGTAGCACGAGCTTGGGGATGTCAGTCCCTAGAGTTTTTACTATCAGGGGGTCTCTTTCCCTAAAATAGAAATGATTAAGCGTGTTCAGGATTCTTTCGGTATCTCTTTCTCCATCCAGGCCGATAATCACCAGGGGAAGCGGGTGCTTACTCCTCATTGGTGAGTAATGAAAACCACTATTGAAGTCCATAAACAGAGGTCCTTTATAAGCTGCAGCTGTCTGATCCATCATCCCACACGCTATCTCTAGCAATTCGTTCTCAGCCCTATAGGAAACCTTCACTAGATCATCCAGCGAGAGTCCAAAGGAGTAAAGCTCATTGAAGGCCTTAGAAGTGGAAATGCAGAGGGCAGCCGATGAGGATAGGCCTTTTTTCATGGGTACATCGGATTTAATTTCTAGCTCGGTTCCATGAATCTGAAATCCTTTTTCATGAAAGGCGCATACTATTGCGTTTACGTATTTCAGCGAGTTGCCCCTGAGCGGCATATTACTCGCGTCATTTATTGCAAACTCTGCTTCATTGACACGGCCATGGAAGGAATTAGAGATCCTTATTCTCACCATATCATCATTCCTCCTCATTGCCTTGGTCATAATTTTTCTATTGATCGAGGATGCGATAACCTGTCTTCCGGCCCAATCGCAATGGTCTCCAAATAGACAGATTCGCCCAAATCCGGCTGCTCTAACCTGTTCAGTTTGTGGCATTATTCCATTTCTCATTTACTACCGCAGGAATAGATTCTTGGTTGATGAAAAATCTCATCTGATTAAGGATGGATATGTGTTGAACGATTTAACCAATTCCCCACTTCATGGTTGCTCCAAAGTAAAACAGGGTCTCCGATTCCTCGAGCCATTTACGTGCCCAGGGGGCCCAGGAAAACACGCCGTTCTCCTCATAAACATCGCTCTTGCTCTGGGAGATCTTCAAGCCTTTGAGGAAGCACCTTATCCTGGGGGGCAGTGCCCAGGGCTTGGACTTTAGTAACTCGACCATGCGGCTCAAGGCCGCATCCATCATGCCCCTGACCTTCCGGTTCTTTTCCGCCCTGTCCAGCAGGCCGGTGACCTTTCTTTTCCGAATCCAGTTCAGGACCCCTATGGTTGCCCGGTGGCTGGTCTCCATCATATGCCACACCTTGGCTCGAATGGCTCTTCTTCTCAGTCGCAGTAGCTCATCTAGGTCGCTTGATAGCAGTTCACTGATATCTTCACTCACAAGATTCCCTATTCCCGTCTCTTATCCACGTGTTGATGCAGGTCCAGAAGCTCACGCACCGCTTGATCAAAGGTCTCTACTTCGAAACGGTGCTTGGCCTTGCGCAGCCTCTCATGGGTCTGGACATCGATCCTGATCGATTTGGTTTCCTTCTTATTGCCTACCGTAAAATTGCCTCCCAATACCTCACAGTACGGGTTCCCCAGGCGAAAGAGTGGTATATGTCGCTTAAAAGTATTGTGGGCTTTTATAGAAGATGATGGTTAATTTCTGTATATTTATGTTATTTTTCCCTGGAAAATGATAAATTAGGTCAGAGCTTCAATCGGTCTTATATATGATTATCGGCTGATCAGATAATAGATGATCGACAAGAAATAAAAGGGACAAATGCGGTCGAGCTGTCGATGAAAGGAAAGAAGACAATGTCCATGCGTCTACATCTCGATACCCACGAGAGACTGCTTCACGTGAAGCACCAGCTGGAGAAGGAGACCTTTACCGAAGCCCTTGATGCTCTTCTGGATGAACATGACAAGCGGAAACAACGACCAGAATAATGAACCGTAGTGTGGAGCCTGGGCTAAACCAATTCCCGCATTGAGATAGGGAGGTGGCACTTGATTCTTACCGCCTTGGTCTGAGGCTGTATGTGGGGGCTGTTCTTGTGCTATTCAAGGATGTGGACAGGGAAGTAGGCTGCCTAACATTGTTGGCCCTGAACCTGGTGATGGAAACCGGCTGCGGGAGGGGGGAACTGGTTGCGGAAACCTCAAGTTCTATATATTTTGGTGGGTGGGGGTTACCCGAGTTATAGAAAGGGCGCCATGGTTGCAGGGGCTAGACCTGATTCAACAGGTAAACGCTGGGAAGAAGTATCATCCCGCTCAACATTTATGGGGACCTGTACCCTGCTTCCGGCCGTATGGGTGATGTTGACCAAGGTGGAGTTTCTTTTCTGGCCGTCCATGCCTCCAGATCTCAGTCTTGGCCATACCGCAAGCTTACTTTTTCTGAGGAGATGGGTATGGCCCGGATACTTGAACTAAAGGAGAGAGAAGGTAGAGAAGAGGAATAAATGGACACAGTTTGGAAGTGACGGTGTACCAAGAAATGAAGGGCGGTGAGTTAGAATGCCTCATTCTTTTCGGTGCCACTCTTCTGGTGGCAAGCTGCTCAGCAGCGGGAACCCTAAACGTGTTGGCCATCGGTCAGGTGATGCCCGGAGAATCGCCCATTCCCGCCTGGTTCGATGCCGACCCCTTGGTGTCTTACGTTTTGATACCCACCGACATCGACATCCAGGCCGGTGAGAGTGTAGCCGGCGAAATGGTGCTTGAGGACCGCTGCCGCAGATATGTGAGGATCTATTTCCCGAAAAACAGAGCGGAACTCACCACCGAATTTGAGTTCCTTGTGTTCCCGGATGGGTACCTAGAACCATTCACTACCCGCCAGATCGAGGATATGAAATATGCGGTGGGTGCCGGCCTGGGCTCATTTGTCAGCATGGGAGGGGACCTATCCGCCCCCCGCCAGAAGAGCTATCCGGGCTGGAAAAGTTCTGACCTCAACGCTATTCTGCCCGTAGAACTTGTTCAAAGTATGGAGCAGCATGGATCCCGGTACAGGATCGAGGTATGCAAGCAACGGCCGGAGTTATTATCCATGTTTATCCCCTTCGGGATCGAGGAGGTAAGCGGAAGCGGAGGATTCACCAATCTGTACCCCAAGTCGGGAACCGCCACCTGGGCAATGCTTATCTGCACATCCTTTCCTGGAAACGAGGATGAATGGCTGGTATCATGGCGATACGGCACCGAGGGAGGATACTCCTGGGCGCTAGCCGATGACCTGGACCATCCCTGGTGGTCATCCGTCCACTCCATAAGTGAGAATGACTATGCCCTGGACCTCTTCCTCAACATATTGCTATTCTCAACCGGACGACCTATGGCCCGTGACGTACTGCTTGTCCATAAAGTCCGCGACGGATACTACGAGTACGATCAGAAGAAGAAAACTCTGCTCTCTCTATTAGAGTTCGTTGACAAATTCGGGGCAACCACAGGGTCTCTTAACGAACTCATCGATGAGGCCGATAAACTGAAAATGGATTCATTCGATCTGTACAGAAGGCAGGAATTCAGCGATGCCCTGTCCAGGATAGAGGAAGCAGTAAACGAGATACACAGCATCGGCAACAGGCCGTTGAAGCTAAGAAAAGCGCCCTGTTCTGGGTTTATCTCACCGAATGGTGCATCATAGCCGGGGCCTCCTCCATCATCGGTTGGCTGACCTACACTCTGCTTGTGAAGAAGCGTCTGTACAGAGAAGTCAAGGTGACCAGATCGGAAGCCCAAAAATAGGGTCATTCTCCGTTCAGGAAAAGGTTAATCCCTTGCCTCTCCAGGGCCCTTTGAATCGGGGACCAGTTACCCCTGGGATAGGTTTGCTAGAAGCTGTCTAGCCCCGGCCAAGGAAATGGTATGGGAAATATGGACTGGAAGATTTGAGGAATGTTGGTCTCCAAATCGCTATGAGGGCCTAGGATCATTCTTTCACTGTCCCCAGGTCCCAGAACCACATGCTCCGTCCCACATCTAAAGTGGAATTCCTCACCGTGCTGCTGGAACGATAGCTGGCCACCATTGCCGGGGCCAACTCTAGCCTCCATATAGGGCGAGAGCCGTTCCATCAACCGTTCAAAGTTCACGATCTTGAAGGTGTGGCCCACCAGGGTCTCTCTTTCCAGTCCCAAACCGGCTTTCCTGGCCTGGTAGATGATCTCCAGGTCATGCCCCGGTGCATGAAACACCAGCTTTTCGCAGCTTTTTTCTTCCAACAGCCTCCGAGCAGCGGAGAGCACTGCGCCACGGGAACCGCCATACTCGGTTACGAAAAGACACCCCTTCCTGTCCTCATCCTCTTCCTTGGCATGACCTGGCCCCGGCGCTCCACGAGCCAGGGATCAACCGACCTCCAAAGAGGGGCCGCCGTTCCTTCCAGTCCAGAACGAAGGTCGGCCATGTCACGCTGCCACCTCACGGGTTCAGCATGCTGCAGCCGTGATATGTGGAAAAAGTCCCCGTCCTCAATCCGGTAGGTATCGTTGTGCGGATCAGCGACATCGGCGGCCTCATCTCTATCTAGCTCCAACCTGTAGAACACGCCACCGGGCAGGCACCCCAAACGGCGATAGAGACCCCTATCACCGGACACCAACATGAGGTCCCCGCCATCCTCCTCAATCCTTTCCACCGCCCTCTCCATAAGACGGGTGGCTAGACCCCGGTTTCTGTACGGCTCCTCGGTGGCAACCCCCCCAATGCTGCCCACAACGATCCAGGACCCGAAGATCAGTATTTTCCTCTCCCGGATCCCTACATGAGATATTACATCGCCATCAAGCACAAAATCTAGATCAACCATGCCCCCTTCTCTGGATTCTTCCCGCTTCAGGGCCCTATTGATCCAACCGTCTTTTCCGGCCATAGCCACACACTGCGCCCCCTTGGACCACGGGCATAACAATGTCAAGGTATATACCTCTTCCAGATGGTCACCCCAAGTTGGCGCCATCCCCGGGGAGACCTCCTCATGGATGCTTCGGTAACCGATAGAAACGGTTCACCGAGGATCCGGTGACCGATAGGCGGTGTTTCTGCCAAACAGAAGTATGTACAGCCAGACCCCAAAACAGGTACCCAAAGATCGCGTAAAGTAAGTGGTGGATCTCACGGGGGTAGGGTATTGTCCAGTGCCCTGGATTTCGAGATGGCCCGGGCATAGATAGGTGGAGGGCATCCACCAAGGGCCCATGGCCCGGGGAACCTATGCGAATTTTGGCCTCATAATGGCCCTATAGAAGCATCTATAAAGGCCAAAGACGTGGTCAGGCTTTGAGTATGGAGGAGGCCTAATAGGAGAATTTGTTTTGGACCTATGGAAGCCCTGCTAGATGGCTTTGTTTAGGATAGGAGGTGTATATATGTGTGAAGAATTCGATTGGGACAGCGTGGCCATGATCCGTAGCTCTCCCAGCCTGTTTCGGGTGAT
>CAZUNO010000067.1:0-6267 GCA_964621445.1 Hadarchaeota archaeon (SeqCode) | reverse complement strand
CTCGTCTTTGACAGTTGTTTGCTTGTTTCTTGTTTGTGGCTTGCTGTGGGCTTTGTTTGGGTGTTTGTAGGGGTAACTGTAGAGATAACCTTTTTATAGGGGGTTGCTGTCTGGGTATCGTTGGATGCATCTTAAGAGGAACAGGATCAGGAAGAATGGGAGGGTGTACGAGTACGCGGTTATCGTGCAGTCGGTGAGAGAGGGGAGCCGGGTCACCCAGAGGACGGTGAGGAACCTGGGGAGGATGAAGACCGAGGAGGACTGGGAGTGGGCGGAGTCCGTTCTCCGAGCTATGAAGAGGGAGGAAGAGGTCCCGGAGGCTGAGGGCCTGGAGATCAAGGGGCAGTACGAGCTGGGCGGTGTCTGGGCGGCTGAGGAGCTATGGCGGAGGTACGGGGTTCGAAGAGCCCTGATCGATTGCCTGGACGGGAGGAGGGTCGGCTTTGACCTGGAGAGGGTTGTGTTCCTCTTGGTGGTGAACAGGCTCTACCAGCCGTCCAGTGATCTATCCGCCTACAGGTGGATACGGAGCAAGGCCTACACCCCGGTGGAGGTGGAGAGGCAGTGGATCTACAGGTCGCTGGACGTTCTGGCTGAGGAGAAGGACAGGGTCGAGGCGTCCTTGTTCAACAACCTCAAAGAGACCCTGGGCATGTCTCTGGACCTGGTGCTCTACGACCTGACCTCTACCTACTTCGAGGGCGACGGACCAGGACTAGCGGAGTACGGGTACTCCAGGGATCACAGGCCTGACAGGAAACAGCTCGTGCTGGGGGTGGTCATGGCCCAGGGCCTACCGATAGCGCACAGGGTGTGGACCGGGAACACAGCGGACAAAACCACGCTCAACAAGGCTGTCACCGATCTGAGGGAGAGGCTGGATATCCGGAACGTGGTGCTCGTGGCTGACAGAGGCGTTATCTCCCTACCCAACCTGGAGGAGCTGGAGAAGAACGGGTACAGCTACATCCTATCCACCAAGAGAAGGAGACACAAACTGGCCGAGAAGCTCCTGGCCACAGAGGTACCGGGACCCGGCAACACCCGGGCCAGCGAGGTCCATACAACCGGGGGTAGGAGGTATATACTGTGTCTAGACGAGGAGACGCGCAGAGCCCGGCTACAGGCCCTGGAAGAGGCGAAGAAGAAAGCGGAGACAGAGCTCCGAGAGCTGGGCGAGAGATACCGGAAAAACAGAGACGGGAAACAGCGAGGCCGGCCCACGACCAGGAACAGCGCGACAAGACAGGTTAACAGGATTCTCGGCGTCAACAAGCGGCTGTTCGATGTAGACATCGGCGACACCATCCAGTGGAAGCTCAATGCCAAGGCGTGGCTGTACGAGCGAGCCATCGCCGGGAAGTTCTTGCTGGCTACAACCACCGATCTCGAGCCGTCACAGGCCATGGAGTCCTACAAGGAGTTGAAGGACGTTGAGCGAGCCTTCAACGAGCTCAAAAACCTGATAAAGTTGAGGCCAATCTACCACCGAACCGACAAACGGGTGAAAGGACACGTCTTCGTATGCATCCTGGCCCTCCTGATGAGAAGGTTAATGGAGAAAAAAACCGGGCAAGCATTCAGAGAAATCATGGAGGGACTAGGGAAACTGAGAGTGAACCTGGTCCAGTTCCGGGGGAAAAAGTTCCAACAGAGAAACCAGATCGACCGGGACCAAGAACAAATATTCAAAACCCTCGGAGTCCCAAAACCACCCAGAATACTGAATGTAGAGACAACCAAATAACCCCAAAAAAAGAAGCCGTCTCACCGGCCCCCACAGCAAACAAAGCACTCTACACACCCCAAAAACGGCCAAACCAAACTGTCAAAGATGAGCTAGAACCAAGGAAATAGAGGAAACTGAGGAGCAAGGGCAGTAATCACCTCTTACGGATATTAATTCAATTAGCAAAGGCTTTTTGAGAAGTCCAATTCTACTATATCTATGGGAATACTCTCCAAAATTCGTTGGAGGGGCAAGGAGATATTTGAGTGCCAGGGATGTGGTGACTGTTGCCACTACGTATTTCCGCTCTTCCTGCCGGACCTTGGGCTGTTGGAGAGGAAGACGAACCTGTCAAAAATGCGTTCGTATATCATGGTCTACCTCCAGCAGGACAGGAAACCCCCTGAAGGAATCAGGCTATTTTTGGATGCTGGGGATCCGGAGCGTCTTCCAACGGAAAGGGTTCCATGTCCTTTCCTGAATGAAAGTAATCGGTGTATGATATATGAAAGTAGGCCCCTTGCCTGTAGAAGATTCCCGATCGGAACCGAGCCCGATAAAGGGCCCTGTAAATACTGGACGGGGAGGCCGAATGAGGAAATGGGAGAGGCGGACAAGGCATGGGAAGAGGAGGAAAAGAGGATCTCAAAGGTAGGAGCAGCTGAATATTATTCTAAATGGCTCAACCTTCTCTACCCGAAGGGGTACATTCCAAAGAGGGCAATAAGAAAGGGAGTTTATTGGTCATCTGATAGTCGTATTTAATTTTATTTTCTTGAATCAGATTTAATATATTAAATACTCGCTGCGAATATCCCAATATACCGGAACATTCCTCTCCTATCATCTAAGAGCCAGGATATCCTCGTTTGGTGAGGGTCATGCTTGAATTCACCCAACCTGCCGGCGGAGTTGATAGATAAATGCCGAAGGGGAGGAACCTTACTGGTTAGAGGGTCCCCGGGAAGTGGGAAGACCATTTTCGCCCTCTCCATGGCACGCCATCTGAGCTTCATGGGGCTGGATATAACCTACATAAGCACCAGGCTTTCCGCTCCAAAGCTATTGGAGTCTACGCCAATAAGCAAGGATTTGGGTGCTGATTCCATCGTGGACTCATCCCTGAGGCGGTCTTCGGATCGCGAACCGGAGGTAAAGCAGGTTCACATGACCGATCTATCCGACCTGGCGATGCTCCTGCTCCAAAGAAGTGATGACAATAGCGTTGTCGTACTTGATTCCTGGGATGCTATTCTACAAAGGGATAAGAGACCCGACGAAGAGGTTTATTCCGCAGCTTTGGATCTCATAAATAGGACGCCCGGGTCCATGATTCTCACCATGGAGCGGGATTCCAACCAGAATCCCCTTCAGCATATAGCCGATGCCCAAGTTACACTTGAAAGACAGACCCTTGGGGACCACGGTATTAGAGTTCTAAAGGTGGACAAGCTTCGAGGCTCTAGAATCGATAACCCCTGCTACGTTTTTACTCTATCTCAGGGCAGATTTACGGCCTACGATCCGTCGGCCTACGATCTTAGAAAGAAACCTATCGGGGCAACCACAATTCCCAGAGCCATGCAGGAATGCAAAAACAAATACTCCAGCGGGATGTGTAAACTTGATGATATATTGGTGGGAGGTTACACATACGGGTCCCATGTAGTCATGGAGGTAGATCTCGAAGCTCCGGCCGAGGTATTCGATATGAGTTATTTGCCTATGGCCGCTGATTTCTTGGTAAAGGAGAGACCGGTAATTGTTATACCTCCCTGCGCTCGTGACGTGAGCAGCATATGGGAGACCGCCAGCTCGATTCTTGAACAGGAAACCTGGGCGCATATGAAGAGTGAAATGGTAAACGATCACGTCAGGGTGTTGTCATTTGGGAGTAGATCCGATGATGAATTTTCAGTCACATTGGGTGGAAGTCTCGATGAAGACCTATCCACCTGGAATAAATCAAAGAAGGAAATGAAATATCGATTCAATAAAAGGATACTTGGAATAGTCGGCTATGACACGCTATCGCGTATATACCCGGTGGAAGAGGTAAAATCATCGGTGGCTAGAATCTTGGCCGGGACCCGTGCTTCGGGTGACCTAACACTTTCAATTGTGACCGATGATCTCCAGCTCAAGAGACACCTTCTCGGACTTTCTGACTATTACTTTCGGATAAAACTGTTTAATGGAGTTCCCATATTCTCCGGGGTTAAGCCAAGAACCCATCCATTTGCCCTATCCCTCACTAAAGACAAAGGAGTACCAAATACGGATCTTCATGAATTAGTGTAATCGTCTTGATCACAGATTGGGTGCTCGAATGCACAAAGAATTATATTTGACCCTGAATCACAATTTGGTATGGCCGATATAGACACTTTGCTCTTTGTGGGAGGAGAGATCCACGATTATAAGGGTTGCGGCGACGAGATCGAGAAGATACTTGCAGATGATGACTCCTTTAAGCTGACCAGGATTGAGGAGGACCTGTCGGTTTTTGAGAATCTAGCTCAATATGATTTGATCGTTTTTTATTACACAGTTGGGGAGATTACTGACGGACAGCGGGATGGGCTTTCAAGATTTATACGTGAAGGCAAGGGCTTTGTGGGAATTCACTCGGCCGCTGACTCCTTCAGGGATGACCCCGCATTCAGTTCCATGATAGGCGGTCACTTCGTCACCCATCCCAAGTTTCGAGAATATCAGGTAAGCGTTCTTGACCAGGACCATCCAATTACCAATGGACTTGACGAGTTTATGGTCGAGGATGAGCAATATATCACGGATTACGATCCCAGAGTCAACATACTGTGCACCGCATTATACAAGGGCAAGCCTTATCCCGTTGCCTGGACAAAGATCTGGGGGGAAGGCAGGATATTCTATCTGGCTCTCGGGCATAATCCACAGGCCTGCAGGCATGAAAAGTTCGATAAATTATTGACCAGAGGTTCAAAATGGGCCGCGGGCAGATATGGGGAAAATATTTCATCCAGTGAAAAATAATGAGTGACCAATGTATCTTTTGTAGAATAGTAGAAGGAAAAGCGCTCGCCTCCGTAGTATTTGATAATCGGTCCATACTGGCTTTCATGGATAAAAGACCGGTGAACGAAGGCCACATATTGGTAATTCCCAAGAAACACTGCAAAGATCTCTCGGAACTTCAGGGGGATAATGCAGGCGAGATGTTTAAAGCTGCAGTTAGGATTTCTTCCGCCCTTAGAAAGTCGGATATCCGCACGGAGGGCATCAACCTGGTGCTTGCGGATGGGAAAGCAGCAGGACAGGAGATATTCCACGTTCATCTTCATATAATACCGAGATACGCCGGCGATCACTTGATATTGTCCTCCAAAAAGAGACTGAGACCTACCATTCAGGAACTTGACCTTATAGCCGAGAAGGTAAACAAGGAGATGGAAGATCAATTTTCGAATTCAGTAAATATCCCCTAACCCATAATTACCATTTATGGAATGGAAACAAATGAGGGCCAGTTATTGAGATTAAAGAGATATCTGGAGAAGGCCAAAGAAACCGGAGGTATTCTCAGAAGGCTATTTCTAAATACACTGTTCGATTCAACATTTACCCAGATCGGCATAATCGTGGGTTCGGCTTTGTCATCACCCAACCCAGACATTCGCCTGATCATGGGAACATTGGTTACCAGTAGCGTGGCTCTGGGAATATCCACCGGGGTAAGTGTCTATGAATCGGAGACCATGGAACGGGAAAGAAAGATACTGAAATTAGAACGAGCATTATTCAGGGAGCTGCAGGATACGGTACTCACCCAGGATTACAGAACCTATGCAATTATCCTCTCAGTTGTGAATTTCTTTACCCCGCTAATTTGCTGCGGTATCCTGATCATGCCACTTGTTTTGGCCTCGCTCGGGGTCATAGACATTATCGCCGCAGCTTGGTGTTCAATATTCTTGGGACTGATGATATTGTTCATAGCTGGAACCTACCTTGGGCGTATGGGTAGGGGAAATGCCCTGGTAAAGGGTTTAAGGATGGTTATTTTCGGAGGCATAGCTTTCGGAATCGGCTTCCTGATTCAAAGAATTATCTAGAATTCCGGTTGAGCTCAAGCTTCCCCGGCCGTAATCTCGTCCACGCCCTTTATGGATACTCCTTGATTTCCGACTATCTTCCAGACATGGTCATGGTCTATTGCTGGGCCTCTAAGGGTCACTCTAAGGGTTTGAGTTTGGGAGTCAACCTCGTCCACCACGATTTCCACCTCTTGCACACCTTCAGAGGAGGCGAGGGCCTTTGAAAGCTTTATCATGGACAGTTCACGGGGCATAAGTGCGTCAAGCACTAGCCTTTTCACAACGATGGTCATTCAAGTTTCACATCCAATCGACAGTCGATCTGCAAGCTTTTCTCTTCTTTAACAAATCTTATCTAAAAAGGTTGCCTAGCTTGACGGCTGTCCTGGCCTTGATTGTAAGCTATTTAGTGTGGAGTTTGGCTGAGAAATTAGAAGGAAGGCTCGGGAATGGGATATG
>CAZUNO010000066.1:0-6270 GCA_964621445.1 Hadarchaeota archaeon (SeqCode) | reverse complement strand
TCGTACTGGATCCCCCTAGCTTTGAACCGGGCTCGTGGTGCGGGGCCGGCAAGCTATGGATCGACGAGGAATCGGACCATTACTGGCTGACCAGCCGGCCGCGGGAGGGCATCAGGCGGAGGGGCTTTGCAGCCGAGATCTATGTCTCGGATGACGGCGAGGACTTCAAGCTGTCGAATGCCCTGATCAAGGAGGAGCTGACCGATATGGCCGGCATGAAGGTGCAGAGCATAGAGAACCAGCAGCTACTCCGGGACCCGCTCACCGGGAGGTACCACCTCTACCTCTCCCTGGACGTCTATGACGAGAACGTGGCCGGTGACAGCGAGAAGGTTTACCAATCAAGGTGGCAGACCTTTTTGCTCACGGCCGAGGACCCGGCCGGTACCTGGGAGCCCCAGGGCTTCGCTATCCTGGCCGACAGATCCTTCGACGGGGCGGAGGCCAGGGACTCAACCATCGATATCGTGGATGGAAGGTACTTCGCGCTCTACAAGGCCCGCGGTACTCGAGGTGACCGGGTGAACATGGGACTGGCCACCAGCCCGGACGGCAAGGAGTGGAGTAAGCTGGGCATTCCCGAGCTGGACGGTGAGATCCAGCCCAAGTTCTTCCTGCTCAACGGGTCGATACTGGCCGGTTCCACCGGTCCCCTATTCGTGGGCATCGAGACCACCGACGTGGTCAAGGGGGCTGCGCTTAGCAGGAGGTTTGCCGCCTACTCCATCGATTACCGGAGCATGAACCTGGAGAGGATATTCGTGGGGAACTGGGCTCCCGGGTCGGATTACGAGCATCCCGAGTTCCCCATCCACACCTACTGCTCCATCGCCTGGGACCAGAGGTCAGAGAGGTGGCTAAACATGGTGGAGGCCATAGATCCCGGCAAGAGCAAGGAACCGGGCCTAAACCTGGAGGTGGACCGGGTTCTGCTGTATGTCTCGGAATAGACGGGAAGTTCCTAGATATCCCTTAGCCCATCGCCGCTCGGATATATGTCCTTGATGTGAATCGCGGTGTCGGGCATCTTTGAGACCATTTCCTGGTCCGCAGTGTACAGGTCGGTCCCCAGATGCCTTGCCAGGGCGATGTAGACGGAATCGTAGATGGATAAATCGCTTTCCAGGGCCAGCTCGTATGCTAGTTCCATTGCCGGTCCTGATGGGCCATGTATTTGGAAGCCATATCCCGAAAGGGACCTGGAGATCGTGACCAGTTCCTCTGGCTCGTACAGACCCGTGTACCTGAGGGCGTTGAGGGATTCATAGAAAAGGAGGGCGGGAACGGATAGATCTATCCTCCCGGTTACGAAGGTATCCCTGAGATTCCTAGCGTTGGCCGACCATGGCTCCTCAAGGTACCACTTGGTAACCACCGAAGCATCGGCTACCGCCTTCTTTCTCTCCATGACCTGATCACCTCTGAGCTTTCCCAGCCCTCTGGAGCTTTTCTCCGCATCTTTTCATTCAGTATTACCGCCTCAACCCTGTCCGCTCCGTCTCCCTGCTCTAGTTCCTTCCTGATGGCCTTCCTCAGGATCGAGCTCCAGTTGACATCCCTCTTTTCCATTTCCTTCTTCAGGGATCTGGGAATTGAGATGCTTGTTCTGACCATGCTCTCCTTCTTACCTGAAGACATTAATAATCGTAATACTAGTAATAATGATATTATTTAAAATTGATACCATGCCTTAAGCGGTTTTTGGGAAAAAAACAAGGACCCTTTAAGGGCTGGGTTCTCAATGCTTGCTTACGTCCAGCCTCTTCTCCAGGGCCTGACAAAGGGCCTCGATGTTCCCGAGGGGAACGTCCTCATAGATCCCGGCGAGGATCATGAGGCCGCCCTTTTTTGATCCCAGGATGTCAACCACCCGATCGATATGCTGGTCTATATCCTCTGGGGATCCGTGGGGCATTAGATGTTGTCGGTCTATATCCAGATCTATGCAGACCTTTCCCTTGATGGCGTCCCTCAGGTTCTCCAGGCCATGTATCCTGTCCTGGGGGTTGAGAATGGTAACCCCGGCATCTATCAGGTCATCCATGACCTCCAGGAAGTACCCGTCGCTGTGAAGGCGGACGTGACAGCCGGCGTCCCGGATCCTGCCGAACATCTCCTCGTAGGCCGGTATGAGGTACTTCCTGAACATCTCCGGTCTGATGGGCATCCTGTCCTGGGCTCCCAGGTCGTCCCCGAAGCTCATCACGTCCGGCGGGCCGATCTCCAGCCACTTGTCGATGACCTTTAGGTTCTTCTCCTTGACCATGTCGATAAGGTCATAGAGCCTGGGGTCCTCGCGTGCGAAGTCCATCATCAGGTTGTTGAATCCCCTCAGGTAGTAGAGCCTCATCCACATGAAACCGTGGGGCAGGCCCCCCTTGGTGAGCTCTCCCTTTTTCTCGGCCTCCCTCATATTCTTCTCGATCCAGTACCAGCTATGATTTATTGGTCTGCCGGCTCCGGAGGGAGGTCCCCACAGGGGGTAGTCGGGGGGTTGATAGTCCTCAAGCTTGTCCCAGTCGTCGATTGGGTGGGAAATGACCTGTCCGCTTATGCCGTCCTTGATGAAACTCCAGGTACATTTCCACTCATCGATGGTCAGGTTCCCCCTGTATTTCACCCCCAGGTTATCGAAATCCTTGCTTCCCTCCTCGTAATCGCCAAAGATCAGGGGGTGACGTAGCACCAGCTTCTCCAGAGCCCGTCTGTACTTCCACCAAACGAAACCGAGGCCAACCCCGCAGGGCATCCTCTCCGGTCCCCGCATCTCCGCACATCTGAGGTAGTTTTCGCGCTCGCTCATCTCCCATCGTGGTAGTTTTTCATTAGACTGGGTGGTCATATGCTTCCCGAATCCTTATCTCGTTTTGTGGCTCGAACTGGGGATAAAACTGTGTGCTCAATTATCTACCGCTTATCCCGGGGTCAGGCTTCCTGTATCAACCTGGTCATGTAGCCCTGGGAGCGGGAGGCGATGGCCACCAGCTCGTTTTCGGGCATGCTGGCCAGAGGGGTGCCCCCTCCGATTACCTCCAGGCTCAGATACCCGTCGTATCCAACCTTGGATAATGATTTTACCGTGGCTCCAAGGTCTATCTTACCGGTGCCCGGTATCTGCTCGAAGGGCGTGCCGGGAGGACCCATCTCGGCCTTGGGTGCATCCCTGAAGTGGGAGTGGATTATGCCCGAGCCGATCTTGGCCGCCGCCTGGGCCGGGTCCTCTCCGGCCCTGAAGATGTGCGAGGGATCGAAGTTTATTCCCACCCTCTTGGAGTCCACCTCATCCAGCAGCCTGAGGCAGGTGGTTGAGTCGTACACGGCTGCATGTACGTGTGCCTTTACCGCTATGTTCACCCCGTGTTTCTCGGCCCTTCCAGCCGCGTCATTAACCATGTCCACCACCTCGCGGAAGGAGTCCTCGTCATCCATGGTGCCCCCGGAACCTATGGCCACCACCGGAATTCCCAGCCCGGCCGCAGCTTTCAGAACCTGGTCGAAGTCCTCCCTCACCCCTCCTGCCTCAATGGAGCTCGGTGACAGCGAGTATTCCTCGGCCCAGGATGCGATCTTTTCCAGCTGGTGGAGCGTGGCCGGACCAATGTGCGGGGCCATGCCCGGAAGGGCGGCAAGCTCGGCCCCGTCATAGCCGGAATTTGAGATGTTCTCCAGGGCCCTCTTCAGCGAGAACCCGCCGAACAGGACGGTGTTGCAAGAGGTCTTCATTTTTACCACCCACGGAAATCCCGCCCCGGATATAAAGTGTTAATGGTCCGGGCCTGGGTCATGGTGGCTTGTGGTAGAGGGGCTATTTCGCGAAATATTCAATTAATATTGAGAATTGGACCATTTCTTTGCATTAGTTCTGGTTAATATTTAACCCATTTCCCCCGAAATTTGTTTTAACCCACAGAGGAGGGGAAAATTGCATCCTTTAACCTTTCGATACACAGGTAATGAAAATCGGAAAGCTGGAGCCCTGGCTTTGACCCTGGTCCTGGTAACGCTTCTGACCACAGCTCCCGTCTGGGGCGATCTCGATGTCAATGCGGTGGCCGGCAGGGTGACCATTGACGGCCAGCCAGCACCAAGTGGTACCGTTATTCGTATCCTGGATACCACCACGGGATCTTCGACAACCACAACCGTGGATGGGGCCAATGTCCCTCCCTTCGAACAGGGGGATGGTAGGTACGATACCGGCGATGTTCCCTCCTTCAGCACCGGGGACACGGTGACGGTTTCCGTGGCCGAGTCAACGGTGATTGGCCAGAGCTCTGGAACCCTTTCCGGGGGAACCACCACCATAAACCTCAATGCCCATCGGGACAGCCCTCCAAATATATCCCCCATCCCGGCCCAGGAGGGGTTTGAGGACATTCCATGGGAGCTGGACCTCGATCCCTACATCTCGGATCCAGATACCTCCAAGTCCAGCCTCCAGGTCATCGTTCAGGACGAGCAGGTCACCGTGGAGGGCCACGTTCTAACATTCCTTTACCCCCAGGGGATCCTGGATGACGTGGTTACCGTGTACGTGCGGGATGGACACTCGACGGTTTCCGCGAATATCCAGGTCATGGTCAATCCCGTAAACGACCCTCCCTCCATATCCGAGATACCGCGGGTCACGCTGCTAGAGGGGGCAATCACCAGCATCGACCTGTCCCCATACGTGTCCGATCCGGATGACCTGGTGGAGGACCTGACCTGGAGCTGCGGCCAATGCGATCTAGTGGAGGCAGAGCTCAAAGGGTCTCTTCTAGAAATGGAGTCATGCGAGGGAGAGTACGGGACCCAGGATCTCTTCCTGTCGGTTTCCGATCCTGGAGGGATGACCGATAACGCCACCTTGGAGATCAAAATCGAGGCCAACGTAACGGCCCTGGTGGACTTCTACGAGTCCCAGATCCAGGAGCTGGAGTCAACTATCGGGGATCTCACCGACCAGAACGGGGACCTGAAACAGGATATTGAGGAGCTTCAGGCCGGGGTAGCGGATCTCGAGCAGGAGAGGGATGAAATTAATGATCTCCTATCGGAGGCGCAGGCCAATGCTTCCCAGCTAGGTGCCCAGGTCCAGGGCCTGATGGAAGAGGCGGAGACTGATGCGGAGACCATCCAGAATCTCGAATCACAGAAGGAGGGTCTGGCGGAAGAGGTGGGAAGACTCCGGACCGAGCTGAACGCGACCATTAGCCAATACCAGGCCGTAATCTCCGAACTCAACTCCAAAAAGATGGCCGCGGAGGAGGATGTCGCCCAGTTGACCGAGGAGATCGGCTCGCTGAATGATGAGATCGAGCGTCTGGAGTCCCTCCTGGGCCAGGCCCAGGCCAATCTAAGTCAGAAGGATGAGATAATAGCTGATCTAACCTCCAATAGAGACCTGCTCGCGACCAGCCTCCAGGACAAGGAGGCTGAGATCGAAGACCTGCAGCAGGTGATAGAGGAATTGCAATCACGGATAGATGGTTTGGAGGAGGAGAAGGAAGAGGCCCTGGTCAATTTGGAGCAGGTTACCAAGACTCTGGAGAGCGCTCGGGTGAATAATTCTCGCCTCCAGGACAGGATCCAGGAACTATCCACCACCAGTTCGGCCCGTCTTGTGGAGGGAAATAGATCTACCAACACCACCCAGGAGTCCCACTTTTTGAGGGACCTGGTGGCCAAGGGAGCCCACGTAGCCCATGATTCAATAGACCTGGTATCGGCGGGCATGAACAACGTACTGGTAATACTGGTCGTGGGGATGATCGTCGTGGCCTCCGCCGTGGCCCTGGCAGCAAGGACCTCCTGGGTCCAGCTCGGGGTTCCCAGCAAGAGGAACTCGGCCGAGGACTACTGGAGCGAGATCCAGAGCCGGGCGATGGAGGAAGAGGACCAACGGAAGCCCAGCAAACCCCGCCAGCAGGAAAGTGTCGAAGCGGAGGAGGAGCCCGAGCCGGAGGTGGAACAGGCGGAGGAGAAACCCCTTTTCGTGACCAGAAAGCCGGGATTAAAGTCCTCAGTCAGGAAGAAACAAAAGAAGAAGGTGAAGAGGCCTGATATTTCGGAGGAAAGGGTCCCGGAGAAGAAGGCCAGGGAGGAACTTGAGGTTCCCGCGAAGGAGATGAAGAGTAAAGAAGAGGACCAGCGAAAACCAAGCAAACCCCGCCAGCAGGAAAGCGTGAAAGTGAAGGAGGAGCCCGAGTCCGAGATGGATCTGTCCTCGCTCTCAGACATAGACCGCCAGTATGTGGAATCCCTTCTTGAGCTGGGTTTTGTGGATGA
>CAZUNO010000065.1:0-6396 GCA_964621445.1 Hadarchaeota archaeon (SeqCode) | reverse complement strand
AGCATAGCTGCACTGTTCTGTATCGGCCTTCTCAAAAGAAGGAACTAGATACGGAGCATTAAAGAGATATTTTCAATTTTTTCTTTCTTTTTTTCTTCCGTTTCCCCTATCAGGTCGAAAACTAATCCTTCCTCAGGATCACCAGGGTCTGTCTCGACTTCTCGGTTTCTATCTCCAGATCACCCTTTATCATCTTGGCCAGACTCGGCTTTTCCTCCACCGCGAGCATTACATCGTGGCCCAATGATTCCTCATCCACCTCGCCGGCCTCATCATCCGAGATTATCACCTTCAGATCGGCTGAAGCTTCCCCCGTGAGCTCCTCTTCTATCCTACCCTTAGCATCCCGTAGAAGGGAATCTCCCTTTTTGGCGTCGTCCTCATCCTCCGCGATATATAAGAGGGTAACACTTCTCCTTTGGTCCTCCAGCAGGTCAGAGCCCACACCCGCGATCTCCCCCAGGCGATCTTCCGACCTGATTGGAACCAGTATCCTGCTACAAGTTTCCTCCTCCCCAGGAATCAAAAGAACCCGGCAATCCTCCTCATCCGCAACCCGTTCAATGCTCTCCATCCTGTTATGGGTGAAAACAAGACGAGAGGTGACTTTCGCCCCCGAGTTCTTAAGTTCATCCTCCAGGTCATCCATCGCCTGTTTGGATTCCTCCTCAAATCTGTCCCTCGCCTGTTCCGGGTCGGTCTGTTTAGGCACCAAGCAAAACCCCAGAAGTATAACCTCCATGGAAGACAACATATCAACTAAAGCCGGACACAATACCATGCCATCCGGTACCTTTAGAGGTACCAATACTCTCCTATTTTTCATCATCTTCCTCTCCTGAGCCTCCCTTTCCATAAAACACATACCAGCAAAGCGCGAATAATATGGTGGCAATTCCGAGGCCAATGGCCACAGGTTCCATGAACAGGATTATCAACAAGCTTGAAACGCCGCCCAGGACCGGAAGCAGGGGATAGAGAGGCGTACTGAATTTCGGCGAGTACCACTCTGGATCAGAACGCCTGATGACGATCACCGAGAAGGCCACCAGACCATACATCAGCAGGTGAAGAAAGGAGGCAGTCTGGGCCAGTATCCTGATTCTTCCCAGGAAGACCAGAATAATTATGGGTATACCAGCCATCAGGATGGAGAGGTGGGGGGTCTTAAACCTCCTACTGACCCCTCCCAAGAAGTCCGGAAGAATGCCGTCCCTGCTCAGAGCAAATATGGTCCTGGAGGACCCGAGTATCGAGGCGTTTCCGCTTGACAAGGTGGCCATCAATCCGGCGAAGGTTATCATAAATGCTCCAAGAGAACCGAGAAGATGGCGCCCAACCTCTATCATGGCCGTTTCCCCCATCTCTGATAGCTCTCCGGGATTGAAGATCGAAGTTGTCAAGAATAGGGTCAGGACGTACAGTATACCAACTATGACCACGCTTCCAACCATGGCTATAGGCAAGTTCCTCCCCGGATCATCGATTTCACCGCCCACGTTGGCTATCTATGCAAATCCAAGATAGGAGGTGAAAACCAAGGCAGCCGTCGGAAAGATGGGCATGTAGCCTTTGGGCGCAAACGAATCGGGCACCTCGATTTGACCCTTAACCCCCATGGTTTGGAGGAGTCCATAGGAAAGTAGCAGCAGTAGAATTACAATGAGAACCGCCAGAATGCCGTTCTGTAGGATTCCCGTCTTTTCGGTTCCGGCGATGGCAACTACAAGGAGTATGACGGCGGTGAGAATGGCAAGGGAGGACGGTGACCCTAATTCAAGCCCCATGTCCCTGAGAAGGGAAATTGCATAGTGCCCGAATCCCGCCAGGTAGAACGCGGAGGCAAACACAAGCCCCAGCCAGAGGCTGATCCCCACCGCGGTACCGATCAAGGGCCCATGGCCCTGGAAACGAAGTAGTAGCCGCCGCCACTTGTCGGCATGGCGGTGGCCAGCTCGGACATTGGTAGTGCCACTGACAACGCAATTCCCGCCCCTATGGCAAATGACAAGGTCCCCGCAAGCCCAGCCCTCCCTCCGGCCAGGCCTGGAAACAGGAATATACCGGCACCGATCATGGTCCCCACTCCAATGGCCAGAGCCTCCTTGAGCCCCAGGGATCTCTCCAGCTCCCCCTCTATATCCGACCCGTAACGGTCACCATTCATAACATATCATCATTGCTTTCCTCCAAATGATCTGGGGAGAAAAATATCTTTGGGAACTCGACCGCGGTTAGCCTTGACCCAAGGGCCATGACCCCCTCATACCCGACATGTACCCCCCTTAACCCCCTAGCATTCTATTCTTGTATCAAGTATCCCCTGGCAATCACCGATTCACCGTCGACGAAAATCCTCATTACCTCCATCATCCCCTGGTGAGTCGGCACCCCGATGGAATTTACCATGAAACGCGCTGATAACCTATCATCCTCCAACCCGTTCCTATATCTTCTACGGCCAAGAAGCGGGGCTTCCATGATCGATTGCTCCTCTTCAGCCCCTGCCTGTCCGGCCTCCATGGTGAGGTAGAAATCCAAATCATCGTTCCTGGTCAGGCTGATGTACTCGAGGCTTCTATTCCTATTGAAGAAGAAGTCGGATACCCCACCGAAGATATAGGATTTATCGCCTTTATCCACCCTCGAATACACGGTGGTCGAGGAAAGAACCGCACGCGTAGGCGCAAAACCCTGAAAACCACGCGAAAAATCATAGATGGTTCCGTTTCCTCCCTGAACATTGATGCTCTGGACCGTATATGGCGCATCAATGGCCTCAAATAGCTGGACACATTTCCTTATGGACTCCACGGTGGGGCTGATGGGGTCTCCTTCCAGCGCGGTCAGATTCCTCAAACAATCGAAGTCCAGGGAAATGGATTCCAGGTCCTGACGCAACACCAAACTTACCTTTATCTCGTGATTAGACTTCTGACCCGGCGGGATACTATCCGGGAAACCCTCCTCTAGCAATTCCAGGGGAGCTTCCCCCTGGGACTGGAGATGGTAGGTGACTATGGTGGAAGCGGTCAGCGCAATTAGCATCATGCCAATCAATTCTCTTCTCTGCAATCCAGTCACCTACCCTCGAATCTTGTCACCCCGGTCTCCCTGTAGAGCCTTCTTCTTACCATCAAGGTCCAAATGACGAACCCACATATGAAGAAGGTGGCGCTTACAGTCGACCACTCGATAACGAATATCCACCTCATCGCCTGGTCCTTTAGATCGATCGCTTTCTTGACCCCCTCGGAGAGCCCTTTCAGGGCTGAGTCGAGAAAACCAATTGCCGGCACAACCTCCAGCTCTATATAGACCTCCTCTGCCCTCTTGTACTCCCCGTTGGATCGGTCGATGATTTCGGAGAGCGGGTTCATATTTGCCCCGAACCTCTCCCCGAACTCCATTATGTTGAACAGATAGGCCTTCTGGGACCTGAACTCAAGGAACTTCCTCCTCGCCTCACGAACCGTATCCAAATCCCTTGGCAGTTCATTTTCGCTGAGGAATAGCATTAGGTTTATGGCGAAATCCCCATAGTATTCCCACCTCATGAATACCGCTCCCCCGGCCGGAGTCCAGTCGCCGGTCATGGCAAAGGTCCTCCCCTCGCCGTACCTCCAGGTGACCCAAAAGGGAGCAATCTCCTCGGTAGCTGGATCTACCCGTGCCAGTTCATTGGCCCCCTCCCTCACTTCCACCCTGTTTCCATCGTATCTCTTCATCCACTCCAGGTTGTCGCCTATGGGCACGCTCTCCACCAGGGGATGATCGTCCTCCAGTATGATTACCTCCCCGTGTCCGAACCACTCCCCGGGTATGCATTCCACGGGAAGAACCTCACCTACCGGGGTCATACCCCAGGACGAGTAGCCGGCTCTTCCCCCGAAAGCCTCGTTTCCCCCAATCATGACCAACCCGGAGTCACCCTCCCTTACCGAGTCCAGGTACCATTTTAGCTGAACTGGTGAGAAAAGCCGTGAATTGGCATCGCTGAGGATGAAAACCTGGTGAGAGGAGAGGTCATCATATGTCCTGGGCATGTATTGCCTCATCGAGCGCTGTGCCGCGCGAAACGAGAAGACGCATGCCGAGGCCTTGACGGGATAGGGCAGTATAAGAGGATCTGCTTCAAGGACCGGATAGGGACTCGAACCCGTGGGTTCTCCCACATATAGTATCTTGATCCTCCCCGTCTCCGGATCACGATTTCCCGCCCCCCAAACCGGAGTCACCATGGACACCAAAAATATTATGGTGAGAACGTGGATATAAAATCCCAGATTGCCCACGAAAGCGATGGACTCGCGATCATAATAAGTCTTGTGGCATTGTCAACGGAAGCAGGAAACCGTTAGGAACCGCGCTGGATGAACTCTTCGGTTTGAGCGGAGAATGCGATTGATCTGGCATTCAACCGCGGGGATATTTTCCATATTTGGAGAACGCCTTGGACATGGCCTCTATCTTCTCCATTGTGTGGCCCACGGCCTCCCAGCCGCCATACCACTTGGCTATAAATCCACCGCCATATATACCAAGATACCGGATTAGATTTCTCGCGTATTCCTCCACGTCTCTCACGCTACCCTTTACCATGGTATTCTGGATGTCAACCGGACACCAGAAGGATAACCTACCTCCAAAATTCTCACCCAGGTTCTCCATTCCCATGTTCTGCTGTTGATCCATCTGTATTACGTCTAGCTCCGCTTCTATGAAATCATCGAGCAGCTCGCTGATATGACCACAACTGTGGAGAAATGTAAGCATGCCGTATTCATGTGCCTTTTTGTAAACTCGGGCATAGTATTCCTTGAAGAACTCCCGGAATATCTGAGGGCTCATGAAGGATCTATCCTGGAGCCCCCAATCATCGGCCGACATTATGCCATCGATCCCCAAAGGTTTCAGATATTCGAGGGAATCCAAAGCAATCCGGGTCATATTCTCCAGGAGGTACCTCAGCTCGTCAGGGTTCTGGTAAGGGTCGAGCATAGCTCTCTGGGTCCCCCTCAGGTAGCGGAGTCGGTGGATAAGAGATAGAGGAATTGAGGCCAGAACGAACTTATCCTCGGTGTTCTTGTCTATCTCCCCAGGAATATGCTCGTACCTCTCCGGCATATCATAGGTCGGGAACTCATAATCATCCAGATTAGAATAATCTTCAAGCGGGTGAACCTTGACCTGACCTTTGCTCTTATCGTTGGGAGAGACCTTCTTCCATACACATCCCCATTCGTCCTCTCCCTCAACCGAAGGGCTCCAGTTGGGGTCCTTACCAACCCGTACACGTAGGAAATCGCTCCCCCACGGTTCTGGAAGATGTCGGGGTACTCTCTCCGGTTCATCAAAGAGAACGGCTTTGGTAATGATCTCCCTTCCGGTCATTCCATCAGTCACATCATCCATGATACCACATCAACGGGAACAGGAGTTAGCTAATCCCTCCAGCACATAAATGAATTGAAGATGAATGGTTCTAGACAATTACGCGGTCCCTTCTATTCGATCTGACCTACTCCTGGGAATCTGAAATCCGACTATCTCACGGTCTGTATACGCTTGCGGGCAGATAATACCTTCCTCAGGTGCTCCTTTTCCTGGGCCAGTATCTTCTGATTTATCTCCTTCGCCTCCTCGGACAGCAGGGGGGTAAAGGCCGAGTAGAAGAGAACGGTCTCTTTCTCGAATTGTATGGCCAGGGGGAATGCCTCATCTAGATTAAGGGGACCCTGCCTTGGACTACCCGATTCCCTAAGAAGGTCTAGCGGCGATGCTTCCACTAAATCTTCCAGGTGATTTAATTCCTCACCCTCACCAGCAATTATTGCATCCGAATCAAAGCTTTTGTATAGCTCTGCATGTTTGGCCTCTGCCTGAGCCAAATTCTCGAAGAGTGATCGGGTCTCGGAGTTTACCCTTGCCATATCACTGTAGAGATCCGAGCCTGCGCTTTCAAGCTGAACTGCCACTTCCACAAACCTATCCGGAGTTATATTTTGATCCATGGTTACCGGTCACCTAACCCGGTCTTTTTGTTAATAAGTGTACACCAACATGACCTCGACTGCAGGATAGGTGAATTGATTCTACCTTCTATTCAAAAAATCCAGTGGCCATTTTTGGATTATTCGTCTTATGGGCCTTCCACTACAATCCATTTCTATCCAGAAGATCCTCAAATTCCCCGGTCACGGGATTGGAAAAGCGGGGATAATCAGGATTTTCGGCTCATATGGCCTTCTAACCACCCAAATACCACAAAAGTTTTTAAGGCAACATTAACCACGTATTGTTGACCCTTTTGGGTACAACCAAAGGGGGGTGAAAACAAAATGAAGAAGATAATTCTGTTAGGAGCACTATTGATTGCAGTTTCCATGGTAACGC
>CAZUNO010000064.1:0-6747 GCA_964621445.1 Hadarchaeota archaeon (SeqCode) | reverse complement strand
TCTGTATTCCCTTTTCCTCCCCGAATCTGTTCAGGCTATACTGATCCCAGGAATAGGTAGGGTATTTGTAGTACTGACGAAGGTATAGTTCAACATCCAGGATGACTCCATATATTGGGTAGTGTAGGGACAGGTTGGCCAGGGCTACCGCGGGTTTGGCGACTACCTCGTCCCAGTATCGCTTGTCGGAGGGGGAGGCCACCCAGGGCTCCTTCTTGCCGAAATGAACCAATCTCGAATAGTTAATATCAAGCTTTTCGAGAGACCAAAAGAGCCCTACAATGGCCGGAGTGGTTAAATTCTTGGAATCCTCGATCCGCTTGTCAACATCCTTGGGTGAACCATAGTAACAGACCATATTCATGCCGGGGAACCTTTCCGGGTTTTCTGCCTGCGTATACCACGCAAAGATGTGTTGAGGAAGATTTGACCAGTTTCCAACCGGCGAGCGGGCGAAGGCCGGTGAGGTAAAGACTAATAAAATTAGGAGGGCAAGCAGCCAGGTTAGTTCCTTCATGCCAAAGATAGGGTTGTTTTGCTTAAGTCTTTGACCCTGGGTTGACCCCATCATGGTAACATTCTGGCATCAGTCAACAGATGCTCTCGCCTATCTATCCACCTTCAAACGGCAAAGATCCTTGGCAAGTTTCTCTATATGCTCTCCCGATTCAAGTTTCATTCTCCACTCAACGGGAAGCTCTTCAATTCCATTGTAGGCACCATTTATCGCGCCGCTCATTGCTCCGATGGTGTCGGTGTCGCCACCGAGACCTATGGCCCCTTTGACACATTCCCGATAGCTATCCGGTCTATTGAGAAAGGAGTAAATGGCAGCGGGCACCGAATTATGGGCCTCGAATCCATTCCCTAGTTCATCGACAACTTTTGATCGATCCGCTCCGGGAATAAGAGCCCGGATAGTTCTGATTTTGGAGATGTAGGTTGTATTGTCGGTGAATCGCTCTAATTTGGATATGTAGTCCTCCCGGTCAAGATCCATAGAGGGGTCGGCATTAACTGCCAATGCAACTGCGTAGGCCTGGATAGCGGCTCCCTCCTTGCCGAGTTCGTGGGCGTGTGTAATTTGGGCCTGCGCGCGGGCCGTCTCGCGGAGCTTTCCAGGTTTATCATTGTGGAGGAGCCCGACTGGGGCTACCCTCATTGCAGCACCATTGCCGTAGGACCCGGAACCTCCATAGAGCCTCCTTGATGCCTCCTTCCAACTAATCCCTTTTTGAATCCAAGAAAAAACCTTGGGAGGCCCCGGACCGTAGCCCCGCCAGGGTTGGTCTCGATATCTTTTTACGAATCTATCAGCCATATGGTTTCCATTGAAGCCCTCATTTGCCAGCAAAGATTCGGCAACACCTATCATCATATGGGTATCATCAGTCCACCTACCCGAAAACCCGTCCTCTTGAATTTGGGGTTTTCTGGAACCTTCAACGGGCTTGCCGAGCGAATCACCAATTGCACTCCCAATCATGCTACCCATAAACTTGGATTCCAGCATAACTACCACTTAGCTTCCTGCCTAATAGTTAGTAGGGAGGCTTATTAGCAATTCGTCTAATTATTCACCGGTGTCATTGATGGAGGGAAATTCTCCGGCGCCGATCCACATTCGGTGTTTTTCTCAGGGCCCAACTCAAGAAGAAGGGTGCCTTCCTAGGCAATTAGATTCCGAATATCTCGATCAAAACGAGCCACGAAGTGTATCTTGGCCCTCTTGGGTCGACGTCTGGTCGATGCATTTACCACGAAACCTTCCAGTTCTCGTTTATTGACCGGCCGTACCCGGGCATCCTCCATATCGGGGGTCCCAGGGAGCAGCCCAGGTTGAATATTATGTTAGCCCTACCTTTCCTCCCGAAGGTATACCGGTGAAAACCAACCCGATCGTTGGATGTGAGCTCGGCCCCTATATCAAATCTGCCCAGTGTGATTTCGTGGTACCCGGGCTCACATTCCTCGTCCTGGTGTTTGAAGCTTGAGCGATGTTGATCCGGGTCCGGGCCTCCGAGGCAATCATTCATGGTGGGCATGACCAAAATTCCGGCCAATTGCCAGGCGTGGATATGGCTGAATCCACAAATGCTTTTTGTTCCATAGATATACCCGGATTGCCAGGTACCGTCGATATCGGCATCCGGGCCGAGGTTTACCATTCCGAAGGGACGGGATGCGGAGGAGAAGTGTATCCATCGGGAGTTGGCTGTGCCGATAGTTGGTCCACCCAATCCACAGGGTCCGGTTCCAAGTTACCATCGATCATTAATTTTCCTCGGAGATGGGAATCTGGAATAGTCTCAATTTTGTTTTCCGCTTTTTGAGTAGGGACGGAAGGCAAAAACCAGCAGAAATAGGGTAAAAGCCAAGAAGGCCTCGGGAATAGACTGGTATGCATATCCAACAGCTGAGCTATCATGGGAGGTATACCACAAGGAGTATCTTTCGTCATCAACGAATGCTCTGGGGAAGCCTACCTTTTCATCCCAACTGCCGGGTGCGGAGCGTATAATGGGATTATCAGGATTCCTCTGCCAGTTTATTCCATCGGCCGAGGTTGCGCTGCATATGGTCCAGTTGCCATCGGTATCAATCCCCCTGTAGAATAGGGCATATCCTGATTCGGTCTTAATCACACTGGGAGATCTAACCGTGCTTGAATCCGGTCCACTCTCAGCGGGAAGGAGGACGGGGTCCGGGTGCTTCTGCCAGTGAATACCGTTATCGGATGTGGCATATGCTATACCGTAAATAATATGGGGCCGACTCTGGCATGTATACCACATCTTGTATACACCTTCATCCAGGATTACCCATGGATCCCCTACCCTCTCCGAGTCATACCACTCAGGACCAGGCTCAACAACCGGGTTCTCCGGATACCTTTCCCAATTGATGCCATCATCTGAGGTTGCCAGGTTAATGGTCCATATGTAATCGGCATCTGAACCCGTGTACCACATCATGTAGCCATGCTCGGTTCTCAAGACTGAGGGGGCGAATATGTAACCGGAATCATATGTTTCGGACCCATTGAGAATAAGAGGATTACCCGAATATCTCTCCCAATTTATGCCGTCCCCCGACTCGCAGATCCCTATCCCTGAGTTATGCCCGTCGCCGGCGCTATACCATAATCGGTAAGAATCCCCCTCCTTTAACACTGAAACGGCATGTATATAGCTTTCGTCCCATCCTTCTTCGGAGGTAGAAAATATTGGATTATCCTCATACTTGATCCATTCGCCTCCGGAGTAGGCCAGGGATGACGCTATTACGGCAAGGCAGAGTAAGAGGAAAATAATCGCTAGACTGGAATTGACTAGTTTGGGTTTTGTGGTCATGAGATCGAAACGAAACCCGCCTGGGCATATTAGTATCTTTCCGCATGGGCATTGCATTAATCGTAGATCTCGCCGATCAGATGCCTTTTTGAATCAATAGCCCCACTATTTTCTCATGCAACCTGATCCACCAATGCATCTGCGATGCGAGTACGCCGAAAGGCCAATGGGAATGGACGAGTCCAACCCACGCTTGTCATGGCAGCTCGCTCCTGGACCCAGAGGCCAGAAGCAAACGGCTTACCAAATTCTCGTGGCTAGCAGCAAAGCGGCTTTGGAATCAGACCAGGGGGATTTATGGAACAGCGACAAGGTGGATTCTGGCGAGTGTCTGAACATATCCTATGGCGGTAAGGAGCTCACTTCCCGCATGCGTTGCCACTGGAAAGTGCGCATCTGGGATCAGGACGGGGATGTGAGTCCCTACAGCGAGCCATCTTGGTGGGAAATGGCTCTTCTAGAGAATTCCGAGTGGAAGGCCCGGTGGATTGAGTTTCCATACCCGGTTGAGGATTACCGAGAGAACCCCGCTCCCGCGACCATGCTTCGAAAGGAGGTTTCCATTGAAAGGCCTATAAGCGAGGCGCGGGCATACGTTTCCGCCCTGGGATTATACGAGCTCCGAATCAATGGTAAGAAGGTGGGGAGGGATGTCCTGACTCCCGGTTGGACGGACTATAATAAACGGGTTCAGTACCAGACATATGACGTAACCGGCCTACTGAAGGTCGGTAGGAATGCCCTGGCGGCCCTGTGTGCAGAAGGTTGGTATGCAGGTCGTATCGGTTGGGATCCGGAGCGTTGGAAATATGGCGGGCAACCGAGATTCCTTCTTCAAATCGAGCTGAGGTTCAACGACGGGAGCGTCAAGACCTTATGCTCGTCGGGTAATTGGAAAGGAACCATAGATGGTCAAATACGCTATGCCTCGATGTTGGATGGAGAACTCCACGATAATCGATTTTCATTAAGCGGCTGGGATATACCGAACTTTGATGATGGTGGATGGGGTCAGGCGAGGGAGGTCTCCGTTGATTCGGAATTGGTTCCCCAGAAATCTGAGCCCATGAGGGTGACGGAGGAAATCGTTCCCGTTGGGATAACGGAACCAATGCCGGGAGTATTCGTCTTTGATCTGGGCCAGAATATCTCCGGGTGGTGCAGACTAAGGGCCGAGTTATCCAGCGGGGACCAGGTACGTTTAAGGCACGCCGAGGCGCTGGACCAGACGGGGAATATCTACGTGGATAACCTTCGCTCTGCCAGCCAGACCGATGTCTTCGTTGCGGGCGAGGACGGGGAGTTTGTCTTTGAGCCAAAGTTCACATGCCACGGATTTAGGTATGTGGAAGTGAAGGGGTTGAGAAACGAGCCAACATTGGATACAATCAGGGGGTGTGTGGTACACTCCGATGTTAGGCGAGTGGGAAGGTTTGAATGTTCGAATCCCGATCTGAACAAGCTTATGGAAAACATACTCTGGACACAAAGGGACAACATAGTGGGGGTTCCAACCGATTGTCCTCAACGGGATGAGAGACTTGGATGGATGGGGGATGCTCAGGCCTTTTGCCAGACTTCCTGTTTCAACATGGATATGATACGGTTCTATTCAAGATGGCTGCGTGAAGTGAGAGGTGCCCAGTGTGAGGATGGTCGTTTCCCGAACTTTGCTCCTAATCCTTGGAATGGACGTTTCTTGGGGAGCCCTGCCTGGGGAGACGCCGGAGTGATAATTCCCTGGGTCCTTTACCTCAACTATGGGGATATTCGGCTGCTCAAAATGCATTATCCATCTGCCCGTAGATGGGTAGAGTTTATTCGTGAGCGAAACCCGGATTTAATTTGGAGGGAGGAGAGGGGAAATGACTATGGTGACTGGCTTAATGGCAATACCCTGGATCTAGATGATTGGTCGGATAGAAATGCGGAGATGCCGAAGGATGCTTTTGCAACCGCGTTTTTTGCATATTCAGTCCAATTACTGGAAAAGATGGCCGGTGTACTGGGCAATAGGAAAGACGAGAGGGAATATGGAGAGCTGTATGGAGGTATAAAGGATGCCTATGTCCGTGAGTTCATCGACGAAAGGGGTAGAATAGCTGGCGATGCACAGGCGTGCTACGCAATATCTCTTTGCTTCGACTTGGTGCCGGATGAACTCAAGGATAAATCGATGTCCAGGCTCTTAGAGCTGATTCAGGCCAGGGATGATAGGTTATCAACCGGTTTCCACGGGACCAAGGCCCTGATGTCGGAGCTTGTGAAGTGGGGTCAGATCGAGCTTGCCTATGGGCTTCTACAAAGAAGGGGACCCCCATCCTGGATGCACATGATTGATGAGGGGGCCACCACAATCTGGGAGCGGTGGGACGGATACGTTGAGGGAAGAGGCTTCCAGGATCCAGGCATGAATTCCTTTAACCACTATGCATTTGGTTCCATCGGGGAATGGGTATACGAAAATGTGGTTGGAATCAGTCCATCACAGGAGCATCCAGCCTGGAAGAAGATAATCATCAGGCCCCAACCCGGTGGAGGGTTAACCGAGATCACCGGAGAGCATGACTCCGTTCGGGGTAGAATAGGGGTTAGCTGGATGATCCAGGAAGGGCAATTTCTGCTGGATCTTGAAATACCGCCAAATTCATGGGCCGAGGTCCACTTGCCCTGCGGTGAGCCTGGTTCGGTAAGGGAAAACGGGATGGTGGCTCAAGAATCGAAAGGAGTCAGCTACCTGGGGACGGAGAATGAAAGGCCAATATTTGAGATAGAGTCAGGAGAGTTCCATTTTTCGATGCCCTATGATCCCGGTAAAAGAGGTTAGGTAATTTAGAGTTCGGCTCCGGGAGGGCGATCAGTTGTTCACTTATGAACAAATAGGTTATGTCAAGTGAACATGCATAGAGTGGCCAGGTGAGTTGATTGCTGGTAGAAAACCTGGTTCGCATACCAAGTAGCTGGCCCAAATTGCTTGTCAACCTGGTTCTTCCAGGAAGGAAGGAGAGCTATGATGGGAAACACGGTAACAAATCATCAGCGGAAAGGATATTTCCCTCTGAAATAGGATCCCCGTTCCTGGGGAGAATACAGTGAGTGGTATTTTCAGGGATTCGACAGGGCACAGGATTTTCTCCCATCCTGCGTCTGGTTATATTGCGAACTGGACAAGTCATTAGCGATAGGACCAAGACGATTATTATATGATGAGGAAGGAAAGGGGAGGCAACCTAACATATTGGGATATTTCTGTAGGAGAAACTCGAATGATGGAAAAACCAGTCTTAGCTTTATGGATAGTCGTAGCCGTGCTTGCGGCTATACAGGTCTTAGGTCTACTTGGAGTGGTATATATGGGTCCAGAGGGTCCTCAGGGTCCTCAGGGTGAGCAGGG
>CAZUNO010000063.1:0-6875 GCA_964621445.1 Hadarchaeota archaeon (SeqCode) | reverse complement strand
CTGTAGTCTTTATGATGGAAGAAGATCACTGAATCTTCATTGTACAACTTCTTTCTAGATACGAATTCATGAATTGACGGGTCATTGTAGAAGTCTCTTGCCCTTTTGTCTGTATCTACATAGATGATCTTTGGGATGGCAAAGGATGGAGTTATATGAACAAAACTCCCTGGATATAGGGCACTTTTGATATTGAATTTCTCCCTTAGAAGTAAGAACATGCCAAGTCGTTCGAAATTTCTGTCAATATGATATTTCTTGTATATTGAAATAGCTGCCATATCCCTGCTCAGTCTTCCCAACGATAAATTCTCTTCTTTTCCAGTTGAATCATATTTCATTCTGACATTTCAGGTTTACTCCCGACGATCCCAGGCTCGTCCAGTACCACATCAACAAGCTCATCGAGCTCGATGTGATCCAGCCCGTGCTGGGCGGCAAGTACCTGGTCAAGGCGGGCCGCAGGGCGAGGTGCTCAAGGGCTTCTTCCGGCTCAGGGGTCACCTAGTTCCGAGGTTCGTGGTCTACGGGGCCTTCCTGGCAGGCTGCTTTTAGCCTACCTATCGCTATGGCCATTCAGGGGGGGGGGACTTCCGAGACCTGTTCACCATTGCCGTGTGTCTCGTGGGTATCGTGGCCTTCCTCTTCGAGGCATATCTGCAGTACAAATACCTGCGAAGGGATAAGACCTATTTGGTCCTGTTGTATACCGCAGAGAACAGGAAAATTCCTGACATTGTAAAGACGATGATTCCGCTCGTCGCAACGTCGAAGAGGACGGAAAGGAGGAGCCCGAACACAACGCCAAATACTCCGATAATAATGGAGGCCATCGTGGTTCCCCTGAAGGATAGGCTGAACTGGATCGCGGAAAGCCCTGGGAGGACCATGAAGGCTGTTACCAATATTATTCCGACGATCTTGACCGAGATTACGATGGTGACCGCCACAAGCACGTTGTAGATTACCGAGAGAGCGGAGACCGGTATGCCCAGGAGGCGCGCGTCCTCCTCGTCGAAGGTCACGGAGAGCAGCTCCCTGCGGAACATTCCGAGGAAAACAAGTATGACGAACGCGAGCGATCCGACCATCCATAGGTCGCCTCTAGAAATTGTCAGGATCGAGCCGAAGAGGTAGCTGAAGATCTCGACGTTAAATCCCCCGGCCATGCTGATGAGTATAAGCCCTCCGGAGAAGCCCAGTGCCATCATCACCGCGATGGCGGAATCCGATTGGGCCAGGCCCTTCCTGCGTAGGTAGGATATCACCGTGACCGTGCATATGGCGGTTCCCAGGGACGTCCATAGAGGATCTATTCCCGTGAAGAGGCCCAGCGCTATCCCGCCGAACACGCTATGGGCGACCCCGTCGGTGAGCATCGATTGCTTGCGAAGTATGAGGAAAAGGCCGACCCACGCACAGCATATTGCGACCAGGATACCGCCGATTAGGGCGAACTGGAAGAACTGGTAATCGAGGAGGCCGAAGATCTCCTGGGCTCCCAGTTCAACCATTCTGGAATAACCCCCTGCAGTCATGCAGGTGATAGGCGAACTGGAAGTGGTCGCCGTAGGTTTCCTTGAGCATCGGGTTCGGGTCCAGATCGCTCGTGATAGCGCTCGTCCTCACGTACCTGTTGACGCAAATGATGTGGGACATTCGGCAGAATACGGCGGCGAGGTCGTGAGAGACCATGAGGATGGTAATACCCTTCTCGAGGTTGAGGTCCGATAGCATCTTGTAGAACTTCTCCTGTGTGTCTGCATCGATCCCGCTGACAGGCTCGTCGAGGATGACCAGGGAGGGCTCCCTGACAAGGGCCTTTGCCAGAACGATCCGCTGTTTCTGTCCCCCCGAGAGCTGCCCAATGCGCTTTCCGGACAGGTGGCTTATCCCCATGAATTCCATCGTCCTGTCGACGATATCGCGATCATCGCTGTTCAACCTCCTCCCGATCTTTCCCCGGCTAATACGTCCCAGGGATACCAGCTCCCGAACGCTCAGCGGGAAATGCTCGTCGAAGTTGATCGCGTTCTGCGAGAGGTAGGCGATCCTGTCCCAATCCCTGAACTGCCCGATGTCCTGGTTGTAGAGTTTGACTCGACCGCTCCTGAAGGGGATGATGCCGAGCATTGCCTTGAGCAGAGTCGTCTTCCCTCCACCGTTGGGCCCGACCATCCCGATATAATCGCCCTTGTGGATATCGAAGCTTGCGTTCTCGACCACGGTCGAGTGAGATCTCTCGATGGTGAGCTCATCGACCTCGATGACCTTCTCGGCATCTTCCCTTCCTACCAACCCGGGCTTGACCTCGACCTGATCTTGGGTCCCCATTATGAACCCCTCTATACTCCGAGACCGATTTTCAGGTTATCAAGGTTTGCCTCGAGCTGTTCGATGTAGTCCATTCCATCCTGAGGACCCAACATCAGGTATAATTTGAGTATCTGGACGGTCTTTCCCGTCTCCGATTCGAGAGTACCTTTCAGGGTCTGAGCATAATCATCCGAATACACAGGGTCGGTATACACGACGTAAATGCTATGTTCTTCCATCTTCTCGACCAAGGTTTCGATCGTGGATATGCTTGGCTGCTCGTCGGCGGATATGCCGATGACCCCGTGCTGATGGAATTCATAGCGCTCAGCAAGGTATCCGAATGCGGAATGCGTAACAAAGATGTCCAATTTGTTCTTTCCCGCAAGTTCTGACGTGAAATCTGCATCGAGTTGATCGAATCTCGCCTTCAAAGTATTCCATCTTTCAGTGTAATATTGTTCATTGTCCGGGTCAGCGTTGACAAAGGCCTCGTAGATATTTTCCGCCTGCTGCTTTGCAAGAAACGGACTTACCCACGTGTGCGGGTCATAAAGGCCATGGTCGTGTTCATCCTCATGTTCGAGTCCATAATGCTCCCCCGTCTCGGGGGCAACCGCGGCAATGACGAAATTGACGCCCGGTCCATTTTCAAGGTGATAGACGGTCTCCACCTCAAGGTCTTCCAGGCATATCCTCGATACGTTCCCGTCCTTTGTCGCGACCCAGGCATCCTGCTGCAAATTGTCCACGGTCACGCGCAATGATTGAGGGAATTTCCCCCCGATCTGAATTTCCTCCTTTGCGCTGGAGGAGATGTTGACGATGTGAACCTTACCGCTTTCCGGGTCTCCCAGAAGGACCAGATTTTTCGAGGGGACGAATTCCGAGTTCGCATAACCGTAATTTGCCAGGTCCGGAGCGGATATATTGACATCTATCTCCCTCACCAGGCTCTTCGTTATCACATCGTAAACAACGACCGAATCATATTCAATCCCCATTGCCAGATTGCGTACGTATGAGACCAATGATCTCCCATCCTCGGCCATCCATGAGCGTACTAGCCTGAATCCTGTATGTTGGTATGAGAAGTTGCCTTCATCGGAGGAATCTCCACTTATATGGATTCCGTCCGCTGTGTTGAAATAGACTTTTTTCGTGATAGGGGAGTACACCGCGCCGTGAGGGCTTTTCCCCGCATCCCCGGAGCGCAGGGTCGAACCGTCGGCTGGATCAATGACCAGAAGATTGGAACCCTGGTCGGATTTCATGTCGCCGCTGTAGAGACGGTTGTCATCGTCGAATGCTACCGTGGCGTGGCTATCCGATTGCGTCCCGCCATTTCCGTAGTGATAATTCTTTGCGGGGGCAGAAACCTCGATTACCAATGTTTCCTTTGAAGAATCTTCAGAAAAGGCAACATATTTCATGTCCGGAGACACGGCTGGATGGACCGGTTTGCTGGAATCGATTCTGGTAAGCACCTCAGCGTCATGGAAATGGTCGCCATGCACGCCCGTGTTGACGACCACGACCTCGTCCTGTCTCGGAGAAAATATATACCAGTAGCCCTGGCTTGTCTCAAGGAGAGGTGGGTGGTCAAAGTATCCGGAGAACGGTGGAAGCACGTCGCAGGCCACATCGGTCAAGGTGGTGTGCAATGCGCTGTGCCCGTCGCTGTCAAGGTCATACACTTTTGTCACACCATTGTCGTTGTCGAACAGGAAGAATCTGGTCGTCTGTTCTTCATCATGGGATGTTTCGATCAATGATACACCCTCGGTGGTTTCCACTACCGTCTTGCCAGAAGTGTTCAAGGACGGAAGTATATCATCTTCGAACCAAATGTCGACACCGGCGCCGTTGTAAACTAGCACATCCGCTTTATCGGCTGCCAATAAATCAGAAGTGGAGGGCTGCCAAGCATGTATCTCCGTGTTATATGGCACGAGCGAATCCACCTTAACCTTCTCTCCACCAATCTGTTCCGAGAAATATGCCAGAGGGTAGAAGGTGGCAGTAACCTTCAGTCTGTCGTCGTCCTCTTCCTGGTTACTAGCTAAGTTCCAGAAACCAACTGTTACTATTAGAGCTGTAATTGCCATCGCTATCACAGCGAAGATTGCTTGTTTGTGGTTCATATTAATCACAGAGAAGTGATATCCGCCGACAAATATTTATGTGCTATTGATTTTCATTATCAATAAGGTGGTTCAAGATGACAAGATGCCGTAATACAAAACAAAAAAGGATTATTGAAGAGGAGGTCCAAAAGTTCGAGACCTTCTTTACAGCCGATGAACTGCATTCCCGTGTGAAAAAAATTGACTCAAAAATCGGTATTGCTACCGTATATCGGTATCTTAGAGATAACAGTTGTGACGGCAATCTACACTTATATAACTGCGAGAGGCGAAAGATATACTCGATAAACGACAAGAGCCATTGTCATTTCCATTGTATCAAGTGTGGCAGGAATAACCTTATTCAAGTAAAAAAAATAGATTTTATTAAGCATGGCGTCAAGGGAAAGGTCTGTCATTTTCAACTTGATATTTACGGAATTTGCGAGAACTGTATTAATTAGAATCTTCAATGAGATGACACGGTCTTATGCCATCGATTAATTATCTAAGCCAAGCCCTGTTTTCGTTGGTGGTTCAGGTTACTTTTTTTCAGCAAAGGAGAATTAGAAATTTTTGATAACGTTCTGGGGATATGGGAAGTTCGGAGGGCGGGAGATACGTGTTGTGCTCCGATCACTCGATATCTCCCCAGATGGATCTTGATATTTTAACCGCCTCCTGAAATATGGGCATCGAGTATGGAAGCCATTCCCAGAGACACGAAACGGAATCCCTGCTGGATAGGTCTAAATGCCTCTAGCTGCAGCTGCCCGGGGATGTCCTCTGTAGTACCGCTGCTTTGACCCTCATTCCTGCCCGAAATGGAGAAATCAAATACCTATCTAGCTGAACTAATAGGCTTCCCCCGGATGAACGACACTCTCATGAAATAGTATTAGGCATAATATAACCAGGAATGGCATGGATACTAGCGGTGTTTCATCCACCTCGAGCGGGTAGGACCATGTATCCTTGGGAACTAGAACGATTGGCTGCAGGAAATGGGTGTTGATTAACCATGTCTCGCCAAACTGGAACCCGGGATTCATGCTGGTTTCGTAGAAAGGTCTGCCCTCTCTCATCACGATTCCCTGAGGGATGGCACCCGGGTGGGCTCCGCCGGGATTATCAGGGTTGGCCTTTGCGTAGGGACTGTCCGTGGCGTGACCCAATTGGTAGTCGTTGGCATACCCTGGCACATTACGGGTTCCGGTCCCCTCCAGCATACAGATCCCGTAGGGATTCTTACCCAGGTGAAAATCCAAGATCCCCAGGCCATACTCGAGATAGGAAATATTCCCGGTGTATTCATACGCGAAAAGTGCCGGGGCAGCCTCGGGGTCCATGATGTAATTCCTTACGGATGGTATATCAAATGGCCTTAGCTCGTCATCGGGCGCAGTGTCGCTTGATATCCTGTTGTCGGCGTGGGCAATTATATAGTCCTTAATCCGTTGTGAATGTCCGGTCGACGGGTTTAACTCAAGATAATAGCCCAGGGCACAGGGAACAAATGGGCCATAATATGTCGAATAATCCATGACAAGTGCGAGGTCGCAATAGTGCTCAGCAAGTTCAATGTAGGTCGAGTTCCCGGTTGCTCTATGCAGCTGTAGGCAGGCCATCACCGCTGCCGCAGTGTCGACTGAGCTTCCCTGGCCCCCTGAAACCATGGGGTGATAGCTCCCGAAGCTTCTCAGGGCCCCCTGGAGATAGCGGTCAGCCACCTCGGGCTGCTGATCCTTGATTAGCGCGGATGTACCAGCCATGCTGGCAACGGCCAGCAGGCCGTTATGAACGGGCACCAACCCGCTTATAGGCCTATCATCATTATTACCTACTATTCCATCGGTGACCTCTATCTTCTCCACCTCGTGGAATATGGACCCGTTATTCATCTGCATTTTCATCATGAAACCACAGCCCCACATGGCGTGATTCAAGATATCCGGTAGACCATCCCCGTCCCTGTCAATGGGCTCGAAGAACTCGGGCCTGATATCCATGGCGAATAATAGGTTGAACAGGACATAGGTGTGGTACTCGGAGTACTTGCCCCCCCCCACAATCCGGCGCAGTGCCAGCCGCCGGTGGCATCTATGTGGGTTCCATTTGGCAGGACGGCATCATCCAGGTGGCAGGGCTTTGGCCTGTACCCGGGAATCACCACACCACATTTCATATAGTTCAGGAAATCGTAGATAAGTTCACCGCATTCCTGCAGAAGCACGTCATTATAGATTTCGAATCTATAGGATTTTCCGGAAGCTTCCCCAATGGTGACTTCGATGGTGAAGTTTCCCCGAAGCTTTAGTCCACTGAAGTTACCCTTCCAGTAATAGGCTCCCCAGTTTTCCTGATCTATTCGCTGGCTCAAGTGACCTTGGTATACCTCCTTGCCAGCCCCACTCAACACCCTGAAACCCCCGG
>CAZUNO010000062.1:5381-7503 GCA_964621445.1 Hadarchaeota archaeon (SeqCode) | reverse complement strand
GGAAAAAGAGCATACGTCATAATCATCAAAGACTAACCAATTATGCAACACAGCAATTTTTTTCCTCTTTTCCTTTTTTCCTCTCATTGCTCGGGCCCTGACAGTGAATTGATCAATTCCTATCCCTGCGCATGGGCTTTTTTTCCATAGATCCTTTAATACTTAGCTAGTCGAATCCGACTGGAGGTATAAGGGAAAGTATCAGTTCAAGTTTGTCGACACCCATGGTATTAGGCGGGGAAAACTCGGCACCATTCGCATATTGGACTATCTTTGAGAGCAGGTAACGTGCCTCTGGCAATGTCTGATCCAGATCCAGAGCACAAATTATCATGCCACCTTTTCCAACCCTGAATTCCACCAGATATGCCATGGGACGGCAGGTGAAATAGGTGCTCAAGGACCGGATTATTGTTTCAGCCCTTGGAACCCCTAAAGCGGCGAGGTCAATTGGAGGAGAATCCTTAATCAGCCGATAGAATTCAAGATCGGCCCATCCCTCATGGGGTAGCTCATCGGTGATGGGGTGGGGAGAAATAATGGTACCGCTATTTCCATCACCCAAAGGTGGATAATTTGCGGGAGGGAGGAAGTAGTACCTCCCCTCCTTAAGGCCTAACTTTGCAGTAAATGGTTTCACTAGACCCTCCCCGGCAGCCAGGACCACCCGGCCTCCTCGGGACAGGTAATCCTTCAACTTGTCATCAACTGTCCCGCTCATAATTGTGGGCGGACCCTGTTTCTCGCCAAGATCCTCACTGGAGATTTCGGGCAGAAAATCTATACTTGATGCCCATGTACCCTCACATCGATAGACAGCGACCGAATTTGAGGATGCCCTTTCCTTCGGGAATACCGTGAACTTCCATATGTTGCTAAAACTCCGAATTCCATCGCTGGCTTGAGCACGGAGCAACAGTTTTTCCGGTTTCCTTATCTCCGGTAGCTCTACCTCAATTCTACCAACCTTATGGGTTCTGAAAGCCTGGTGGCGGGAAACGCAAACTCCCTTTTCAACCACCTTTCCCCCCGCTTCAAGCCACCACCTAAAGCCTGGTGAATCCAGGGGAGGATGAGAAAAATCCGAGATATAAAGATCAAAGACCAGGTTCTCTCCTCCAACCAACACTCGATCGTCAAATCCCTTTTCTATCATCAATACTGTATCGCCCCAGCACCTTCGCCACATACACGGTGTCGCATGCTTCCTCTCATAAAACTCGTCGAGTATGCCCTGTGGCGAAAATCCCACATCCATGGCGGTGAAGTGACATACGCCGGCAAGCTCAGGATTATCCCGACGGAGGCCTTCCATCTTGTCTTTTGCCTCGCAATACTGCAGTTTGTGGCTGTTACGAGCCATTACCGGTAGCATATGCCCAAGACCCCACTTTTCTGCCCGTTCCTCGGCCATCTCGATGGCTATGGGCCGCATTGCGGTATTGGAGTACTTCTGCTTTATGCGAATGTCGGGATAGGTGCTCCACCATCGGTACTCATGCTGTATCACAGGTTTCCCTACTTTTCCGGCAAGCGAGGCCTCTCCCTTGACGAAATCGGCCGGCAGGTCCTGGTTATGCCCACCATCCGTCCATAGTACCAATGACCCGGGTTTGATTTTCTTCGTTTCATCATAACATTGCCATGCAGTACGGGGGAAAACCGTTCCATCTCCCAGCTCGTTGCTCATACAGTAAATCGCGGCCGAAGGATGATTCACATCCCTCATCACCACCTTTCTCCACTGATCTATTAGCTTCCCCCTGAATGCTGGTGTTGGTTTTGGCCAGCCATACCCGTGCCATACGCTGTTCCCAGCCCAGGCCCCAAGAACTCCTATTTCGCTTTGAATTACGAGACCTATCTCATCCGCCACGTCCAGGTATTCCGGTGTCGGCGCATACGATTGACATCTCACATAATTATACCCATAATCCTTGAGCCTTTTGAGTTTCTTCCGCCAGCGGTTCCGATCCGTATCGGGACAGCCAGTCTCCGGGTTAATTACGAAATCTCCCGTCCCACGCAAAAAATAGGGAATACCGCTGATCGATATTCGCTTTCCCGAAGCAGAGATATCCATGAATCCAACCCTTTCCGATAGTGCGTCAAGCGTCTGCTC
>CAZUNO010000062.1:0-5281 GCA_964621445.1 Hadarchaeota archaeon (SeqCode) | reverse complement strand
AAGCAGAGATATCCATGAATCCAACCCTTTCCGATAGTGCGTCAAGCGTCTGCTCATTAGTTTCTATACTAAGATCGAATCGATAAAGAAAAGGTTCCTCCGGGCTCCAGGGGGAGATCTCGGGAACCTGTAATTTCCACATATTCCTGAGTTGCACGTTGTTGAATTCCTCTTCCACAACCACAAACCTGTCTGAATCTATCAGCCTGATATGGACTGAAGCATTCCCCGGTAGGGAACCCCCTAAACTCAAATCTAGATTGATTGAACCAGCGCTTATTTCAGGTTTCAATAGTGATGACTTGATCCAGGACGGGCCGGTGGCGGTGATCTCCACGCTTCGGTATAGTCCCGACCATCTCCCTTGCCAATTAAACGCGAAACCTAGAGACCTGTCTTTCTCATGTACCCTCACCGAAAGGTAATTATCTTCCTTTACATCGACCAGATCGGTGATATCCAGGGAGAAGGGGACGAAGGGAGCGGAATTCTTCCCCGCAAGATTTCCATTAACCCATATATCCCCAGAAGGATGGATACCACCAAAGTTCATCCGTATCCTGGAACCATACCATTCCTCCGGTATTTGGAAGGATTTTACATACCATCCTGCCCCCTGGTAGGTGGCCCTTAGGACCCTCGCCTGCAGTCCAAAGTCCCAAACCCTTTCGGTATCACTACCCCCAAATCCCTGTCCCTGCCAGGAACCGGGAACCATGATTTTTTTCTGGAATCTTGGTCCACGCTCAAACCATTTCTCTCTAATACCAATATCATCCGGGTCCAGCTTGAACAACCACTGGCCATCCATACTGAGTCGTCTCTCCTCTTCGTGCTGGACTATTGGATTCACCCTGGCGGGAGAGTACTTTCTATTAACCAGATCCATTTCTATCCGGCTTAAGGCCTGATAGATATTATTTTATCCGTCACCACAGGATTTTTGCTGGAAAAATGGATGTATTTGTATAGCAAAATTTCCATCATGGAATGACGGCGGGAAAAATGTGAATGCAAAGGAAAGAGTGCTAGCTGCCATAGACTTCAAGGGGCCGGACCGTATACCCCATATGCATTCCTATAGAACGGCAACGGTGTCTAAATTGGGCAAGCCCTTTCTTGATCTTCTGGAGAAATACCCCTCAGACTTCTACGTGCCACCCCATACCAAGGATAGCCTAGAGGGCTCGGATTCCGGGGTTATGGAGGATGAGTGGGGGGTGAAATGGGTGAAGGTGATGGATGGCTATACCGGTCAACCGAAAGGACATCCACTCGAGAATTGGGACGATTTTGTACATTTTGATACGCCAGATCCAGATCCCGATTCCTCGCTTTCCCTATCCCATCATGCCGGAGGTGATGAATTCGACCTGCAGAAAAAATACGTTTGTCTTTACGCCGGGAACCTGTTCGAAAGGCTACAATGGCTTCGCGGCATGAGGAATGTCATGGTTGATCTTCACACGGAAAAAGCGGAGCTTCTTGAACTTGCAGATATGATCGTGGAATATGATATTCGACTGGCAGAGAACTGGATGGATAAAGGCGCGGATGCCATTGTATTTTCGGATGATTGGGGGACCCAGCAGGGACTCATGATAAAGCCAGCCCTATGGAGAAGGGTATTTCGGCCCAGGTACAATCGCCTCTTCTCCGCGGTCAGGCAAATGGGAGCAAGGATTCATTTCCACAGCGATGGTTACATAATGGACATAATCCCCGATCTCATAGACCTGGGAATCGACGTCCTAAATCCTCAGCTCAATGTTCATGACCTGGATGAATTAATCGATTTGTGTTCCGGGAGGATATGCATTAGGGGAGGACTCGATAGGCAACAGATCTTGCCAAATGGTTCCAGATTTCAGGTCCGCCAACACGTGCTCAATACCATAGATAATTTTGCTACCCATGACGGCGGATGGATAGCATGCGGGGAACTGGGACCGGATGTTCCACTCGCTAACTGCGAGGAGATGATGGCCTCCTTCTTCCGGTTCGGGAAGTACCGGCCTTGAGCAAAATAGCCTACCGTGACACTATTACTTCGAATCCCATCATTTCGCCTAGAGATCGCAGGTCAGAGGCGTGATGGCCATAGGCCAACGACAGGTGGTGACCAAAATCCTGCTCCTTCCGGAAGAGATCCTTAACATCCTGTACCTTGATATTCACTTCCAGGGTACAACCTATCTGGTCCACTCCCCTTCCCCCACAGATGGTCCCCTCTACAACCAGTAACCTACTCGCTGCTGGATCAAAACGTGCAAGCGTAACCGGTTCCCCAATATCCTGGGAGAAGTCATACCTCACGGTCACGCCCCAACCCCCCACGGTGAAATTTCTAATCTCGTAATCTGAATCCGGGGCATCAAACCCCTTCATTCGCAATCCGGGAACATCGTGATTTAAGGCCATGATATCCTCTTGCTCGTCAACTATCCGCGAATTCCCCATATAGGCCGAACCACCCGAAAGGTACATCAGAAGGGCCATGGACAACAGCGCATTTAGGTCGCCCTCGCAGGCTGACGGAAATCCCTGGTCCTTCATGAGGGTGTGGGTAAGGCAGAAGGTAACCCTTTTCTCATCAGCCCTTCTCTTGGCGCATATCTCGAAACAAGGAACCGAGAAGGCATTGCACTCCATCTCCTCCATAATTGCCCTTGCAGCAACATAGTATTGCACCGAGGGCAAGATATCCCGTCTTTCCATATGCACGGCTTGAGCTCCTTCAACCAGCCGGTCCGTGGTCTCTTCCGCTAACTTGGACTCCTCCGTTGATGGGTTTTCCATCCGCTCGAATATCGAATCCGATGCTATCGAGCAATGTTGAATCCCAAATCGCTGCATCAGATCATCAAGATTCCATAAAGTACTCACCACGCCCAAGGGAATTGTATCTCCCTCCCTTGCCAGGAGAATACGAGTTCTAGAAACTGCCTTCCTTACCCTCATTAACTTGATTAAATGATCTAGATCATTGTAATCCATGGGGGCATACCCCTCAAGTCCCCTCGACCTCAGGTAGGCCGACACATCAACGGTAGCCACTGGACCGACCATTACTATCGGCTTTTGATATCGGTGAGCAATTCTAACCGCCGGATACTGACACAAGCTTCCCTTAACGAGGAAGAAGTCAACATCCCGCGCATCCCTGTCGAGCTTTTCAAGTTCGCCCTCGTGAAGAACCCAGTCATCTCCCCACTCGATCTTGATGGGGTCCAGGATAAGGGCTTCATTCGACGTATTTTCGGACACCTCCCTGCTGAATGCCTGGTAATTCTGTTCACCTAATCTCCTCTCCCTCTCAGGACCCATCTCCTCCTTCTTTCCAACCCTGCAAGGCCCCTCATAGGCACCGGAGTGGTTGAGTTGAACGAAGACCGGTTTAATGAACACCTTTACATCCTTTGGCTTCACGTTCTGCATCAACAAACCTCTGCCGGATGGCTTTTTCCTAGATAATAAGTATGAACCTTGGTGGCTACCTTCTCACCAACTATGCCGAACCTGATTTGGAAGTAGACCTCATCTCCTTGCTAATCCGGATCGATCATGTCCGTCAGTACCCTACCCTGTAGCCACTCTCCTTCCAGCCCAAGAAAAGAAAGGACCGTGGGAGCGAAATCAACGAGATGAGGAGCTCCAACAACCTCTATATCCCTTTCCCCCTTCCCAAGACCTGAGAACAATATGAATGAATAACTTGATCCCACGTCCGTCTCATACCCGGGTAGCCAACCATGGTGAACAGAGGAGTTTTTGGCGCCGATACCAGGGAAAATTTCGTCGGCAACTAGATCCCTAATCGCAAAATAGCCTGGCTCCAACTCGAATAGAACATCTCCCCGTTTCTTACCCCAGAACTGAAGAGCCTGGGCATTCTCCTTTCTCACTGCCAGTGTAACGATATGTCTACCAGTCTCCGGGTCAACGAGCCCTCGTAAAGTTTCAATAATTTCGCTTCGCAACCTCTCGTATTCTCCACTTCCCCTTTCACAGGTCGAGGGATTAATGAAGATCTCATCATTCGATATCTTTATCCTGGAATTCTCCTCATCTATCTTCCCGGGATCATTGTCCTTGGTCTTTACAAGCCCGTTGTTGAGGAAAAGCCTCCCGAGGGATAGAGTTCTTTTGTATGCAACATGTCCGTGGTCCGTGCACATGGCAAGGCGTGCCTGGGGGTCTTTTCCCACAGATTCCTCAAGTAAACGGTCAACGGTGATATACCATCTCCTTAGAGCCTGCCAGTTACCCTCAACCCCGTGCGGATCATAGCTATGTGCAGCGGGGTCTACTAGGCCAAGGTACATATGCCCTACCCCATCAGTTGTATTATGTCTGTGGAACCACAATCCGTCTTCCTCATCATGCATCATCTCATAGGCGACCTTCCCAAACCATGTGGCATGATAGAGCTCCTCCTCAAGTGACCTTTCCAAATTGGCCTTCCCCTTGTGGTAGAGAGGGAATCCCTTGACAGGTGGTAGCCCAACTTCATCCAGAATTCTCCTCTCGATCCGGCGCGGCTCAGCGAAACCGTATGTGGCCCTTAGAGGTGACACGTACAGTCTATTTGACTCTGAATCATACCTAAACCTGGTGGTAAATGCTGTATGCCTTTCGTCCGAGCCAGCCAGGGCCACATGGTCAGATGTGAAGTCGGGATCGATGATTATCTCGGAGGATGTCTTCCCCTCTATATGGATTTCTATCCGTTTGCCTACCGAGCACGACAGTGAAGCTAGTTCATTACCATCCTGATCCCGCATCGTTGATTCCTGGGTGCTATCCGGCTCCACGCTGATGTATTGGGGATCGGACAGGATCTCGGGGTGCCCGACGAAGAAAGTCCTCTCTCCCAAATTGTTATGCTCGATGTTAGCTAAGCCTACCGGAATTCCCGCCTCCTCGGCCTCCTCCCAGAAATATCGAACCTCGTTTTGGGAGAATGGTCTGCCATGAGTACCACAATGGAGACCGGTAACCATCGTCGTCCAGTTTACCGAGGTTACGGTTGGTAAAGAAGGCACCGCCTTTGACCAACAGCTATCCGTCATCAATCGGCCAAGATTGGGCATGGTACCGTCGTTAGCAAATCTCCTAAGAATGGTCGGGGGTGCGCCATCAAGGCAAATACAATAGATTCTACCCAAGTTATCACTTCACTTGACTCCTCCCCTCTGCTTAAAAGTATTGATCAAGATCTTATCCTTAAGGCTCGGGAGTCGCTCCTCTCTGGCCTTGTTTTTGGGTTTAGTGGTTGTTG
>CAZUNO010000061.1:0-7542 GCA_964621445.1 Hadarchaeota archaeon (SeqCode) | reverse complement strand
CATGCATGTCTCTCCAGGATCTGACCTTCGTAAGCGTCACCCAGGAAGAGATGGAAAACCGATATACCGAAGGATTAAGGACACCGTTAACATCGCTCAGTATTCCTCCCTATATCGCCGAAAGATTCCAGAAAGAATTTGCATCAGGGACACTGAGGATATTCAAAAGCTTCCATTCACAACAAAAAAGGAACTCAGGGAGTCCTATCCGTGGGGTCCGTTAGCAGTTGATTTCAAGGAAATAACTTATGTATGTACTACATCGGGTACCTCGGGGAAGCCAATTACCACCTTTCTAACCCATCGTGATATAGAAAAACTTGTTGCCACCAGGTCAACGGCTACATCTCAACCGGGATTGGGAGCTGGGACCAGATACAGCTGATGATCGCGCCTCAGATGGGAATATTATTCGAGGCTCCTCTTCAACTGGCGGGAGCTATGACCTTATTGACCGGGCCAGGGAACGATCTAGGACAGTTGTCCATAATCCAGGATCTGGATATTACCACCTTGGTGGGAGTTCCGTCTTACATACTTCATCTAGTTCAGGCCACCGAACAAATCCCGGAATCCGTCCAACGGATAATTACCCTCGGGAAGCCGTTGTCAAAAACGGTTCGGAAAAGGATCGAGGTGGGATGGAATGCGGAGGTTTTCGATGACTACGAAAACGTGGAGCTTGGTGCGGTTTTCCTGGAGTGCGAGGAGCATAAGGGGCATGTAATGTGGAACAAGTTTTTCATCGAAACGATTGATCCCAAGATCGGACAACCAACTGAAAACGAGGAGAAATTGTCTTCACTACCCTAGAGCGGGAAGCTATGCCTCTCATGAGATACAGAACCAGAAACTTGGTTAAGATCGATTATGATCAATGCGAGTGCGGCAGAACAAGGCCGAGGCTGGACGGGCCTTGGACACTATCCCCTCGACCAAAGGATCAAAGTGCCTTAAACAGCCAAAATACGGGGTCGATTCAATATAAGGTTACCGAAGGCTGGATCTCCAGGCCCCCAGTTCGCCGTGGCGTGTATCCGCCTTCAAATCCCCGCAGGCCCATTAGGCATCGATCCGTATCCTTGATGTTTCCAGTGCAGACCGGTTCTGGTAACAACAACTAAGCCAGATCCCAAGATACAGGCTTGGAGCCATACGATTTGCTATGGACTTAGAAGCCCTAACGGACCCCTCCCTTGCAAGCGGCCACTATGAGAAAGAAATTTATAGCTGTTATATGATACTATAGATATGCCGGACGTTACTACCGTCCAGATTACAAAAGAAACACGTGATCTGCTCCGGAAAGCAGGGGGGAAGGGGAGGACATATGACGACACAATTCGAGAACTCCTGGAACTGAGAGAAGCATTCCTTTCCGATCTCAAGGAGATCTGGGAAGAAGCCCACCAAAACAGGGAAGAACTCCTGACCCTCGAGGAATACGCCGAGCGCGAAGGGCTATGACGTTTTACTTGACCAGATGGGCCATCAAGGATCTTGAAAGATTTCCTAGACCGGTTAAGATACGAGTTGTCGATGCCCTTCGGACCCTAAGGGATCTCGGCAGAGGTGACACCCGTCCATTGGGGGAAGGGATATACCGCCTTCGTGTGGGGGAATACCGTGTTTTCTATGGGGAAGAAGGAGAAAACGTCTGGATTCTCAAGGCTTTTCACAGAAGGAAGGGCTACTCACCGGAATTGATAGACACTCTCATTAAGAGACTGGAGATGTATAGAACAAGGCAATAGTAGCCGCCGCCATCTACCATGATAACTGGAATCCTCTCGACAATAAACACAATGGTTCACATCAGGAGACCTGCTATAGAAGCCGACCCCAAGCTCCTGCCCATAGCCGAACCGGAACGGCAATTCACCGGAGGAGATTTCGCCTCGCTACAGAGGACTTGTCGAGATCGGTAACCTGCTAGGTCCGTGATCATCTATTGAGCCCTTTCTGCCCACTTGAAGCAGGAAACATGGTCAAGGCAAATCAGGTTCCGTGATCAGCCCAATTCGACAGGATATCCGCCTCACTAAGAACTTCAATATCATCTATTTTCCTGAAGTGCTGGTCGTCGCTGATCACAATAGCATCTTCCAGGTATGCGCTGGCCGCTATGAACGCATCGGCAATGGGAACGCCGTACTTGCCTTTGAACTTCCCAGCTAGCAGTGCGCTCTCACCACCTATGGCCAGGGTATCCACGTTCTTAGCGTGCCTGATGTCCCATACCCTCTCTCTAGCCAGACCCTTTCTGCCCTCCTGAAGATATTTATAGTAGACCTCAGTTAGGGTGACAACGCTCACCGCCGCTTCTGCCTCCCCGTTTTCCACGCATAGAAGGAGGCTCTGAACGTCCTCCCAGCCCTCCTCCTTTGAGAAAAGCCTGATCAGTGGCTTGGTGTCCAGAACGATTCTAGGTGCTCCGTACTCGTTCCTCGAAGTCATCTGTCCACTCCTTTCTCATTGCCTCTATCTCATCCGAAGCCTTTCTGCCCCTGAAAATCTCCTCATCCACTCCCGCGAGCTCCGACAGCCTCGGGATTGGGACGAGCTTAATTGCATTCCCCTCGCGAGAGACAAGGAGTCGTTTCCCCTCCTCCATCCCGAGTTTTCGTCTTAGCTTGGAGGGGATGGTCACCTGGCCCTTTGAAGAGACTGTGACCGTCTCGATTTCCGTCAAGATTTCACCAATACAATTTTGTGTCTTACACCAATAAATATTTCGGAAATTATTGGTATATTCCAATAAGTAATATTTTTACTTACATTTCTATCAGTTGTCCTTGCCGTCGGCGGTCATCGGCAAGGTTACGATGCGGGCCATCAAAGATCGGTAGGAGTTTCCTTTAGATTATACGGAAAGGCAACCCTCGAAACCAGGGCCGTTTCTCCTCCAAAACCTCTCAAAGCTTAAAATCCTACATATCAACCAATACTACCGGCATCTTATCTGCACAAGCGGTCGTGAGCCGAGAATTTGGGTCTCATACCAGATATACTCCCCCTGACCGGCATTGAGCTCAGCTATGGACATTCTTGCCCTCGCTGTAAAGACGAACCCTTTCACGGGCAGCACACATCCTATTAAACGATTCCAGTTCCTCATCCACAGAAACCATCAATACATGCAGCCACAAACAATTCATGCTCAAATCCCCGCCTGAAGATGCACTCAATCTCGCACTGGAAGCCTGGGAACTCAAGGGATACTCAAAGGGAACCAGAAAATTGTACGCAATCCACGTCTCCCAGATGCTGGAGAAATTGGGCAAACCCCAGACTGTGACTATCGGACAACTGAGACGCTACCTACTGGACGCCAAGAGGACCAAGGAGCTCTCAAACTCCACCATCTACAGCAAGGTCAACGCCATAAAGGCCTTCTTTGCAGCCCTAGAGGAATTCGGAGAGATAGAAGAAAACCCGGCAAAGAAACTCGACCTACCGAAAAGACGCAGAAAACTACCCGTATACCTGGATCAACAGGAAATAGACGCCTTGCTGAGAGTCTCCCAGGGAAATGAGCAGGACCACTGTCTCATAGAATTCCTGTACGGTACCGGAGTCCGTATCTCGGAGGCCCTAACACAATGATAACTGATCTGGTCCTCAACACAACGCCCAAACGGTCAGAAACGGCAAAGGCGGCAAGGACAGGATGGTGGTAATGCCCGAACATGTATCCGAGGATATAGCTCAATACCTGGAGAACCGCCCCGGCTCCTCACCTTATCTCTTTCCGGACAGGAAGCAGGGACACCTCTCGAAAAGACAGGCGGAGTACATCGTGACCAAGTTGGCCCAAGAAGCAGGCATCCGTAAGAGGGTGACGCCTCACACCCTGAGGCACACCTTCGCTACCCACCTGCTGGAGGCCGGAATAGACATCAGAACCATACAGGCGCTACTGGGCCATGAATCCCTGGAGACCACCCAGATATACACCCACATATCAAACGAAAAACTGCTCCAAGTTGTCAAAGAGCATCCTCGAACCAGGTTATGCATCTCATAATGAATTCCTGTGAATCCACATGAGATGAAAGCATGAGTTTCCTTCCCACACGAGTATTTTCCTGGCTTCGAATTCCATGATATTCAGATTCCTGTAGGACAGTATCTTCTCTAGAACATTCTTCCCGGGCTCGAAAAACTTCTTGCAAAATCACCATCGAACTTGACAGGAAGATATCTCTCCAGGAAGCCCTAAGCAAGTCCGTGGACCACGCCGTAGATGACCATGAATACATCCAGGAGCTACTCGGCACCCCGCCACTCGATGAGGACTATGCCTTCCGAATGGTAGACAAACCCAGGCACACCGGGATCTAGGACCTATCCAGCGATATCGATAAGCGGCTAAAGGAGAGAAAATTGAAACCTTTATCAAAATTAATTGCAATTGTAATTATATGCCGACGACGATCACAGTCAAGGAGAGGACGCGGAGAAAGCTTCAGGAACTCAAGGAGAGAAAGGGTTCCCCCTCCTATGATCGCCTGCTGGAAGACCTGGCAGATCGCGAACTCAAATTGAGGGACTCTCTTTTCGGAAAGACCAAGGGGCTTTCCAAGAATTACGAAAGGGAACACGAGGATAGATCATGAGAATTCTCTTCGACACCTACACCTGGATCGAATACCTCGAAGGGTCGAAAGAAGGAGAGATGGCTAGAAACTCGCTCCAGGAAGAGGAAGACGAAATCTACACCTCAACCCTTTCCATCGCCGAGCTTTCCGACGCCTTCCACAGGGACGGCGTTCAGACCGATCTCGAATGGACCGAGATACAGAAATACATAGAACTAAACTCCATACTGGAATCACTGAACGCCGGCCAGATGACAGATGCAGGCAAACTGAAGGTCAAGAAGCGGCAGACAAAAAAGGGATTCGGACTAATCGATGCCATAATACTTGGAACCTCAATAAAACTGGACGCCAAGCTCCTAACCGGTGATCCCCACCTCGTCCAAGAACCCAACGCAATCCCCCTGACCTGAAAACTACATTCAATCTGGTTTTTCAGCAGCCCCGGTGCCCGGTTCCACTAAACACTAAGAAACAGGGGTTGAAAGGATCCAAAATAGCATCGGGAGGGATTCTTCTCCCCATCCACGCATACGGAAACAAAACCATAAACAGCTAAACAAATCTAAATGGAATCAGCATACTTGAACCAGGCATCATCCATTCTTAGGTTCCCTGGCCCACACTGTATCCGAGTCTATGTCGTCCTACCCCAAGCCCGAAATCAACTCCGGTCCCTCCCACCTGCTGATATCCACTCCTGGTCATCTGTGGTACCGATCCTCGTTTAGATGCCGGATAACCCCAGGAAACGACCCTTATCACTGGGAGCTTCTACTGCAAGCTTTGCTAGATACTTAAACACCTCGGGATAAAGCTCGCCCCTCATAGCTTATCCAGCCCTTTCAAGGCCTCACCCAAGGGTATGTACTCGTCATTCTTCCTCCTACGTTCGAGTTCCTCAATAGACGCTGGTTGCCTAGGGAGCACCTCATCTAGGATCCTGTTAATCAATTGATCCCAAGTCTCCCCCTTCTTTCCGTATCGCCTCAGCTTCTCCCGGGTCTCCTTACTCAAGGGAATACTGGTTAGTGACATGGTAATAAGACACTTATTGTACCTTATAGCACTTATGCCGGCGGGTCGGCGGACGAACTTCACTTACCAAGGGACCCTTTCCTCCCGCTTTGGCCAATTGCCACATTTCAACCATAAGAACCTCTATGGACTCCAATCCCAAGATATCAAATATCCATTCTCCTGGTCTTGAACCCCCCGAATATCCATTCACACCGAACATTTGGTCAGGAAAAAACATAAGCCAAATTGTTGGAAATAGCGGCCCAAGCTGAATGTCCTCGGCTCTACCCTTATGAGGAGTAGACTTTTCGCAATTGGTGAAGCCAGGTCTCGGCTGAGAGGTAACACAACAAATATATGTTTCGCCCACTATGTGGGATAGATTGTGGGAAAATGTCTGAAGCAACTATGGATGAAAAGGGCAGGATACTGATACCGAAGAGCCTGCGAGAATCCGTTAATCTGGGAAAGGGAAAGAAGGTTCGACTTTCCCTCGAGGGGAGAAGAATCGTGATTTCAGCCCCCGTGGACCCTGAGCAATTCATTGATGAGATGAGGGGATTCATCAAGGAGGGCTCCATTGTCCCCAAGGAGGACCCGATCGAACTGAAGAGGGTATGGGAGACCCAATGATCTTTGTAGATACAAACATATGGATATACTACTTCGATAGGCGCCTCCCTGAGCATGGGGAGGTCACTGAGGCCCTCGAGCGCGAGATAAGAGCCGGGATAGCGTCAAGCACCGTGGTTCTGATCGAATTGGCTCATTATTTCAGGACCTTGCCCAGAGATGAATTCCGGAAGCGAATAGACCGCGTAAGGCATCTGGAGACGCTGCAAATCGTTGAACTCGATAAGGATCTCTTGGATGTCTCTCTCCTACTCCTGGCGGAGCATTCCGGCAGAGGAATTGGAGGTCGAGACTCCACAATTCTTGCAGCCATGGAGAGGCTAGAGATCGATTCCCTGATGAGTCATGGTAATGCCTTTAAAGGTATAAAATCCATCCAAGTCGTTGATCCGATCGCTACGCGATAGCAGACCGCTCAGATCCTCTGGCCCTCCCTGGAATATCTCGAAGGCGCCCGCTTCGATTCCCTCCGTTACCCTGAGAACACGCAGGAGCTTCGAGTCCATCATGTGGTGCCAAGTGTTCGCAGCTACTTCCTTGGAAACTCTCCTCGCCCACGACGTAGTTTGAGGTATAGAACTGCCTGTGGTCTTGCTCGCTCCAACCCGATCCCAGAACGACTTTGCCTCTTGATGCCTAGAATCGCCAGCATCCTCGAGTGCCGCCAAGGCTGAGGTGTCCACAAACAGGCGCAAGTTCACTCTTCCCCGTAGAGGTATGAGGCGTGTCTCTCTGCCAGATCCCCGTGAGCACTTCCGGCACCGCTCGGGCCAGCGAACAGGACGTCCGGTGGGTCTATCTTGGACTCCTCCTCGATGAACCGGCGAACAACCATTCTTAGACCCTCCCCGATCGTTAGCCCCCTCCTGATCAAGATATCTCGCAGGGATCTGTACTGTGAATCATCGATGGTAGTCCCAATCATCTTGGTCATCGGTTAACCAAGCTGGAACTTGTGACAAAACTCTTTCCATTAGAGATCGGATTACATCCCAACGACCTCCCGGATAACCACCAAAAGAAAGAAGTTACAACTCTTGCTGGATAAGGTCCATCCGGACTACCTACAGGCCTATAGGTGTTCACCAGAAGTCGCCATTTCCAGTCCGGCTGGTTTCTAATGCGCCAGCTTTCTCACGAACTCCAGCGTCTCTCTCTGCTGATCGATCCTTACGTTACCTCGGACACCGTGCCTATGCAAGGAATCCACCATCTCCCGTAAGGTGACCCCCACTAGTTCGGAGCCTCGTTCAGCGTGATCTTGCCTTCCCTCAGAAGCTCCATCGCA
>CAZUNO010000060.1:0-7756 GCA_964621445.1 Hadarchaeota archaeon (SeqCode) | reverse complement strand
GCTTCTCGTTTCACAACCCCGTACTCCGAGATATGATTGGACAAAAGTTCCTTCACCCAGATATAATCTCCGCGCCCTCCACCAAGGCTCGTAGGTGTATTCGCGTGACCCAGCAATTCAGCTGAATCTAGGAAACCCATCTTCTGCAGCCATTCTGCGACCTCCCCGCCCGGTCCTTCGTTCAGGTCCCCCATCACAATATCTATTCCACTCCCAATAGCCTCCATGAGTTCGGAAATTCGTTTTCTAGCCGCGACACGGGGATCAAGCTGCCTCTGGGAAGGTAGATGGATGTTGCATATTTGGAGGGATGACCCTTTTTCACCCACTTCAACGACCTGGAACATCCTCTGCATCTCAGCGTTTGATAGACTTGAATCCGTGACCAGCCTGGCGCCATTGCCATGCCACAGGACAGCTCCCCCGTACTGAGGTAGATCACCCCCCGGACAGTAGCACCCCGACATCCCCGTCCAACTGCAAATTTTCTCTAACGTCTCCTTGCTCTGGACCTCCTGCAGGCAAATGACGTCAGCACTCAGGTCCCGATACAATTTACATAATGAATATAGAACCTCGGTTCTGGGTTCTGAAGGCCGGTTAGCGCTGAAAGGATATCCCTGGAACCAGAATACATTGTGACTTAGTAATCTGAGCTGCCTTGGTGAAATCCTCCGACCGATAATACCACCCAAGAAACTTACCTGTTTAATCTGCTCTTATTCTAATAAAAGTAGATCCACGACACATATATGCGAGGTCCCCGCTCCACCCAAAAAACGCTGGTTCTATATCCATTTGATCCATTACTGTTACCTCGTCAATGGTCATACCCACCAATTTTCCGCGATGGTACGTCTCCCGCCCTCTCCCAATTCGATAACTCAACGGGCTAACCGCTCCCCGAATTATTTTCCGGTGCCGGGACCCAACATCCCTCGTCTTCCTGGTCATCGTCCCGCAGTCACAGATCGACAAAGGGATCTTCGATGACCATCTTCAGCCCCGTGAGTGCCCGTGATGATGTTCCGCTTTGATGAACCGAAACCATCGCATACAGGAGGGCCTTAAGGTCCACTAAGTTTATATCCGATCTTGGCCCTCTTACACGAGTCTGAACATGGGATGATCTGCCCGGTTCGAGTTCTTTCTTGGGTATTGATCCACAAGACTACCCTCATTTTGGAAGTAATATGCTCGATGCCTCCACGTGAGGCAAACCTTTATCGTGCTCAAGTCTAATGTAATAGCTTGGAGATATCGGTGCGTTGCCAATTATGGTCAATTGTTTTGACCTCCGTGTTAATTCTTGCCAGTCCTCTTGTTTTGCCAATGAGTCCCGCCCTGCCTGACGGGAGGATCGGGGTTCTCTATATAGGGTGTGTTGCCCGCTCGGAACCTTTCCAACGAATGAGACTGGATCCCTTATTCTCCATAGAGTTCGTGCCAGCGACCTACCGGGACTGGGTCAAAGCGGCAGGTCTGACCATCGCAGAGGAGCAGAGGATGATAAGGATCTACATGCCACGCACCACGGAGAGGCTGGTGGACAGGATCGACGTCGTGATACTGGCCAACGCTAACCGGGACGCCATCGGTGCCAGGAATATCGATCTCCTCTACAGGGGTTTCCAGCAGACGGACCTTGGCCTATTTATGTCCGGGGGCGGGGAGAGCTTTGGCGGAAATGGAATGCCCCCCTGGGACGACACGTCAATCGGCAGCCTGCTCCCGGTCGAGGGGGTCCCCAACACGTGGCCGCAGCTCGGCCGCCTGGTGATAGACAGGCCGAACCACGAGCTGATCAGCAGCATCCCGTGGGACAGCCGCACGTTGGAATATCCTGACAGGTGGGACCACAACATAGTTACCGTCAAGGACGGTGCTAACAAGCTAGCCCACCTCCTATGGGGAGAGGGGGTAGAACATCCCCTCATTATCACCTGGGATTTGGAGGAGAGGAACAGGATTTTCACACTTACGAGCGAGATCTGCCGCCTCTCATGGTACGGAACGCCCTGGGAGTACGATTACGACTTCGGGGCGAACATCATGATCTACCTGGACCGACGGCCAGTGCCTCAAGAGACCGAGATCGTCCATCGAGCAAGATCCGAGATACTCGAGATCGCCGGTAGGAAGTCCTATGTAATGGATATATTGGAGTTTAGTGAGTCTTTCGGGGCAAATACGGAAAAGATAAGATCCCAGTTTGGGGAGGTGGACGAAGTCATATCACGGGCGAATGAACAGTACATCGACCTTAGATACCAACGTATGCTCGAGACCAACGAGCTGATCGGTTCCATGCTAGATGAGCTTCAGAAAGAGGCATTAGAGCTCAAGAACCGGGCCCTGATGTGGGTCTATCTAATCGAGTGGACAGCTGTCACTGCTACTGCCATGGTCTGCGGTTTTGTCCTTTGGACATTAATGGTCCGGCGAAAGCTCTACAGGCAGGTTAAATCCACCAAGGCGGGCTAAACATCCATCATATCGCCGTTAATCCAATTCAGGATGAAGGCTTCAATTATCCCGCTCAAGGACTTGAAGAAAGGAACCGTGGCCGGTTCCTATCGGTGAAGAACTGATTGCACCTCAGGAAGGCCTAAAAAAGCCCGCCTCCAATCTCCCGCTCCTCAGCGAATATTTACAGTAACCGCTATTTCTTCGATATGTCGAAATGACATCTCCAGCCTAGGCTCGCTCCCTCGGTCATGCTGGCACCTACTGAATCGGATGGACTGAACAACTAGAATGCTGCGAACCCTCACAAGGTGTCATATAGTTGGGAAGTTCTCTCTATCAATTCCCTCCTCAAACCGGCGACAGCCTCCGGATCCCACCTTGCATTTCGAGCCCGGGTTACGATGTCGTCCAGGGCCCGTTTCATTCCTGCAGCCTTCGATGACATTCCCCTCTCACTGGCAACATCAGCAAGGTCCCGGAGGCGATGTAGACGGGCGTAGTCCTCGATGGCCATTCTTACCGCTTGCCAACGGACGGATGGCACGGGTCTCGATTCGCCTTGGTAGACCAGTTCCCAGTCGTTCCCCCGCGCGTTGGGACCTTGCCAGAGATCATAGGGCCGCGTACAGTACGACCAGAAACCCACGCCGGTTATTCCCAGCTCCCATGCCCTCCAGACCGGCTCCCAATAGTATCGGATGCCCACCATGTCCTTGACTTCCCCTGAACATCTATAGGTCCATAGCGTTCTTCTGGCTGCCCTGAGAAAATCAATCCTATCCGGGTTGGTTTTATTCACGATGCCGTTGTAGTTGGGCTGAAAGATATCAATCAGCGGCAGAACCCTCTTGATGTCCTCCAACCTCATCCCCCTCACGGGATCGGTGTAAATCTGAACCCGCGGATCGATGGACTTGTAGGCCCGGGCTCGCCTTTCCAGAATATCGATCAGGCTGCCGCCGAGGAGTCCCGGCTCGTCCACAGGATACAGCGCCCACCTGTCGTATCCTAGACCATGGCTTTCCAGACGATCGACCAGGATTGGCAAAAAATCCCTAACGGCCCTCTCCCACTCCGGGGAATTCTCCTCCGTTTCCCCCTCCGCGGCCGAGGGCATGGCTCCTATCAACAAAACCATGTCCTGGGTCCTGAGGCGTTCCAGTATCCAATCGAATCCCTGCCACTGGACCTCGTTCAACTCCCCCTCCCGGTTGTACGTAACCTTCGGCGTCCACTCCCCGGTCAGCACGAAGACGCTGGTGTGGTGGTCATGCATGTCCCGTATCGCGGCCTCTTGGATATCCTTGAGAGGAGAGGAGTGAACATACCCCCAGTTGCAGAACTTCAGGGGCATCTCCGCGGGGAGGGCAGGTTCCACTACCTTCCAGTGTATCGGTACCTGGGAAAGGTGTCCTTCGGGTACCAGTCCTCTGAAATGGAGGATGGTTTCGAATTCACCTGCTGGAAGGTCGCCGGTGTCTACATCAATCCACAGCCTCTCGCTGGAGGAAGGTGCAATCTGTATTAACCCCGCATTCCCTAGCTCGGGAAGGGCATCATCACCCATCGAGCCGCTAGCGGTAGGTACCCAAGCAACCCTCCTAAGGGTAAAGGGGTTCTCCGATAGCTGGCGGCCTTCTCTCGATTCAAGGGGATCAACCCAAGCACGTAGAGACAGGGGGTCCTCGAGAAGGTTTGCCACCTGGAGGACGATGACCTCATGGGAACGCCCCTCGGTAAGGATATCTATCTTCCCAATAGGTCCATTTCCGGGGGCATCCACCTGGGGGTCAAAGGGAGTCCAAGGATGCCTAGGTCTCCAAACAAGGAAGGCCGGGTGGCCCTCAATCGTCCGCCTCATCTCTTGGCAATTAACCTCACGCCTGCCACGATCTAGGAAACGGGCCACACGGGCAATTAGTTTTCGCTTTTTGGCCCTGTCCAGATTGTTGTATGATCGAATCTCCTCCTGGAGAATATCCCATTCGATCCTCCTATCCTGAGCAATATTTCCCAGCGCCGGTATCTCGCCGGCCAGGGATTCCAATTCCTTCAGCAACTTCTTGGCCTCTCTCTCCTCCGTCTTGAAGGCAGATAGCATTCTCCTCTTCCCTCCCTGGCCAATTTCATGGCATCGGGCATCAAAAAGGCGGGCAGAGAGGTCCTTTCTACCTGGGTCTAGAACCTCGAACTTCGCGTTATGGGACATTTCGTGCAGGACACCCCGCTCAACATATCCTCTGGAATCCCTTATACCCACCTCGACCGAGAATCCAGGCTTCCACTTTGCCTCCAGGGAGAATCCTACCCGGTTCTCGCCCAGTCCAAAGTCGCCTATTATTTTTGGTTGGACGATAGCTTTTCTTCTGGCATGTTCCCTTTGTAGCCGTTTTACTTTGTCCATCTTGTTTCCCCGCCCATCGAAACCTCCGCGGCTATTGGGCCAGGGGACACTTGATTGCCTCATATGCGCCTTGCTCTTGAAGCTTATCAGACGCCCGGTTTTCGATGATATGGCAAGGACCTCGATCCTACCATCTCCGTCGATGTCTGCAATTACCGGACCGCCAACCATTCCACCGGATATCTGGTGCTCCTCCAGAAGTTGCCCCTCATTGGAGAGAACCCTTAATTTTGGGCCCCGTCTCTGGGAAAGGAGCAGCTCCATGCTCCCATTCCCATCTATGTCGCCTATGGTTGGACCAAAGGGTTGGTCACCGCCGCCGTATGATCTGCTCCACAGCAATTTACCATCGCCGTCCACGGCCTGTATTCCCATGCCGCCGTGAACATAGACCAACTCGTCCTTCCCATCTCCATCGATATCCCCAAGAGATAACCCCACCTCGATGCCCCCGACTCCGGACCCCCTCTGTTCCCACATAACTTCACCTCTCAGGGAGATGCATCGGAGGACGTCATCGGCGCTTCCCGTGATCACGCAAGGCCCCCAGCCTAGGTCCCCTAGCACCGGTGCCGAGAATTCCGAGGGCTCTTCGAATCCCACGGTCCATCTGTACCGGCCAAGGCTATCAAGGCAGTAGACCCGGCCCTCTCCACAGCAGAAGATGATCTCGTCATTACCATCTCCGTCTATATCACCAACGGCCACGGGTCCCAGACCCCTTTCGTATGTGCGGAAACGCCAGGTTGGTGTCCCATCCTCCCTTAGACCGGTGGCCCTTCCCTCGCGGTCGGTGACCAGGATGCTTGGACCCTCCTTTCCCTTAATGTGGGATATGCTGTTCCACGGGTCAACTGGCGCCTCGATCTCGCTTTTCCAGTGGACCTCTCCGTTAAGGGAGAGGCAACCCACGGATCCATCCTCGTTAGAGACAAGTATCGTCTTGCCGAGTGTTGGCAAATCCATGAGAACCGGCCACGCTGATATGACACCTCCCAGCCGTGTTCTCCATAGCTCGCTTCCGGAACCATCGTAGCTAACGATATCCCCCTCCTTCGTTCCGATAACCACCTGCGGTTCTCCATTCGTTACGATGGCCGGGCAGGAGGCTGCTCCCGCCTCGACCATCCAATGAGATTCGAGGATCGTCACTCTTTGATCTCCCACACTTGTCAAAAAACCCTTCCTATAAGACCTTTACGTTGTGGACAGTGCGTACCTTGACCTCCTCCGCGGTGTCCTGAAAAGTCAGTAAAAACTGCAGCTCTCCCAGGCCACCTGATGACTTCCCCGGTAATGGCTATCCCGTGGGAACACCAGCCCAAATTGATTTGCTCAGATTATATCCTCAACTTTCAGTATCCATGACGCTCTTCCGCCATACACCGCAGTGAATCTACCAGGATCGATGGTATTGAACCAACGGTAATACCTGAACCTCTTAGCGTGGTCCCGCTGGACAAGGCGTTCGTCGTACTCGATCTCAAGGCCTATGCCATACCTGCGGGCACTGAACCACGCCACGGCCATATCCAGTAACCCACGTTCATGATGCTCCTGAAAGACATTGGGCTGGGCGCAGGTGTACTCGTTTGGAAAGCTGCAGGCGTCAAGATGTCCCATAACCCCCCGGATACCCACCGTCCCGGCGGTGTACGGTATCCATAGGGAGAAAGGATGTCCGTGCAACCCGCCTGAAGGTGGCTGCCTGTAGGGATCCTCCAGTCCTCCGTTCCAGTAGAAACCGAGGAACTGCGGATTCGCCCCGACCTGATCGGCCCATGAGCTGTGTTCATCCCCCCAGGAGGCAACGTAGTAAGGTGGAGTCGTCAGTCCCTGATCTAATGCTACTGTCTCAATCCTGGCCAAAAAACTTGAAGAAAGGGCCATCCAATCCCGGTTGTTCGCGGGGTTAGCGAGGAAAAGGAGCCTATATCCTCTTTGGGCGATATGGAGCAGCTGAGAGATCTGCTCGTCCGTCCACTCATTCCCGAATCCGCAGTATGTGAGAAGAGTTTTTGTCAACTCCGTACACCTCTCTCCATTTTGGTCTCAATCGACAGGGGAAATAAGTTGATATTGCCTCAATAGTCTTTTGAGAACTCCCCTAACAACCAATCGGAAATATAATGACGACTAATACCAAGGTATACCTGCCGTAATCGGTAACTATGGGCGCCTTCCATAGGCACCTCTCTCAATGTTACTTCTACCCCTAGCCGAGATTAGTGATAGGATACGCATTAAGTATCCTGATTCCAGATAAGCACCCAAAATGACCCCGACCTGGACAAACCTCCAACCTTTACCACCAATAAGATTGCGCCTACTAATGACCAAAAATGGGAGCTGATTTAGAAAAAGAGGATTGTCCTAATCATGGGGCCTAAATACAAAGAATCCTCCTAAAGCAAAAAGGAGAACAAATAATCCAAAGCCTGGTGAACCTGCTAATTCAGGAATGACCATCTCATCACCATTTGGCAGCCAGTCGATGTATAACGGTCCATCACCAGTATCAGATTTTGCATAAACATCGTAGGAATTCACCGTTGATTCATCAATGACCATGCCTTCAATTGTCGCGATCAATGAGTTTTCCGTAACACTGAACTCCGGGTATGCCAGATTATTCGCCCAACCCCCGGGACTGGTTTGACGATAATCAGTTTCGTAGTGGATGGTTATCAAACCATAGGGAGAGGAGGTAAACACATTCATGCTGTATTCATAGCCCTCGACCCACCCGCCTGGAAAATTGTCCTTTACCGTCAAAATCACGGTAAATGCCTCGGCGGTACAGTCACATCTTATTGAGGTGATGTCGATCTCTGGCATCGTATCAACAAAGGTAACTCCGTCACCTCGGAAGACCTTGCCATC
>CAZUNO010000059.1:0-8156 GCA_964621445.1 Hadarchaeota archaeon (SeqCode) | reverse complement strand
TCGACATCAACCCCGGAGGGGATCATGCGGATCGAATCTCTTCGGATTCCATCCTGGACCAGGTACCTTACCAGGAAAGGAGATAAAGCGACCGTTCGATCGGCGGCATCGGCGATATGCAGAACCAGTTCTCTAAATTCCGCCGAGGAGTCGCGATAGGATCCGTGGATGGAAAAAACAAATTTGGCCCTGGTAAGTCTTCTACTGGCCCTTAGAAGCCATCCCATGGTCATGGGGTTCAGGCCATGGATGATCTGGGGATCGAATCCAAGTCTATTGCTGATAATAACGGATTTCAGTCCGAGAATCCATCTGGCCATACGAATGGTTCCCAGACGGATAACCCTGAACCCACCTACCTCGGTTATTCCAGGTGGATTGCCCGGCGCGATAACCAGGACATCATGTCCGGACCCCGCCTGAAGCTTTGAAAGATGATAAACATTGGGCTCAAGGCCGGCGTGCTTCCCGATCTCTGACCTCGGAGGGAAGGATGAAGATATACGGAGTATATTCAAGTCGGGGCCATCCGAAAGGAATGATCATCTCATTGATCGAAGACATAAATAGTCTTTTCACCAGAGAGTACAAGAGTCCATGACAAGGATATGCTTCCTCGCACCGCACGTAAATAAGAGCAACCTTAGCCGGCCTATGGCCTTTGCCAAGCTCTTATCCAATGTACATGAGACCAAGGTGGCGGGTCCCGGGGAAGTGGGAATGCCCTTCTACAAGGAAGAACCTGGAGTCGAGCTACACCGCCTTAGCAATTTTCTCCCCTTCAAGATCCTTGAAGGCTGGAAGATGGCGAGGAATTCGGATGTGGTGGTCGCCTGCGATATCCGATTCTACTCCTGCCTGGTCGGTGCTCTTGCCAAGATGAACGGCAAGCGGTTCGTTTTTGACACCGGAGATGACGAGGTTGAACTGGCCCGGTTCGAGGGAAGCCCATTAAGGGCATTGATACCGCTAATCAGCTCACAGTTCAGGTTTCTCGCCGACAAGGTAACGGTTGCATCATCCTACCTTCACCAGAAATATGGAGGGATCGTTCTCCCGGTCCCTGTATCAACCGATTTTTTCCAGGCGGGGGACGGGGAAACGATTAGGAAAAACAACTGCCCCGGAAGGAGCCCGGTTATCGCCTATGTGGGAACCGTCAAGACCTCAAAGGGAATATTCGTTCTATTGGATGCCATGCGTCAGGTTCTCGAAGAATACCCCAACGCTTTTCTCATGGTTGTGGGTGGGGCCGAGGAAGCCGTAAGGAGGAATTTACAGAATGCAATTGACGGTCTGAAAGGCTCGATGCTATTTACCGGACATGTGAATAACCTGGAGATACCTGATTACATGGCCGCCGCAGATGTTCTTGTTCTGCCTAATCTGGATACGCCGGTGCACAGGGCGCAGTGCCCGATCAAGCTAATGGAATACATGGCATCCGGAACACCCGTGGTGGCCACCGACGTGGGATGCATCTCGGACCTTTTGGGCGGTGACTCGGGGCTGTTGGTTGAGCCCGGGGATGCTAGGGCATTGGCCGAGGGTATTATCCGTATCTCTCGTGATGATGGGTTATCCTCCTCATTGGCTGAGAATTCAATAAAAATTGTCAGAGAGAAGTATTCATCCGAGAACTCGAGAGAGAAGATCGAATCCATCGTCACCGGCGAACTGAAGGGAAGTAGTTCACCCGGTGAGCTCTCGGTCTCGGTTGTGGTCCCGGCCCAGGACGAGGAGAAGTACATAGGTCCCTGCGTTCAATCCCTGAAGGATCAGAGTATAGACCTCGATGAACTGATAGTTGTTGACAGCGGTTCCAGGGACCGGACGGCCTCCATAGCAAAATCCCTGGGGGCCCGGGTGTTGAGCATAAACAGAAGGCCACCTGGTGCCACCAGGAATGCGGGATGGAGGTCAAGCGAATCCGATATCATCCTTTTTGGCGATGGGGATACCGTGTTTTCCAGTGATTGGGCCGAAAAAATAGTGTCAAGAATCAACGAATTTACCCCTATTGCCGATGCTAGGAGGATCTACAAACCGGAAACCTTCTACCTGAAGTGCCTCAATGCCCAATACCAGATTAACTACCATAAATACAGGCCCTTCTGTGCCTGGGGATTCCCCAGGAACATACTGGAGGAAACGGGAGGTTTCGAGGAGAAGCTAACCGTCGCCGAGGAAAGGGAGCTTGGAGACCGCGTTTTTCAGGCCGGTTATGATATCGCCTTCCTCCCCGATGCGGTTCAGTACCATGCCGGGGAGCCAAGGACCACGATTTCCTACTGGAAGCGAAACTTCTTCCACTCCAAGGAAAGGGTGCGATATAACCGGTTCACGGGAAAGGCTCCCCTGAGGGCCTTTGCAATATGGTCGCTGATAGGCATATCACTTATCGTGGGGCCTTTCAGACCCATATTCCTCGTGTCCCTAATGCCAGCCCTATATCTCTCGCTTCTGGCCTATCACGGCCTTGCCAATAGAGGGCTTTTCGTAACGAAGCTCCGATATCTGGTCTTTCTGCCGTTTATCTCCCTCCTAGAGAACAGTGCCTATCTTCTTGGAACAACATGGGGGATCTGGAAGTACATGATTAAAAAGGAAGATGTCAAATAGTGGTGTACCTTCGGTTAGGTACTAATCCATTCTCGCTTGCCAAACATCGATCCTACTCAGCATCCTTTCGCAAAACATTTTCCATGAGTATTGATTGACCACGATCTTCCGAAGTTTACGTCCAATAACCTCTGATTTTACCCGTTTCTCCCTGACCTCTCTTAGTGCATCTGCAAGTTCCTGAGGATTTCCGGGTTCAACTAGCAAAGCACCAGGGAGTGACTTTCTGATCATCTTAAGATCACTGGCAATTATTGGCTTTCCGCAAGCTGCGTATTCAAATATCTTTAAGGGGGAAAAGTAATAGCCCTTTTCCTGCATACCCGGTCCGGTTTCCAGAAAAGGTGCTAAGGTAACATCCATGGCAGAAATGTAGGACGGAACCTCCTCTCTATCTATACCTCCGGTGAATCTATAGCTGGACCTGGCCATTGGATCTATATTATCTGCGGCATTTTCGTAACCCGGACCGACGAGAAGAAAAGTGAAGTCGTCCTTAATCAGCTCTTCGGAGGCTGACAGGATGGTTCCTATTCCATGCCATGATTCGAAGATGCCAACATAACCCGCTACGAAGGAATCTGACAACCCAAGATCGCGCTTGATCCTTTTTGAATCAGTATAAGACATATCAAAGTTTTCTGGATTTACGGCCGCATCAACCAAAAGCAGTCTGTGAGGCGGGACATCTACCTTCAGCACTCTTCTAGTATAGGCCATGACCCCGATAGCTTCCCGTAGGCTTAGGGAGGAATGGTTGGGATCTATAACTTCAGCAACAAGGGGAACGCCAGTCAGAAATGATAATATCGCACCCACACCAAGGCAGGACCCTCTTTCGATAATTAAATCAGGTAATCTTGAATCGTTGTCCCTTAATACGATAAAACAACAGTATATACTGTATATGGTCCTTAGATAAACGGCATAAAAGAGATTTAGAAGACGGCTGAATACTCCCCCCTGAGTATTGCCTGGAGAGTGACTTTCACGAAGGGGCATAATTATCCCCCTGTAGATCTTCCGTACGTGTATGTCCCCTAATTGCTCTTCGCTTGGACTACTTCGCTTTCCCCTTCTAGTGTATAGCAGCACTTCGTGACCTAAATTTTCAAGGCCGAGAGCAACCTCCATAGTATGAGTTGTTGACCCTCTGGATAGGGAAAGGTCAACATCCACGGCTAGGTAAACTATCTTCATCTGATGCTCTCACCTTTCTCCTGAGTGTGATGATAATTAAATGAACTACCGATGATCTCCCATACCATGAATAAATCATTTGGGGGCAAGAAAACCTATGGCTCCGGGTTTCAGGCGATCTTTTTGTATAATGCATCCAGTTTCCGGGCAGCTACACCCCAATTTAGATTTTTGATTGCATTTCTACGTGCACTAAGGGACATCGATCTTCGAAGCTTATCATCGGAAACTAGCTTCCCAATAGCATTAGCCATTGACCCAGGTGTCTTCTTCACAACATAACCGGTCCTTCCTTCGATTATTACTTCCGGAATGCCGCCACGACTGGTTCCTATGGTTGGTAATCCAGAGGCCGCAGCCTCTGCTAACACGAGTGGGCAAGGGTCGTCCCAAATCGAGGGAACAATCATGATATCTGAAGACGCATATAGAGTTGATAGCTCGTTCATTCCCACGGGACCAACATATTTCACATTGGAAGCCCGTTCCATTTCCTTCGTAACCATATCCATATACCGGCTTGTCCTGGGCTTCTTCTTGGTGTAGAAGTCGCCCCCAGCAACGAGTATACTTATCCCAAGATCCTTTTTCCTATTTGCTTCCAGCAATAGATGAAGTCCTTTCTTTTTTGACATATGACCAGAATACATGACAACGATCTCGTTTTCATCGAATCCAAATCGGTCTTTTAGAAAAGCTCGATCCCGCTTCCGGGGCGTGAAAGTATCAATATCGGCACAGTTGTGCAGAATCATCTTCTTGGAGTCGGTAAGATCGAGACGTCCAAGACACCTTGAAAGAACATAACCTGAGACCCCAACCAAAGCATTGGCCCTATTGAGAAATCTCGAGTATACATTTGTTTTGGGAAAAGGCGGCAAATATAGAGTTATATCATTTTGAAGATGAAGCAGTACATTACGATTATGAAGGACCGGCTCTATCGCAGTTACCGAATGAACTATATCCGGTTCCTCACCCCCCAATCCCTTCAAGTAATAGCAATCCCCAGATATCAATCCAATTTTAGGCACTTTAACCCGGATAAGCCTGACACCCTCTATGACCTTGGACTCATCACCTCGGGACGCCTTGGTACAAACCAAGCTCACATCATGTTTTTTGGCCAAACGCTTCGCTAGTTCCCAGGTTCCCCTTTCGGCACCTCCCAATGGCCCATTTGGAAAAGTGCTGGGGAAAGTTGCATTTTGCCAGAATACAAATCTAACTCTCAATCTACGAGTATTGAAAATGAAATAAAAAAACTGTTACCTTCGTGACGTCTATTGGAATGGAATTTTCGTGTCTTTGCTTTATACAAGTACTAATCCAACATAATACATGATTGAAATCATATTGGGAGGTATCTATGCTTTGGATTCCCCCCGTTCATTAAGCGCCATGCCATAGATTATTCCCCCGAAATAGGCCGCATTTGTGAGTAGACTATACGCCGGGTAGAGAACTAATCGCCAAAGGTCCCCCCTTCCTCTGCCAACTATCGCTAAACGTCTAATTCGAATGGCCTGGGGAATCATCCATAGAAGAAGAATCAAAAAGGCGGGAAAAAGAAAAATTGGGCGGAAAACCGACAAAGCGCCTGAACCAAATACCACGGATGGTAAAAATATGAAATAGGAAAACCTGAACAACAGAGGCTTAATATACCGGCCTGGCTGGAGCCTTATTGTTTCGGGATGGTGTCGGCCGAAATTGAAACGATGGTGAAAAGCCTTGCTCATGGTGTCCGGCAATCTATGATACCAATAAGCGTCAGGAGTGTAGGATATCTTGAAACCTGCGGATATCATTTGACGAGCCAGATAGGTATCCTCTCCATAGGTTAGGGATTCAGGCCATATCTTTATGGTATCCAAGACCTCTTTCTTTATGACCCATGGGGCTATTTCCCCTCGGGCGGCACGCTCCATTACTACCCCGGGATTCTTTTCATAATACAGGTAATTCAATTCAACAAAGGTGGAGATAAGCCCATCACCAGGTCTTCTCCAGAATCTCATACACCCGAAGGTACCACCCACCTCCTCGTTATCCAGGCTTTTCGCACACTTTTCCAGAAAATTAGGATCATAATAGGCGTCTGCCTCTCCCAGTAAGATATTTTCCCCACTAGCTTTTCTAAGTCCAAAAGCCCTGGCTCGGGGCGCCTGGAACCCCTCAACATGCTCTATTCTAAAATACTGGAGGGGGTATTTGGATACTATCCTGGGGGTCTCATCCTCGGACCCGTCATCAATGACAATTATCTCATCTGGCGGTAGGGTCTGGTTGAGTAAGGATTCAATACATTTACCTATGGTATCCTCCACATTCCTTACCGCGAGGATTGTAGTCATTTCTGGGACATCTGATCCAGCTTCCTCCATTTACCCCTACCTTTAATCGGATAAGGATAGGTATATTTCAATACTTCCCGGGAATAGTTCGTGATAATATATGAGAATCGCGATGTTCGTTATGGGTTATAGTAACCCCTCAAAGATCTCCGGTGGACTAGCCCCTAACTTCTACTATATATCAAAATATGAGGCAGAAATGGGACATGAAATCGTCATCTTCACAAATGGTACTCATCGTTACAAGGAGATCGTGGAAGGGATACCAGTTTGGCATGTTCCGGTTCGAAGGGTTCGAAGGTGGACATTTGGCTACGACATCTTCAGAGAGATGTATTCCTCCGGTTTTAAGCCTGATATCATTCATTCCATGAACCCAATGCCATTTGGATGGCAATTCCGGGCATATAAGGATATGATTGACGCCAAATACGTTCTCTCAGTTCACACCCCAACGATAAGATTTGGATTTGACTTCGCAAACCTAAGGTTGATGGAATTTTCTTTGCTTCTAGATTTTCTGACGCGGGAGGTGGACCTCGTTCTCGCTGTCTCCGACTACAATGCAAAGGGGTTGCTGTCACGGGGAACACCCCCCCACAAACTCAGAATAGTGCCATCGGGCATCGACACTAATATTTTCCATCCGAGGGATGAAGAAGAGAAGGAAATTTTCGATGTGCTTTTCGTTGGAAGATTTGCGCCGGTTAAACGTGTATGCGATATCATTAAGGCTGCGGATATTCTTAGATCCGAAGGCATCAAAGACATACGCTACACACTAGTAGGTGGAAGCCAAGGAGATGGTAATTATTCCAAAGTTGTTAGCATGATTTCAAAAAGAAGGCTCACCAGATCTTTTAGGATAATACCACCCGTGAACCAGAGCATTCTTCCATCATATTATTGGATGTCTGATATATTTGTCCTGCCAAGTATTTACGAGGCTCTTGGCAAGGTACTATTGGAGTCAATGGCCTGCGGAACTCCAGTTATAACCCCCTCCAGTGGTGGGGCTGGGCAGCTCACAAAGGATAGTCGTAGTGGAATAACCTATCAGCCCGGTAGCCCCAGCTCGCTCGCTAGTGCAATACGAGAGATGTCCAGAGAAGATCGTAAGAGAAATTGTCTTGGGCGTATCGGGAGAAGATATGCCCTGAGATATGACTGGAAACATATAGCAGAGAATTATCTGAATGTATTTGGAGAATTGATCAGTAATGAATCCGAATAATTAAGATGGTTATTTCAGAGTCACCTCAACCGATTGACCCTTGCATTGCCTGAAGAAGTGACTATTTTTGACGTCCTGAAAGATCCGCCAAAATCCTTCAGCGCTTCATTAGTATTAAGATTAGATCTATTGGCAGTTAAAGAAGAATATCCTCCCTTAGGGCTCATACGATTTTGAATTGGTTTGTGAAACCAGGAATAACCAAGAAAGATAGGAAGTGGTGTCATCCTTTATGGACCGGTAGCGAATTTGGTACGCGCCCTCACCTTGATCATTTGGAGGAATCGGCAAAGCTTCTCTCACATTGTTTTGAAGGTCTCCTCATCAGGCTTCGACTGTCCACCCAATTATTGATCTTCGCAAGCCGGCAATCCACTGCTAAATTGGATATGAAATATCTTCTGACAATAAAGTGGCTCAATAATTCTCCTGAAGATGCCGATTTTCCAAAAAAAACGTAGCTTCTCATTGACTGGCAAGACTGATCTATCATCCCACTGCTCGTGCTTAAACATCCTAGACCATTCGGAGGAGTTATAGATTCTCTCTAATACATCATCTCCTTTCCTTCTCTTTTGGACAAGAGATTCATAAAAAGGCTTAACCACAGGAGAAACCGATACCTCACCGAAGGCATAATAGTCTCCAGAACATACCCGCTGAATTTCATTGATTACAATATTTGGGGATTCAAGGTGGTGAAGGAACGCGGAGGAAACAACACAGTCGAAATAATCATCCGG
>CAZUNO010000058.1:0-8347 GCA_964621445.1 Hadarchaeota archaeon (SeqCode) | reverse complement strand
CAGACATAGACCGCCAGTATGTGGAATCCCTTCTTGAGCTGGGTTTTGTGGATGAAGCAAGGGATGAGATCAAAAAGAGAACTGATGATGCTGATCATTGATTCAACTAATAATATTCTCTTGATGTCCTAATATTGGATTCTATGAAAAACCGATATGGTTCTCCTGAGATCTATCAAAGTATTCCTCTAGGTTTTCCTTTTCCACAAAAAGAAGCCGAGGGCTGGAAGTCCAACACCCAATATTCCTCCCAATCCGTAGGGAACAACGGGAACGATGGATATTATCCCCGTTATGTCCTTGGAATTTGGAGAAGTTCCACAGTTGCTAGTTATGCCGTTGGATGCCGTCTCCACCTGGGAGATTCCTGGGGTGGTTACTCTGCATCCGAATACATCAACATGTATATAGAAACTTTCCACAGGTGCGTCGGCTTGGGTTTCAAACCTTAGAACGATGTCGATATAGCTATCTGGCCCGTTATCGGATTTGGCTGCTCTAACGTCAGACGCAGAGTAACCGGGGCCGATTCCGGGTTCAGGCCACTTGGTTACCGGATACTCCACAATTGTAAGTTTAGAGCCATCCGTGTCCTTCAGTACAATCTCCTCGTACTGAAGGTCGCCGTAGGGGGCGTGGGGTGTCAAAGGCGTACCAAGATTCGAAAAAGATAGTTCCTTCTCGCTGCCTATTAGCGCCCCCGATTTATAGATCCCGGCATATACATCTACTTGATCATTGTCCACCAGTTGGTAACCCGCGTCAGATATCGCTATGTATGCCACCAGATCAGTGAAGTCATGCTCTATGCTAGCTAGGGTTATATTGAATGATCCCATATCTCTCGGGCTTAGATCTTCAACCTCCACAATACTATCGTCCATCGAGCCTTCCCACCCCGGAGACCCGTAATCGGTCCACCCATCTTCATCGGTTCCTATAATCCATATCTGGCCCCAACCGGGTGAGAAAAGGCTAAGCAGGAAGGACCCCAGTACCAATCCCAGTATCCAATGTTTCTTCATGGAATACACATGAAGTATTATTGCTTTTTTGCTTAGATCTATTTGGTTTGAAGGACCCTGTATGTGGGGATCGGTACTTATTCTCTGATCAAAGAATCAAAACCTTTTTTTTATCGGAGAGATTTGGGCAAGACGACCTACCATGAGTTACCCGGGGATCCACCGGGCTAATAGGCCCATATTTATTGTATGGATTGGTATTTGAGTCCGGCTAAATCTCATGAAGCGGTGCTCCAGATGCATCATGCCCCTGTCAATGCCGGGTCTATCCCTTGATTCGGAGGGAATATGTAGCTACTGCCGTAATTACAATAGGCAGGAGGTGAAGGGCGAGGACTGACTTCTGGAGATGGCCAATGAAGTACGGGGGTCGGGGGGGAAGTACGACTGCATCGTGCCCGTTAGCGGGGGGAGGGACAGTAGCTATGTGTTATGGTACGCGAGGGAAATTCTGGATCTTAATATTCTGGCCGTTAACGGGGATAACCAGTTTAGGAGCAGCTTGGCCGCCGAGAATTTGAGGAATATAACTCAAGCCGCCGATGTGGATTTCGTTTCCCTCGCCCCAACCCGGGACCTGGGCAGGAGGATGACCCAAAACAGGATTCGCATGGGGATGCGGTATGGGCTCGATGGCATGGGGCCTCGGGGCTTGCTTGCCGCCAACTTCTGTCATGCCTGCAGCGTCATAGTGAGAAGTGCAATCTATTCCCAGGCCGAGAAATACCGAGTTCCCCTAATACTGCGGGGGGATTCAAGCTCTGAGAAGGTGCTTTTCAGGGTGGTTTCCCAGCTAAGGCTGCCCGGTGGTGTCCTTGACAGGTTTGGTAGGGCAATGAGCTGGTCCTTCATCCGGGATAGGTACTACGATTTTCTGCTCAGAGGAGACTACCCCGTTTCAGGGAACAGCCGATTTCGAAGGGGGAAACCGGTGCTCAGAGACCCGGAGATAAAGGAGGTCTCGGTCTTTGACTACCTGCAATGGGATCGGGAAGGGATACTGGACACCATATCCTCCGACCTGAATTGGTCCAGTCCGGAGGGATCAAAATCGAGCTGGAGATTTGACTGCAGGCTCCACGACCTGGTTGATTTCTGCTATCTACGCTCCTTCGGTTGTACACATAACTGCGTGGGATACACAAACATGATTAACCAGGGGCAGTTAACCCGTGAACAGGCGCTTGAGCTGGAGAAGGAACGGGTCAGGGAACTCCCATCCCGGGTGAGGCAGCTACTAAGGGAGATGGGTTTCGGGGACGGTGAAATCGAGGCAGTGATTTCCCTGGAAAGGGATGGACGTCCTTGACCTGATTAAAGGAATTAAAGGGTTTGAAAATCCCGCCAGTAGAAATTGAAGTGATATGGTTTTCATCGCTTTAATGATTCATATCCCGTACTTTGTGTGGGAAATGGTAAATCAAATCCCTAATTCAGATACAAACCAAGGTTTCATTTGCCCGATTTGGATGCCCGTTTTGGTTGCGGCATCTTTATAAGATAAGGGTGTATCTGTACTACCACCGAGTGATTGAATTGAGGAAATTGGCCCTGGTGCTAATCGTGCTAATTCTGGGAGTGGCCCCGGTATTGGCGAGGGAGAGCACAACAATGTTGAATTTGTAGATGATGGGACTTGTGAAACGGTGCCCGCGCTGCCCCTAGCCGCAATACCCGCTGGCCTGGCTGCGGCTTTCATTGCCTGGAAACGGCGCTCGAACAAATAGGATAACGTTATAGTCGGGGGCCAGATGGCTCCCATGTTTTTCTATTCCAATTGGAATTCTAAGATTTTTAAAGTTGAATAGGATTCGTCCTCAGCCTCTACGCAAATTCTATAGGTACCCGGCTGAATGCTATTGAGGCGCAATACGATTCCATCTTGGGATATTTGAGTGGACAAAACGTCAATATCGGAGGACCCAAAGTTTCCGGTGTTGGGAGCTTCCGTATCAAGTTCCAAGATGGGTAATCCATCCCTGTACAGCATTAGAGTAGCCATTTCTATGTCTGCCCTGGTGTTTGGATCTGAGATGTCGATGACCGCAAGTAAGGGCTCCCAAAGATGAGCGAATTCAGGCAGGGTTATCCCAATTCGGGGAGGTAGGTTCTCCACCCTGACATCGATCCTGAGCTCCAGGTTCGTATTCTCGGAATCTGCGATTTTACCCTGGAGTTCCTTGCCAGGTTCCTCTATCGCCTTGACACTAACTTTTGACTCGCTGGATAAAATCATGATCTTTGACGGATCACCCGTGGCCGCCACCGGGCCCACGGACGGCAGGTTCATGAATAGGATGCCGGTGATCATGGCGATCATGAACAATGATCCTGTGAGATATTTCATTGGTTACTGATGGGGTGAAGGGGAATTTAAGCCCCTTTTGTGGGACAGCATTCAATGGCTTTGAATGTAGTTGAATTAGCTCATTTCTAGATCAATCATTCTGGTCTCAAAGAACGGCATATGGAATGGTTATTAAGTCAGAATGGTCCATGTAGAGATGGCCGTTGAGATGTCCGACATAACGAGGCGTGGGTTCCTGGTTGGCAGTGCAGCCGGAGCGGGTGCTCTGGCCGCTGGCCTGATGCTCGGGAAGTCGGGGTCATCGGAGTTCACGGGTGGCCAGACCCTGGTGGTTGCCAGGCATGACAGCTCGGTTTCAGGCATGGTTGACGGTTGCGTGAACGCCCTGGGGGGTATCGAGAATTTCATATCCCCGGGAGAGGCCGTTGCCATCAAGATAAACGGCAGCTGGACCAGCTCCTTGGCGAGCGTGAGGATCGATGTATTGGAGAGGGTGGTTCAACTGGTGCAGTCGGCAAGTCCATCATCCATACTGATATACGACCATACCATCCAGACCGGGGGTTGGCCCCGGGTAGCCACCGCCGCCAGTTCACTGGGGGTGGGGGAGAAGGAATACCGGGATGATGGGGATGATTACGTCCAGTGTGATGTCCCGGGCGTAGGCCTGGGTTCAATTCAATTAACAAAGGCGGTTCGGGAATGCGATGCCCTCATAAACCTGTCAAAGCTCAAGACCCACGGAAATGCAGAGGTAACGGTCAGTCTAAAGAACCATATGGGTTCAGTCAAGGACCGCGGTGCTATTCATACCGGTGGAGGCAAAGGTCTCAGTCAGGCAATTGCCGACCTGAATACCTGCCCGCACATCGCGGGAAAGCAGAGGGTGTGCATAGTGGATGCCGTTAACCCCATGGTTACCGGAGGTCCATCGAGCGGCAACTTGGCCGACTATTCGGGGGTTCTAGCTGGTACCGACCCGGTTGCTACCGATTACGTGGGCACCCAGATAATAAGGCGCTATAATTCTGAAGTTTCCGAGAAGCCAAAACACCTTAGAAAGGCCGCCGAGCTTGGCCTGGGAACCTGTGACCCAAGCAATATACAGTTCGACGAGCAGCCTCCCACCGGGGAGGTGCCGGAGAGCGCGGTTCCACTGGTCATTGGCGGTGTGGCTGCCGCGATCCTGGCCAGGCGAAGCCGAGGGTAGACCGCTTGCCGATTTTTCTAGGGATTATTATTTTCCTTATCTCCTCTTCCTGACTATTAGAGCCGAGGCCAGCAATCCGGCGGGAATGGCGAAAAACGGAAGAACGGGAACCGATCCGTAGAACCTGCCCCAGTCGCCCTCATCGCCGGTCTCAAACAGAGATATGGTTACCGGGCTGCCGGTGAGCATGAATCCGCCCGTTTCATCGGACCCAGCCGAGGGCTCATGGATCTGGTATGTGAAGTATACCGTCGAGGTTCCCTCTTCCTTTTCGAATGTCAGCTGGAATGGGTTGGCGTACCCGGCTCGGTTGCATTTCACGACCGCCTTGATCTCTATGGCATTACCGCCTATGTGGCGCCAGGCGATGTCCACCCAGAGGTCGTCCAGGTCCTTGTCTCCGCCTTCCCAGGGGAGGTCCTCGTAGTAGTATCTCCTGCCGTTCCAGTAGGTTGATTCCTCTCCGGTCACGTAGTTGTTAGTGCTGTCTCCTTCCCAGCAGGGCCATATGTATGCACCGGCCCCGTTGGTCTGGTCCATGGCCGTCACTTGGGCGGGTGTTGGTGTGGTTCCCTTGCTGAATTCCGAGAAATACCCAACTGCGTATTCCTCGAGGTTCTTGGGGACTAGTTTGAGCTTTACTGTGCCTCCGGCCACGGGGATTATGAATTCAGGGGAGGTAACCAGTCCTCCCGGGTATTCGTAATAGAGGGTGGCATCGGTGGGTGGATAGGGGTCGTTGTCACCGGGATAGGGGTCCGGAGCCGGATTTGCCGGTGCGGCGGCCACCAAGCTCAGTGTTGCCATAAATATAATGCTGCACAGGACCGAGATGTAGGTTATTCTGCTTGACATAAGACTCACGTGTTAACGGTAGGTGTTCTTGGACTAATAAAGCAAGGTAATTTTTCTGGAATCACCTGGTACTTGCCGATGCTCAAGCGTTTGAAGCCTATGAAATGCTTTGGATCCCGATGTAATAAGCTGCACCGGCCATCCCACTTTTATCGAGGCACTGTTTGTAGTGAACCAGTTGATCTTTACTCATACCCCGATGACATTCGCGATCTATGGCCTGGCCATGGACCATATCGAGAGGCACGAGGCTCTGGCCTTGTCCTCAACCCACTCCCGGAACCTGGTGATGGTGGAGGAGTCTCTGCCGTTCTTTTTGTCCACTATTTTAGGACTGGATCAGGGCACCTTAACCGTCTTGGTACCGTGTTTCTCACACAACCTTGGGCATCTTGCTATGGATATAGGTCGCGTACTGGAAGAAGTTCAGATACTTCCATCTATGCTACGCGGTTTCATGGACCGACCGCAAACTTCCACACTGAGGACAAGGCAATTATGCCCGGATACTGAAGCCAACATATATCTATTGACCTCAAGTTTCCTGGAGTTAAAGACCAAATCCTTAACAAACCAATGCTCCTTTAAACCCAAGATCCTGCTAAAAACATACTCCAGAGGCATACCAACCCAAACACATCCAACACCAAAAAGCTTACGCACAGCAAACTGTACTGAGCAAAATTTTAATGGAACTAATCTCTCCAAATATATGACCAATACTAAGAATATGACGAATACTAATATCAGAACCCAAGATTTCAAAAGCCAGAGAAGGAAGACGCATTGGGGCATTGGGACATAATTATTGTTTTGGTGTTGTTCGGGTTGTGAAGAGGTTGTGGGGTACTGCTAGTGCGAGGGTGGCGGTTCTTCTTCTGTCCTCTCGGCGTTGTCTGATTTTACGTCCGAACCGTTCTTTGTCGGCTGAGAACATGGCTTTCACCAGGCTTCGCCGGTGATACTTCTGGGGATAGGCCTGGGGATCCTTGTGGATGCGGCGGAGCACGCGGTACCACTGGGAAGCCGATTTTTCCCAGGTTCTTCTTGGGGATGAGGAAGGTCTTAACACCTTTTCCCAGCTTTGTCAGCACTTTGCGAGAGGAGTAGTACCGGTCTAGACATACCTCTCGCCGCGGGATGTCAAGTTCGTCGAGGACCTCTAACGCCTGGTTTGAAGGCCTCCATCTCGGATTTACAGGAGTAGCTATAGGCCACGTACATACCTGTCTCCAGGTCCACAAACCTGAACGCGTAGCGGTAATCCCTCCCCGACTTCTCTGGATCACTGCGGTAGTGCCTCTCTACCGAGAGCGAGTAACCGGTCCCGTCACCGGCCAGCTTCCCTGAACAGCCCTCCTCCTCTATAAGCAGGGTGAACAGGTTGTGTAGAACCAGTTTCACCTCTCGATCAGAGTACAGACGCTCTATATACTTGTAGCTCACGGACTTGTCCAGGAAGGGCGCTAGCAGGGAGAGCAGGACCTCCATGTCCCGGTTCGATTTTCCCTCCATCCTAGCGATCAGGAACAGCAAAGCCTTCTCACCGGGCTGGAGCTTAGGCGGCCTACCCCTGGAGGGACGTTTCACCAGGATGCGGGTCGCTGCTTTCTCCACCAGGCGGGGGGAGATCCTTCAAACGGTCTAGTATGCCTTTCCGCTGCCTCTCCCAGAGGGTGGAGGTGTTTCCCTCTCTCCCCTGGTAATCCTCTCGGGCATCCTCTAGTACCTGGACCAGGCATCTGGCTTTGTCCCGCGTTATCCGCATCGATGAACACACCAAACGCCAAAACTAAAGATATATAAAGGTTATCCATGTGTAATTATACATGGCGCAACAGATCAAGATTGAGGGGAAGAAGATAACCCTAACCGACGAGATAGAAACAGTATACGAGGCCGAGATCAAGCCCCACGGGAACTCCGCCCGGGTGGGAGTACCCAAGAAGTGGATCGGAAAACGAGCCTACCTAGTAATCCTCAAGAACTAGCATACATTTTTGTCCCAATGCCACGCATTGGTGTCTTCTTAAAATCATTAAGTTTCGGTACATCTTTTGATAGTTAAAAATTTCTAGATATTTTTGATTTGAGCTTTTTTATATCCATAAGCCAGAACTTAACGAAGTGAATTTCTCCCGAAACATCCCTGCTCAAGAGAAAACTATTTGTGTTACAAAAGTTACTTTGTAAGGATAGGAATGTTCGTATTGGATTCTGACACTCTGATCAAGCTTACGAAGATTGGAGCAAAGGACGCTGTGTCGTCTTCAACCGAAGTTGTCGTTCCGCCGGACGTGCATAGGGAAACCGTGGATGAAGGGAAGGAAGGTGGTTTCCCTGACGCTTTTGAGATTGAGCGGAATCTCAAGAAGAAATCTTTGAAGATCATAAAGACCCCGAGGATGGGGGAAGTGGAGTCCATAATCAAGGAACTAGGAATGAAAGGCGGGGAAGCGGATGCCTTTAGGCTGTTTAGCTCCCAGGAATGTAGGGCTGTGGTAAGTGATGATCAGGAGTTCCTAGATCTCGTCAAGGAGATCAGTGTCCCTTTTGTCACCAGCTCGGCATTGCTCATATACGTGTGGAAGATGGGTGGGATAAGTAAGGAAGAATGCCTTGAATTCTTGAACAAATTGAGACCTATGGTAAGCGAAGAGGAGTATGAGTTATCGATATATGAGTTGAAAGGAGGTGAATAGATGGTATCAGTTTCCAAGACGGTTCGTCTTCCCCGAAAGCTGCTCCGGGCAATCAAGCACAGGGCGGAATCCGAGGATATTAACGAGTCCGCAGCCATCAGACATCTGTTGACCCTAGGTGCGGAGGACTATGCAATAGAGCTTCTGAGGGAAGGCAGGATCACGCTGAACGAGGCTGCTGACCTGGCGGGAGTCACCTTACGGGAGATGGTGGATTCCTTGCATAGGCACGGGGTCCGAGGTAACG
>CAZUNO010000057.1:0-8665 GCA_964621445.1 Hadarchaeota archaeon (SeqCode) | reverse complement strand
GTGATCGGAAGTCCAGGGATCCTCCGGCCTACAAGGCTAACAGGGGTTTCCTGGTATCCTACTGTAAAAAGGCCCACCGCTGGCTGGGGCCGGCAGTTGACCCCAGGCTGGACTCACTGCCCGATTTCGCCACACCGCTGAGACAGGGAGACCTCCCCATTAACGCGGGGGCATATGTGAGCGCCATATTCCTGACCATGGGCATCACCCTGCTAGCCAGCTTCGCGGTGCTTCTGGTGGTGGGACTCATCGTTGGCGTTCCCTTCATAGCCGTGCTTTCCTTGTTCTCCATCCCCGTAACCTTCGGGATATTTTACCTCTACCCCACCTACAGGGCGTCCTCCAGAAAGGCCAATATTGAGGAGAACCTTTCCTTCGCCGTGTCGGCAATGGCCACCATGGCCGGCTCGGGGGCCAGCACCCTGGAGATGTTCAAGACCATAGCCCAGGGGAACAGGTACGGCGAGATGTCCAGGGAGGCCCTGAAGATCGTCTCCGACGTGGAGAACCTGGGCTATACCATAAAGTCATCCCTGGAGAGGGCCATAGAGAGAACGCCCTCGCCCAAGTTAAGGGCTCTTTACTACAAGATGACCAGCACCATGATGTCGGGCGGAAACCTAAAGGATCTGTTGATGATACAGGCGGAAAAGGTGGTCGATGACGTCAAGATGGAGCAGGAGGCCGCAGTCGAGACCTTGGGAATGGTCTCCGAGGCCTACACGGTCATCCTCATACTGGGGCCGGTGCTGGCCCTGGTCATGAGCGTTATCATGATGCTTCTGCTGCCCTCTATGGAGCCAATGATGATGATGCTCCAATATGCATTGTTAATGATGGTTCCTGTGGGTTACGTAGTGTTCACCATAATGACAAGTGCAGTGCAGCCCAATCTGTAGGAGATTCAAATGGTTACCAAGAAGGAACAGATCGTGGTCAAAAGGTCAAAGGGCCTACTAGCCGACTCCCTGACCTACATTCATCTAGCAGTATCCATAATGATTCTAATAGGGTTCATCAGCATCATGGTAGCCCTCTACCTGTGGCCGGAGGGTGCCCTCGCGGAGACCATGCCCAGGTTTGTGACCGTTTTGGCCAAAACATACTACGTGGAGACCCTAATAGTGCTGTTCTTCCTGGTCCTGGGACCCTACCTGTGGCAGAAATCCAGAAGATACAGCAGGCTATTGAACATGGAGTCCAGGTTCCCCGAGTGGCTGATAGACGTCGCCGAGGCCAAGGAGGCGGGGATGACCCTGGCGGAGTCCATCTACTCCACGGCAAGTTCCAACTATGGACCCCTGACCGATGAGGTCAAGCGAATGGCCACCGAGATATCCTGGGGGCGTTCCTTCTCGCGGGTTCTCTCGGATTTCGCCATTCGATCAAAGAGCAAGTTCATAGCCTCCACCATATACACCATAATTGCTGCCAACAAGGCTGGGGGAGAGATAACCAAGACCATACGGTCGGCGGCGGAGTCGGCGGACAAGCGACAGAATATAAGGGACGAGCAGACGGCGGGGATGAAGCAGTACGTGTACATGTCCTACTTCTCGTTCATGATATTCATCGCCGTGGTCTACATCGTTTACACCAGCTTCCTGCAGGAGCTGGGCTCACTCAACCTGGGAGGGGGGTTTAGTTTCTCCGCCAACCAGGCGAGCATGGAGCTGACGGAGACGCAAAAAGCAGCCAAGCTGTCTCACTACAAGTTCGTGATCAAGATACTGATGATCGAGTCGGCCATTGGAGGCGGACTCTACGCCGGTGTCCTGGAGAAGGGCTCGGCATATGCGGGACTGAAGCACTCCATACTACTTCTGATCGTGGCCTACATCGGGATCTTCGTTACCTTTGGATATTCAATCGTGTGAGGAGTTAACTTGACCAACATCGAGATACGCATTTCAGCGTTCCCCGACGAGATGGTGAACAAGGGGAGCGAGAAGAGCAGGCTCCAGGTCACCGCCCTGGAGGAGGGGGAATCATGCTCCAACCGGGCCCTCTACGTGGGGTCCGACCTCGGAAAGATATACGAGCTGGAGGATTCGGATATCGAGAGACTGAGGGAGGACGACATGGACCTGGTGAAGACCAGGACCGACGGTGAGGGAAAGCTCTCCCTGGGAATAGATCTCCCGGACATGATCGGGAGCATTCGCCTGGCCGCGGGTACCAGGAAGAAGGACGTGGCCCAGGCCCTCGAAGGTGATAATGAGGACCTGCCCGATGACATCGCGGTGGGCACCGTGAACCTAAAACCGGGCGAGGCGGCGGAACTGGAACTGGAATCGGATGCCGAACAGGTGGTTGCTGATGGGGTCTCCTCGGTCAACTTCACGGCCACCCTCAGGGACGAGTACGGAAACCCCATACCGGGAGAGGAGGTCTCTTTCGAGACCGACCTGGGCAACATAGATGACGAGTCGATAAACGCCATAACCGATTCGCGGGGCAGGGCCACCATCTCGCTCTCCTCGCACCAGGTGGGAACGGCCACCCTCAGGGCCATGAACAGGTACAAGAGCTGGCTCGAGGACCTTATTCCCGAGGAGAACAGAAAGCGAGGCTTGGCCAATCCATTCAAGGAGAATTCCTCCCCCGAGGCCATAGGGTACTCGAAGGAGGGGGATATCACCCAGGACAAGAGCATAGAGTTCATCCCCTCGGATCCCTCCAACCTGTTTCTTGAGGTTGACAGGAAGACGGTTCCCGCCGACGGAGAGTCCGGGTGCAGGATATCGGCGGAACTGAAGGACGAGATCGGTAACCCGGTGCGGGGACGGGAGGTCGTTTTCGAGACCGACCTGGGCACCATACAGCCCGATAACACGGTAAGGACAAATGACAGCGGCAGGGCAACGGTAACCGTGACCTCGGTCAAGGTGGGAACGGCATCGGTCAGGGCCCGAACCGGCGGAGAGAAAGGGCTGATCTCGGGGACCGAGGTTATCTTCGAGGCGGCGGAGCCGGCGGAGATAATTATGAGTGCAGAGCCGGAGACCATCATAGCCGACGGGGAGGACAAGTCGGAGATAGATGTCAGGGTCCAGGATGCGAATGGAAATCCGGTCCCCGACAAGAAGGTGGTTTTCGAGACCGATGTGGGCAGGATTCTTCCCGATAAGGAGAGGAAGACCGACAGGGAGGGCCGTACGGGAGTCCGGATCACCTCCCGGAAAACCGGCCAGGCAAGGGTCAAAGCCGCCTGCGGCGGGGCCCATTCAAGCATAGCTATGGAGCTTAAGCCCGGGGAACCTGAGTCTATCATGCTCTCCGTAAATCCCTCTACAGAGGAGGAGTGGAGGGAGAGGATATCCAGCGATCACCTGGAGAGGCTCAACCGGGCACTGAAGTACATGAAGTCCAGGCGGTTCGCCAAGGCCATAGATATAATGGAGAAGGAGAAAGAGGAGAGCCTAAGGATATGTAACCACCCGGCGCTGTGCAACCTGGCCTACGCCTACCAGCAGGCCGGCCGCAGGGACCAGGCCGAGGAGATATTCCGCACCATAATCGAGGGTAACGGGGCCCAGAGAAAGATCAAGGTCCGCTACGGGAACGGGGAGCGGGAATTCAAGGTGGAACTCCCAGGGACCAAGGGAATAAAGCTGGCCGAGGACGACTACATACCCCTGGACCCCGAGGACTATCTAATTAACGTGGTGGTCAGCGATGCTAACGGAAACGACGTGCCGGAACTCGACCTGGAGTTCGAGTCCAACTTCGGGTGGATACCGGAGGAGTACGCATCGGACACCACCAACTCCGCCGGCGCTGCAGCTTCCCGGCTAACCACCTTCTCCCCCCCTGAGTACTCGGAGCTGGAGTTTGCCTGGGTCAATCTGGGGGCCATCAAGGAGAACGATCTCGACTACGAGGGAGCCCTTGACTGCTACAGGACCGCGGTGAAGGTCACGCCCGAGTCCAAGCGGGGTCTGGAGTCCCTGGCCTCAGTACTGGTCAAGACCGGGAATTCGGATGGGGCCAAGAAATGCTACTACAACCTGGCCCGCTCCTACGTGAAGAAAGGGGCCTACTCCAAGGCCATGGAATATTACGGAAAGTCCCTGGAGCTGGACCCAAGCTACGCCAAGGCCCTCTCAGGGTACGGTTCAGCCTGTCTCAAGACCGGGGACCTGGAGCGGGCCCGGGGCTACCTGGAGGAGGCGGTGAAGCGGGACGGGTCCCTTAAGGCAGCCTACGCCAACCTGGGCCTGCTGTACTATTTCACGGGCAAGTTCGATGAGGCCATATCGATGAACAATAAGGCACTGAGGGTGGACTCCGGATACAAGCCGGCACTGGTCAACCTGTACCAGATACACAAGGCCAGAGGGGAGAGGGACAAGGCCGGGGAGTACCGGGCCAGGGTCAAATCAGGGGCGTGATCGTTTGACCGGGAATGAAGGGGACGGAGAGGAGATATATCGTCTTCTGTCCCTCTTCTCCACCCCTCTTAGGAGGCGGGTGATCCGCCTGCTTTGCAGCGGGGACTCCTTCACCTTCACCGAGATACTCAACCACGTCAGGCGTTTTGACCAGGATACCAAGTCCAACAATCTGAGCTACCACCTCAAGGAGCTCAAAGGGCTGATAGACCAGGACGAGAGGTCCCACTACGTGATCACCCCAAAGGGCAGGTATGTCAAGGAGATCCTGGATGACCTGGAGGAGGTGGCCGGAATGCCAGAGGAGGTCGATGACGGGGAGGACGGGCATCCATTGCAGAGCGGGATCGAGAAGGTGGTGATCGGGGGGATGATGGCCAAGGTAAGGCCCTCGAACTTCGTCAAGCTTGCCAACCAGAGAGGGGGTCTGGTGGTGCACAGCCGTATAGGGACCTTCAGGCGCAAGAACCTCTACCTGTGCTGTGTTGACGGGCTGAGCTTCTACTGCAAGACGGAGGCCGAGCTCCCCGAGTTGGAAAGGGTTGCCGATGCCTCCAGGGTCGAGATACCCAAGAATATGATAGTTGACGTGTAGTCAAGGATCTTTGACCTGGGCCCATTCCTGTAGTCAACTGGAATTGATTTTGATGCGAATTGCAGGTATATAGGGAGTAAATAATACAAAAGTTTTATAAATTATGCATTAATAACCAAGTATTAAGCATTAAGTGCAAATGGTATCAAGAAGACGGAAATGATGCCTGTTGTATGAAAAAAAAGATGGAGGTGAGAAATGACATGTTTAATAGAAAACGCGCAATCACCCCAGTAATCGCTACACTACTACTGATAGCAATAACCGTGGCAGCAGTTGCAGGATTCTACATATTCTACAACTCGTTTATCAAGCAGTCAAAGGTAAGTGGAGATAATCCTTCCATCACTCTTTCTGGTCCGAGTACTGCAAATGCGGTAGATACGGTAGTCCTTTCAATCAAGAATTCCGGTAATACAGATCTTGCAAGTTGGGAAATGGACTTTCCTGATGGAACAACCACACTTGGGACAGTGTTGACCGTGGGAAGTCAGAAGTCCTTTTCTTACACTTTAGGAACAGGTAGTACCTGGACATTTAGTGTTGAGGCAGAAACGGTCTCAGGAAGCACTTGCGCAGATGTCATGGTAGTCGAGAGTACTTAGTCTTCCCACTTTATTTTTTTTTTCTTCTATCTCTTTTTCACATTCCAATAGCAGTTCTTAATCCTTAGTCTATACAATCATAGATAATCTCGACCGTTTTCAATGATTGATAACCGGTGATTATTGGTGAAAGAACCGTTTCGTTTGTGTCGATTGAAGTTGGGGATAATGATATACTCTTTATCATATTGTCCTTGCTTGAAGAGTGAATTTTATGACGAAATAGCATAGATTGATTTCCTAAAACCTCAAGGTGATTATGGTTCAACCCAAGGGCATCAGTATATGTGAAGTTAAAGATGGCAATCGAGGGACTCCTCGCAAATCCCTTAATCATTATGTGACCGCTTTTGCGGGTGAGAATTTTTTTGGCAACAATCTGTAGTTTCAGAGCAAGTCTCGGGGGCAAAGCGTAGTCAATGCCTAGGGACATTGAGGAATTAGAGCCAATATTCAGTGAGAATGAATCGACAGCGTATAGAGAGCCATCTGGCTTTATTATCCGGATAGGAATCCAAGCTTTGACTTCTTGAAGGTTAGGGTTTCTTACCACCATGCTAACCGTTACTCCATTATTCATTGGAGGGCGGTTCTGACCCTCGTTATTTTCCTTGTTGACTTCATAGATTTTGACCGCGGTACCACGCTTTTTGACTGAGATTATTTCTCTGAAATAATCTAGGCTATTATCTGGGTATGTCAATCTGAAAGAGGTCAGAAAAGGAAACTCGTGGTCCCCTATTTCCTGTTCGTAGGTGACATAACCTTTCGTTCCAATTGCACTTTGATTTGGCAGAATTCTGAAGTCATCACTCGAAACCATTACGTAGCTAACATTTTTCTCCATAAGATTGATTGCAGCAAGCTCTTCGATTTCAAAGAAGACTTTTGCTATTTCTGGCTTTTGGTAATATTCATTGGAAACGGAGTCAAGCCCAGTTATGGGATTTGGAATGTGACCTCTGTCCAAAGCCGTCAGTATACGTTCTCCTGGTTCAGCCTTTTCTGCCAAGGCTGATAGGGCAATGTATTCCGCTTCAGTTGATTGAGGATTCCCAATAAATATCAGGCCAATGGTTGCTGTTGAGAGAGAAAAAAGAATGACGATAGTTATGGCCATGAACCGGAAGGTTTTCGCTTCGAATTTATAGAGAGCTACGGCTAATGCAGTAAGGCAAATGGAATATAATATATGCAGATAACTCAAGGGAATAAATAGAAAGATGCAAACCGTCAGAGGGGCTATAGCAAAAATGGACTTAAAATTCCATTCGCTCTCCCATGTGGCAATGGCAAGTCCGGCAAGAATTGCCACGCCAATATCCAAAATTCTGGATCCTCTGGTCCAGTGTACGCTAATTAGTAAGCCAAATACGAATATAAGATAAGGCAGAATAAGCTTTTCTCTCCATGCGACAATCACTCCAAGAGGAATTAACGGAAGCAGTAAGCCATAGAACCTGAGATAGGCAACGGGGGGTAGGGACATAGAAGTAACATACCTAATTTGGGGCTCATTCACGTAGATTTCTGCCTGCTCGGCCTTTTCTTTTGCACTAAAGGAACTAGAGATCTCTTGTATTTCGTCGAAATTTATATGGAGAGGAACTGCAAGCAATGCTACCGCTAGCATTAACACGGCAAAACTTTGGCCGCTATCCATATCCCTTTCCCTCAGAAGCCATCTTAACACTGCTACAAATAGTGCAAGATAGCCTATGAAGGCGTAAATGAAGATGACCACGTTCACCATATAGCCCAATATTGCCATTACCAGGGCCAATGAAAAATAAACAAACCTGTATTTTCCTCGATTAGATATTGACCTATTGAGGAAAAGAAGAAAAAGAAGTGAAATGGGAATCTGAACGATGTGCTGAGTAAAAGAAACCGTACTCAGTTCGATGGGTTGAACAAGGAGACCATAGATGAGACCCGCGAAAATAGCTGCCCTATTGGTATGAAGGTCTCTTACAAAAAAGTAGATAATTACAGGAACGATCGAAGCCAAAAGGATGGCTAGTATGACTGTGGAATAGAAGGGGATCTCTTCGGGTGATATTATGCCAAATAATCTCAGTATATGGACTGTTGGATTCAAAGCATTAAGAAAATATCGGTTTCCCTTTGCGACATCTACGTAGAACCAAAGCTCTAAAACATTTGTTGCATGAAATCCGAATTTAAGAAAATGGGCAATGGAGAGTATTGTCCTGGTTATCAACGAGGCGAAAAAGAGCATAAGACAATGGGAGAAAACCTTATCTTTACTTGAAAGATAGGTGTTGATTTTTTCAATGAAATTGCTGATTCTATTCCCTGTGTCTTTCAGAACAAGAAGGCTAAGAAGGAAAAGAATAATTGTCGTTATCGAAAGTATGAACCAAGTCGCCATCTTGCCTTTCTGCGGTGTGGATGTCTCGGGTAAATCTGGATCAGGAATGTTAGTTTCTCCTTTAAAAAGAACGGTTCGATTAATGTTCGTGATGCCGATGCCAAGTTTACCTGTTTTTTGGCCTCCAAGACGGACGACTGAAGTCTGAAGATTGGTTGTGATTAGTACTGTTTGTCTGGGCTTGGTATGTGATAGATATGAATGAACATCTTCAGTCCGGGATATAGGAGTTTGATTAAGATATAGAATCCTCTCTCCTGGATTTAATAGGCCATTACAGCTACCATTTTCATTTATCTGCACCACTACTACAGCGGCCATCGATTGAGATGATAATATCAGGGCAAGTGACAATATAGTAAGATGATGCATGGAGTTTCGAGGACCCGTTATCAATTTCCACCACTTCTAATTCTTATAATATCGCAATGGGCGTCTGTCTTTGGTTCATAAGTGTTGTGCAGGGACTCTCAGAGGGTAATTCTAATCAATATTTTCAGGATAATTGAAACGCTTCAAAGGGCCTTGGTTAGCATATTTACATTGATTTTTACCGATTATTTCATCATTGTTGTTCCAGTCATCATGATAGATAGAAAGAAACGTAATAATTACTGGATAAATGAATAATATTTAAATAGATATTCCATTTATTAGATAATTGAGTCTAAGGAAT
>CAZUNO010000056.1:0-9498 GCA_964621445.1 Hadarchaeota archaeon (SeqCode) | reverse complement strand
TCCTCCTTCCCCACGGAGTACAGTACGTAGAGTTTGCCCGACTTGACCAGGGCGCCCGGGTACTGGAAGCCCCGGCCCCGTCCGCCGACACCATCTACCCTCATGGGCGGGGCGTCGTGTCTCAGGGCGTAGACCTCGTTAAATTCCAGGCCGTTCCGGCTGACCGATACGGTGAGAGGATCCCTCCTGTAGTGCCTTTTCTCAGCATCCTCGAATTTTGGGGCCACCTGGTTCCCGATTAGCAGTACCGTGCCATCCTCGAGGACCACCGACGTGGTCCGGCTAGGGGAATCAGGTATGTTGGTGGGCCGAGCGGGGGGCCAGTTGAGTCCTCCATCCTCGGAAAAGCTGACGTACATCCTGTGGGAGGCCAGGGGGTCCCGGGCAAGCACCACCTGGCGCCCGTCCTGGGCGGGGAAGGTGACCGGTTCGGAAAGACGGTGACCATCCTCAGCATCCGGGTAATGCATCCTGTATTTCAGCTTCTTTGGCGAGCACCAGGGCATCCTCTGGCAGAAGGAAATCACGTGGTCCTTCTGGGACCTGGCATAGGAGGGAAGGTCGTCCGGTTTGCTGACTAGCTGAGTTATTAGCGAGAGGAGCTCCTGGGGATCCCTCTGGGATGGTTTCTGGACCTGGAAATCGATTCGGGGCGGCATGTTATCCCATAGGGCGAATATGGTCCCCAGGGAGCCGTCCTGATTTACCCCACGGGCAAGGAAGGTGTAAACCTCGCGGTACTTGGATGGATGGTCATCGTCCTTCACCGGGCTGATATCCTCGGGCTCCACTATGCCCCGCTTGGAAAACCCGACGGTGGCGAAAAGGGCGCAGGTCGCGTATAGCTGGCCATCCACAACTAGCCACCGCCCGGGGCTAGAAGCCAGCCCCAGGGTCTGGAAATCCTTTACCGGTCCCGGTCGCGGAAAGAGAACCTGCCAATCCGGCCACCGGTCAGGTTTTTCGGTAAACGAGAAGAGTACTCGCATGCCGGGAGCTCCCTCCCCCATCGGGTGGTTGCTCCACATCCCGTAAAATTGGCCCTGGTGGTGGATCAAACGACAGTGATGGCTGTAGGCCCCGGTTTCCCGGGTGGCTTTATACAGGGTTACCGTCTTCACGTTATCCAGGACGGGCAGTCCCCTTGCAAGGCTGTCCTCAACCGGGTGTTTGGCCCTCCACATGTCGATTATTTCATCATCTTCCGTCACGTGAACTTACCTCTGGTGCAAAGGAAGAGGGTACATGCAGCTTAATTACCTTATGGAAGGGGAACATTCTTCTGTAAATTGATATTCCCACCTAACGATGAAGCAGGATGAATTGAAGGGGCCAATGGCCCCGGTTCTGACGATTTTCAAGGACGACCTATCCCTGGACATAAAGGGCATAAGGGATAACCTCAAGACCTCTCTTAAAGCCGGTATGGGAGACGAGGCAGGGATGTTCCTGGCAGTTGGCGCGGGCGGGGAGTTCCCGTCACTTCGGACCGACGAGAGGCAAAAGGTGGCCAAGGCCGTGGTGGACCAGGTTTCAGGAGAGGCTCCCGTCTTCGTGGGGGTCCAGCACACCAATCCCGTGGTCTCCCTGGAGCTGGCCCAGCACGCGGAAAAGATCGGGGCCTACGGGGTCCAGGCCTCCCCTCCCTACTACTACGCTCCATCCGAGTCCGATGTCTACGATTATTTCAGGGCCATCAACGACTGCATTAGCATTCCAATAATGATCTACAATACCTTCTGGGAGGGCTTCCATATATCGAGCGATCTTTTGGCCCGTCTGGCTGGCCTCAAGAACGTGTGCTGCGTCAAGTGGTCGGCTCCATCGGTATTCGAGTACAAGAAAGCATACACCATATGTGGGGAGGACCTGGTATTCATCGATAATACTGCCTCGCCAATCGTGGGACACGTTCTGGGTGCCAGTGGTTTCATCAGCCACGAGGCAAATTTCTGGCCCGAGCACGAGCTGGAGCTGTTCTCCCTGATGGAAAGCGGCGATTATGACAAGGCAAAGGCCATGATAGCCAAGCTTAACCAGCCCTTCTACGAATTCAGGACCGAGATAGGGCCCAAGAAGGGCGGCGAGGCACATGTTATCAAGGCGGCCATGGATATCGCGGGCCTCAATGGGGGTCGTACCAGACCTCCAACCGCACAGCTTGACGAGGCCGAGATAGAGAAGCTAAAGGGAGTTCTGGAGAAGGCAGAGGTCCCCTCGCGGTGACCGTTTCAGGCCTCCCTAAGGTTCGTCTGGAGCCAGGAGATTACCCGAGGGACCACCTTTTCCAGGGGAAGCCCGTGTCCGCTGTCATACCAATCTACCTCCTTTGGTTCTCCAGCCGCCTGGAATAGAATCTCTCCCGTCTCGGCGGGAACTATCCTGTCCCTCCTCCCCAGTTGAAAGAGCACGGGACGGGGGCTTATTAGGTCCACGAATTTTAGTGGGTCCACGGGTGCCATTATATCAGCCATGGTATCCATGTTCACGTCCACTCCCCGCAGTGCCCTGGCATCCCTGTGCTCGCTCTTGGAGGCGATTATCTTCCAGTTACCTCCGGCCAGCATGAGCACCGAGGCCCTTATCCTCTCCTCTACCGCTGCAAGCAGGGTTCCCAGTATGCCTCCCATGCTGCCTCCCAGGAGGCCTATTCTGCTTTCATCGATCTCCGTCCTGGACTCCAGAAAGTCCACTGCCCTTCGGCAATCGATTATGGTCTGGATCATTGTCTCCCGGTTGGAGTACGGGTAAGGGGAGTAGATGTTCTTGTCCCTGGGATTTCTTTCCCCATGGTACTGGCAATCTATGGCCATGGCGGCGTAGCCCTGCTGGGAGATCAGGGGCACGAGTTCATTGACATCCTCCTTGGACCCGCCCCTGCCGTGGAGAAAGATGATGGCCGGATAGGTATCACCTTCCTGGGGCCTGACATACACCGCGGGCACGTACTGGTCGTGAACCGACTCGAGCTTGAGGTCCAGGAAGGTGCATCCCCTGTCCTCCCTGCTGCCCAGTATCTGGGAATCGAAGGGGTAGTCCATATCGTACTGGTAAAACTCGAGATAGGTATCTCTCTTCACCTGGTCCATGGTTCAGGTTACGGGTCTATCTGATTTATCCCTTTTGGTGACTAGAAGACCAACTCCAGCGTCCTGATCTTCTTTGCGCCAACCTCGAGGGGTACTCGGCATCCATCCGGCTCCAGTCTTTCCAGTCTCTTCTCGTTCATGTTGGTTAACCATGCCTCAGCGGGAGGCCCGTGGGCCTTCACGGTTCCCTCCACTTGTCCATCCGTGGGGTTGAAGACCCTGATGACCACCGAGTCCCGGTCCTGCCCCTTCTTGAGGGCACTTATGGATAGCTGGTCCGGCTCCACCGAGAGGAAGCTCATCTCCCAGGGAAGGTCTCCCTCGTGTCTCCCGGCCTGCCCCACGTGCAGGGTGAGGTTGAAGGAATCTGCCTGCTGGTAGACGTTCCCGTCCTCCCAGGTCCCCGGGTGGGGGTAGATGGCGTATCTCCACTCGTTTTCGCCCAGTGACTGGCTGAGCTCCATCTCCGGGTAGACGTCCCAGCGGTCGATGATCGGCGAGTTCCTAAACACGTATCCCCGGAGGAGGGTTAGGTACAGCGTTCGCTGGTCGTCGTCCAGGGCCTCGTACTCCCTTATGCCGTCGTTGATCAGGGTCAGGCCGACCTCCCCGTCACTGAGATCCACGAACCTGTGGTTTGGGTACTGGGGATTGTCGCGATTATAGTAGGGATTATCCTCGCTTCTCACTATCTCCCTTTCCACCACGTCGAAGGCCGCCTCCGCGTGGGAGTAGTCGGCCTTTATTCCCGTAGGGAAGGCCACCCTCAGTCTGTGGTTCCTGCACTGGTTGTCAACCTTGGTGCGCACCTCCAGGTACTTTCTTCCCTTTCTGAGGGTGAACCAGCTCCTGACGATCATCTCCTTCCTGTTCTCCGATCTCCTCGTCGATGGCCGGGTGGGGTCGGAGGGCACGGGGCTGGACAGCCTGGGGTCCACGCCCTGCTCGTCCCTAACGATATCCTCGGGGATCATCATCCTATACTCAACCCTGTATCTGGCCAGAAGGGGGCCCTCCTGCTCGAGGGAGATCTCCGCCGGGGTGCCCAGGGTGTTGATTACCTCGTCGAAATCGGGGGACATGTGAATCCAAGAGTGGCCGGTCTCCCCGTTATCCTCAAGATAGTGGAGGCCCTCGAATAGGTGTCCGGATTTCTTGTGTAATATGTCCAGAGTCCCGTTATCGTTGATCTCCACCCTTAGGTGCTCGTTCTCCATGCACATGGGCTCGGGAGCCAGGGTCTCGGTGGTATCCAGTTCGTAATCCTGGTGTTTTACATGATAGGTCTTGTAGCCCAGGGGGGGCACGTCCCGGGCCAGGAGGTGGATCTTCTGCCTGTCCGAGCGTAGCTCCAGGCTGATGTCCTGCAGGTTTCTCACCAGGTTTCCGTAGTTGAAGCTGGTGACCTTCTGGTAATCCGCCTTTTCTCCTCTGCTGTCGACTATGGAGAAGCCTTCGTAGAAGCACTCAAGGGGTAGATCTAGGTATATGGATACCACCTCGCTCCTGGGGAAGGGGGATGGGTTAAACACGGTGAGCACCGTGTCCCGGATGTCCAGGTCACCGGTATCTATCCTCTTCTGAATGGATTGAAATCCCCTTCTCATCAGGCCCTGGGAAAGTATCCTGACCTGGTCGAACCTGAACATCATGTCCTTCTCCATCTGGTCCACCCCGGCCCCGCAGATGGTGTCGTGGGGGTGGTTCTTTAGTAGGTACTTCCAGGCCATCATCAAGGGACCGCTTGGGTAATCATCTCCCAGCATGAAGGCCATGGTCTGGAAGGGCTCTGCCCACCTCTGAAGCTCGTTCTCGGCCTGATTGTTGGCCTGCTTTATCTTGGTCCTGCTGGAGATCACGTCTCCCATGAGGTGGGTCCACTTGCCGGTGGAGCCGGGGTCCCTGCTCTCCCCCTTGATGACCTCCACCTCGCGGTCCTTTATGGCCTCCCTCATCTTCTTCATATAGTCCTCCAGGCTACTCTGGATTATGGTATGCCTGTCGCCCAGGAACTCCTGGGACCTCTCTATGATCTCCCTCTCCTTGGGGTCGGGCGAGGAGGAGTCGAATCCCTGCATACAGGCGATATACTTGGTGGAGAAGTGCTCCGACTCGTCCTTTATTAGCCGGTCCAGGCACTCCGATAGCTTTTCCCATTGCATTAGCTTCTTGCTGGGGTCCAGTATGTACCAGTGGGCCCGGGGGTAGCGCTCGTTGGCCAGCTTGAAGGGCTCCGCTCCCCGGTCCCAGTCGTACCACCACTCGTCACGTCCCATGTTGTGCCTGAGCACCCGGTAAACGTAGAAGTAGTAGCTGAACCTGGATAGGCAGCCGAACCTGGTGCCCACCACCTTGGACCCGTCCGCGCCCTCCATGATGAACTCGGAGTGCTCGGTGTTGATTCCCCGGTAGAAGATTATGGTATCTATGTCGAATCCTCGATATATCTGGGGCATCTGGGAGGTCTGCCCGTACGAGAAGGGCGTGTAGCCCAGCTTCATGACCTTTCCGTAGGACTGGGCGGCCCGGTGACCTATTAGCAGGTTCCTGACAAGTGATTCGCCATTAACGATGTACTCCTCGGGGAGGCTGTACCAGGGCCCGATCTGAAGCTTGCCTGACTTGACGTGCCTTTCCACTCTCGGTCTCTGGTCCGGGCACATCTCGATGAAGTCGTCAATGGCCAGCACCTGGGAATCCATGAGGAAGGAGTGAAAATCAGGCTGGTTATCCAGTATATCCAGCAGGTTATTCATGAAATCTATTAACAGCAGCCGGGTCTCGGCCGATGGATACACCCACTCCCGGTCCCAGTGGGTGTTGCATATTATGTGGACTTCCTTGTGTTCTTCGTCTTCGGTCAAAATATCCCTCTGGCAGTGATGTTGGCAGCGGTTTGTTTTAAAAATAAATCGCCCCGGCCATCGCGCGGGGGTGTCAAGAGGATATCATCTATTTTGGCTTATGCTTCCAGCCGTCCCCGCACCATGGTCATCTTGTTTTTCATCAGGGGGAATTCCCTTGGTGTGTAGAGGATAAATTCCGGGTCACCCAGATCTAGATCCCAGTACTTAAGCATCTCGGCACCTCTGCTCGGGAACCTGGTGCCCTGGAAGTCCTGTGATACCAGGTGTATATCTATATCGGAGTCAAGAAGATAATCCTCAAGAGCCCTGGACCCGGACAATATGGCTTTTGTGATATGTCAATCAATCGGTGAAATAGATTAATAGAGGGAACCAGCAGGAAGGCCCTGGAGATATTGGATTTGTCCCAAACATACGAGATGCATGTCATTCCCAATACACACTGGGACCGGGAGTGGCTCTACGATTTTCAGGAGACCAGGATGCAGCTGGTATCCTTCATGGACGAGCTGCTTGAGCTACTGAAAAAGTATCCCGAGTACACCTTCCTTCTCGACTCTCAGGTGGCCCCCCTTGACGACTACCTGGAGATCCGTCCCGGTAGAAGGGAGGAGTTAGAGAAGCGGGTGAAGGAGGGCAGGATAACGGCCGGGCCGTGGTACACCTGCCCTGAGGAATTCAACGTCAACGGGGAGTCCCTGGTTCGAAATCTCCTGTTCGGGCACAGGGTGGCCCGGGAGTACGGGAAGGTCATGAAGGTTGGTTACTCCCCATTCTCATATGGAAAGAACTCACAGATCGCCCAGATCTATGCTGGCTTCGGCATAGATACCATTTTGTTCTATCATGGGGTAACCCTCGACGAGGCGCCCTCGGAATTTATCCTTGAGGGGGCCGATGGTACCCAGCTCCTGGCCACCCGTATGGGCTCCAACGCCAGGTACAACTTCTTTTTCGACGTCTATAGACCTACCGTTTACGGTAAGGAGATACTGGAGAGGGATTACTCCTGGAAGCGGGGAGACCTCCCGTTCCACTTCTGCGGTCCGGACCGTCACCGGCAGCACTACTTTCTGCTTGATCCTAGGAAGGAATTTGACGATGAGAAACTGAGGTCCGGACTTCGGAACCTCAAGGAGAAGGAGGTGGAGGCCTGCTCGACCAACGTACTCGCCTACATGATGGGTCACGACAGCTACCAGCCAGATTGGAGGGAGGTCGAGATCGTTGAAAGGGCCAAGGACCTGGTGGAGCCCGATGAGATATTCTTCTCGACCCTGGAGAAATACGTGGAGAGCCTGAAATCGGCGGTGGGGGAACTCCCCGTGCTCAAGGGGGAGAGAAGGACTCCCAGGATGATAGGCAGGGCCGCCTTCCTCTACCACGAGGTGACCTCCAGTCGCACCCGCATTAAACAGGCCAGCTCGATGGCGGAGACCCAGCTACAGAGGTGGGCGGAACCCTTTTCCACCCTTGCCTACCTTCTCGGTGAGGAGTACCCGGCCAATCTGCTGGAAAAGGCCTGGAAGTACCTTTTCAGGAGTCATCCCCACGACAGCATAGCAGGAACCGGCGTGGACCAGATAGAAAAGGACGTCACACACCGCCTGGACCAGGTGAGAAACATCTCCAACGGCCTCACCCGGCGTGCACTCCAAAACATCCAGCTCAACATCGACAACTCCGACCTGGATGAGGACCAGGTTGTGGTGACCGTGTTCAACCCGTCTCCGTTCCCCAGGACGGAGGTGGTCACCTGTTACCTGGACCTCCCCGACGAATGCGAGTATCAGTATTTCTCCATCGTGGACGGGGAAACGGGGGAGGAGGTCGACAGCCAGGTCTTCAGCAGGACCAGCGAACACCCAGTTATCAGGAACATGAACGATGCCACCCTGGAGATGCCCTCGGAGGAGGTTGGCCTCCACTTCATGGCCAGGGATGTTCCGGGAATGGGATACAGGACATTCGTGGTCATGCATGACCAGGAACAGACCATGCCCTCCCCGTCGATGGTGACCGGGCCAAGAACCATGGAGAACGAGCACCTGGTGGTCTCGGTGGTTGGCGACGGCACCCTCAGGGTCAGGGACAAGGAGACTAACGTCACCTATAGCGGGCTGAACTTCTTCTCCGACGATGGCGAGGCCGGTCACGCCTGGAGGCATGTACCTCCCGCCTTCGACCAGGTGGTTACCAGCCAGGGATCGGCACCCAACATCTCCCTGGTGGAGGATGGCCCTCTGGTATCAAGCTTCAGGATCACCGTTGAAATGGAGGTACCGGTGCAGCTGGACGAGGCCAGGTCAGAGGAGATACAGCGCCTGGACGGAAACGGTGACCGGGCAAGAAGAAGCGAATTAGCGGAGACCATGCGAATAACCTCCCTGGTGACCCTCAAGAAGTGCTCCAGGATGGTCGAGGTGGAGACCGCTTTTGACAACCGGTGCAAGGACCACAGGCTCAGGGTTGGCTTCCCGTCCGGGGTGGACACCGAAACCTGCCATGCCGAGAGTCCCTTCGACGTGGTGGAGAGGGAGATAGACCGCGACCCACAAGGCCCGTGGATCGGTCCCTGGAAGACCTGCTCTCCCCAGCAGAGGTTCGTTGATATTAGCAACGGGGACGCGGGGCTAGCAATCCTGAACGAGGGCATAAGGGAGTACATGGTCTCCGAAAACGAGGACCGGGTGATCTACCTTACTCTGATGAGGGCCTACGAGCTGGCGCTGACCACCGTGGCCTGGAGGTGGGAGAGGCACCCGGAGATGGAGCATTCCCAATGCCCGGGAGAACACCGATTCAGGTACGCCATCATGCCCCACTCAGGGGACTGGGAGGAGGGATCAGCCATGAAACAGGCTGAGGTCCTCAACATCCCCATGAGAGCGGCGCAGGCCGCTCCCCACCAGGGCAGGCTTCCCAAGGCCTGGGGCCTGTTGGAGGTGGAGGGCGGAGCGGAGATGAGTGCCCTGAAGAGGGCAGAGGAAGAGAGGGATATCTGCCTGAGAGTCTATAACCCGGGATCGGGGAGGACCGATACCTCTATCGAGTTCCCGTTTCCGCTGGAAAGCTGTTATCGGACCGATATGGAGGAAAAAAATTCCCGCAAGGTGGAGGTCCGAGGCTCTTCACTCGAGGTCGAAATGGGGCCAAAGAAGATCGGGACCTTCCTGATCAGCCCTGGAGATGAAATCTCGGATTAGCAGGAATCCTACAAAAAGGGCCGCCAGTGACATGGCCGGCTCGGGGATGGGTAGCCATTCGCCAGGGCTGTCCACGGTTACGGTGCTGTTATCGGGGAATAAAACCACGGTTCGATTCTTTCCATCCCTGACCTCGGTTCTTATCCCCTGGGTTGGATGTCCAGGGTCCCCACCTCTATGTTCTCCCCGCCGAATATGTTTATGGAATCTCCATGGCCACCGCCCGTTGGATTTAGCCCCAGAACCCCAATGGTCACGGTGCCAAACATGGTGTTTATGTTAACTGCTCCCGGCCAGTTTGTGGAGATCGCCGTCCGGTTGAAGTCGCACACCCCG
>CAZUNO010000055.1:0-9657 GCA_964621445.1 Hadarchaeota archaeon (SeqCode) | reverse complement strand
CGTTGAGGATTATGACGTCGAAGTCCTTCATCTCCTCGTATGTTCGCGGGAAGTAGATGCGGATGTACCTCATCATCTCGCTGGGGTCCTCCCCCTTGGCCACCAGTCCCTCCGCGCGGCAGGGAACCCCAACGCAGTCGGTCAACGGGTCGGCACCAAACATCGAGCCCAGGGAAATAACCCGATCGATACTGGTCAGAAGCAGGATATCGATCTGTTCCGCGTTACAGATGGGCAAATAGAATAGGAGAAATAGGATTAGGAGGCGTCGGAGCATATTGGGTAATTACATGGTTATTTACCCTTAAATTTGTGGTTTGCCTTCAGCGTGGGTGAGGGCTAGATCCTGTGGAAGAGACCCATGGACATGCCAATGGCGAGTAGTCTATCTTTTTGGTTTTCCCATTATTCCAATTCAGAGGGAGTCTATCTTCTCCATCTCTTCACGGGTCAGTTCCCAATCGAATAGATCCAGATTCTCCTGGAGGTGATGACTGCTAGAGGCCTTAGGAATGACGACCATTCCCTTTTGCAGGAGCCACCTCAGGGTTATCTGAGCGTTGCTCTTCCCCTTGGCCTCGGCGATCTCATCAAGGACTCCGTCTCGACCGAAAATATCTCCTCGGGCCAGTGGAGAGTAGGCGGTGATCGATATGTCATTATCCCTGCAAAAATTCAAAATTTCTTCCGGTTTTTCATAGGGATTGAACTTGATCTGATTATTGGATATGGGGGTGCTGGACGCTTTCAGGGCCCCCTTGAGGTCATCGACGGTGAAGTTGCTGACTCCTATATCACGTGCTTTTCCGGACTCGGCCAGCTCCCCGAATGCCGAGATGGTTTCCTCGATGGGCACATCGATCGAAGGCCAATGCACAAGCAGCAGGTCAACGTAATCCATACCCAGTTGATCTAGTATCTCATCGGCCTGGTCAAGGACCCCTTCGTAGGTCAAGCTGTTTTTCCAGATCTTCGATGTTATGAATAGCTCGGACCTGTCCACGGAGCTTTCTTTAAGTGCCGTGGATATCTCGGTTTGATTTCCGTATATAAAGGCCGTGTCGATGTGTCGGTATCCAAGTTCCAGCGCCATCCTCATCGTCCTGATGCAGGATTTTCCGGTTAGCTTCCAGGTACCAAGTCCGATTACCGGCATTTCTTTTCCAGATGCAAGTTTAACGCTCTTCAATTTTTCACCATCTATGATGTAAATCTCGAGGCGGGCAGCGATAAAAAGTTATCACAAATAGAATATCATGAAGGCAGGGCGGTAAATGGTTAACCATCCGGTTTGGAGTCCGAACACTGCTTTAATAGACTAACCCAATTCTCCAGTCTGGAGAACCTGAGAATAATGCAACGAGGATAATAGTGGCAACGATGGGAATAGTATTCGCGATATCAGGAATGAGTCACGGCAAGATTGGGCAGTATATGTTTGATTTCTCTGGTAACGATTTTTCTAATCGGATTGTATATCGCAATTTCCGGCTATGTTCTAGGGGTAAGTGACCCTGATAAGTTTCTAATCGTTATGGTATCCGTATTGATCACCGCCTCGACGATCCCTTCTATAGTCGTAGGCGGTGAGACAAAGCATTTCGATAGGGTCACACCACTTGGCTCTACAAAGAGGTAGAGGAGACGAGCTCCGTATATTGGGGGACTGGTCTAGGGTAAGGGTTCTTGGGGTAGGTTTGGGTAGTTTTTCTTTGATTCAATTTTGAATCAATCGGTAGCATTAAGAGGGTGAATATTCGGCCTTTTTTCTAGGTGAGCGGATTCCCGGGACTATGATGGAATGGAGGTTTATCTGGAATTGAATGAAGGAGATTTTCCTTACCGATCATTATCGTCGATAGCTAGAGAGATTTTACCAAGGGCCAAAAGAATGCACAGGAGGGGAATGACCTGGACAGAGGTCGCTGAAAACCTCGATGTTTCGAGAAGTGCTCTTTTCATCTGGCGGAGAATTCAGAACAGGTCGCTTCGTGACCGAAAATGTGAGAAGAATAGAAACACCTCCAGGAGTGGGGAAATTGATAGGGACAAGTCCTAGATTAGGGCATTGCCCAGGGATTTCGTTTTGAGTTAAATAGAGTCCTGAGTCCTGGTATTTATAGTTCTCAATCTGGTGGTGGGCTATCTAAGCCCGTCTCTGTGCAGAGACAACCGGATCGAGGTGCTGTGCCTCAATTCTATCCACCTGGAGGATGATAAGAGATGCGATCCACAAGTATACCTACCCCGGTCCAGGTAGGAGACCACATGTCCTAGGCTGGAGATACGGAGAATTTACACATGGAGCCTAAAAAGCGCTGCTTTTGGTGGCTCCTTCTACTCAGGATAATTGCCCAAGGAACATCCAAGAACCGGTACTCATCTCTATGGCCATAGCGCTCTTTTCGCGCTGATCTTATATGGTGCGGGTAGGAACCTCCTCTGTCGACTTTGTAGAGAGGTTCGAGATCCACATAAATCCTCTCTTCCTGAGGGCGGCTTAGGTCTTGGAGTGTTCGGAGGAGGGTCATCGGTTGTATTATCCCAGAAATGGGAGTAATCCCGCGAGGTGATGAAGAGCCTGGTCCGGGATGTACAGATATTCAAGGAGGAGGCTATAGAGTTCAAGAACCGAGCCCTGTTCTGGGTCTATGTCACAGAGTGGTTAGTAGTCACAGGTACACTACTCGCTTCATCATTTGTAGTTTGGACCCTGATTGTTAAAGGAGGACTCTACAGAGAGGTAGAACAAACCAGGCTCCGTAGAGGTGGGTGAACTATTGTGGGGATAGAGAGTTTCTGGGGTATTTTTTCTTTGATTCAATTTTGAATCAATGGTTAGGGTTAAGAGGTAGGAGGGGGTTTTTTTATTTGCATGATTGAGGACGAGGTTTTGGGTGAGGGTTTTGAGGGATTAGAGGATTTCTCGAGGGAGGTCAAAAGGTTCTCTCACCTGGATCTCGACCCGCTTCAGGCACGTATCTTGAAGGAGCTTATCGATGGGAATAGGACGATGGCCGAGCTGGTTCTTTCTATTTATAACCTTGAGTACAGGGACGATGAGTACCGGACCTACCAGTCCCGGGTTAGGAGGGCTGTTAAGAAGCTTGAGAGCTCGGGTTTTATAGCTAAGAAGAAGCTTTTTGGAAGGGAGAAGCCTTACGGTATCACGGTTTACGGCGCTGAGAGAATCGCCTCTATAATCCCCGATATGCCTGGACCAGTTCTCATAGGTCGATGGGACTACGCTCTATACACGGTGACCGTGGCTATAGGTGTCGTGGCTTGGCTGCTGGTGGAGCCTATACTGGTCAACTTGTTCTCCCTCCTTCTGGGCATGGCTGCGCTACGCTCTATCTATATTGTGAGGAGAGTGACATAGATGGACCCAGACATAGAGGACCTGGAGTGCGAGAAAGAGGCTAAGGTTTCTGTGAGCCTTTCTATGAAACAGAAACTATTGTTAGCCTTCCTGGTCTACTTCGTGGGTACGGGTTCCTTATTTATATCTGTTGAATTCAAGGCCATGAAAGGCCGACTCGCCTCTGTCGAGAACTCGACCCAGCCTCCTAGCCTGGACTCTAAACAAACTGTGGCTAATGGTCCCGGGACCAGTTTTGTTGACCACATCCCCAGCAGTATAGACCGGGATCTGGATCGGGGAGATGTTGTGCTAGAAGTTGAGTGGGTGTTCAACACTAGCGATGTGTTCCATGACAAGACTTTTGGAGCCGGTCACCAGGGGTGCCAGACGGTGTGGGACGTTGACGGCGACGGTGTGAAAGAGGTTGTGTTCGGCACTCGGAGAGGTGATAACAGTAGAATGTGGTGTATCGATGGTTCCGGGCGGTTCGAGTGGATTTACCCGCCCATAGGTAGTGACGGTCTGGGGGGTGACCCGGTCAGCAAGGTTTCGTTGATAGATGTTGATGGTAACGGGGTCTACGAGCTTTGTTTCGCCGGAAGACCAGGGGTGCTATACGTCCTAGATGGAGAAGGATCACTGGTATGGAGCTGGACCAATCCCAATGAGGAATACATGCTGGGCCCCCCTCAGGCCATGGATGTGGATGGCGACGGGTTGCCCGAGTTCTTTCTAAACGATAACCGTGGATATGTACACCGGGTTAGCCACGAGGGAGAGTTAGTGTGGACTAGTTTCCAGGCTGGAGATGATAACCAGGGCCAACCCACTATCGCTGATATTGATGGGGACGGGGGGTTCGAGGTTTTGTGGGCTAGCCAGGATCATTATCTGTACTGCATGGACGCCGATACGGGTACAGAGAAGTGGCGATTGGATACCGGGGCTAACATGCAGACCAACCCGGTGGTCGTGGCAGATGTGAATAATGATGGGTTGTACGAGGCCGTGGTGTGGACCGACCCACCGACTAACTCGGTGCTGGTGGTTAGCGGCCAGGGCGTGGAGCTGGACAGGTGGAGCGAACCTTTGGGAGGGGCAATACGTCTCGGGCAGGCTATGGGTGACGTGGATGGTGACTCGAATCTAGAGATGGTTATAATGTCAAACAACGGTGGGTTCCTGGTCGACCTCTCCTCCATGGCTCTGGAGTGGTGGCTGAACTTCACCCATCTAGCGGAACAGGGGTTCCTACCTCCAGGAGCAACTAACAACTTCTGGGCACCCTACCAGACTATAGCTGATATTGATGGTGACCAGGAACTAGAGATACTGTGGACCGCACCCTATCCCGTGGTCACCGACGCCAAGACGGGTGTCATCGAGGCCTTCTACACCAACCAACACATCGCGCTCAATAGGAGGCAGGAGAACGGGGGCTGGTGGGGTGATGTGGATGGGGACGGCGAGTCGGAGTGGATCGTAGAACTAAACGGCAGGACCGATAAAGAAACTATGGTGTATTGCCTAACCATGGGCGGAGCCTTCCCTGCACCATCTCCCTGGCCCGAGTACCACCACACAGCCTATCCCGCACAGTACCAGTCCCAGCAGGAATGGCTTACCCTAAAGTCAGCCGGGTCCAACTCCCAATGGTTCCCTCGCCGTCCTGGGGGATGACCACCATCGGCCCCCTATTCCCGGTGGAGCTTATCGAGAGGGAACCCGTCGATGTCGATTGGAAACCCGAGATGATCTGGCCCGAGCCCTACCCCTCGTCAAGCTTCATATCCCCATCCGGGTCAGACCAGCTCCCTTCTGAGGTCCTGGCAACCGCCGTCGCATTTTCTAACACGTTGAGGGAGTACCTCGAGTGGTAACTGAATGCCTCAAGGCCCCTTACGGCTTTGTGTTTCTCCGGATTCGTTATAACGGCCCAGTTGGGGTACCTCTCATCCGAGAGGTAGGTTGAATCTGGGTCGCAGACCATGTCTCTCTGGACCTCGATTGGGGAGAGTGTGGCCAGCTTGTTTAAAGCTCACCTCTCTAGGACTCGTACTGTCTAGTGCCTGCCTGCCCGGCGAGGGGGGATACTTTCCTAGCTCGCGTTAGGCTAGGGGAACGAGTTCTTCGAGGCCGATGCATCTGAGTCCTTATGGATGAGATGAAATCCGTGGAACCGTCCTCAATGCTGATGTCCTGCCACCCTCGGGAAAATGGCCGAGGCTGACCACTGACTTAGACACTTCTCTTGAATCCGATGATTGGCCTGACCGCATCAGTACTCGGCATGATTATCGGTTATCGTGAGAGGTTGATAGCCCATTCTCTAGTTTGCCCGACATAAATTATCACCTCGATCACCCTCGAAAACCTTTATTAGTTGCGTATCACTAAATATAAATTCGTAATACGAATTTAAGGTAGTAATCATAAGAAGTGATCGAATGGAAAGGAACAGGATCTTTGCTATCATGGCAACCGTAGCAGTCCTAGTCGCTGGTCTAGGCGTGGCCTACGTTATCATGAACAAGGCGGACAAAGAAATACAGGAAACAAACGTTACCGATGCTCTGGGAAGAACGGTGAATATTCCCGAGCAGATAGACTCGATTTTCTGTGTGGGCGCGTGCTCCTTGAGGTTGGTGTCCTACTTCGATGCGGTTGAGAAAGTCCAGGCGATTGAGACCCATGGTACCTTCAACACCCGGGATGACCAGACCTATTATCTCGTCAACAAGGCAAGATTCTCTGAATTGCCACAGGTAGCCGAAACTGCGGAGGCAATCCTGGCCCTTAACCCAAGCCTCATCATCACCTCCAAGGCGCAAGATGCGGCAACCGCAGACAACCTCCAAACCCAGACTAGCATCCCCGTGTACGTCATCAACGCCGACCTCGAATTCGGGGAGGCTTTCTATGATCAGATAACTTCCCTGGGTACCTTGTTCGGTGAGAAGAACAGGGCTGACGAGCTCAACACGGGCATCGCCGGGATGATCAGCGATATAGCGTCCAGAGCTCCCCCTGCCGGCGCGGAGAGCGCATACGCCTGCGGCATGTTCTTCTACGGCGGAGCATCCTTTCTGAAGGGGTCCGGCAACTATCTTCCCTTCGACTACTCCAACGTCCCAAATGCAATCGAGCCCGCCGCCAACGGTCAACCGTACGTCATCACGCTGGAGACCCTCATCAACGCCGACCCGGCCTACATATTCATAGACAGCATAGACCTGAGCGGTGCTCTCTCCTCGATCGAGGAATACATAAACCAGAATACCGGGCTAAGCGATGTTTCGGCAGTAAAGAACAACAACATATACTCAACCATGGTCTACAAGTGCTATGGCACAAACTGGGACAACCAGCTGGTGAATGCATACTACGTCGCATCCATAATTAACGGGGAGATGTACTCCTGGGAGTTCGAGGACAAGGCGAACGAGATCATAAAGCTATTCTATCCGGAAACCACCATAACCTATTCAGACATCGCAGAGGACCAGACCGGCAACGGATGTAGCAAAGTCAGCCTTCGTTGACTCCTGAATTTCTTTCCAGTCTTCTTGACAAAGCCGCTTGCAAAGAATAAAAACAAATCTTTCAGGGATAAAGTTGGACTTTGAAACATGCGACATCTATGAGGACGATGAGGACGAAGTCAACCAGATATCGAGGGCATACGGGGGGTTCGTAAGACGGAAGCGCCTTTCCCTCCTTATCGGGCTACTTCTGCTCGTCCTATGCATGATCATCGCTGCTCAGAATGGACCAATTGACATCCCCTTCGCGGAGGTCATCAGATACATCTTCACCCTCGACACGGTCGGAAGGGGAGGCGTAATCTGGAATATCCGAATGGTGAGGATCACGGGGGCCCTGTTCGCCGGGGCAGGATTGGCCGTCGCCGGGGTAGTGATGCAGTGCATCCTCCGCAACCCCCTGGCATCGCCTTTCACCCTGGGAATATCCGCCTCTGCAGCCTTCGGGGCCTCCTTCGCCATCATCTTCCTGGGTGCTGGCAGTAGCATGACCTCCACCGTCTCCATCAGCAATCCCTATGCCACGACCGTGTGTGCGTTCCTGTTCTCTCTGCTAGCGACCGGTTCGATACTGCTCCTCGCCAGGATTACGAGAGTCAGTGCCGAGACGATGATATTGGCTGGCGTGGCCATCACCGCCATGTTCTCGGCTGGGCTATCTTTCATGCAGTACATAGCTACCGATTCACAGCTGGGTAATATCGTGGCTTGGACCTTCGGTGATCTTGGGAAAGCGACCTGGTACTGGAATTCATTGATACTGTTGGTTCTTCTCCCAGTGTTCCTCTACTACTTCTACAAGAGGTGGGATTACAACGCCATGGATGCGGGGGAGAACACTGCCAGGGGTCTGGGCGTAGACACGGAGCGGGAAAGAGTCGTGGGGATGGTTTTGTCCTCCATTCTGTCCGCGGTCATCGTCTCCTTCTTCGGAATAATCGCCTTTATAGGTCTTCTTGGACCGCACATCGCCCGGATGATCATCGGCAGCGACCATCGCTACCTTATCCCGCTCTCCATCATCCTGGGAGCCATCGTCCTGGTCACCGCGGACGGGGTTGGGCAGGTAATCCTCTATCCCTCGGTCGTACCGGTGGGCATCATAACCTCGATGCTTGGGGGACCCCTTTTCATCTATCTGCTTATCAGGAGGTACCGGTAGTGATGTTCTTTGAGGTGAACGACATCAAGTTTTCCTACGGGAGCAGACAGGTTCTGGACCATGTATCGTTTTCCGTGAAGGAGGATGATGTCGTCTCCGTTCTGGGCCCCAACGGTGTTGGCAAGACTACGCTGATCAAGTGCATAAACAGGATATTCACACCGGACGCGGGTTCAGTGCTCATGGAGGGGTCGGACCTTCGTCGGATGGGAAGAAAGGACATCGCTAAGAGCATAGGCTACGTGGCCCAGAGGAGCGAGACATCCAGGACCACGGTTTTCGATTCCGTTCTACTGGGGAGGAAACCGCACTTTCAGTGGGACGTCACCGAGGAGGACATAAGGCTGGCAGGCAGAGTGCTGCATCTACTGGACCTAGACGGGCTGGCACTGAAGTACATGGACGAGATCAGCGGTGGCGAATACCAATTGGTGCAGATAGCCAGGGTCCTGGTCCAGCAACCTAAACTGATTCTCCTGGACGAGCCCACAAGCAATCTTGACCTGTCCAACCAGCACATGATACTGCAGTTGGTTAGGAAGATCGTCAAGACGAACCACATGGCCGCGATCATGGCAATTCACGATGTCAACCTGGCTATCAGACACTCGGACAAGTTCGTTCTGATGAAGGATGGGGCCGTTCACTCCGTGGGAGGTCCAGAGGTCATCACCCCCGAGAACATCAAGGCGGTTTACAACATCAAGGCGTATGTAGAGAGCGTGAGGGGCGTGCCGGTAATCATCCCCGCTATGACGGAGACGATAGCATGAACCCGAAAACGGCGGATTCGAAGAAGAGAGGGTTCTTCAATGAGAGGGCCAAAGTATGGGACGAGATCTCCGTTCACAACCTCGAGAAGGTGCAGTACATCATCGAGCTGCTGGGGATCCAAGGGCATGATAGGATACTTGACGTCGGCACCGGGACTGGAATCCTGATACCGTTCTACGAGAGATATCTTGTCGACGGAAGTGTTGTTGCGCTGGACTACTCGGAGAAGATGATCGAGGTGGCTCGGTCGAAGTACCCAGAAGAAAGGCATCCCTGCGTTTCATACCTGGTCTCCGATGTGTACGAATTGAGACACGAGTCGGAATTCGACTTGGTGGTGTGTTACTGCTGTTTTCCCCATTTCGTTGACCAGCCTCTGGCCATCAAGATATTGTCCAGGGCGCTGAGAAAGGAAGGGCGCTTGGCAGTAGCTCATTCCGATCCGGCTAGGAAGATCAACGAGGTCCATATGAATGGTGGCGTGGAGATCGGGAATGATTTCCTACCAAGCATGGAACTGCTCAAGCAGATGATGCAGGAGAGTGGACTTGCCGTAACCTTTGAAAGGGATGATGAAAACTACTTCATTTGCCTGGCCAGAAAGACATAGTCTTCTAGCACTTCGCGCGCTTTCTCAAACAGACAGCAGGACTTGCGGGTGTAGTGAACTTTCGACGTTAACGTCCGTACAAAGAAGGAAGAAACGATAAACCAATCGAGTACAACCTCAGAAGAACTTAAAATATGATTCAGGAATTGGTAAAATCTAGATGGATATACTGCGGCTCGATCAATAATAAGAGCTGGGGAAGGGA
>CAZUNO010000054.1:0-9932 GCA_964621445.1 Hadarchaeota archaeon (SeqCode) | reverse complement strand
ATGACGCTCTTGACACCCTTCGGGCGGTTTTCCCGGCAGGAACGGTTTCTGGGGCCCCCAAGGTAAGGGCAATGGAGATAATTGAAGAGCTGGAGCCTCTGCGCCGAGGCCCTTACGGGGGAGCTGTGGGGTATATTGACTTCCAGGGCAATATGGACCTGGCCATAGCCATCCGAACCATGTTTACCAGCAAGGGGAAGCTCCATTTACAGGCGGGTTCCGGTATCGTCCACGACTCGGACCCGGAGATCGAGTACCAGGAGTGCCAAAACAAGCTGCGTGCTCTCTACCAGGCCGTTGGTGGTGAGGCACTGTGAATCCAACGGTGCTATTAATCGATAATTATGATTCCTTCGTTTACAATATATCCCAATACCTGGGCCTCATAGGTGCAGACCTGGTTGTCAGGAGGAACCAGATCTCCATCTCCGAGGTATCGAAGATCGACCCGGACCTGATAGTGATATCCCCGGGGCCGGGCCGGCCCGAAGAGGCTGGGGTCAGTTGTAGGATCATAGACTCATTCCACGAGAGGCCCATTCTTGGAGTATGCCTCGGCCACCAGGCCATAGCTCATGTATTCGGTGCCAAAATCGTGAAGGCGCCGACGCCAATTCATGGTAAAAGATCCTTGGTGGAACATGAAAGCCAGGGCCTTTATGCTGGTGTTGAAAATCCATTCTCGGCCGTAAGATACCATTCCCTAGTCGTTTCAGAGGACCAATTCCCAAGCGTGCTACGGGTTACCAGTCGAACCCAGGATGGGGTCATTATGGGCCTAAGACATCGAAAATACCCCATCGAAGGGGTTCAATTTCACCCCGAATCCATCCTCACAATGAGTGGAAAGCTCATACTACGAAATTTTCTGGAGGATAACCAATGATTAGAGAGGCAATTACCAAGTCTGTTGAAGGCACGAACCTGGAGGGCGATGTTGCACGGTCGGCAATGAAGGATATCATGGAGGGCGGTGCCACGCCGGCCCAAATCGCCTCTTTCATAACCGCGATGAGGATAAAGGGGGAGACGGTGCAGGAGATCGCCTCATTTGTGCAGGAGATGCGGGAAAGGTCGGTTAGGATAAGGCCGAGGGTAAATGGACGTATTGTTGATACCTGTGGAACGGGCGGTGATGGGGTGGGTACCTTCAACATATCCACCGGGGCCATGTTCGTTGCCAGGGGTGCGGGGGTGCCAGTGGCAAAACACGGAAATCGATCTGTATCCAGCAACTGCGGTTCCGCTGATGTTCTCGAATGTCTGGGTGCGAGGCTGGACCTGTCCCCCAAACAGGTGGAGGCTATCATGGAGAGAACTGGGCTCTGCTTCATGTTTGCACCGGTTTTCCACCCCGCCATGAAGCATGCGATTGGCCCTAGGGTTGAAATTGGAATTAGGACCTTCTTCAACATACTCGGTCCTTTGACCAATCCTTGCCAGGCAAAAGGTCATGTAATGGGGGTCTATGACGGAAATTTGACCGAAAAGATGGCCAGGGTGGCATCGGCAATAGGTCTGGAAAGAGCCTTCGTGGTGCATGGTGAGGATGGACTAGACGAGATATCACTCACCACCAGGACCAAGATATCGGAGGCCAGAAAGGGCGAGGTAAGAACCTACACTCTGAGGCCTGAGGATTTTGGGTTGGAGCGGGTTCATCTGATTGATCTAAGGGGAGGCAATTTGAATCTAAACGCTGAGATATTGATCAATATAATGACCAACAGAGACAGTGGTCCAAGGCGGGATGTAGTTGCCATCAATGGAGCGGCGGCCATAGCAGCAGCTAGCGATGATCTCTCAATAACCGAGGCCTTTCCCCTTGCCATGGAATCAATTGAAAGCGGGAGGGCTCTGAGGGCAATGTCCGGTTTTCTCAGGGCAAATGGAGTGAAGGATGGTCCTCTTTCTCTCCCAGGAAGGGGGACCGACTAGTGGCCAATAGGGATAAATGGGATGATCTTGTATCTAGCATAAGGGAAAACAAGAGGTGCGAGTCCCCCCTACATATGGATATTTGTCGCCCAGAGCATATGGGCATATGCGAAAGGATTGAGTTCCTGGCAAGCCAGGGTATCACCCCAATTATCGGTGAGATAAAACCAAGGTCACCGTCTGGAGGCATTCTTAGAAAAAACCCAGATATCGCGGCCATCGTAAAGTATATGGTGGATGTGGATGTCGCCGGTATTTCAGTGCTGACAGAAGACCTCCACTTTGGGGGTAGTAAGGAGATGTTTGCAGATGTTGCCCTGCAGGCAAATGTTCCCCTGCTTATGAAGGATTTCCTGACTGAAAAAAGGGAAATTGAGGAAGCCGACCGTTTGGGGGCTGATATGGTTCTTCTCATAGCCCGTTTGTTGGGGGATGATCTGGAGGTCTTGTTTGAAACGGCGATGGACCTGGGTATAACTCCCTTGGTGGAGGTTCATGATGAGTATGAGGTGGAGCAGGCAATTGTCCTGGAACCGGAAATCGTGGGGATAAATAATCGAAATCTGAGGAATTTCTCGATCGATCTTGGTGTCACTCGAAATCTAGCCGGGATGTTTCCCGATAATATCCTCATTGTCAGCGAGAGCGGATACATGAATAGGTCGGAGGTGGAGGAAATGGAGGGCCTATGCGACGCTTTCCTCATCGGATCAGCTCTGATGAAAGGTAATGTGGGAAGGAGGATTCTAGAACTCCAGGGGAGGGCAGCTTCATGACCTGGATAAAGATATGCGGTCTCACCAGAGAGCAGGATATTCTGACCGCCGTCAGGAATGGCGCGAATGCCGTGGGGGCGGTAGTGAACGCGCCTTCCAGCCGATCTCTGGACCTTGAGACCGCGTCTAGAATCCTTGCGCGAGGAAGGAGTGTTTGCAAGGTTATCGTAACTATGGACAATAAGATAGGTGAGCTGGCACAAATGGCAGCTCAAACTGGCGCCGACGCTATCCAGATTCACGGGTATTTCCCTTCCCCCAGGATTCTGGAGCTCAGAAAGGAGCTAGATGGGAGAGGCCTTGCCAAGGTCCAGATCTTCAAGTCCGTTGGTGTGGACCAGGAAAGGGATCTGGATATTCTTAGTAGCATCTGCAGGGAGTTTTCTCGCCACGCAGATGCTATTATCCTGGACAGTCCGGCCTATGATGGATCGGGCGGTACCGGGGCAATACATGACTGGGAAAAATCGAAATCGCTGTGCCGTAGGCTAAAAGATACGAGAATGATTCTGGCCGGAGGTCTAAATCCATCTAATGTGGGCGAAGCCATATCACTGGTCCAGCCTTTTGGCGTCGATGTGTCTACCGGTGTTGAATCAGGACCGGCCACAAAGGACCCTGAGCTTATTTCAGCCTTTATAGACAACGTGAGGAGGCAAAGCGGATGAGACAATTCGGAGAGTATGGTGGACAATTCGTATCCGAGATGATCATGCCAGCCCTGGAAGAACTGGAGGATTCCTGGGAAGAGGCTATGTCTGACCCTGAGTTCCTCGATGAGAAACGGGAGCTTCTCCAGAGCTATGCGGGAAGGCCAACCCCCCTAACCTATCTACCAAATCTCAGCAAAGACTGGAACACTAGGATATACCTAAAGCGTGAGGACCTGCTCCATGGAGGTGCTCATAAACTCAACAATACCTTAGGTCAGGTCCTGCTTGCCAAAAGAATGTGCAAAACAAGAATCATAGCGGAAACGGGGGCAGGACAACACGGAGTGGCAACGGCTATGGCCGCTGCCGCCATTGGTCTGGAGTGCATCGTCTATATGGGCGCCAAGGATATGAAAAGGCAGAAGATGAACGTTTTCCGGATGAGGCTTTGCGGGGCCGAGGTGGTAAAGGTTGAAAATGGATCGAAGACCTTAAAGGATTCCGTAAACGAGGCCATGCGTGACTGGGCGGCCAACTCTGAAAACACCTTCTATGTCCTGGGCTCCGTGGTTGGTCCTCACCCATATCCAACCATGGTGAGGGATTTCCAACGGGTGATCGGGCAGGAGACCAGGCAACAGATCCTGGAGAAGGAAGGTCGACTTCCCGATGCTATCTTTGCCTGCGTGGGGGGCGGTAGCAATGCGGCGGGGATTTTCCACGAGTTCATCAATGACGATATAGCGCTATATGGTGTGGAAGCTGGCGGCAAAGGACCGGACTTCAGTAACGGGGCAACTCTTTGTGGCGGTAGCAGGGGAGTCCTTCATGGAACTATGTCCTACCTTCTACAGGACAGGCACGGACAGGTACTGGAAACGGATAGCATTTCAGCGGGGCTGGACTATCCGGGGGTGGGTCCCGAACATGCACAGTGGAGGGATCAAGGAAAGGTTGATTACGTGTCCATTAGGGATGAGGAAGCGCTTAAGGCAACCTACACCTTGAGCAGGTCCGATGGAATCATACCTGCATTGGAACCGGCCCATGCCCTGGCCTACGCAGAGGTAAAATCACGAGACTTTGGACCCCATCAGATAATGGTGATAAACCTTTCGGGGAGGGGGGATAAGGATTTGGAGACGATTTTCAATTGGGAGGATGAGAGAAAGTGAATCGAATTAGTGATACCTTTTCCACCGCAGAATCACGAAGTGAAATGGTCCTAAATAACTACCTGGTGGCCGGTTATCCAAACTTCGATCACAGTTTACAGGCAGTTCGTGAGGTAGTGAAGGCCGGAGCCGATATGATTGAACTGGGGATACCCTACTCGGACCCGGTTGCCGATGGCAAGGTACTACAATCGGCACATGAGATTTCCCTGGAAAGGGGAATGACACCCCCTATGGCCCTGGAACTGGCCCGAGAGATTCGGGAATCAGTTAATGTGCCATTGTTGATAATGACCTACTACAACCCCATTCTCCAATACGGGGAGCATAGATTCTGCCAGGACTGCCGAGAGGCCGGTGTCGACGGTCTCCTTGTACCGGATCTCCCCTTGGAGGAGGCCGAGGGGTTACGTAAAATGGCCCTTGAGGCGGAGCTGGATTTCGTACACTTTCTTTCCCTAAATTCTTCATGTCGGAGGATAGAGAGAACCGCAAAAGTTGCATCCGGATTCATATATCTCTTCTCGGTCATGGGGGTTACTGGTGAAAGGAGTTCCCTTGACTCCAGAATCCGAATTCCTCTGGAAAGAATCAGGAAAGGTACTAGTACGCCATGTTGCATTGGATTTGGCATATCCAGCCCCCACCAGGTGAGGTCTTTAAAAGATCTGGGAGTTGACGGAATAGTCGTGGGGAGCGGCGTCGTGGGAAGACAGAAAGAGGGATACGAATCGATGAGGTCCTTCGTATCCTCCTTAAAGAGGGCATGTTAGGGGGACGGGAACTGTATGATATTGTCATGGAAATATGGTTGGCTGTTATTTTGGAGATCGAGGTAAAGTATTTTGGACATCTGAGAAGAAAAGTGGGAAGAAAAAAGGAGGTAAAGGAGGTTCAGAACTCCTCGACCTTAGGTTCTTTCCTTGCAGGGTTATCCAAAATTAGGGGTATTTCCGAGGATGTATTCGGTGACCCCATTCAGGGGATAGAGCCCAAAATCATGATACTGATCAATGGTAGAAACATAAAGTTCCTTCAAAAGATGGATACGGTTCTGAAGGATGGGGACGTGATAGGTCTTTTCCCGCCCATCGGCGGGGGTTAGAATTCTATGGAAAGCTATTTTTGCCCATCTATGGCATGTCCCTGTTCCTAGCGTGCATAAAAATCCGGAAGACCAATGGTAGTGAGAGAAACATGACTGAATTTCCCTGACTTACGGGAAAGGTACCGGTTTCAGATCCCTTGGAAACGGGATATCCCTCGGAGGCCCAGCCCAAGAACCCCATCTCCATGTTTTTCACATCGGAATATCCAAATTCCACCAGCAATTCGCCTGCAATCGCGGAGCGGAAGCCAGACCTACAATAGACAATTACGGTTGTGGTCTTATTTAACGGAAGTTCATTCATGCGATCGCGGACTTCCGTATGTGGTATCAGGTATGCGCCTGGAATATGTCCATCGTTCTCGTATTCTCCCTGGGTTCTAACATCCAGAAGGAAAGTATCTGGATCTGAGCTCAGCATGTTGAAAGCCTGCTCAAGGTTTATGTCATCGTATTCTGCACTCTCAACAGGACCAGGTAGAACCGATATAAGAAATGTAACGAGGACTACCAGCGGTAACCAAGGTATTGATCTGGTTTTCAATGAAATTCCATTGCCATCTGTAAAGAAAATACTTACCCGGAGTGGTGGGTTTTCATTGATTTTGCACTGCCAATTCCGACAAAAATCTGATTATATTCCGGGCTGAACTCTACCCCTCCAGCTTGGTGAGGTCATCCAATTTCGCTGACTTCTGTAAGATTTACTTCATATCTGAAGGGAGGTCGTCCTTCCAGGGTGAAATTGATGGTCTTTGCCTGATGAGCCTCAAGAGGAACCTCTCTAATCTGAGTATCAATGATATCTCCTTCCTCCTCCGAGATGAGAGTTGCGGTTAGATTTAGGTTCAGAGGCCTATTTTCCTTATTACCAACATAGGTTGTTATGTTAAGGAGATGGCTTCCCCCTGGTAGAGGAATATTTCTAGTTGAACGAACGATAATCACTATATCATGTTCGGTGAAATAATCGCCCAATGATATCAGGACAATCATTCCAATGACCAGGAACACAATGAAAAATAGGACAGGGTTCTTTGATTCCTCTGCTTCGCCTCTTTCCCCCTGGTTTCCCATGGATATCATCTCGAATAAGGGCTGATTACTGTTACCTGATAACAGGTTAAAGGCAGATTACTCGGACACCTGTCCCTTTGTAGGTTTGAATAAGACCTCGTATTCGTGATAACACCTCCAATCCTTGTTTTCGGACTCCCTCCATATGAACCAGTCCGCAGGTGTTTCCGTCTTTAGAGCATCGACCCTCTCCATTGGCATGCCGCAGATAGGACATATCGGTACTCCCCCGGCCGCCCTCAATCTCGTTTTGGTTGGTGGTTTATCTCCCACGATGAGCCTGCCTTCCAGGGAGTTGCTTGAATTCAGGGTTTCCATTGGCGTCCCCTGTCGGGAGTTTGTTCTCGATTCTTCCGGTGTCATCAGCCTCATGATTATGGCCAACAGGAATATAAGCAGGGGGGAGAGGGCAATGATGAATAGAAATAGCGTTCTCAACGCGAATAAATATGATTTCCGATCATTTGAATGTTGGTTATTGACTCCATTACTTCACCCTGACAAAGGGAAACCTGTGCCTGGTTTCCTTTTTTATCATCCCCAAGCCGCAGAAGTTACCTATACCCTGAAAAGTAATCAATACATCCGGGTCTTCAAGATCCACTTCAGGTTCCTTTTCGTTCGATTCCAGTAGATCGTAAAGATATCCGCCAACCTCATGTTCCACGCTTTGGCTTGATACCTGGTCCTTGAATCCTCTCCGTTCAAATCTTACGGCAAATGTGTCATCTCGGTCTATCTTGGCCTCATAGCTTCCAATTCGCTCCTTGAAAATATCTACTAGCTCACTTGGCTTGAGGTGAAGATTTTCCTGTACCGGAATGACCCGAGAGAGTGAAAACGGCTCCTTCTCGGATACCTGTTCAAGAAAGTCCCTCACGCACTCCACCTCCCCCAATAAAAGGCTCCTGAACTCGGTGGTGCGGAACTCGCCAAGGTCCTCAAGTTGGGATTTAAGAAGCCACTCCTCCTTTTCCTGGCTAGTTAATACGAGATTAAACTCCAACTCCCTTCATCTCGGTGGAAGGGTAGCGGTTAATAACAAATATGCCATCCCTTTCCTTGCTGTGTGCATATTTGTTCATGTTATTTGGAAAGAATGCTCCCTGGGATTTTAAGGGCATTTCGAGTATCTATTTTTGAGGGTAGATCCTGATCTATAGGCCGGATTATTATGACCACTCTGACCTTCCTGGGCACCAAGGGTGAAATAGAGGAGGAATCCGAAAGACACATGTTCCATTCCTCGCTTCTTCTGCGCGGGGATCAGGAAAAGATTCTCGTAGATTACGGCTTGTTGCACCCCAAGACACTGGATGAGTTAGCTCCCGATTCCGTCTTCATAACCCATGCACATCCCGACCATTACAGCTGGTTGAAGGAGGATGTTGACACCGAAATACCGGTTTTCCTAACTGAGGAGACATTGGAGTATGGGAAGTATGAACCTCGAAATCACCATGTAATTGAACCAAAGCAGGATATCCACCTGGAAGAGTTTCGATTCAAGCCATACCGGGTTATACATTCAATTCGTTGTCCAGCCATCGGTTTCAAAATCCGGACTCCCGAGGAAAAGGTGATTGTCTACAATCCAGACCTGGTCGATATAGAGGACAAGGATGAGATATTGACCAACGTTGATTGCTACATTGGAGATGGGTCCTGCATCAAGGCCAACTTGGTAAGAAGGAAGGGAGACAAGCTTTTTGGTCACACCAGAATAACCACCCAGATAAACTGGTGCAGGGAGAGGGATATAGCGGACATTATATTTACCCATGTTGGGAAGGAGACGTTAGGGAAAGAGGAGGATTTTCAGGCCGAACACCCTGAAGTTACTATTGCGGGCGATGGGATGGAGTGGAGCCTAGACTCCGACAATTAATCCAAGGGTAGGGCCCAAAGCAATAATCTCCTCACATGGATTTCAGGGGCTTCACGACCGCATCGTATAGCAATTCCATCAGTTCCCTGTTTGCCGCAGTGGGCATGTGCAACAGGAAGTGCGTGGCTCCCAAATCCTTTGCCCTGGCCAGTCTTTCCAGCACTTGTTCCGGGTTGCCAACGGTATTTCTCTTCTTATACTCCTGCATATCGAAATCCAAGCTTTCCCCGGTAATCCTTTCCTGTCTCTGGACCCAGTCCTTCACTAGGTTCTCAGCATCATCTTCGGCCGGGGCTAGGAAGAGATCGCTGGTATAGGATTTTACAATTTCATCATAGGGCCTTCCCACGGATTCACAGTGTTTCCTCAGGACATCGATCTTGTGCTGGTAGGTTTCCAGATTCCAACCATTATTCCAGATATCAGCGTGCTTTGCGACGACATTCAGGGTCAACTGCTCACCCCCTCCGCCTATCATGATTGGGGGATGTGGTTTCTGTACGGGTTTAGGATAGTTCAATGCGCCGTTCAGATCATAGTAGTCACCATGGAAGTCCGTGAATTCCTTGGTCCACATGCTTTTGATTATTTGTACGGCCTCCTCCAACATTCCTATCCTAGCAGCTGGCTTTCGGAATTCATATCCGTATCCCCTATACTCGTGTTCATACCATCCTGCCCCGATTCCAAGTTCCAGCCTTCCATCGCTGATAGCATCGATCACTGAGGATATCTTGGCTAGATAGGCTGGGTTCCTGTAGGAATTACATGTAACGCACTGAGAGAGTCCAATATCTTCAGTGACTGCGGCAAGGGATGCCAATGTGGTCCAGCATTCAAATACCGGGTAGTCGGTTGGGATTGGCTTGCTATGGAAGTGGTCAAAAAGTGCTATGGAATCGATACCAATGTTTTCAGCATTCTTGGCCGTTTCCTCTATGGGTCTGTAGAGTTCATGGGCCGATCCTGCTTCGGGCAAATCGAATTTCCATCCCTGAGGGATGATTAGGCCAAATTTTATGGTGTCCAATATATCACTAATCTAACTGGTCTTAGTCTCCCTAAAAAGCAGATGGTCAGAGGTGGTCCAAGTGGCGTTGGATGTCAATTGCTTCTTCCTTTTAATCTGCCTAGTACCTATCCTTATGGTTAATTACGTTACTCCTTTGCCCCTAAGTCCCCTGATTTAAGGGGCATTGGCCTTACAGATAATTCCTACCCTTTCCCTCCAGCAAGACAGGATTGATTTTTCCGTCCGAATTAACTGAATTATTATACCGTAGTCTTGCCTCTTGGCTATTTTTCCTGACTGGCGGA
>CAZUNO010000053.1:0-10068 GCA_964621445.1 Hadarchaeota archaeon (SeqCode) | reverse complement strand
TATCTAGAACACCTACTAGGCCAGGAATCTCAGTTCCATGTCGAGCGACCGGGGCGAATGGGTCAGCATGCCCATGGATATGACGTCCACGCCTGAACCCGCTACCTCCCCGATATTCTCGAGGATGATTCCACCTGATGCCTCGATGACCACTTTCTGCCTCATTCCCTCCCCCTCTAGCAGGGAAACCGCCTTTCTGATCTCCGGTAGGGTAAAATTATCAAACATTACTATGTCTACACCGGCTCTCGCAGCTTCCAGGGCCTCCTCGGGCTCCTCTACCTCCACCTCTATCTTTCTCACGAAGCTTGAAGCCGACCTGGCCCTATCTATACATGTCTTCAGGTTCCCCACGGCGGAGATATGGTTGTCCTTGATCAGCACCGAGTCCGACAGGGTCATCCTGTGGGTGTCTCCCCCTCCCAGCCTGACCGCCTTCTTGTCAAGGAGTCTGAGTCCGGGGGCGGTCTTTCTTGTGGCGGCCACCCTGATCCCGGGATCAACCTTTCTCGCCGCCTCCACCGCCGTGGCAGTGGTGGTGGCAATTCCGCTCATCCGGGATATCAGATTTAGCACCGTCCTCTCCACCATGAGCAGTGATGTGTTGAGACCCCGTATATGGAGGGCGATGTCGCCTTCGCTGACCCGGGAACCGTCCTCAGCGGCCTCTAGAACCTCTATTTCACAGGTCTTCATCATGGTCCTGGCCTCCTCGATGCCGGCGATCACTCCATCACTCCTGCACACCACCTCGGCCTCCTTGATCTCCGGGTCAATCACTATATCGGTGGTCAGGTCGCCGAATGGGAGGTCCTCCCTGAGAAATGCCTTCAGCTGGTCGATAATTATCGGTTTCTCCAAAGGAATCACTCCGTCATCTGAAGCATCCGTTCGGTTACTTCCCGGACCTTCTCCGCGATATCGGGTTTGACCTTGACCTCATGGAGGTCCTGCATCAGACTTCTCTCCACCTTGTCGAGGTCTATGGCCTGCATTCCCCTGCAAAGGGCAGTTTCCAGTAGGGGGTAGAATTTCTTTTCCGGGAATTGATGGTAAAGGGTCTTGGCCATGGTGGCCTCCGTGCCTATTATGAATTCGTCGGCTTCCGATTCACGTGACCTTCTGGTCATGCCCCCGGTGCTCACCACATGGTCGGCCATCCTCGCCACCTCGGGGTCGCATTCCGGGTGGACCAGTATCTCGGCCCCGGGATGTCTTTCCCTTGCCCGTTTTACGTGCTCCACGCCGATCATCTTGTGAACGTAACAGCAGCCGTCCTCGGGAAGGGGGATTATGGTCTTTTCCGGAACCCGGTCGGCCACGTGGGAGGCCAGATTATGGTCAGGGCCGAACAGTATCTCCTCCTGCTCCAACCTGGAAACTATCTCCGGGGCATTGGCCGATGTACACATGACATCCGCCTCCGCCTTGGCCTCTGCCAGGGAGTTCACGTATAGAACCACCCCTGCATCGGGATGCGCTTCCTTTGCCTCCCGGACCTGATCGCCGGTGAGCATGGAGGCCATCTCGCAGACCGCGGAGCGGTCGGGGATGAGTACCTTCTTGTGGGGGTTGAGAACCGATGCGCTCTCCGCCATGAAGTCCACCCCGCAAAATACGATGCGCTCATATCCCTGGGATCTTGATGCCGCCATACACAGCTGCAGGGAATCCCCGATATGGTCAGAGACCTCCTGGACCTCCAGCGATTGGTAGTTATGGCACAGTATCAGGGCTTCCTTTCTGGATTTGAGATCCAGTATATGGTCCATGGTCTCCTTGTTAATGGTAATAAACAGCCCTCCTAGGTTCCGAGTGAAAGGATCTCTCCCCTGGCCTCTATGGTCCTGATCACCGAAAGCGCGGCCAGGTAACTGGTCTTGGGGTTATCCGGGGATGGAAGATTGGATACCGTGAAATCGAGGCTGCCAAAGCCCCCGGTGGCCTGGACGTGGTGGATGTTGGTATCAACCTCCGGGTCAGCCACCAGTCTCACCTCGGGGTCCGTGCCGCTGGCCAGGGCCACGGCCGCCGCCACGTTGATGTTTTTGGGGAATCTACGGACCGCATCAGAGGCATGTCCCTCATATATGACCGTACGGTCATGGATATCGGTGTTTCCTTGTATACTTCTGGGGTTCTTGGTGGTGGTGAGCACGACTCGTTCGAATCCCACCACCGAGGCACTTCTCAGGGCATCGAGCCCGCCTATGGCCCCTGAAGGTGCGTATATCCTGGCCCCGGCGACTTTTGCCCGGTCGAGAATTTCCTCCCGGAGCTCCTTATCCATTAGGGCTCCAACGCTGAGCACGATCATGTCCCGCCCGCTGTCAACTATTACCTTCCCATGAGCCCGCACTGCCTCGGGCGAGGCGGACTCCACGACAAGTTCCATATCCGCGTCCAGGAAGCGGTCGAAGCTTTTTTTGGCCAGGTTTTTCCCGTCTAGAAGCTTGGCCAGGGTCAATGCTCTCTCCTCTTCCTGGTCGTAAAGGGCTCCTATCTCCGATTCGAGCTTTCCATCTCGCACCGCTTTGGCTATTACGGTGCCCACGTTACCGCAGCCAAGCACACCTATCCTCGTGCTAAACACTCCCGGCAGTAAAGTACTGTCCTGGTGAGGTTTTTAACTGCTATCGGATAATTCATCAGTAACGGGAGTCCGGCCCCGGTATTTCTCACTTAAAGGAAGATATCAGGTCGGGGCAGTCATCAAGCATTGAAAAATTATCGGAGTCAGGGTTAAGAAGGATCATGAAGTGGGTTACCCCGATGTCCGAGAACCTCTCGATTCTCTCTCTTGCCTGTTCGATGCCAAGGTTTTCCCTCCCCACGGTCAGGTAGTGACCGAAAAGCATCTTCCCATGTGCCGAGTGTTCCCGCACATAATCCATTTTCTCGGCTACCTGCTCCGGGTCATCATTCCCGGTTACCCATCCGTCGCAGAGTTGACCAGCCATCCTCAGCATCCTGGGCCCGGAGCCGCCGTTCCAGATTATAGGGTGTGGTTTGGAGTACGGTTTGGGCACCAGTTCGCAGTCCTCAATCTTCCAGAAACGGCCGTCAAAGTTCACCCTTTCCTCGGTCCAGAGCTTCTTTATGATCTGGGTGGCCTCTACCGTCCGATCTACCCGCTTGCTGGCCGAAAGCCAGGGGTAACCATAGGCCTTGAACTCCCTTTCCCACCAGCCGGCGCCGATGCCCAGATGGACCCTCCCCCGGGTAAGCTGGTCGAGGGTGGTCACCATCTTGGCCAACAGTGCCGGATTTCGAAACAGGCTGCACATCACCAGTGGGCTGACCGTGAGCCCGGTTCTGGAGGCTACAGAGGAAAGCATGGTCCAACACTCGGGTTTACATCCCCTCTGCTTGGATTCATAAAGGAAGTGGTCCATCTGGGATGCGGTATCGAACCCAACTTCCTCCGCTTTCATGGCGCAATCGAAGGTGTGCCGGACGCTTTCCTTAACCGGAAGGTGGTACCAGAAACTGATCTCGCTCATACACTTGATTAAGTGACATGTTCAATAAAAAGAATAAGGAAAGACAGACGGGGTTCCTTACTCCCCTGCGGGGACCAGTATCATTCGGTTTCCTTCGATCATTACCACGATCGGATCTCCGGGTTTTATGTCAAGGATTTCTCTGGCACGGGCAGGCAGGCTGATTCTGCCGCGAGAATCAACTAATGCGACTTGAATCACATTGGTCAGTTCCGAGGGGTCTATCTCCTCTCCTTTTCCCTTGCCCATTCTAGTAACGGACCCCCCTTTTCTAGACCTGGGTACTCCTCATCCATAGCCATGTCGAGAGCCAGTGCCAGATTTCTCGTTTCTTCGATGTTGTCCTTATCGATTTCCAGCTCCTTTCCTATATCCAATCCCCGTCTAACCGAGTAGGTGGTTCCGTATACATATTCTTTCCTGAACCTATAATCCGTGGGGTAATCCGATCCTCTGGAATACCAATGGTATTTGTATACAGGTTCTTTGTTCAGCATGCCCCGGTAACCGTCTTTTTCAAACATCTGGGCCAATATTGATAACTTACTGTGGACTTCAGCTCGTCTACCTTCGAATTCATTTTGAATCGACTTTCGGATTCCCTCTGGGTTAGGTTCTTTTCCCGGTCTGAAGGGTCTGAACGACATTCTCCATGGCCATTCCGGGCCTGAGAATATTTGAGAAAAGAGGCCGTATTCCGGAAACATGAAACGCAGGTTCTTTGTCTTTTCCTCCGTGAAGGCTTTTTTGAGGGCCTTGTCGATCGGGCTTTCAGGAAGGAAGCCCATTAATCTGCCAACGAACACGTCCGCAGCTGCCGCACCACCTGGGGTTAGATACCTTGTAACCATCTTCCCCCCTCTGCGGTCTCCTATCATAAATGAGGCAGATATGGATCTCGGTTTTGGTTTCTCCTCGGCGTATTCCCTTGGCCTCAGTACCTCGATCACCTCCTGCTTATCAAAAGAGACATATCCACGGTCCATTGCATATCCCAGTTGAGAGACCTCGTACGGCTTTGCCTGTCCGACCTCTCTGGACTTCAGTACCCATTCCTCTTCAAGCTCAATTAGCAGACGCCTGATTGTGCTCTGTGGAATTCCGAGATGTTCAGAGATGGCAAGCTGGGTGCATTTCTTGAACTGGGAGGAGTTGATTAGCAGGTACTTTACCACGGCGTCCGTCAGCTCGGAACGTATGTCCTTAATGGATTCCAGGGCCTTTGAGTACCTATCCGCAATGTCCTCAATTCTTTTCATTTGGATCCCCAAACACAATTTGCCGTTGAATAATATTATTCAAAGAAAAATGTTATTTGGGAAATGGCCCACCCTGGAGATTCCCCAAAGATGTTGGTTAATGGATAATCCAAATTATTAGCATGGAACAAAGGTAGAGGGATGAATTAAGTATTGGGACTATCAGGTTCGCGATTTTGTGGCATTCATTGGTAGCCCTATGGTGGACCGCAAATACTGCCCTCTAGTCCTTAATACGCAGCACGATCCCGGACAGTAAAAGCACCGCCGCTCCAAAAACAAATGCGTAGCTGATCCCCGATGTATCTGCAAGGTAGCCAAGTACCGGGGCAATTAGCATGCCGAAGATGGACCTGGCCTGGTTATGGGCGCTGAGAAGGGTGGCCCGGGTCCTGGGCCTGATATTATCCCCCAGATACCCAACCACCATGGGCTTCCTCAGGTTGTAGAGGGTGAAAAGGAAGAAAAATGCAATTATGGAAAGGATCAGGACCCCGGTCTCTAGAAAAACGGCCACCAGGAGAAAGGAAAGAGCCAGGACAAAGAAGAGGATATTCAGGGCCTTGGCCATGTCACCGACCCTTCTCATCAGGGATACGGACCTGCGCGAGGAGATGAAGCTGTTTATGTAAACGAAGAAGTACACCACCCCCACCAGTATGGCGGTTCTCTGCTCCTCATTTCCAATTGATATCAGGATGGGGAGCACTAGGGCGTACCTCTTTACTATGGGCGAAAGATAGTCCTTGGATACCCTGAAGAAGGAATCGTATATCGATGCGTTTGCCAGCATCCTGGCCAGGCCCGGACGCTCTCGCAGCTGATTAAAGCTATCCACAACGTGGTCCTTGATCTCGCCCAGCGACGTACGTTTGGATATCCGGCCATCCAGCTCCGCCGGGTAGCTCAACATGAGTAGGAAGCCCAGGCAATAAGGCACCAGAGTGGCCAGAAAAACGGTGTTGTAGCTCTGCCAGTAAAAAACAATGGAAGCTGCCAATAAGGATGAAACCGCCGAGCCCAGGCGGGAGGCAGAACGGGTCTTCCCGTAGTACTCAACCTTGCGGTCGGACATGTTCTCCTCGTCAAGGTGGGCCATGATCATCGATTTGTGGGTCCCGGATCGAAGGGCCTCCCCCATGGAAAATAGCATCATGGCCGGAATGAACGCGTAGAAATCGCTGGACAGGTAGAATATGGTGAAGGATACCATGTAGGATGCGAAGGCAGTGGCCATGGTCCTCCTTCTGCCGGTGACATCGGCGATGATCCCGGTTGGTATCTCCAATAGGTTAACCGCCACCTCGCGTATGGAGATCAGCAGACCGATTTGGAGATAGGAGAGTCCATTGGCTAGGAAGAACAGGTAGAGGAAGGGCTCAAAGAATCTCAGATTTTTGAGAAATCCGTAGGCGGAGAACTTGAACAGCATTACCTTTTTGGGGTCCACACTATCTAACCTTCTAAGGTTTCGGGGCGTGTCCTCCTACCCTGTTCGCTTTGATACGTCTTTTCGCTCTTTATTCATGGGGCAGTTAGTCAGCTTCAGAGTATTTGGGTTGGCTAATGCTGCAAATGGATGATCCTGAAAAGAGAGGTGGTCTAGTTCCGCTGGTCTTAGTTTCTTGGCAGTGTTAGTGTGAAGGTAGTTCCCTTTTGTTCTGTGCTTTGAACGGAGATATTTCCACCATGGGCTTCCGCAAGCTTCTTACACACGGGGAGACCAAATCCTTGCCCCTGGGCCTTGGTGGAATACATGGGGTCGAAAATATTGCCCATGCTCTCATCCGATATGCCCATACCGGTGTCCTTTATCCTTAGGTAGGAGTTTGATTCATCAAATGATATGGATAGGTCCAATTGCCCGCCATCGGGCATGGCCTGCACGGCATTTGTAACCAGGTTAATGAGTATTCGCCTGATCATATTGGGATCAGCTTCAAATTCCTCAGGGCCATCCTTAAAATCGGTTTTCACTTCTACATTGCCCGGAATTTCTATGCCATCCAGCGCATCCAGAATCAATGAGGGGAGATCAACCGGACGGAGTTCGGGCTTGATGGGCCTGGAGAAATCCTGTAGATCCGAAACTATCTTGTTCATGTAGCTTGCTCGATGTTCAATAACTTTCAGCCGTTCAAGGACATCACCTGGATTGCCCTGGTCTATGGCTTTTTTGGCAAGATAGATGTTATTGACCACCACCTGTAGGGGATTACGTAGATCATGGCCCACCATTGCCGTGGTCTGCCCGATGGCAGCCATGCGCTCCTTCTTCTTTAACTGTCTAGTTCTTTCCTCAACGAGGTCCTCCAGATGATGAGAATACTTTTCGATCTCTTCGTGAGTCCATTTGCGTTCCAGCGCGATCCCGATCATGTTGCAGACAGTAGACAGAACTGCTCGATCCTCCTCACTCCACTCGGTGGCCTTCTTCACGTTATCGAATTCGGCGAAACCCACGACCTCTCCCTCACCCACGATGGGTAGGATCAGTAAAGACCCCGTGAACAAGGCATCCTTATTTCCATTGGCCCCGGCCTGTTGCCAAAGCTCTGAAATGTCCAAATCTTTTGGATTTTTGGTATCCTTCAATTTCTCAGTCAAAAGAGGAAGCCCTATGTTTGCCAGGGACTCACTCTGGGATTCAATACCTGGGGCACACCATTGGTGGGTGTTTTTTACCGGTCCATCCTCCTGTATAAGAAAGAGGTAGCTTCGACTGGCGCCGCTAAGCTGACCGATATCCCTGAGGGTAAGGTTAATGGCTTCGTCAATATCGGCAGTAGCCACGAATCTGGAGGAGATTTTGGCCATTGCCCTCTCAAATTCCAGTCGCCTTTCAAGTTCAAATCTCGTTTTTTCCTGGTCAGTGATATCGATGACCGATGCTACGGTCTTCTCAGTTCCCTTGATGGTATCTATGGCTGCCCAACCTTTCTTGATTCTCCCTTCCTTGGTCTTAAACCTAAACTTGTATCTCTTTGGTGCTGCATCGGCGTTTTTTCTTCTCATATCGTGGTAGTGTTTCATTCTCTGAAGTTCATCCCTGGCCACCAACTCGGTCCAGCTTTTTTCCCCTCTATCTCGTTCTTTGAATAACCAATTAATTCCTCAAACTTCTTGTTCACAAGTGAGATTGTGGTATCCTTTTCAATAATGAGAGTCGCTGCTCCCGTATTTTCAAATACTGCTCGATATTTTTGCTTGGTTTTCTCCAGAGTCCTCTCTGACTTCTTTCTATCCCTAGTATCCCGAATAACTGCCACTGCATGCCATTCCCCCTGGATCTTGACGCGGGATAGGGACATTTCGACTGGTATTCGCTGACCGTTCTTTCTCATAGCATGCATTTCCATTATCTGGCCCTCAGGGTGGCGTTCGTCACCTTGAAGATATTCGGGAAATGCGTCCCTATGTCTCTCTCTGTATTCTGGTGGGACTATTACTTCATGCAGATCCTTACCCATTACCTGATCCGATTTGTATCCCAGTATCTTTTCGGCCGAGGGGTTCCACAAGGAGATCCGTCCCCGGTGGTCCATCATCACGATGGCATCCCTTGCGGCCCAGATGATGGCCCTTAACCTGGAGATCATGTCCTTTTGCAGTGGAGTGACCTGCCCATCTCCCATCATGGTTGGCGTCGAAGAGGGTTCTTCATCCTCTTCCATTTTCATGATTTCACTTTCCTCCTGCTTGCGCTTTTACATTTTTGGCTGAACTATTCCTCCACGTCTATATTTCTGGAAACGGGTCTCAAATGGACAAAAAAAAGGTTTACCCATTTCATTTCCATATTTCAAAAGTATCGCAAGGATCTAATCTGCCTTTGAATGGCAGGAGATTTGTTTAGTATACTTGATGTACCTAGGCGGATTCAGCTTTGGCTAACCTTTTGTATGCCCCCTCGATGAGCCTCAAATCCTCCACCGAGTCCTGTCCCGAGGACCTCGGCTGTTGATCGTGGATTATGCAGTCTATGAAGTGTTCGGCGGAACGCCTGAATGCCCAGTCAGCCTTGGGCCGTGGTTTGATACAGGAACCTACCTCTCCTCCCTGGTAGATCTCCACCTCGGCAGTCGCGTTTCGCAGAAGAGGCGGCGGGGTGTCCAGGGTTATCCTTCCCTCATCGAAGTAGATCTGGGTGGACTCGTCCCAGAAAGAGGCGGAGAGCCACCCCGTCTCCACAAGCGCCGGGAAATCAGGGTATTCAAGCATGAGGATTTTTGTGCTGGGACTGTGGTAGGAGAAACGTGCATCCCCGGGGTTGCCGAGGAAATGCCTTAGGAGATTGATGTTGTGGCAGAAAACGTTTAGATAGTTCCTGTAATCGTCCATAAGCCGGGCTGGGAGCCAGTCGGGGTTGACCCTCTCGAATTCCGGCCGCCCCTCATCGGTGGTAATCGGCTTCTCGATATTGCAGGTCCAATCGCCTCCGAATCCATGTGACCTGGCGAAGGTCAGGTTGCCCATTGATTCATCCTCGAGGATCTGCGAGAACCTGTTTTTGGCGACCTCCACGCCGGGGTCGTACCTCTTCATATAGCTCACCTGGAGCTTAACGCCGTGCCTCTTGGCCGTTCTGGCCGCCTTCTCCGCGTCCCTGAGATTCGTGGACAGCGGCTTCTCCGTGTACACGTGTTTGCCCATCCTTATGGCGTCAATGGCCACCGGCACGTGCTGGTCATCCTGGGTTATCTCCACCACCGCTTCTACATCGGCTTTTTCCAGGAGGTCGGAATGACTATGATAGGTTTCCGGTATCGAGTAATGTTTGGCGACCCTGCGTACCAGTTTGGGCCTTAGATCGGCTATGGCCACGATATCGGCTCTGGGATCCCGGGCAAAGCTCGCCAGGTGTGCGATCTGCCCCATGAAGCCACATCCGATGAAGCCGATTTTCACCTTTCGTGTCATGTAGTTTCCTCAAATTTGCTGATCTTCCTGGATAGTCCTAATCGTGATCTGGACCAAGGGGATTTAGGGATGTTCCTTATCTCTTTTTCCCGGCTAACAGATTTCAATGCGACCCACCGCTGTCCAGCGGGCATAGCTCAGGATAAGTCAATACCGTGAGAGATTTTCGGAGGAATTGAATTGAGCCATGAACAGGAATTGCTGGTGATATCCGAGGCGGGGGTAAGTGATTACTCCATCGTGATATCGGAGGACGCATCGAGATCGGAGCGCCGCGGGGCGGAGGAGCTGCAGGATTTTCTGGAGAAGATCTGTGATGCTCGACTTGACATAGTTACCGACGAAGGGCCCATGGATGACCGCGAGATAATCCTGGGCCAGAACCG
>CAZUNO010000052.1:0-10495 GCA_964621445.1 Hadarchaeota archaeon (SeqCode) | reverse complement strand
AACTGAATTATTATACCGTAGTCTTGCCTCTTGGCTATTTTTCCTGACTGGCGGATGAACGGTCGTAGGTCGAGTCGTGGTCACTAGCCAGTCCATGAAATCTTTTAGGATTTCCCTGATAAGATATTCATATTGGGGATCAAAGAAGAGATTATCCATCTCCCATGGGTCCTTCTGAAGATCGTAAAGCTCCAGGAAGCCATTCGGATATTTCTCCTGGAAGAAGTTCCGCGGGTAGTACACCAGGCGATATTTCCCTTTTCTTATTGATTTGCTCCATGGTGCCTCAGTTACCGCCAGCCTTCGGACCTGACCGGATTCTCCGCGAAGCAAATGTGATATATCCTTGCCATCAACGGTTTGTAGGGGCTTAATCCCCGCCAGGCTACAGAGTGTGTTGGCCATATCCACGGTCTCAACCAATTCCCGGACCACATGGCCCGACTTAAAGACCTTCGGCCAGCGCCAAATCATGGGTATTCTGGTAACCGCGTCGGAACATATGCCGGGAGCCTTCTCCATAATCCCATGCTCACATGCATACTCCCCGTGATCAGTTGAATAGATCACTATGGTCTCCTGGTCCAAATGATTCTCCTCAAGCCAGGTAAGTAATTCGCCGACCGCATGGTCGACATGACTCACATTACCAAGATAACCGTGGAGCTTTCTTAGCCTCCCGGCTTCAAAGGTCTTGGGTTCGAAAAGCTGCCAATCCCCCTCTCTCCACCGTTCTGCCGAACGGATAAGATGAGGGGCTTTTCCTTTCATATCGTAATCGGCATTAGGAGGAAGTGGAATATCGGATTCCTTGTATAATTCCCAGAAACGCGCGGCAGGCGTATAGCATTGATGCGGTTTTGGCAGGCTAATGTGGAGAAAGAACGGAGCATCCCGGTTTTGTTCCATAAATTCAATTCCTTTACGAACGCTCCACCCCTCCTGCCCGTCCTCATAACTCACTTTGGATGGCCTCGCATCAACCGTCTGTTTCCCCTTTTTCCCGAACTCGTTCATCCCGGCATGATCCTCCAAATCGCTTAGCCCTCGCTTTTTAAGATAAGTCGAATATTCTTCACTCCTGCCCCCAATGCTGGTCCCACAGGTATCGTGAAACATGTCACAGTCGTCTTCCACCCAGTAGGCCGGGCAGTGAATCTTACCGATTGCACCAGTCCGATAACCTGCTGAGCGAAAATGGCCAATTATCGTGGGTAAGCCTTCGGGATGGGGGCCGGATAGGCCATAGTATCCTGTATTGTGGCAATATTGGCCCGAGAGCCATGAGACACGACTGGGCGTGCAAATAGGGTTCTGGGAAATGGCATTATCGAATCGAACTCCCTCCTTGGCCATTCAATCCATATTGGGAGTTCGTACAGTGGATGATTTCCAGCCGACTGTTTTGGCATTGTGTTGATCGGAAAGAATGAAAAGAACGTTTGGCTTGTCCTTCAACGAATTGATCACCTGCCTGATAATGGACTGGTTTGGGTTAATAACCGTTAGCGGGTTGTGCCGCAATCTATTTTCCTGGATTTTACTTTGTTAGATCGTCGATCATGCCATTAACATCGCTCAGGGTCCTGGCCACCAAAACCTGGTTTTTCTCAATTGCCCGAGAAGAGAAATATGCTGGCCCAAAACCGTCGATTTTACCTTCTCCAAGATAGAGGATGAGCCGTTTCCCGTACTGGAGACGTAGCAGGACCTCCGAACGGGTTCCAGAACCCCCCGGCAGAACGATCATTACATCCGAGCTCAGGACATTTATGTGATTACGACTGAGTTTGTCCATGCCTCTATCGCCGCTGTACGGTAAATGGGTATAAATGGGAATTTCCACCCAGGGGTTGACGGTGGACGGTAGGTGCTCCCTGGCAGGGGTTTCCGACGAGTCAGATTCGATACTTCCCTTGATAATGCCGATGCATATTCCTCTTTCATTTGGCCCTTGGCAAAAGCCATGCGAAACCTCCTGCATTATACCCGAACCGCCACCTGTCAGCAGGTGGAACCCCTTAGAGGCGATGAGACTTCCCAGAGGTCTGGCAAGATTACTGTACGGCTCACTCCCGGAGCCCATAACTCCAACTATAGCTCTTCTTCTCACCATAAATGATCAACCGGTCAGTGGGTTCCTCTGGTTGTCAATATTTCGTGATAATAACGTCTTCTTATCATTAGGGTCCACACGATAACCCCGGAAATGGTGGCCGCACTGGTGACGATCATCCATTCTATTAGATAAATCCAAACCAGGGTATTTTCCTTGACTTCAATGGCTTCAACGTTTAATCTCCCCCATTCGGCGTTCACTTTTTGTAGTTTCTGATCCGCCTTATCATATTCGCCTTTCCTGTAGAACTCTTCTGCCTCTTCCTCGATCAAGTTTATATTATCGATCTCGGCGTAAAGATCCGTTGTGCTTACACCAAATCTCTCGATGAATTCAAATAGCGATACCATGAGAGAGGTCTGTGCTATGTGAGAATTGATATCCTCCCTTATCCGGTGTGCTTTGTAGATGTCCCCGGGGATCTCCTTCCCTGCCCCAAAATAGGTTAGATAGATCAGGAAGTCCTGAAACCAATCCCACTCCAAGGCCATTCTTGCTCCCCCGCCGAGACTTCCAAAAACCTGGGTTTCACCAAGAACCCTTCCTTTTCCCTGTTCCCACCACGCTATCCATGGAAATCTCTCGGTCCTTGAAGCGGCGTAGGCCACCATGGTGGCTCCCGCTTTGGGCTTTACATTGTTCAGGACCATTATCGGGGGAGACTTTTCCCAGGGTAGGCGTGACAGGGGGTGGTTGGAGTCAACGAAATCTGGCTCAAAGGGTTTAGGCACAGGGAGGGCATAGGCCGGGAGACACTGAAAAGGAAGCACTGCGTCCAGCACAGTTTCGCCCCATGAGGGGTTCCTTTGCTCCCCATGACCTCCCCAGGAGGCGTCTCCACCCCACATACATAGTGACACCCCTTCCTCGATAACCGCGTCGACCCACCAGTGGAGCCATTTGGAATCAAGCCGAATCTCCGGCTGCAAGGGATGACTATGGGGAGCATCATGGAGAATCAGCATGTCCCTTTCCTCGATGAACTGTTCATAGGATCTTGGCATGTAAATCCTCATTCTCCTATTCACCGCACCAGGATCCACCGAACCCTGCCATATTGCATGTGCACCGAGGGTCTGAACCCCGAGCACTTCAATACTGGGATCCGCGCTCAGCATTAGGTCCCTACGAGCCTCCCAGGCAGAGGATCTGCAAAGGTAGAGTATATATATGACCTCGGGGCCGCCCGCAGCCGTAATCGCCGGTAGACAACACATTGCTGCGAGGAATAAGGCAAATATCTCTCTCAAGGGGTTAAAATGATGGATTTATTGCTTATAATCTTCACGGGCCTTGGGACATGTTACCAAGGTTTTGCTCGCTCTTTGCCTATTGGATACCGGCTTTCCCTCGTTCGCCGGAGCATCAGAAAACCTTTTTCAGCCCTGTGAGGTACCTTTGTAGATACCTTGTACTTTAGTTGTCATTTTGAATTGATCTGGTGAGAAAATGTCTGAGGAAAAAGGTGAAGTTGAAGGAACGTCAGTGGCGACCGATGTAGATGTGACCGAGCAACAGCAGGCACCGGACGAGGAATTGCTCATATCCATGGATGAATATCTGGCATCAGGGGTTCACATAGGCACGCAACAGAAGAACCGAGATATGGAGGAGTATATCTATCGCGCGAGAACCGATGGCCTGTATGTAATGGATGTCCAGAAGACGGATGAGAAGATTCGCGTTGCGGGGCCTTTCATAGCTAATTTTCCCCCGGAAAGGGTTCTTATCGTATCCGCAAGGCAGTACGGAAAGAGGCCGATAAGCCGTTTTGCTGAAGTTACCGGCATCAAGGCTAAACCTGGTAGATTCACCCCGGGGACCCTGACAAATCCGAATCTCGATGAGTTCATAGAGATGGGGTTGCTCATAGCAACAGATCCCAGAGCCGACTCCCAAGCAATAACCGAAACGCGAGAAGCGGGTATCCCGGTCATAGCTCTCTGCGATAGCGATAATCAGACGTCCAATGTTGACTTGGTAATCCCAACAAATAACAAGGGTAAAAAGGCGCTTTCCACGGTTTACTGGCTCTTGGCAAGGGAAGTTCTTCTCGCACGTGGAAGAATTCAGGACCGGGAGCAATTTGGATACGCCACAGAATCATTTGAGGGGGAAAGCCTTGTCAGTGAGAACACCTAGAGTGGCTGGACAGTTCTATGCGGGCGGTAAGGATTCGCTTCGCAAGCAAATAGAGGAGTCCTTTGTCCACGGCTTGGGGCCGGGCGAGGTACCTGAGACTCCAGGCGATGTTGGGGATATTTTAGGTATCGTGGTTCCTCATGCAGGTTATTCATATTCGGGCATGGTGGCAGCCCACAGCTACTCCGCACTCTATGGGGACAGAAAACCCGATACGTTTGTTATCCTGGGTCCCAATCATCAGGGTTCTGGTTCTGGCGTGGCCCTTTACTCAAAGGGAGCCTGGAAGACCCCTTTGGGCGCGGCCAAGATAGATGAGGACCTTACTGGCGCAATAACGAGTGTTACGGAGATAATAGACATCGACGGTAGAGCCCACCAATACGAACACTCAATTGAGGTCCAGTTACCCTTCCTCCAGTATCTATATGGAGAGATCAAGTTTGCTCCCATCAGCATGATGATTCAGGATGCCGATACCTCCATTGAGGTCGCTGAAGATATAGTGGAGGCCATTAAGGCCACATCTTCAAATGCGGTCATAATAGCCTCGACGGATTTCTCCCACTACGTACGAGCAGAGGTGGCTGAGGAACAGGATCGGGAGGCCATCGACAGGATAGTGGACATGGATGCCAGGGGTTTATACCGCTTGATTCAGGACAAGGGCATCAGCATGTGTGGATACGGACCTGTCATGACCGCGATAGAATCCACGTCCCGCCTGGGTGCTAAAAGGGGCGAGCTTATCAAATATGCAACTTCTGGGGATGTGATGCCCATGAATGAGGTTGTGGGTTACGGGGCACTCGCATTCGAGAGGGACTAGCTCCCGAAACGTCTTTCTCTGTGCTGGAAGGTACGGATGGCCCTCAGAAGATCTATCTCCCTGAATTCTGGCCAGTACGACTCGCAGAAATAGAGTTCGCTATATGCGGATTGCCATAAAAGAAATCCGCTTAATCTTTCCTCCCCCGATGTCCTCACGATCAGATCCGGATCTGGTATCCCGTTGGTATATAGGTGGGCCCTCACCATCTGATCATCTATATCCCCGGGGTCTATAGAACCGTTACTTGCCTTCTGTGCTATTTTCTTGCATGCCTCAGCTATCTCGAGTCTGCCTCCGTATCCCACGGCTATGTTTAACTGATATTTTGAATAGTCCTTCGTGGATTCCTCTGCCAGAGAGATGGCTTTTCTAACTTTCTCGGGCAGCACTTCGGTCTTGCCTATGGCCCTTATCCTTATACCATACTCGTGTACCCTTTCCTCCTTCGCCACTTCACGGAATCGCTTTTCGAACATCTCCATGAGTTCCTCAACTTCATCCGGCGGGCGCTGGAAGTTTTCGGCAGAGAAAGCATATACGGTGACGATCTTGACTCCCAGTTTCCAACACCATTCGAGTACCTCCTCTAGCTTCCGGGCACCGCTCTCATGGGCCTCAAAACTGGATAGGCCTAGGGACTGACCGAACCTTCTATTACCGTCCAGTATTAACCCTATATGGTGTGGTGGGTCACCGTTCTTGACCGCATTTTCAAGCCTCCATTGATAGAACCTGTAGAAAGGGTTCAGAATAAAGCTCTTGAGGGTGCGGGCAATGATATGAAGCAGTTTTTATTCCCCGCTTATGGTGGTTCGAGGCCGTGAGTGACCTTAAATCTTTTGTCATGGATTTGTAATCTATCGCGAAGTCAATGATGACTGATCCTTCAGTCATTATCTATAGCTGGCTATTCGATTCTGCGAAGTCTGATAATTCCAAGCATGAGCAATATGCCCCCAAGAGACCAAAGCGAGCCGAGCTGTAATAGCATTGCCCAGTACTCGCTAAAAGCAACCACAAACATGATGAAGCTCATAACTGAGAGCATGGTGACCCCTAAGGTTACCATAAAAAATTGCCCGCTCTTATCGGAGAAGGCTGGCAACAAAAGGAAACATCCCAGAGAGACAACCACCAGGGCAGCGGCGATGCCTCCCGTGAATCCCATAAATCCTAGAAAGGAGGGGGGATTAATGCCGGGGATGAAGGATAGCTGAATGGCCACCAGGGCAATGGACAACGATACGGTGACCAACCAACCGTGTATCAACCGGGCCTTAATCAACCTAGAAATACCTCGGGGTGCCATCTTGTATATGAAAAGAGTCGGCTTACCACGAATGGTAACCTCCCCAACCACGAATACTGCCAGAAGTCCGAAAAGAGCCTGGGCCATTACCAGTGATTGAAAAGCCTCCTCAGGCCTTACTAGAAAGATGTTTATGAGCAATAGCAGCCCTGCGACGTAGCCAATCCTGGATATGTTCTGCATCCTACGACCGTAGTCCTTCATAAAGGATACAACGACCTTCGAGAATGAACCCCCTCCCGTTATTGACCCTACTGTTCCATAGAGAATGCCATCTTGCCCGGCGGTGGCCATCGAGAAACCCCCCGTTTCCAGGTTGTATGCACGCTCAGCCACCATGAATCCAATCAACATGCTTCCCGTAAAGAAAATGAAAAGTCCACCCAAACCAGTTACCGTTTCTCTCCATAGGGGTTCCATGGTTCCCGGGTTTCTGGCAAATTCCACCACTAGTGAAGTACCCCAGGAGCTTGGAAATATGTCCAAGATTTTGGATATTGGGACATTTGCGCCGGGATTGGTGATGGTTTCCTCAAATGCGCCCATAACGGCGTACATTATACCAACCACGGGTAGTGCTATTAGGAAACCTATGGCCTTTCCAATATCCCGCCCCCTTTCAGAGCCGCCGAGTTGGGCACGGAGAAGACCCCCTATTACGGTGCCAATCCATAGGGCTGATAATAAGGTTAGGATAAATACGAGGACCACTAGAATATTTTGAAGGACGCTTGTTCCGATAGGTTGAAGTAGAGCGGTGAAGAATCCCGTAAGCAGTACAATGATTATGGAATAGAAAGGCATTACCCCGAGGAACTCCCCTAACATCAGATCGGAAGGTTTGACGGGAGCTGAAAGTAGAATTTCCAGGTGGGAAGCTTGCATCTCCCTGAGGGACAGGCTGATTGGAAAGAAAAGGAACCACACAAACGCGATAAAAAGCACGATCTCAATGCTGACCACGGCACCCTGCGATAGCAGGAACATCATTGCATCATCGAATACCAGATCAACCATGGCTGGCGCGGCATAGAATATATACAGAGCCAGAAGGGCCACGATAAGAAAGGGGAGATATGGTTTAAGCCAGCGAATGCCATTTGTGGCCAGTCTGTATTGATTTCTAGCCACCTTAATCCACTTTGGCGCCCTCATCTTTTCTCTCCCTCCAGGCCAGGAGCTCCTTCTCCTGGATTCCTCCTGTTATGTCTATGAACGCATCCTCGAGGGTGTCCTTACCGGTTTTGGAAAGTATCTCCTCTACCGTACCCACCGCCACCAGTTGTCCCTGGTCGATTATGCCTATTCGATCGCACAATTCCTGGACAACCGGGAGCATATGGCTACATATGAATATGGTTTTGCCCGCGCGGTCGGCCAGCTCCTTAATCAGGTCCTTGACCATGAGAGCGGCCCGGGGGTCGAGAGTGGATGTAGGTTCGTCGAGAAACAGCATAGGGGGGTCGTGTACAAGGGCTGCTGCTAGAAGTACCTTCTGCTTCATGCCCCGGCTATATCCCTCCAGCAGATGATCTCTTCTTTCCTGGAGCCCGAAAAGCTGCAATAGATTTTCTATTCTTTCAGGAACGATCTCACCGGGAACATCATAGAGGGCGGCCATGAACTCCAGGAATTCATATGCACTTAGCTTTTCATATAGTCCCGGTGATTCGGCCAGTAGGCCCGTTGTCCTCTTGACATCGTCGGGTTCCTTCAATATGTCGTAACCAGCGACCTTGGCGGTTCCTCTGGTGGGCTTGATTATGCAGTTTAGAAGACGTACGGTAGTTGTCTTTCCTGCACCATTAGGACCTAGAAGGCCAAAGGTCTCTCCTTCATATACCTCCATATTTAGGCCATCAACAGCCTTGATGGAGTTGTCCTTACCATAGAATTTTGAGAGTTCCTCGGTCTTAGTTATGATCGTCATGTCATCATCTTCCATAGCCTTTCAGAAAGGGGCCAGGGCCATCCTATTTTGTGGGATGAAGGAATCCTTTCTAGTGGTAGAAAAAGCCGAAGTTACTAAAAAAGAAAACCCAAAAGCATAACCAATAATCCTATAACCTAGCCTTCATCTTGGTATTTGGTACTTACCTTTCTTATCATTATCCAGCAACCAAAAATGAAGAGGAGGCCAGCGGAGAGCTGGGCCATGGTAAGAACCTCCCCCAACACAAAGTAGGCAAAAATAACGGTTAGGATTGGCTTGAAAGTAAGCAAATTGGATGGTATCGTGGATCCCAGCTGGCCTATGGCTACATAGTTCATGATATTCCCAAGGCCCACGCATATAACTCCAGAGGAAATGAGAAGCACGTTGGTGCCCAGACTTACCGAAGTCACCGTTGCGATATCGCCGTTAAACAGCACGATGGGCAGAAAGATGATAGCGGCCATCAATTGAATAAAGGGAAATGCTCCTAGAGCTGCAACATGCCTGACTATGCGCTTGAGGCTGACGATGTAAGCCCCCCAAAAAAGCGCGGCCAGAATGGCGACTACCACGCCAAGGTTAAACTCGAAATTTAGGTTCGGTGCTCCCAGAATCAGCCCAATTATCCCCCCCATGACGAACACATTGGCGATCCAGAAGTATTTGGAGGCGATTACCCTCCTCTCCTCCTCAAAGAGAATATATGAGAAAAGCACGATAAACAGGATATTCATTCTGGTGACGATTCCAGGAACGCTAGCATTGGTCATGTACACACTTGTAACCATGCAAACCTGGAAAATCGAAACCAGGATTGCTGGAACCACCAGGGATTTCACATTTCTGGCGGCATTCTCAAGTTCCTCCCTTACAAAGAGATAGGAAACCAGGAAGAAGAACAAGGAGGAAGCGAGGTAGCGGTAGAAGCTCTGGGTGAATATATCGAAATCCCGGCTGAGCATTCTGACGAATATCGTCGGCCAGGCCCAGATGATCGCGGCGAGCAGAACCGCTATTAGACCTAGGGTTCTTCTGTCTCGGCCCTGAAACGAAGAGGACACAACGGGCGCCTATCCTGGAGCATATTATATGTATTTCCAAGACATGAACCCCTTTCAGCACTCTCCACTTCTTCAAAATACCGTTGGTCCTATGGGTCTTCACGCTGGCCCTTAGAAGGCGTGTTGTTGAGGTAGGAAATGAATTTGCAGCTTCCGGGATGAGTAATACGCAGGAGTATCTGGACAATTTTCAAAAAATGATCGAACCGCTACTTCCCGAAATTGGATTTTTCCATGTCGCCTCCGTTAATTGTGTAATAATTGACCATGGCCCGATTCGGGAAACCCGCCAGATCCCCATCTCCATTTTCAACTCATGGACTCCGTGGATCCCATTTCTGCAAATGGACTTCCCATACGTTTCATAAACCTCGAAACGCCTGAGATTGATGAGGGGGATGTTAGCAATGCAAATTCGCTCGTCTATTCGGAGATGGCGAGGATTTCGGTTACCAGAAACTAACGAAATAATGTCACGCTTTTCGACCAAACTTGTAGTTTTCATGCCATAATTGGGTGGAATTTGACCATATTCATTATGAAAAGCACTCACAACCCACCCCAAAAAAGGAAACCACTAAAAGGGGGGCTCTACAAAAGCATGCTGGAGGTGAAAGAAGTGAAGGGAACGGTGAAGTTCTTCGATAATAGAAAGAACTTTGGATTTATCACACCCGATGAGGGAGACGAGGATCTTTTCGTGCATAGAAGCGATATAGAATCAGACTCACTCTTCGGTAGCCCGATAGACGAGGGCGATAAAGTTGAATTTGAAACTGAGGAATCTGAAAAAGGCCCAAGAGCAGTTAAGGTAAAGAAAATTTAACCTGAATTATTTGAACCGGGCCAGGGATCGTTGCTATAGCTTGAGGGTAGGATGATCACACCCCCATTTGTGGGAATGTGCGATTTCCTTTCTCAACCTGAGTAAATGACTTCCCGGGCCCGTCTTGATTCCCTGTTAGGCCTCTTGGCCGGGACAGGCTTAAGGCTCAAGATTCTTACTGATCTCTTGTACTGAGGTTTGGACAACAATTTACTGATGGGAGGGGGATTCCCCTCCATCTTTTTCTTTCTTTTTTTATCCCCGTTTAGG
>CAZUNO010000051.1:0-11254 GCA_964621445.1 Hadarchaeota archaeon (SeqCode) | reverse complement strand
CTATTCTCCTCCTGGAACCCGGGGGCTCCTCCTGAACCTTGAGTATCTCGTTGTGAAGGGAGGTCATTATGGCCTCGGCCTGTTTTATCTTGTTCTGGGATTCGTATCGGGATAGGAGAGGACTCACTACGGTAATGGCCAACGAAAGCGCCCCCAGGCTAACGAAGAGAATTAGTAGGTTCGCTATGGTCTGGTCCATGGCCCTAAGGTCCTCCATTAACCTCATTTAACCACCATCTTCATTTGGGCGTATCTGAACACGACGTAACGCTCCCTGACCCTGTAGACCATTATGGGAATTGATCCCAGTTGGAAGTTGTCCCCCTCCTCCAGTACCTCCAGGAGGTTTCCCCCGGCGTCGTGTATGGCCACAGAGTCGAAGATATAATCCTCATTGGGATCGGAGAGGTAAAGCCTCCATACGTCATTCTTGTCCCCGTCCCTGTTGATATCCCAATCGATCGCCGTCTCGTTCAGGCGGCTGGTGTAGTAGTTGCTGGTGCTTGAGCTAACCGTGCCCGCGAAGGTGGTGTTCTTGTGCAGCGTCCAGTCCTCGATACGGAACAGCCTCTCCTTCTCAAAGGATAGAACCACCGTATATTGACCCGGCTTTATGTTGTCGTACCTGGAGACCAGGTCCACGGGGAGGCTGGAGTCCATGCTCAGGGTATCCTTGGTCGACCTGCTTACCGACAGCGTCGACTTGCTCCCCGGGTTATAATCCACCTTTGTCCTGGTCAGGTAACTGACCGAGTTCTGATCCTCATCCACCGATATATCTCCCCCCGGGACCACCATGGTGAAGATGGCCGTGGATTTTGGACCTTTGGCGAGCAGGTCCATGACATGGGAGTTAAGATCCATTAGGGAGTCCTTGGCCAAGTCAAGGTTGTTCTCATCCTTACGTTTCTCGATCTCGGGCGCGATGAGGGTGTAAGTAAGTATGCTCCCCGCGGTGACCACCAGGGTGGTCAGCAGAGCTCCGGTCACAATGTAGACGGCACGATGATCCCGAAATATATTCATCTCCACCTACCACCCGTATTTAATCCCGTCCTCCGCGTTACCTGGTTTGATTCATGAAATCTCATATCCATCACTAATCATCGATCTCGAAAACTGATGCCGACTGATCGCTGCTCTGGGCCTGGTCATCATCGGCAACCACCTTTACCTTGTATTGATCTCCCTCGGGAAGGCCTGAGGTGTCCCACAGATAGGTATAGTCGGGACCGGTTCCCGATAGGTCGGATGCAATCCCGTTCCAGTTGGTTCCCGCATCATCGCTGTAGTAGAGGTCAAATGTCAGCGGGTCCCCATCATCATCGGTGGCCGACCACTCGATGGTCCCTTGGTCTTCCCATACCTCCCCGCCGTTGGGAGCGGACAGTGTCACCTGGGGTGGAAGGTTCTCGGGCTCGGGGAGGATTATGGTCTCCTTCCCGCTCCGGTCCTCATCGTCGTAAACCACGAGGTTGATCTCCTCCCCCCCGGATATGAAAAAACCAGGAGTGTAGGTCAGGCGGTATCCGGATAGAAGCTCACCGGCGATCTGGTCGTAGGCCTCCTGCAGCTTCTCGGGCGTGGGCGCTAGGTAGAGCCTGCCCTCCGTCTGCTCCGATATGGCGTTTAGCACGTTCACATCCACCTTGTCCTCCTCCCCCAGGCCGACGCAGTAAATTGGGATGCCCTCCGCCCTGGCCAGGTCTATGACCTCGGTCGAGGTCCGGGTGCTGTAGGGCTTTCCGGTGGCATAGTTCAGGTCCTTGCCGTCAGTAAGCACCAGAACCGCCTTAAACTTCGACCTTTCCCGGACCCAGAGCAGGGATTGGTAAAGGGCATCGTAGAGGGGAGTGCCATCGATGGTGCTCAGTCCATCAACGCATGTCGATAACTGGCTTTTACCAGTGGTATCCGTGGCTGTGAAATTCTTTTCCAGCACGATCTCCTCCATACCCGTGGCATAGTTGGTGGTGAAACTGCATACAGCCGCCTCGTCCTCCGGGTACATCCTTGAAATGAAGCTCTTGACCGCTGCCTTCATGAAGTCAAGCCTGGATTCCTCCCCGGGCTTTGGGTACTCATCCTTCCACATGACCCACTCCATTGATCCCGATACGTCATTGGTGAATATGAGGCTCAGATCCGACTTCCTGTCAGGTGCTCCAACCTCAACCGGCCTGCTGACAGGGGACTTGCTTACCTCGCTGCTGGTCTGTACGTTTCCCGCTATATCCGAGACGTTGGCCTGGAAACTCACGGTGCCGTTGAAGCCCTTGCTATCCCAGGAGTCGTCCCTCGACCTGGTTACCCGGATGAGGTTGGAGTGGTTCCTCTTGATCAGGTAACTGGTGGGATCTATCCTGCTCTGCCCATCAGTGGCATTTATGGAGAGGGTGAACCTTCCACCGTTGGCCAGCTCGTCCTGGGAGTTGTATACGTAGAAGTTATCCGTATCCAGCCCACGCACGGGCAGGTTCTTGTCGTCGGTGACGAATATATAGGCCTCGACCCGATTACCCACCGGCCGGGTCTCGGTGACGGTCAGCGTCAACCTCTGATTATCTATCTGGGTCAGGTTGAGGTTCACGTTGGGCGGCGTCCTGTCCATGGTAAACCTTACGGTGTCGCTACCCTCGCCGCTATCGTTCTCGGTGACCACGGTTATTGAGTGGGTCCCATCGGTCATGTTTGTGGGGCTGCTGGAGGGGTTGAAAAGGAAGCCGTCGAAGCTTCCCGACCCGCTTGCAACCATTAACCCGTCAAGGTAGATGTAATGCTCCTCGGCGGTGTCGCTGGTCCTGTAGCTAAGGTTGAAGGAGCCGCTGAAAACGGACCCGTCCAGGGGGAATGAAATCTCGGTCAGTGGAGGCGGGTCAATGAGCACCTTGCCCTCTCGGATCCCGATATAATGGGTCTGGCTGCTGCTTATGGACCTCTTCCCTAGTTGGATTCCACTGCTCCTGATCCTGTATGAACTCCTATCCGTTCTGATCCTAAGGTAGTTGCCGCTGGGATCGGTCTCTATGATGTAGTGCCCCGATCCGATTATCTCGGGGAGCTCAAGGGGAACCTCGTCGGCCCCAACACCCCAGGCCTCCGAGACCTTGGACTTGATGTGGCTGGAAAGGGAATCGATCATCTGCCTCTCCTGGGCGTCGGCATACCTGTCGGAACTGCCCTTTACCAGGAAGGCTATGGAGGAGAACACCGCCGCCATGACCATTATCATGAGCAGGTTCCCGGTCAGTACCTCGACCGCCCTTCTGGATCGGCTGAATGAACGGAATGTGTTCTTGAGTCTGGAGATCATCCTCAGTTACCCTCGTTGTCTATCTTTATCTCGATCGAATCTGTTGCCAGGTTACCGGACCCATCGTATGCCCTGGCCTCCACGGTCACCGTGGCATCCTCGGGCAGGGTTGTTGTGTCCAGGGAGAAATCCCAATCGTTGCCGCTCACCGTGGCATATCCCTCAAACGCCCCTCGTGCCCAGATCTCGACCCTGTCGAGGCCGGAGCCGCCAGCATCGCTTACGGTTCCCTGGACCTGAATTTCTCCGCTCACCAGATCATCATTGTTGGGTGAATCCATGCTTACCGTTGGATCGGTGTTATCTATAATGAACATGTCGTCCGACATGTCGGCGTTCTGGAGCGATCCATCATCGGATTCCACCTTGATCATGTACTGGGTGCCGTCGGGAACGGTGGTGGAGTCCCAGTCATAGGTATGGTCGGTCCCCGAATCGGTGAATCCGCCCACTATGAGATTCCAGGTGCTACCGGCGTCATCGCTGTAGTATATGGAATGCGTCAGCGTATCCCCGTCGGGGTCGGTTGACGTCCACTGTATGGGGATGTTTTCCTTGAGCATTTCCCCGCCATTCGGGTAGCCAACGCTTACATCGGGCGCCTCGTTCGAGTTATCCACGTGGAAGTCGGAGTTTGATATATCGACATCGGTATGTCCCTTGATATTACCATCCTTGGCCACCACCCGCACCCGGTAATCGTCTCCATCGGCTACGGCGGTGGTATCCCAGTCCAGGTTCGTGCTGCTTACATCGGACCCTATCTGGTTCCAGGTGGCACCCGAGTTGTCCGAGTAGTAGACGTCGAACAGCAGGTCGTAGGGCGTGCTCGGGTCGTTATCCCCGTCCCCGTCGGGATCGCTGGCCGACCAGGTAATGGTGTGGGTCCCGGTCACCCACTCCCCGCCGTTCGGGGAGGTCACGGTGACCGAGGGCAGGTCGTTGTTATAGACCCGGAAATCGCTCGACGAATCGGTGTCCTGGTTCCCGTCGTCATCCGTGCCCTGGACCATGATGCGATAATCGTTGGAGTCGCCGTCATCCGTGGTATCCCAGGTGTAGGATGTTGAGGTGATACCCGAGGCCAGGGTCGTCCAGGTAGCGCCGGAGTCCTTGCTGGCCAGGACATCGAACTCCAGGCCGGTGCCGAAGTTATCGTGAACCCAGCTAACGGTCCTGGTTCCCGACCACTCCTCGCCGCCCAGGGGCTGGGTGAGCATTATGAGGGACTCCCGGTCCGCGGGATCCTCGTCACCCGACCCGTCACCGGTTCCATCACCGTCACCGTCGCCCCATCCGGGCGGGGTACCGGAGCCACCTATGTTTCCCTCGCCGTCTCCATATCCGGTGTAGTTCCCCCCGCCTCCATCGCCGTACTCGCCATCGGCGTTGTTTATGTACCATCCATCGTCCGATACGTCCCAGCCCAGGCCGCTGTAGGGATCCCTGGCCTCGACCTTGATGTAGTACTCCGGCGGAGAGTCGGGAAGGCCGCTGATGTCCCAGAGATACCATCTCCAGCTGGAGTTGTCTATGTTGATTATGTGGTTCCAGCTCCCGGTGCCCTGCTTGTAATAGAGATCAAAGGTCATCTCGTCCCCGTCGGGATCGGTGGCGTTCCAAACCACGCTAACGTTTCCGAAGAGGATCTCCTCCCCATTGGGGTATATGACCTCGACAACCGGATCCCTGTTATTGATGACCTCAAACTGGGAGTCGCTGTCGTCCCAGGCGACGCCCCCTCTTCCATCGCTCACCGTTAGGTTGGCGGTGTAGTTTCCGTTGGGGAAGGTCGTGGTGTCCCAGTTCATGTTGGTGAGGTCAACCACAGCGCCCAGCCTGGCCCCGGTGGCGTATGGCTTGCCCGTATCGTATGAGTTTGGCTTGGCCAACGCTATATTGAGGTCGGTCACCGGATGCCCCGTCATGTTAACGAACTGGAAGTAGAGGGCCCATCCCCCACTGTGCTCGCATACCTTGGCCAACACCGTGTTCCAGCCCTGGTTCAGGTGCACGTCCACGGTGTCCTGAACCCCCGAGGTACCCCTTGGATGGGGGTAACAGTGGACCATATTCCCATTGAGATATATCTTGACCTCGTCGTCGGAACCCACCTTCATCTTTACGTCCCGATCCTCCTCGTTGTATAGGTAGGCGAATGCGTAGCCGGTTGCGTATTGGTTTGGACTCAACAGGCTGTTGAAATCAATCCTGGTATTCGAATCGTGGTGCTTCCACCATCGCTTCCCGTTATCCAGCTTGCCCGCCCAAGGCAGGATAGTGGACTCGCCACCCAGGTAATCATGGTCGATGTTGCATCCAGAATATCCACCTACCAGCAGCCAGTCCCGTATGAATCCCTGCGAGTCGGGCGAGTAGCCTCCCCTGAACTCGGCATCGCTGCTGTTCAGGTCTATGGTCGCGGTCAGGGTGTCGCGGTACGGATGTCCCAGAGGGTCCCCGTCATCGGCCCCATCGGGGTCATCCATATCCCAGGTTATGGTGTGGGTTCCAGCCCACTCCTCGCCGCCGTTTGGATCCAGCAATATCACCGAGGGGTCCTGATTATCGTTATCCACGCTGAAGGGCTCGTCGCTAACGTCCTCGACGGTGTTGTCCTCGTCCATGGCCTTTACCTTGAGCAGGTAGTCCACCCCGTCCGGTATGGTGGTGGTATCCCAGTAATAGTCGGGGCTGGAAGGGTTTGAGGGAGTGTAATCGCTTACTATGGTGTGCCAGGTGGTCCCGTCCCACCACTGTATGTCGTAGGTGAGTGGTTGGCCCTCTGGATCACTTGCAGTCCAGGTCACCTGCTCGTTACCGCTGAGCCGCATTACCACGTTGGGCCTGGTCACGGTGACCGTGGGGGGGTCGTTTATATTGTCTATATCGAAGCTGGCGGAGGTATCCTCGTCGGTAAGCGTGGAATCGTCCACCACCGCCTTTACCAGGTAGGTGTCATCGGGAACGGTTGTGGTATCCCAGGTCCAGTAACTGACCCCGGTCAGTCCATGGGCCAGTTCTATCCAGGTCGTTCCCCCGTTGGACGAGTAATAGAGGTCGACATCCAGGGTGTCCCCGTCGGGGTCGCTGGCCGACCAGGTTATGTTCTGGTCCCCGCTCCATACTTCGGCCCCGGAGGGCGCGGTTATGGTTATCACCGGCGGCCGGTTGAGGGTCCTTCCGCCAACCCAGTCAATGGCATTTTTTATCAACAGGCGGCGGGTGCGGTTCTCGATTACCCTGACCGGAAATGCGAAGTAGGCCACCTTGGTCCCCGTGGTGGCGTTCTCCCAGGCCACCATGGACGCCTTTCCCGAGTCCTTTCTGGCCAGATGGATATGATCGAAATACACATCGCTGCTGTCAGACAGGAATCCCATGCCGTCAACGGTACCGCTGGGGGTGAGGCCCAGATCGCTCACCAGGTCCAGTCGGTAGTGCTTCCACTCCCCGGATGGGCAGTTTAGCGTGGTTCCCTGCCTGCTATCCGGATAGCCATCGTAGGTGGACTCCACATCCCAACCCCATCGGTGGTCCCATGAACCGTCCTGTTTTACGGCAAAAAGTATGTCAGAGTCGGAGTCCTCGAAGTAGAACCAGAGGTCTATGTACTTGTATTGATCCACGCCCTCCCCAACGGTGTAGGGGAATACGTAGGAGAAGTTGTTATACCCGTTGCTCTGGAAGGCGTCGGACCCGTGTAAAACGGGACTGGAGACCACCGAGGGGGCGTAGTTCCAGCTGAACTCGCTGGACCTTACCGAGTCCTCAAGGACCATGAACGCCCCGCTGGGGTCCCGGAGCTCTATGCCCAGGTCCTCGATGGGCTGGTCGGAGAGGTCCGTGAACCTGAGGTAAAGCCCCCACTGACCAGTTTTCTCCACGACCTTGGCCAGCACCGTGTTCCACCCGTGGTCGAGGTGAACGTTTACCGTGTCCTGGTCCGGGCTGGCGCCTCTCCAAACCGGGTTGCGGTGAACCATGTTTCCGTTGAGGTATATCTTCACCCCGTCATCGGAACCAACCTTCATCTTGGCGTCCCGGTCCTCCGGACTGTAAACATAGGCGAAGGCATAGGCCGTGGCGTAATCGTTGGGGGATAGAAGTGAATTGAAATCGATGTGCCTGTTGGAATCATGGTGGACCTGCCAGGTCTCACCATTATCCACCCTGCCATCATAGGGCCTCACCGTGGACTCGCCACCCAGGTAGTCATGGTCGATATCGTATCCCGAATACCCCCCGATTATTAACCAGTCACGAATGAAGCCGCTCCCATCCGGAGAATATGTACCGGTGAGATTCACGTCGCTTCCTCCCTCTGCCTCGTAAACCGCCAGGCGCTCCGACCCCATGGTCACCAATACATCCGGATAGGCTGCGGTGTAGTTGGAGGGAATTACCCTGGGCACATGATTCATCACCGGGTGGGTGGTATACACGTTAAGCTGGGGTACGGTGTTCTCCGTCCTTCCATCCAAGTTGATATCATCGAAGGGCACGGTTTTAGCGAGGCTTGCATTATAATAACCAGCTATGTGGCTCCTGGTCACGTTCCACAGGAAGAAGTCAGGATCACCGGTGGCGTTCTGGTGGTGCCTGTAGGCTATGTCCTCGCCTTCCAGAACCAGGTGGCCTCCCCTATCCACGAACTCCACCAGGGTCCGGGCATCATTGGTCTCCACGTCATGACCGTCGTAATCCCCGCAGGTCCAGGCCACGGCATCGAAAAACAGCAACACGTCGACGCCGGGATCACCTCTCTCCTCCTCGGACCACAGAAACACGTCATACTTTGCAGGGTCATCAAGAGCGGAGAGGAACTCGATGGTGGAGGTGCTGCCCAGGGTCCCATCCTTGGGACCCAGGTTATCGTCGGCGACCAGGAGAATGCTCGAGGAACCTATCAGGGCATCCTTGTGATTATTGGATAGATTTGTCTCGTTGGCCACCGGATCGACTGTGACGTTAACCCTTTGGTCCCCGTCCTGGTATGTGAAGCTTATCGATGTGGAAACGTAGTAATCGATGGGCAGGTTGGGCAAAATGTTTGAACTTATGTTCCGTGAAACGTTGGCATCATCTATGACCTTGAGGCGGACGACCACATCGTGTTCCTCCCTGTTCCCGCAGTTGTGGATAAGGCCTCTTACCGATACCACATCGCCGTCCGATGGATTTCTCTCGTCGATCTGCAGAGCCTCCACCGAGACATCGTGATTAGCAACGTCCTGGGGGTATATCTTGAGGGGGCTGTGCTCCACGTTATCGGAGTGGTCCTCGGCCAGCAGGTTATCCGGGTCCAACACGGCATATATCTCATGGACCCCGGGCTCGCTGAAGGTCCAGGTGGTTGAACATAACTCGGTATTTCCGTTAAGGAGGGTCGATATGTTGGTGGCCCCTAGAAGATTGCTCCTGTCCGCCAGCGGTTCACCGTCATAGAAATGCACGACCACATCATAGGCGTCCTTGGTACCGTAGTTGTCCACCGCGGCAATCATGCTCACCCGCTGGTTGGCATTTGGTGCCGGTGGATCAAAATACAGGTCATCTATGGTTAGTGCAAGTACCAGGGGTTCCAGGTAGTTGGACCTGCCCGAGGGAGGCTTTCCCAGCTTCTTGAGGTTTCTCATGTCGGTAACGGCATCCGAGTATGTTCTGTAGGTACGAATTATCCCGTTAACTATGAACCTTCCCCTTCTCCCCGGGGCCATCATCACCATTTCGTCCCCCCCAGTGGAGGAGAACTCCATGCTATCCGCCTCGTCCAGTATCATGCTAAAAGCGTAGGGCTGGGGGTCGTTGTCGTACACCACTACCCAGGAGTTGGACCTCTGGACCTGGAAGCTGGCGTTAACCTGGGTTGCATTATCCCACTCGGAGGAGGGATTTAGCTGGCCGCCGGTTGTGTTGTCAATCCGGAATTGGTCGTCCCCCGGCCCGTTAATATTAGGTGTCAAGCCCACTCCGTAGGAAACGCTGTTCTCGGTGCTAACCTGGGGCTCGACATTGATCTGGAACTGTACCTCATCGGGTTTAACGTACAGGTACTTGGTCAGGGCCACCTTCTCGGTCTCATTTCGCAGTCGCAGGGTAATCAATCCCGGTTGCTGCTCCACGGTGTAGGAATAGACCGAGGATGCGTTGGTCCAGGAACTCATATTGAGGTAATCGGTCAGCATGGAGGAGGCCATGGTCACGTCGGAGCCGGCGTAAACCGCCCCTCCGTTCACGTATCCCCGCTCCTCATCGCTATCCCCTCTCACCCTGAACCTGAGCTCCAGCTTGCGGTTCTTAATGAATAGGTATCCGCTATTCACGAAAATATCGTTAAGATAGACCTGGTCATCATCGTAGGCGATCCTTCCCTGGGATCGGGTGGTGACCTCGAAGCAGACCCTGCGCGGGCTGAGGTCCAGGCTACTGGGCTGAAAGTCGATGATGTAACTAATATTTTGCCACATCCCCCTCTCCTCGGCCTGTTCTCGCAGCACCGAAATCGTGCGGTCAAGCTCCTCCTTCAAACTGTCCCCGCCGGGGTCCAGTTTCATGACCGAGGATATCTTGTTCTCCATTGCCCGGACCGATTCCAACTGGAAGTAGGAGAGCTCCTCCTCCCTGTTAGCAATGCTCCCGGAGACGGTCTTCTCCAGAGCCACCAGTGCTCCCACCAGGACCACCAACATGGCCGCTATCAATACCACCGAGAATATGTAGATCGCGCCTCTTCTGTCATCAATAAACCACATTTTTATCCCCCTCCCTGGGATTTTTCCCAAGCTGCAACCGTCAGCTTGTCCTCTATAACCGAATTGTATATCTTGTTGAACTTGATGGTCTGCTGGGCCAGGTCGCACATACCATGGGCCCTCGAGGCCTGCACCGTATCCGTCAGCCAGTCCTCGGCCAGGGTAAGGGTCTCGTAGACCCTGCTCGACTCGCGTAGCTTGCCCCAGGTACCGAACATCTGTCGGAAGGAGTTTGTCTGGGACCTGGAGAACACGGTCCTGTCGATTTCCCGTCCCTCGTAATTTAGGGTGAGCCATATCTCTCTCGGCCCATCGGAGTCAACATCTATCTCTATGAAATCTCCCTCCACCATAAGGCTTGAACTGGTGGTACCTGAGAGGTCGTTGAGGGTAATGGGGTTGTTGCGGGTAAGGGTCAGGAAGTCATCCTCTATACCAATCACCCACTGGTTGCCTCCCTCGGTCCAAATCATCCCCGGCCGGTAGAGGTTCCACTGGCTCCCATTCCAGATATAGGCCTCGTCATAGACACCCTCCTCCTGGGAATCCCTTAGCACCACCTTATAGTCCTTCCAGAGCGAGGGCTTATTGATCTTGCTCATCACCCCGAAATGATACAGTCCGGATGCCGATTCCGGTATGGAGGACAGGTCGTACTCCTGGGGGAGGTAGTATCTGGTGTAGTTATAATCGGTGTTGTGAAAGGTCAGGTTGACCGTGGTCTCGTTCTGGAAAATGGATAGTTCCCAGTTTCCGTTGTTTGCCTCAACGTGGTCCCCTTCCATCAAGCGTTTGTCATCGAACTCGTTATCGTCATCCCGATCCAGGCATACACGGTTAATAACCGGGCTCCATGCCCTCCAGGCCAGGACGTTATCGTAGGTAAAGGCCTTCATCCATGGGCTCCAATAACCCAACAGGTATCCTCTTCCCGGGTTGTCCTGTATCGGGTGCCCATCCTCTCCCACAATGGCCAGAAGCCAGTCCTCGCTCTCGTTGAACATCGTGTATTCGTCAGGGACGTCTAGATCGGTTATGGTGAGGTATGTATAGGCCCCGTCCACGTACTTGTCGAACTGGGGACTGTCGATTTGTATTCCCTGCCCCGAGGTGTGAGGGTTACCGGCGTTAAGTATCCAGTAGTCCGAGTTGTCCGCGGTCATGTTATGGCTAAATGCAAGGGCTA
>CAZUNO010000050.1:9089-12015 GCA_964621445.1 Hadarchaeota archaeon (SeqCode) | reverse complement strand
CTGTCAAATCTACGATCCCGGTTTTATACCCCTGATCTGCCAGTTTAATCATGGAGCATAGTCCTTAGACAATGTCGGCTTTCTCCCCAGTATACCCTGATTATCTCCCTGATATCCCATCCCGCAAAGGATGTGATCTGGTCAGGGTCTGTGAAGTCGTTAGCAATCTCTATCTCGCCTACAAAGGCGGCCATCATGGTTGGACCAACACAGCTCAGCTGGCCTATCTCCTTGTAGTACGGGAAGTCCTCCATCACCTCTGGAGTAGGGAGAAAAAAACACCTATATTCGAGAGTATTGGACCAAGCGAAGTTGTAATTAGCTGGAATTCAACTATACAGTCGGAGACCGGCGGGACAATAATCGATTCTTGGTTCCCTCAGGGGCTGAATTTGTATCTTGACGAGAGAGAGTTGCGGTGGTACACGATCTACGTTGCAGAAGATTGCCCATCATAAACCTACAATTGGACGATAAGTAATGTATCTGGGTGCTATGCTTCTTCTGCTGGTTGCTCTTTTCTTGCCGATGGAAGCGAATTAAGGAAATATTTGACCTCAGATCTCTGGAATCCTGAAGTGACTCGAACAACCAGATCATTAAGGATACGGATCTCTTCCCACGTGATTGGGTTTGCTTTGTTCGCGCGGTATGAAAGTCCCTTGCGGACGATCTCCGGGAAGAACTGTCAGAAGGCATCTCTAGGTGTCTCGAGTGTTCTTTGTACTAGAGTAGAGATAGCAGGTAGTTGCTGCCGCCTGCCCAAAGATGGGACAAATCTAGGTCTTTCGCCGGGGAGAGGAGGATGGAGCCCACAAAAACGGGCAACAACCGTCCAAGCTGGCCTCCGGCTTTGCGTTCTGGAGAAATGCTCTCTCCCAGAGACGCTTAGCGTGTGGCTGCATGGAGCAGAAAACCACCGACTACGCCACCCGTTTCCGCGTCCTCCAATGACACGATCCAACCATTCCAACTGTTCCTGAATGACATCTTTCCGTGTACTCACGACCGCGTGTGAAATGAGGGACTGGCTTTTCTCTTCTGAATTGCCCAGGCAAAGACCAGTACTAGCCCGCAGACCGATGTTGCCGTACCCGGTATGACGACGCGTTCCTTAGGGGCCAGGGTGGTAATACTCCCCAACTCAATGCTCACATCGACCCAAGCGGAAGAAGGATTGGAGGTCACTACTGTCACATTAGTAAGTCCCTGGGGAAAGAAATCAAAGCTCGATTGGTCACTGACAGCCATGGATAATAGGATATCATCTGGATGTGTCCGCAGAAATGCGTCTAGGGCTGATATTTCGTACAGCACCCACTCTTCGCCGTTGGGAAATTGCTGTCTCACCCATGATCTGATCCAGCTGAGCAGTTGGTCACGATGCACCCCCACCAAATAGACCTGAAAACTGCCATTGGACGCTCCTAGGATGTGTAAGCCTTTCTTTGGCGAGATAATTTGTGAGCTCGGAGACAAATCGTATGTCTCGGGTATGAGAACGTATGCCCAACCTAGAATAGATTCTGGAGGCGTTGGGGGAATTGCAGAGATCAAAACCAGACCTAGTCCAATTGCCAACAAAACCGATCCAATTCTTCCGATCACTTCGGTCCAGCGCGATTTCATACTTCCAGCCTCCTTTCAAAGTAAAGAAATCCCGCTATGAACACCAGGGTCACCAATGCGTAACAAGCTCCAACATACATGAGAGCCCCATTCAATGTTGGTACCCATAGTTCTTCCGGGAAACCTCCCGTGTAATGTCGTTGAAGGGCGACAACGGGATCAACAACGGCGAGGACTTTGAGGGGGAGACTGGAACTCGTCACCATGGCCATGACTTGCACCAAGAGGGTGAGGATCCCGGACGCAAAGTAAGCGATCATCCCTAGAAGTAGAGCGCTGCTTCCACTCTTCAAAAACAACGATAATATCAGTGCCAAGCTGACAATGAAGAGAGGGTTTCCAAGGACTCCAGCATAGCTCACGAGCACTATGTCTATTTTCTCCGAGAGTATGTCAGGCGATAGAATGAACAATCCAACGAGCTGGATCCCCACGAAGAGCAGAAGGGCAATACCGAGGGACGAAAAGAGCTTGGCTGCTAGGAACGACCTCCTCTTCAGCGGATAGGCCAGATACGTTTGCATCAGTCCATTGTTGAGATCTTTCCCCAGGCCATATGCAATATTCTTCAACATGAGAATCGTGAGGATGACCAAGGTCAAACGTGTCAACGAGTAGATTAGACCGAAAGCGACTGCATTCTTAGATACTACATACTGTTCACCAATCCCAGAAATGCTGGCAAACACGAAGGTTGCAAGGGTGTACAGGAAAGCAAAGATCTCAAGGATAGGAAACCTATAGTCCTCTTTGACACTGGAAGCCAGAACCTCCAAGAAGGGCGTATGCTTCGTCATTTCACGCATGTCGAGCATCCTCCGACTTCAGGGCAAGCCTGAAGAGTTCCTCCAAGGATGTGGTTCCACTCTCAATCCGCAAGATCTTGGCATCAAGACGCACAGCAAGATGGAGAAGATCCTCGTATAGCTGATGGTTTGCTTCGTCAGGCACGCTGACAGATACGCCTCTAGCATCTGCTTCGACATGCCTCACATATTCCAGCCCACCCAGTGCCTTGGCAAGGGCTTGAGGTCTATCTGCTGAGATTCTCGTTGATGTAACTCCGAACCTTTCGTAGATCTCTGATAGGCGTCCCTGAGCCCACAGCTTGCCCTTGTTCATTATCGCCACTGAGTCACAAACCTTGCTTAATTCAGGTAGAATATGCGAGGAAATAAGGAAAGTTGTTTTCTTCTCGCAGTGAAGTTTCAAGATCAAATCCAAAAATTCGCTTCTGGCCTGGGGGTCCATGTTCGCTGTGGGCTCATCAGCTATGATAAGCTCCGGCTCGTGTATT
>CAZUNO010000050.1:0-9079 GCA_964621445.1 Hadarchaeota archaeon (SeqCode) | reverse complement strand
TCGTGTATTAGTGAATGGGCTATGACCAATTTCTGGAACATGCCTGCTGACAACGTCCTAATCTGCCTATTCCATGATTCGCAGAGTCCAACCGTCTCCAACATTTTCTGTGCTCTGGATTCTGGGGAGCCAAAGATCCTGCACGTTTTCTCTAGGTAGTCCAAGACCTTACGATGAGGAGGGAGGTTTGCCTTTTCATACACTATCCCTGTTCGCATTCGTATCTTAGGATTGTCCCAGGGATCCTCGCCGAAAACCTCCACCTTACCCCTGTCAGGCCTGAGAAGTCCCAGGGCAACTTTCATGATAGTGGTCTTACCAGCTCCATTGGGGCCAATTAAGCCCAAGACTATTCCTTCTTCTACTTCGAGCGAGAAGCCGTCCACGGCTGCAATATTTCCGTAGCTCTTAGACAAGTCCTGGATGGAAACCAGCGCCATGTTATTGCATCCTCTTCTCCTACGAAAGACCTCTGCTGTATTGTTGGTGCTTGGCGCCCTTCTCTCCTTTTCCGCGTGTCATGCACTGACGGCTCTCAAATGTTGGTGCATTCTCCAAGACTTCAATCTTTTCAGCAACTCCACACACAGAGATATCTGTCGGGCAACACAAATCAAACCTTCTGGTTGGCCGAGCACCAAACAACCTCCATAACAGTCTTTCAACATCTGACTTGTGTGCAAGTCCGTCCAACATAAAATTGTTACCGAATGCCTCTCGCCGAAGTTCGCCTCGTATGTCTCCTTAGCAGTCGCGGGATGAAAAGACGGTTTAGTGTTCTTGGTGGGGGGGAGCGGTGGAGGCGTGGCCGTGAAGTGTCTCAGGGGAGGTGCCAGAGGAAGACGCCGATAAGTGGCCGGGTGTCAAACCCGCTCAACAGTCTGCGCGCAAGATCTGACCCTTGAGAATCCCGCTTTGTGGACTTACCACGGATAGGAGCCTCACAGATAGGGTCAGACACACCTCTGACAAACACCTGTCCTGCAATGCATCCACGGCCACGCCTCCTAGAAAGGAGGTGTAGCAGGACAAAAATGTCGAAGCAATCGAAGAAAACAAAGCAAACCAAGCAAGTAGAAGGATCAGAGTCAAAGGTCCTGGAGGCCTTACAGGTCCTCGACAAGTGTTGTGGACTGGATGTGCACAAGAAGACCTGTCAGCCGCCATAGTGACCATGGACAAGGAGCCACAGATGCTGAAGGGCCTGGACAACAACAGCCACGGAATCCACCACCTCCACCGACGCTTGGTGGATGAGGGCTGCACAACTGTGGTGATGGAGTCCTCAGGATCGTACTGGAGAGGCATCTATGACTACTTTGATCTGAGAGGGTTCCATCCGGTGCTGGTCAACCCCAGGTCTCTTAAAGCCATCACGGGGGAGAAGACGGATGTGGATGACTCGGTGTGGCTGGCCCACCTCTACAGAATAAACCTCCTGAAGCCAAGCTATGTGCCGCAGCCCAGATAGACGGAAGAGGGAATACTGATGCTGGCCGAGAACTCTGAAGGTGGATCCCAATACAGTGGCTGTATACGAAAGCCCCTGTAAGAAGCAAAATGCTGCATAGAGAGACAGAAAGAAATCCTTATCCTGGCATCTTTCCTTGATTCTTGGTATCGGTTAATCTCTGTGTTGTAGTGTGGCTTTCCTTATTTCCCCCGGGGTGAGGATTGTGACTGGGATTTGGACTCTTGGGGTTTGTATGGTGTATTGTTTGGTCCAGCCTTTGATGGTTACCCTGCTGCCGAGGTGATTGTCTAGAGTCCTGAAGCATTTTGATGTCTGATCGTAGGTCTCGACCTCTTCGGCTCCCAGGATTTTTTTCCTCCTTATTTCTGTGGGCGAGTATATGTAGAGGTCGGTCTGGTTTACTGAGCCACGGTCCAAGAGATACTGGCAATTAGGCACCCGGGCATAGGAGATATGTCCCTGGCCCTTGATTTGTTGTCCGTCTAGGAATTCCCAGAAGCCATTTTCATCGATAAATACTTCGGTTCTACGGTTTCTTCTGAGAATACCTGTGAACTCAAACTCGGCGTGGCCTCCGTACCACGGCTTCCATGCGTAGACCCTTTTCCAATCTTTTGGAGGCGTCATGACCAGTGTTAGGAATAATGCTAGGCCTGCCAGCAGAGCTGCGCCTATTATGATTTTTTTCATAATAAATCCCTCCGAAGACCGGTTTTCTCCCTTCATTTGTGATGCCTCATCGTTGGAAACCAAGGATCATCATTTCTGGCCTCAGAATTAAATGAGAGAATGGCGGGATTAGCTGTATGAGTAAAGCTTGGCATAGTAATCGTAGACACAGTAATTATCGGAGTAGGCATCGGACCAGAAGTGGTCGCCGTAGTGATGTAGTTCTCTGCCCGGCTTCTAGTTTCGAATCTTGGGAATATCTTGTTACCGCTACCCACGGAGATGACTCCTTGCCATCGATACCATCTATCGCCGTCGAGGGTGTTTAAGGCCTCGAGTCTGTGGTTGTCATCTCTATAGAAATCTAGATTTCCTCCCACGGAAGCACCATCACCGGGATCATTGAAATCCTGATATAGGCTGCAGCAGATATAGAACCAGTAGGTTCCTCCTCCAGCAGTATATTTATCGGTTGATTTGGTACCACATGTGATATATGTGAAGTTGCAAAGTGCACAATCCTTGTCCCAGACTTTATGGTACATTTCATATCCAAGCCAGTCATAGGCGGTATTGGCATAGTCGTCTCCAGTGGTTTGGTCGATCTTCCGCATGTTATCGATATCGCTTGTTGTCCATTCCTTTAGCAAGCTTCCTATTCCGGTTGGAGATACTCCACCGTTTCTGAAGCGAGACATTAATTATGAGGCTTTTTCAGCGGTGTTGTTTCCAATCGGAACATCGTTGTTGGGTTTTTTGTCGTAAACTGCGGAACCGACTTGATGCTTGTGCTCCAGTATGAAGTTTACGATTTCATTGTCGGGGCACTTGGTTATATTGTCCAGGGTGTAGTCAATGCCGTTTATTTCGTCGATGTACACTGCTCCTTGGTGGTCGATCATCGGGGTAAATACCTTGGTCACGTTTATCCACCGCACGTTGTCACTGTAAGGACCGTGTAGAGATACCTCTGTGGGCTGGCTGGGGGTGCTGGCTGCCCAATCGGGTTTCGCCCATTCGGGGATAGGGGTGTCCTCTTTTGGGTCCCACCCGGGAAGAACTTTATGAACATTCTGGAGCCAGACTGGGTCTTGGGGCTCTGGGTCATCCTTGGCCACAATATTTAGGTGGTCTAGAGAAAAATACATTGTACAAACGATGATTATCCCCATCATTCCGATATATTTTCTGTCCATACTCCTTCACCTCTTAATTATGTCGGTACCGGGCCCTGAAAAAGGCAGCGAGATTTACAGATTCGTTATCCTCCATTATTCCAGATGATCTTTCATATCCAGGATTAACGGAAGTGTTAACGTCGAAATTTTTTTATCCGTCCCTCAGAAAGGGGTTTATGAAGTTTGGGCCAGAACGATCTCTATAGGGATGTATGCCGAGGATCTGGAGGTAAGGGCAGATTGACTACCGTTCCTAGTTCCAAGATCAGTATCAAGGACAGACTGCTCCACAACTTGAAATACCAAAAGGCTCTCGGCCTTTCCACGGTGCTTGAGACCGAGGTGGTAATCCATCTATTGGAGGGAAAAAAGAGCGTCGGGCAGTTGGTACGACTAGTTTATGGCACAGAAAAGGATGACCCGGAGTTCGAGAAGAACTATATGAGAGTGTCCAGAGCGTTACAGCCTCTGGAGTCTAAGGGATACGTCTCCAGAAGGCTCTTTGGATCATCAAAACCATACAGGATTACGCACTACGCCCTTGATAAGATCGCCAATATAGAGACCTCCTCCAGCCCTAGCCTCGCCGGGAGGTGGGATGTAGCGACCTTTCTAGGCTTGGTGGCGGTGGCTTCTGGTACCTACCTTACAGGGTCGGGGTTCATCCCAGTCTCAAGGTTATGGTTCATGTTTATCTACACTGTTCTGGTGTTTCTTTTCGGAGTATGCACTGTAAGACTGGTACAGATGGTCAAGAGGGTGTGGTAAGACGATAGTTACTGGAGGTATTGATGATGATTGGAACCAAGAAAGAAAATAGATCACAGACAATAAGAATAACCATGCGAAGGAAGATATTGATTTACGGCCTTGCCCTATCTCTAGTGGGAGTCGTTGGGTTAACCGCAGGCATCTCACGCCTAGGGCAAACAAATCTATCGTCTAGAGCAATTGATACCGCCAGGATGTGGACTACTAGAACCACAGGATTCTCAGAGCTGGCTAAACAGATATCAGAAAACATAGTTTGGGTCCTGGATGTTTCACAGGAAGTTCCAAAGGAATGCCAACACATGTCAATGGAGGCCACCATACAGGACGAAATACGAAACCAAGTAAGAAACTTCCTACAGGAAAGACGCGTGAAATGGTTCTATTCAAATCCAACCCCAATAAGAAATACCGAATACAAGCTTAGATGCTCAACCACCATTCCCATCAATATACAAATACAGTATTTCCATGATGGACCAAAGACCTTTGAAAGAGAATGGTCCCTCCTCTTAGATATAGAACTCTTAATCGACGCTGACCGAAAAGAAGTTATCAAATGGAAAATAGCCTCAGACACAAAACTACAAGATCAATAAACACAACCCAACACGACGAAGTCAAGATCTAAAGGACCCTCCGATCTAATTCCTTTAAGGCAGCATAGGTAAAAGGAACTTCGTCGCTGTCCAAATGGAACTACCAACTCTACGCAATCCCCAACAAGCGAAAGAACAATTACAGAATGACGAATCCTCATCCAGACAATCAAGGTCAAACACGGCGCTTTTCTACTTGAGGTTCGAATCCCACCCGGGGCTGGTCCATCTGACCACGTCACAGATATCAGTGATAACTTCAGAATACATAGTGTCTGTGGGGATTCTTGTGGCGAGTTGTATTCAGTTCCCTTTGAGAAGGATCTGGTATGGGAGGGCTGGAACGGCTGTTTCCATTTGAGGGGTGCGGTGACTTGGTTGGCAGGTGGATCGCTGCGGTATCGATGATTTCGGTGGCAATCTATCTGGTGGCGTTTCACCCTGCCGGGAAGGAGGGCTTCCGGTTTGAGTGTACGGTGCCGGAAGTCGAGAAGATGCGGGTCGCCTCCTACGAGGCCTACATCGCGCAGGAGTTCGTGGCCTCCTCTGAGCTGATGGATAAGGCCCTGGATGATCTCAAGGGTGGCCACGACCTGGCGATCAGGATCAAGGACAAGGCGTTGTTCTGGGTGTACGCCATCGAGTGGCTGGTGGTCATCGCGACCCTCATGGCGACCGGGTCGTTGCTATGGACACTCATGGTCAGGAAGCGTCTCTACAGGGCCACGGGGACCACCCAGCTGCTGTGAATGACCTCCCATAGATGGGTGAAGGTATAGCCAGGGCTCTATACCATCCTGGTCACGCCAACCTCACCGTACAGGCGCCTCCTCACCATCAACGTCCACAGAACGAAGCCCGATATGAACATTGTTGCCGTTACGCTGAACCACTCGATGATATATATCCACATTAATGCCCGGTCCTTGAGCCTTATCGCCTTCTCGTCCAGTTCATCGATCCTGGCGTCCAGCTCCTCCAGCGTTTCTCGGGCCCCTTCCCATTCCTGGTCCCTGTACTCCTCCTGGGCTAGGCTGAACTGGGAGTCAAGCTCGCCGAGTTCCCTCTCGACGACGTTTGTGTTAGCGCCGAACTTCTCCACGAATGCGAGAAGCGAGATAAGTATCGTCCTCCTCTCGAAGTAGTCACTCAGGCCTTGCCTGACGTTGTGGACCAGCTCCAGATCCTGAGGGACCTCGAGACCGGCGGAGTAGTAGATCAGGTTGCTTGTGAAATCGACGTAGTAGGCCCACTCCTGAAAGGGCTCTATCCTCCATGGATACCAGTCGAAGATGAGGTTCGTCGATCTCCCGTTTGCCACATCCCACGTGGACAGGATGGGATATGCTTGAGGGATGTCCATCTGGAGAAGGGTCTTCGCCCCCTGCCTGGTTTCTACTATGTGGATCTTGTAGTTGATTTTGGGACAGCTTTCCCACGGGAGGGAGGTGACGAAGGGATCCTCGCTCTGAGCTGGCACTATCTTGACCGGCGGTTTCGTGCCACTCGACCCGGAGTCGTAGATCTTATAGGGGGAGAACGTGACAGCGAATACCTCGACTATCGTCGTTCCATCCCAGGAGGTCTGGGACTCATGACCTCCGTACATCGCGGATCCGCCGGTGGTCAGGAACCCCAGGCCCTCTTCTCGAACCGAGCGAACCATCCACGGGAAGTATCTCGCGGGGAAGTTGTCGACCGTGGCGTCGCTGATCATGATGAGGTCGTAGTCGGATCTCATCCGGGCCTCGGTCCGTGGCATGTATATCCTCATGAAACGCTCCGTCGTCCGGGGCTCGAAGATGCTCTCGTAGAGGGGTACCGTCTGCGCGGTGATCAGTGGGTCAACGAAGAGGATCACCAGAGGGGACGCCGTTCCCGGAACGGCATCGGCGCCCATGTTCAACAGCCTGATCTTCCCGGTTTGTGGGTCCTGCCTCGGTTCCATGCAGGAGCAGAGGGGCGCAAGTGCCAGCGCGATCAGGGCCAGGATGGCCAAGGATCTACGCATCTTGAGTTCTATCGTTATAGGGGTATTAAAGAATTTTCCTTCCCTTTCCTAGTCAGTCCTTCTCCGATTCGGACGTCCGTTTCCCTCGTCTTGACAGGAGATTTGGGTTCCATCCTCGGTGGTCGCCTTTTTCATTCAGCTACGCCTTCCTGATTTTTGGCTATGAGCCTTGAATTATTGTTTCCGATTAAGGGCGAAAGCGCATTGCTGCACCTAAATCACCTTTGAACCGATCATATGCATTTGCATCTTCAGAGTAGGAGATGGTAGTCAATCCTTGGTGTGGGAGGACTTGGTATCCTTCCCGGCCCGAATTATATATAATTGAGAGCTGAGTATGGGCCTGTGATGCAAAGAATATTATTTCTGTCGACGTGCTCATTGTTGCTGTTACTGTTTATCACATCTTCGTGTGCCTCAACCTCACTTCCCTTTACTCGGGCCATGTATGATGGATGGAATGCCTCCGAGTTAAGGGTTGTCGGTTTCGATGCTTGGTTTGAGCCAATAAAGGCCGAGGCCAGTCGTTGGAATGGGGGAAGAGGACGTGATATAATAGGGGAAATGGTTCAGGAGAGGAGTGGCCAGATCTCTTCACAGAATGTGTCCTTTATCCTATCTCAGAAATATGAGTGCAAGAGAAATGTGCCCTTTGATTACATTCGGGCTGTAAATATGTACGGTGAGGAGGAGCCAAGGGTTCCATCCCCCGTGGATGAGCATTACTGGACGGAACATATCGAGAACTTCGCTCTCTTTGCAGCAAATTTGTCCCTTAACTACCCGATATGGGGCATAGTCTGGGATATGGAGTTGTACCACGAGACGGAAAACTGGCACAGTTCCAGCTATACCTATGATCATACAGCTTTTCATGGATTTGCCAACGAAACGGGAAGGGAATTCCCGGATATTCCGGCCCAGGATAGATATAGGTATCTGAAGAACGAAAGTCTCTTAGGGGAGTATCAGGATTGGCAGGAGGAAAAGCTGTATGGGATGGCACGGGACACGGCGGAGAAGATTCGGACCGTGAATCCATCCCTATCATTGGGAATTATGGCCATCAAGGACGCCTGGTCAGTATGGAACATAACCCGGGGATTCAATGGTTCTGGGGTTCCCATGACCATCTGGGCCGAGGGCTCATATGAGGGCTATGAATCAAGGAAGTACCAGGAGAGGAGGGAGTGGTGGTCCCAGAGTGGAGGGGAGATAAACGGGGTGATGCTTCCGGGGCTATGGACCGCCAGGCTTGACCCATTCGAAATGATCGATAATATGGAGCTAGCGATCAGAAATGATGGGGTCCTATGGCTTTATCAGAAGCATGACCCGTTCAAGTTGGCGGACGAGGCCTCCTATAGGAGGGCCTATCAGCTGGTTCACGAATATGTCTTTTTCAATCAATCACGCGCAGACCCACGAGATACTCTGACCCTTTTCCCGATGGTGGAGGTAAGACCATGGCAGGGGCCCGAAAACTTCACCGTGTTGCTCGAGGCCCATCACCTCAGCAAAGCTATCTCGGAGGGAGTTGCTTTGTTTACCAAGTCCTGTAATCTAACCTATGTCGGCGCGAACCTCAGCGAGATTGTTTTGGAGGACGGGGATGTTAGGTTGAATTGCTTACCCTGTCTGATCAATGGCGTTACTTGGAACGATCTTATGTTCAGCCAGGCCAAATCCATGGTTTTAGAACTCGAGATATTGGTTGATTCCGCCGGTTGGCTTTCACTGGAAATGCCGGAAGCTGAGACCGCCCTGGATGCAGGAAAAAATCATATTGACAAGGGGGAGCTTGAGGAGGCAAAAGAGATTCTGGCAACGGCGATTGATGATGGTTACGCGTTGATGTTCGAACAGGCCATACCCCTCTTGGATAACCCACCGCCAGGGAGACCAGAACCCCCTTCAGGGGCCAACATCAAGATGAAGGTTGCTGAGCGCCTGCTCTCGGAAGGATCCAGGGGGGAAGCTAACGCCTATGTACTGGCGGGGCTGAAGGAATGGACGACGACAGTAGGTGAATTTGACAGCTGTGTTCCCATTATCTTCCTCTTGATTCTACTGGCTCTGGGCCTTCCCTGTGAAGCGATAGTTAAGAGTCGGGATCACCGCAGTATTTCTATTGGCCATGGATGACTTGCTGAGATGGCTACTAGAAGCCGAAACCCCCTCAATTCGGTATCTGACCCTCCGAAATCTAATGGATCGTCCGGAAATCGACCCTGACGTTCGTAAGGCAAGTGAGGAGATGGCTTCAACCGGGATTATCCCCCATATTCTCAGCAAGCAAAAAGGTGAGGGGTACTGGTTCACCCGGCTTTGGGACATTATTCATTTTGTGGGTTGTTGTGTTAGTGTCTGTTGGTCT
>CAZUNO010000049.1:0-12059 GCA_964621445.1 Hadarchaeota archaeon (SeqCode) | reverse complement strand
AAGCAAGGGTTCATCCCCGGAGGGGACGGCCTCCAGGAGAACGACCTGGAACGGGCGCATGGCCATGGAGAGTTCCCTGTAACGACCCCTCAACCTGGCCTGGTCGGGGTACCACCGGTAGAGTTCGTAGGTTACCGAGCCATCCAGACCCCACTTGGAGTTAAGTTGCAGTTCGACCTCGGCGTCCTCCCATGTAGGGTTGTTAACCGCCACGAACGCCCTTTCACCGTCCGTGCAGCAGTAGCCATAGGGGTCTTGATTCCAGGGATTTCCCAGAACCGGTTTCGGATTGGAGAAGCACCCCTGGTTGTCCCTCACCAGCTGGATGAAATCGGCCATCCGTTGGCGTTCCGGAGGGGAGAGCCATGCCTCATCGCTCCAGGGCTGGGCGAGTAGGCTTCCCCGGCACATGTCCATGATGAAACCCTCCTGCCACCTCTCCTTGCCTATGGAGCTGTTCCAGGACCAGTTGGAAAGCCAGATTCCCAGTGAGTCCTTGCCGATGGGGGGAACATCCCGGCACCACCACTGGGCCTGGTCGAGGCCGACGGTAACGCTGTCCCTGGCATAGGGGGCGGGAGAGGGGCTGGGAGAGGCGGCCTCAATTGCCAGGCCGGGTTCGAAAACTGTGTCCGCGTAAAGCAACCACCAGGGGGACCTATGCCCCCAGTACAGCATGAGGAATACGTCCGGGCACTCCGAGTCCAGATCCCGCAGGGTACCGATCACCGAATTCTGTATGGCCTCGGTTGAGTAGATACCCGGTAGATGGTGGTGGTTAGGGTTGTAGCATATGGGGTAGAGATTGTCGAACTTCAGCAGCCTGACTCCGTTTTCCTTGATGTGATGTCTGAACGCCTCAGAGTACATGGTCTTGACGGGTTCGGTGGCCCGGCACAGGGTCTTGATCTTTGGTTGATAGTCGCCCGTATGGGTCCATGCCGGCCCCACCACCGGGTTCCCACCGATGGTCCAGCTCCCCTTGGAGCTGTCTATCCACAGCCCGGGATGTATTCCCAGCTCCTCCAATCTGGATCTGATTTTCTTGAAACCGTGGGGGAAGCGCTCGGGGTCGAAACGCTCCAGGTCCCCCTGCCAGTCGACCCAGAAATCGATGGAGTAGATGTCGAAATCGCATCCAGCTTCCCTTTGGCCCTGGGCAACCTTGTCAAGGTTGTTCAGTATGAAGTCCTCGGTTTCCTCGAATTCCTCCGTTTCACGAGCACCGAAGGGCTCGAAGATTGCATATAACCGGTCGTGACCCCTTGCGACCCGGCGGCATCGCCCGCGCACATGTGACAGGAAGCATTGGCGAGCACCGCCCCCCGGGGCAAAGCCCAGAACAGCCTCCATGCACTGGAAGGAATTGCCGGGATGGAGTTCCCTTCCCGGGTATTGCTGAAGACTGACCGTGCCCTGCTCGCCCCTCACCCAGCCGGATGGGTGGGCCAGGGCAAGGAACATCTCGTTCCCCAGATATGCGGGAAAGCCCTGTTCACCCTCGGAAACCTGAATATCGGTCAGGTAGGTTCCCAACCTGACTTTGAGGATGGTAACCCTCTCCTGACCCCCATTGCTGATGCTGGCGTACCTGTGCAGCACCGGCTCAGTTGAGCACCACCTGTAAGTAACCTCGGCCTCAATTTGCGAGTCGGGGGACGAGAGCTGGAAGACTACCTCCCTCTGGGAATCATTTCCGGTCTCTTTCACGTCCACCACCTCCATTCGTGGTGAGAACCTATCCTCCCCTACCACCAGGTACTGCTCGAACTGCCCTGTCCACTGTCCCTTCAGGGGTAGATGACGGGTTCTGCCGGGGTCGATCTCCTCCATACGCTCCGTACGGGCCCGGTATCCAGTGGCCTGCATGGCGATAACGTTGTCCTGCCCGAAACGCAGGTGCTCATGGGCTTGGGAACCGGGGCCAATGGAAAACGAACCAGGCCGGTTCCACCTGGAATTGGCATGGCGCTCACCGACCGGTTTGCCATTGATGAATATCCGCATATAGGAGAAATCGTATAGACCAAGTCCACCAAGACGGAGGGTAAGGTCTCTGCTAGCTGCGTGTTTGGCAATGAACACGTGGGTCCTGGCCCAGTAATAATGATCCTCCACATCGGGATTGGTGTGAATAAATTCCGGGACCGGCGTCAAGCTCTCCTGCCAGTCATCATCGTGGAGTTGGGGCCTGTGGAGGCCCTCTACAAATCCGGGTTCCCGGTCCGGATCACATCTTTCGCGGTTGGAGCACTTGATCCGCCAGCCTGTGATCCATATCCGCTCCTGGGCCGCGTCAAGGTCGATGTCCAGTTCCAGTTCATTTCCCAGATCTAGTCTACGTCCGGTAATTGAATTAATCAAATGATCGGCCCGAAGACCATTTGAGATATCTACGCAGTAAACGAAGTCCGGTGAGACGAGCTCTATCCTGTTACCATCTCGCTTTATATGGGGTTTAGTCATTATCTGGGCAGTTGCTTCCATACAGATATGTGTCACGGAGGGTCTTTCCCTCCCGGTATTCTGGGATATATTTCTGAAGATAGGAATAGGGGAGAGATGGTTAAAATCTAGATTTTTTCTGTCCTTGCTGGTATTACCTAGAGTTATAGATCAAATATTCTTTCCGCGATGCAAAGCATTAACTGGTTCACAAGCGCCCCTGCCCAAGGGGCACAAACTTGGAGTTACTCTTCGACGACGAGATAATTGAGCGCAAATCCGGCGTTCGCCGGGTTTTAGGGCGGGTGATTAAACGGGGGAAACCCATTCTTTCCCCTGCCAAACCCTGGGAGTCAGGGAGCCTGGGTCGGGCATCGGTGATATACGACGAGCAGGATGGGATCTTCAAAATCTGGTACCGGACCCGTGCCATGGAGACCGTGGTTACCGATGTTGCGGGCGGCGATGAGAGTCAAGAGGAAAAGGATCGGTCCTTCCTCTGCTACGCGGAGAGCGATAACGGGATTCATTGGACCCGGAAGTCTCTCGGCAGGTACCGGTTCCAGGGGAGTTCTGACAACAATATCGTGATGGAGCTGCCGCCGGATATCGACACCCCGTTCTTCAACATTCTGAAGGACCCCCGGGACCGGACGGTAGACGGCGTTACAAGGCCCTGGGTTTCGCCGATTCGGTTACCTCCTCGATTAAAGGTAGGGATGACGGGGAGAGGGGAGTCTGCGTGAGCTATTCGCCGGATGGATTCAGCTGGGAGGACCCCAAGCTGGTGATGAGCACCCATGAGCTCACGGATTGTGACTGCATTCTTCCCCAGCGCGATCCCGCCAGGGGGAGATGGGCGGCCTTCTTCAGACCCCGAACCCATCCCAAGAGACGGTTCATCGCCTACTCGGAGAGCGAGGACTTCGACCACTGGACCCACCCCAGAATGCTCCTGGCTCCGGATGCAGAGGACGACCATTGGACCGAGTTCTACGGGATGACGGTTTCGTGTTTGGATGGCTGGAGGGTTGGTTGTCTCTGGGTAATGCACAACAACCCCGAGTGCTCGCCGATGACCAATGAGCTCGTCTACTCCCGCCACGGGTTGGAATACCACCGGGCCATGCCCAGGGCCCAGTTCCTTCCCTTAGGGCCTGACGGTGCCGCGGATAGTCGAATGATATTTCCCATGGCTCTCATCGAGCGTGAGCAGGATCTCCTGCTTTACTACCGGGGAACCAACCGGGAGCACGGGTCGGATCGCTCGAGGAATGGGATCGGCGGTGTAAGCATGCCGAGGGGTCGAATTGACGGGGACGAGCGAAGATCCATAATAAGCGTGGCCCGGATACCGGGCAGGAACCTTTGCGGCCTACGAGCCGAGTTTGACGGGGTGGTGGAGACCCGCTACCTGTGTAACTACGGGGACGGAGGGGTCGAGGCTTACGGGGAGCTCGATGAGGGAGGTCGGATCCAGGCTGAGATACTCGACCAGTACGGAAGGGTCATACCGGGCTGGGACCGCCAACGATGTCGGGTCCGGGATCATGAGGGAAGGCTCCGCTTCCATTGGGGGCGCGAGGAACTCACCGGGGGCAGCGACCAGATCAGTGACCAGGGAGGGAGGATCGGACACGTGGTCAAGCTCCGCTTCCACCTCCATAAAGCAACCATCTACGCCTTCCAGTTGGGAGAGCAAGGTTCCATGCCCGCTTACCATAGACCTGAAAGATAGTGATGGAGGCTAACGCTTACCGTTTTTCATGGCAGGGAATGGTCCACACCGCGACCTCCAGGGGCTGGAGATCGATCTTAAGAGTTAGCCTGTCACCCTTTCGGGTGCCGCTGAACTCCATGTCCTCTCCGTTCATCAGGTGGATGGTTGGCCGCCCCTTGGGTGATCGGCCGAGAATGGAGGTGTCCAGTTCCACCGTGGCCTCAACTACCCTGCCATTGACCTCGGCAATGACCACGCCCAGGCCCTGGTCGCATTCGTAGACATAGGCAAGTGCGTTCTCGGCCCTAATTCCGAGGATGTCCCTGAATCTGGCCAGGACGGTGTATCCTGCGCATCTCTTTCTCAGCTCTGCCAGGGCCCTTACCCTCGAGCCGAACTCCGGATATGCGGCGATGCTTTCCTCGGCCTGTCCGGTGGTCAGGGCTGCCAGGCAACCCATGGCAAATGCCCGGTTGAGCTCCTTCGGTTGGCGGTCGACCACCCAGCATAGAAGGGCCTCGGGAAGGGTGTATAATATGACCTCCGGGGCCAGGTTCGACCAGCCCCAGCTCCAGTTCACGTTGATATGGGCCATGGCAAAGAGATCGCATTGCTCCCCGATAACGTAGGCCCGGGGATCCCGTTCCCTTACCGCGGCGGCGGCCCGGGCCGCCCAGTCAAGTGTGGACTGGTGGGTGTCATCGGGAGAGGAATGGCCGTGGAGGTCCGAGAAACAGGGAAGCCCCTCGAAGGTCTGGTCCAGGAACAGCGAGGTGAATCCCATATCCAGGCTCTCCCTTACCACCTCCCAGCACCTCTCCCTGTGGCCCTGCGATTTCATGCACAGAACCCGTCCATCCCTGGAGAGGTACTTGGTGCGGAATCCAGCGTGGTTATAGCTGCAGGTGCTCCAGTCCTCGGAGTAGGGGTTCCCGAAGACGGTCCGCAGGGCTCGCTGTTCGCCGAACTCCCGATACAGGTCGGAGTTACCCCTGATGAGGCGGAAGTTTAGAAGAGTGGACACGTTCACGCCCATCTTTCGGGCCTCCTCCAGGCCCTCCCGTAGTGCTTCAGGGTCACGTGATGGGTCGAACTCCTCCCAGAAATCCCCCTCATCCGGCCTGAGGTACAGGCCGGCCATGGGATCCCATATGCAGAGGTCCTTAACCCCGAAATCCAGGCCATCCTGGGCAAGAGCCGGGATTTCCTCGAAGTTATGGAATGGTGTACCGTCGAACCCCCTGGTCTGAATGGTCTGAAAACCGATCTTGGTTCTTAGTTCGGATGTAGCTGGAGGAGGGCTCCACCACTTCTCGAGGAATTCCCTGTACCTGTCGGCAGTCGCATGCCAGTCGGTTTGGTGGGGGGAGATCCCAATGGGCGGTGAGCACCAGGTTTCCCCCTTGGCGATGAAGAGGTGATGGAGCCAGGACCAGCTGAGAGATAGTGATTCGGGGTCCCGGTCCAGGTTCTCCACCACCACCCCTCCAAGGGCGGGTCGCCTCTGGTAGCATATGTAGGAGAGACCGGAGCCTCCCCCGGAGATATCGAAAAAGGGAAGCAGCATCTGATGATTGTAGACGAAATACTTCCTGCGTTTGGACCCGCCCAGGTTGTTGGAGGATTTCCCGGAGGGAAGGTGATGGGGGTCCAGGGGTACGCAGCCACACCGTGCCTGGTCCTCCCCTTTGCCCGCCAGGCCGGTCCAACCCCCTACCCAGGGAAAACGCATCTCCTGGATCAGCCCCTCTCCCAGGTTTTTCACCTCGGTGGAGAATGTCGCCTCGGAGGAGTCCCTCGCCAAATCCACATTAACTGAGATCTGGACCTCCATTTCCCCATCAGGGGCCATCAACCCGTCCCATAGCATCTGTAGCCCGGTGCCCGTGGACTCAATTTCCGGTGGGTTTGAGTCCTGGCTGTCAGCGTAACGGGACTGCCAGATGCTACTCGGTCTGACCACCCGAAAAAGCCTGGCGTCGGACTCCCTCCCGATGTGCACGTTCCCGCTCAGGAGGTCCTCTATCTGTACCAAACATCCATTCCTCCTGGAGAAGGAATAGCGAACCAACTGATTACCGAGGCCAACATTTTCCATTCGGGTCATCCCTATCCGTGGTTGACCTGATTAAGAAAAATCTAGCGCCTAAACGAGAATTTCGCCTATCGGCATCCGGTTAAACTTTTAAGATAATGAATACTCGAGACGGCCATCAATTTCGGGCTTGGTGGTTCATTTTTGTGAAGACATATTGGAATCAGGGCCTTGGGATGTTTTAGCACCAGGAGCGGATTGGGATGAATAAAGGAGATGAGGATCCATATCAAATCACCCTTAAAGCGCCCATAGAGAAATGGGACGAGGCCATACCTCTGGGCAACGGCTTGATGGGGGGTTTGCTATGGGGAGGGGACGGAGATATCAAGCTCTCCCTGGACAGGGGGGACCTCTGGGATCTGAGGGAACATCCCATCCTTTCCGATGAGTACTTCACTTATGATGAAATGGTTGCAATGGTCAGTGAGGGCAGGAACGAGGAGTTGAATGAGAAACACAGTCATGTCAGTCCCTTCCCGACCAAACTTCCCGGCGCAAGGCTGGTATTGGATATCGGCTCGAATTCTGCATCTAGCTTCCAGCTCGATATGAGAAGGGCGGTTGGGTCAGTGGACATCGCGGGAAACCGGGCGGAGTGCTTTTTCCCGGCAAATTATCCATTGGCAGTGATGAGCCTGCCTGATCTGGATATAGGCCTTGAACTAGTCGCCAACCAGGCGGTAAAGGAGCTAGGATACAGGCCTCCGGAGGTTACCATCGATGATGACAGAGCCTGGATCGTCCAGGATGCCGCTCTTGGATTTCGGTATGTCATCTACTGCGAGCTTTGGCAGGACGTGGGAAGATACCTTGCGGCAACCATAACCACCAATCGGGATTCCGATGATCCGTTGGACCTTGCGTTCAAGAGGGTCCAGAGGGCCCGGGATGGAGGTAATCCTGAACTCATGAAAGACCACCTAGATTGGTGGTCGAATTTTTGGAAGGAATCCAGGGTTAACCTACCCGACCAAAAGGTGCAACGGTACTATCATCTCGTCCAGTATCTATACGGCTCGGGATCCAGAAAAGGAGCTCCGCCGATACCCCTCCAGGGCGTCTGGACCGCCGATGAGGGCGAACTGCCGCCATGGAACGGGGACTACCATAACGATCTCAACACCGAGCTGACCTACTGGAGCTACCTTTCCTCGGGGCGATTTGAACAGGGAGAGAGTTTTCTGGATTTCATGTGGTCCCTTAAGGACCAACACGAGGAGCTTGCGCGGGTTTTTTTTGGACTGGAAAGGGGTCACGTGGTACCAGGTGTCATGTCGCTTGAGGGGAAGGTAATGGGAGGCTGGCTCCAGTATTCCCTCTCTCCGACCAATGGAGCTTGGGTGGCCCAGTCATTTCACCTTCACTGGCTCCACACCATGGACAGGAAATTTCTAAGCGAAAGAGCATACCCGTACTGTAAAGGCATCGCTGAGGCGCTGCTGGGACTGATGGAGGAGGACCCCAGGAGTGGAAATCTCTTACTGCCCCTGTCATGTTCGCCTGAGATTCACAACAACTTCCAGGAATCGTGGGTGACCCCGAACAGCAACTACGATCTATCACTTGTACGCTGGATACTGCTGGCTAATGCACAGATGGCTGACGAATTGGGAAGGGTGAAGGAGTCCCGGAAATGGAGGGATAATCTTGAAAGGCTCGATGATTTGGCGGTGAATGACACGGGGCTAATGGTCTCCCCGGACGAGACCCTCACCGAGTCCCACCGCCACTTCTCCCACCTCATGAGCATACACCCCCTCGGGCTGATCAATGTGGAGGGAGGGCCGGATCATCTTCGCATTATCGATGATTCGCTCCGCCACCTGGAGAGGCTGGGAACATCTGAATGGCTCGGCTATAGTTACAGCTGGATGGCCTGTATCCTGGCCCGAATCGGGGACGGGAACGGTACCCTGAAACACCTTCGGGATTTCCTGGAGGGCTTCACCCTCCGAAATGGCTTCCACTCCAACGGGGAGCAGACCCGTAAAGGCCTTAGCGATTACCACTTCCGAGCCTTTACCATGGAGGGTAATTTTGCCGCTGGACAGGCAATCCACGAGATGCTTCTCCAGAGCTGGGGCGGAAAGTTGAGAGTCTTCCCCGCCCTGCCATCGGGGTGGAAGGACCTGTCTTTTGAGAATCTGCGAGCTGAGGGCGGCTTCATAGTCTCGGCAACCTGCCGCGGGGGAGAAACCGTGAAGGTTACCGTTAAGTCTACCGTGAACAGACGTCTTCGTCTTATCAACCCTTTTCAGGGTGGGAATTTCAAGAGTGATAGTGATTACACAACCTCGGGCGATGAAATATGCCTCGATATGAAGGCCGGGCAGTCCGTAACCATATGGATACCGGAGATTGAAACGGGGAATGAATAGAGGCAGATCCAGGAGGGCCGGGGCTCCCTGAAATTTCTCAATGCAATAAAAGCCAGAGGTGGAGGATTTCCATCCGGAACTAATCCAGCCAATCCCCAATTGATACATCTTTATCCTCTAGCGAAATTCACGGATGTTAACAGGATCAGGTTTCCCGATGGAAGCATTTTACTTAGCTTCTTCACGCGCCTGATCCGTACAGTCAGTGAAAAAAGGAGGATTTGCTATTACAACACCCAAAGGAGCACTGGTTGAAGCAAAGAAAATAGCCATAGTCGTGGGCTCAAGATGCACCGGACCGGAGTCGAAGGCAGCCGAGCTACTTAGTAAAAGAATCACTAAACGGAGCGAGGTCGAGGCTAAAATCTGGACCTGGGACTCCCGAGATGAGGATATTGATGGTGCGGACCTGGTTTTCTCGGTGGGGTCACCGGATAATAATTCCCTCTCCCGACAATACATGGATGATCTGGGGGCAGAGCTACCCGCCCTGCCGAACTCGACGAGGTTGCATCCCGAGGGGTTCACGGTAGCATCTGGTAGGGTTAATGACCAGCCTGTGGTGGCTATCGCGGGAGTGGACGATAGAGGGACCCTGTATGGGGTTGGTTGGGCCCTTAGGGCCATTACCTATGCCCCGGACCGCATCGAAATGCCGGTGGTTAAAATCAAGGAAGCGCCCGCCTTCCCCATTCGTGGAGGTTCCGTGAAGGGCGTTGGAGGCCAGGCCAAGAAGTTTGGGGATGTTCGTCCCCAGACGGAAGATGAGCTGGAGGAGATGAGGGAGAACCTCCTGCTTATCGGTGTAAATACACTGCAGGAAGACCTCGATAAAGTGAAACCATATGGCATAATGAGATCCACCACCGGTGGTCGTCGAACGGTGAATGATATACCGAGGCTGGCGAATGGAAAGAATCTTGTTCCAGAGGAATGGGCCGCTGACGATGGAGTGAACAAGAGACTGGTCTGTCCCTCGGTACCGGAGGCCAGGCAGGCCGCTCTGGAGACCATCGATGAGATATTCAGGGAAGAGCCCGATCACGAATTTTTCTTCCTCAAAACGGGCGACCCGGGCGGATGCCACTGCCCGAAATGCAGGCCATGGGGAAGAACCTGCGTCGAACTTGCCCGTGATATCGCAGAGATCGTACACAAGCACCACCCCGAGAGCAAGCTGGTGCTGACCAACCAGGACATGAACAACGAGGACAACGAGGCGTTTTTTGATTATCTTAACGATCATGACACGAGCTGGCTTTACGCGGTATCCTACGGACCAGGAACCAATGAGATGCAGACCTACTACAGGGGCCCTGTAAATCCCAAGTGGTTCGAGTATAGAGGGTTCGGCCGCCTTGGCAACTACATCAAGCATATCCACCACGTGCTCCCGGGGGACGTGCAAACCGTATTATTCTCCGACCTTACCCACTGGATGCAATCCCAGTGCGGCATAAGGAACCCCGACCCGGTCCTATCAGCGGTTTACGGGAGGGGGACGTGGAATGCGCGTCCCAGGGGATTCCACAGGATAGGCCAGGAGATCCTTCACTACGCCATAGGGGATCTCCCATATAACGAGGGCATGCACGGCGACTTCAATAAGTGGTTCTGGAACCGCCTGCTCTGGGATCCAAACCAGTCGGCGGAGGAGATAACCGAGGAATACTGCCGATACTGGTTTGGTCCGGATGCCCAGGATGAGATGACGGAGGCCATAATGCTCATGGAGGAGACGCTTGAGAACCCGCTGCTCGGAAACCAGGGGGTGTCCAGGGCCGTTGAGCTGGTTCGTTCGGCGGGCGAGAGGATTCCCGAGAACCTGATGGAGCACGATTGGCGGTATAGGATAATAGCCCAGAAGGCCCTGATGGACCTCTACACACAGCTCGAGCTGGAGCGAGGGGAGGAGCTGAAGGGCTTGGCCAGACCACTACTGGAGGATGCCAGAGACTCGGAGGATCCGGAGAGCAGTATTGAGGAGGCAGCGGAAATACTAGCGCGTCCCAAGGTGACCTCGAAAATGGAGGAGATCAAGGAGGAGGCGCTGGAACTCGGCGAGGAGTCCAACCGAATCATAGGTTACAGGGTACCTGCCTGCTTCACCGTCGATAAATGGGATCTCACCGAGACAGGGTGGTGGGTGAGGATCCTGAAGGAGGGCCTGGCCAGCGACGACCGGGAGGAGATGGTGAAGGCGATAAACATGGTCCTAGGATACAAGGATCCCGGCCGGGGCGGGTTCTATGAAAAGCTTGGCGTGTTCGATCGACCCGATAACCTGGTCTATTCCGGTCTGCGCTGGATGCTATATGCCTTTGAGGGACCTGCCAAGCTGTCCCACTACGGACTTGCCTACCCCGATCCCCTTAAGGGCAACAGGATCACCCTGGCCTATGATGGACTTAAAGGAGACATTCAGTACACGGCTCGGGCGGTGGTGAGGGGTCACAGACTTGGCCGCCGGCCCAGCGAGGAGACCGGGTACGTGGAGGCCTCGGTGGAGGTTAACGGTAGGACCCTAAGGGAGAAACTCAAGGTCACCGGCGAGCTATCATTTGTAGAGGTGAATATACCAGTGGATCTCACGGAGAGCGGGGAAGTCAGGTTCTCCCTGGTTTCCCATCCGGATCAATCGGTAACTGGAAAGAAAAGGATGATGGCCGGTTTATGCGACTTCTGGCTGATGGAGAAGGATGAGATGCCGTGGACGGCGCCTGAATCCTCGAGGTTGGACTCGGTCTAAGGCTTCTGATGACCTAGTCTAGGGTTCGAGATCCCCGCTGAATCTCCCGTGGGGTAGTATAACAAGTGAGGTATTGTTAGGAGGATATACCAATCTATCCTCTGTCGAACCTGGTGCCCTTTACCTCTCGGTACATCTTTCTCTTGATCATCAGGCTCCAGAGTATGAAGCCCGAGATAAACAGGGTGGAGGCGGTTACCAGCCATTCGATGGCGTAGACCCATAGAAGGGCTCGGTCCTTGATGTCCTTGGCCAGTTTTTCCAGCTCGGTGAAGCCTTCCAGGGCCCTGTCCAGTGATACCTCGGCCTTCTGGAAGTCCTGTTCCCGGTAATGCTCCACGCCCTCCTGGTATATCTCCTCTAGTTCCTGGGATTCCCTGACTATTTGGTCTGTGTTGGCCCCGAAGCTGTCCACGAAGTCCTTCAGGGAGATGAGCAGTGCCATCTCGGTCCTGAATCCATCAAACTTGGATTTGAGCCGGTTGTAAAGAGCCACGTCCTGTATGAGCTCCTTCTGGGCGGTGTACAGGATCATGTTCATGAGGATTGTGCCTCCGACAACGCGCGGTTTAACGCTGAATATGTCCCGTCTACCTACGAAAGATCCGGAGGTTATGGTTCTGCCCTTCTCGTAGTCCCATGCACATATGAACTCGATTTTTGGCCCCG
>CAZUNO010000048.1:0-12083 GCA_964621445.1 Hadarchaeota archaeon (SeqCode) | reverse complement strand
CCTGTATGGTCACTTCTCAATATCCTTGGGGGTTGAGGGTCAAAGGCAAAATACTTAAGCGTTGCTACTATAACGGTACACAGGTGTTGTGATAGCCTTGTCGAAGACCAACTTCAAGCCAACCAAGTACAAGATCGAGGCCGAAGACGAAACGGGAACAGTCCTCGGCCCCTTGGAGTCGGACATAATGCAGGTCGCCTGGAAGTTCGGGGACAGGGCGTTCTCCGTAAGGGATGTGTTCGAGGAGCTCAGGAAGGACAGGAAGATCGCATACACCACCGTTATGACCACCATGACCTCGCTCCACAAGAAGGGTTTGTTTACCAGGACTGTGGAGAAGGGTAAGGGCGGCCTCCTCTACATGTACAACACCACCATGACCAAAGGCGAAATGGAGAAGAAGACGATAAGGGACGTGCTGTCCAGCCTGGGGAGGAACTTCAGGAGGGATCTCCTTACCTCCAGCTTCATCGATGAGATGCAAATAGGCGAAAAAGAACTACGGAAATATCTCAAGAGGGCGAAAGGCGGGGAAGATCAGAGGGACCTTTGAACCGTTCCACTTCGTTCCACGCACAACATATCTAACGTTCCAGCCCTAGTTCACTGTAACTGGGGTACTCAGGTCCCAGGGCGGGCAATTCAATGCTGGACGCATCCTCATCTCTGACTTACCTGACCTATTCCCTAATCGGAACCGGCGGAATGTGGCTCGCCTCCAGAATCGTCCGGCACAAAGTGGCTACGTCGCCCCGGTCTCGTAGCCTCCTTGCCGTATCACCAATGTTTTTTCCCCTGGTTCTTCTAGTATGGATAAGGCCGGATCTCTCGGCATTGAACATAAGGGCGGAAAGGCTAGCCTGGTTATTGGGGAGGCAGATCAACATATCCTTCCACCCAACCGCGTACCTAAATGCCTGGACCCTGCTCAATTTCATCAGGTTCGAGATCAGGCTCTTTGCACTGATCGCCGAATTCTCAGGTATTCTGCTGGTATTGGGGATGGGAGCTGCAACTGCCTTGGTAGCCTTACTGCAGATCCTCGGGAAGAAGGTTGTCCAAAGAACCCGGGGCACAATACCGATAGGTGAAGGTGAGATCCCGGAGCTGGACAGGATAGTCAAACGGCTCGCCGAGAAGGCGGGGATCCCGATCCCAAGGGTCTTCCTGGTCGAGGACCTCAGGCCCCAGGCTTTCGCGACTGGATCCGGCAGTTCGACCTGCCTGACGTTCTCAACGGGGCTCCTGATGACCGCCGACCAAGAGGAGCTGGATGCAGTCACAGCCCATGAGATAGCCCACCTGAAAGGGAGGGACAACCACATTCACCTGCTTGTGAACTGGCTAAGAATTGCATCTTTCTACAACCCCTTCGTCCTCATCGCCGCCGGGGAGGTTACCAGAGAACGCGAATTCGCGGCCGACCGCGGCGCGATGCAGCTGTTGGGAGAGGGTGAGTCCCTGGTAAAGGGCCTCAATATGGCATCCGGGAGAAGGTCGGCGCCCGGCGGCGGTATCGTGGCGTCTTTCTCGGACCTCGCATATAGCTCGACCTTCACCTCTCATCATCCTTCCCCCGAGGAGAGGATGAAGGCCGCATCGGGGACCACGCCAGAACCGAGAAACCTCAAACGCATGGTCTGGACTTCCGCGGCCATGATGGTCGTGCTCTTTTCAATCTTGGCGCCGGCAGGAATTGCAGAGAGTCTGCAGAGGATAAGCATGTTACCTCCGTTTTATGGTCAGCTACAACTTGCCCATCCGAACGGTCTCACAATCCTTGAATCAGGCTTGGAGTCGCCCACGGAGATGCCGGAGCGGTTAGCTGCTATCAGGACCAAGATCGCAACTGCCCATCCGGAGGCCCGACCAGCTCTCTTCTCTGGAACACGTGAACGCGCCAACCGGTCAGAAGGGCCAAGCCCTTTCAAGGCTCCGGCGGGTATGCGGAAATCTAGCAGATTTAGCAGGTTTTCACCACCTGAAGGTAAGTTACGTGCAGGTTTACTTTCTACTATAATGCTACGTAACATTTTTAAATTTAGTTACCCCTAGCGTATTTAATGCAAAGCGGCGGCACGTCATCCGGATGCATCATAGGCTTGGGGCTAATTCTCACCATCAGCCTATCACCTGTACTCTGCAGCTCTAACACGGTCAATTTCAGGGTTTATGAGGGCGACTCGCTTTCAATCGGGTACTATCAGCTCGTCTACTGGCGAGGAACCGCTGATTTTCCCAGCAGGCTGAACGTCATCCAAGCCAGTGGAAGTGATAAGATCCTCCTAGAAAGCTGGCTCCTCAACGAATCCCGGCACTCCCTCCGCAGATACGACCAGGCCATCTTCAACCTGACCCTCCTCTCCGAAGGCGTCGACGAGGCAGGTTGCTTTTATGCCGTGGGGAGGCTAACTGCAGATTGGGACTTGGCCGACGTGGTTGATGCGGGGTGGCTCGACCTTCACAGCACGGGCGGAACAGCTTCCTTGAGCCTCACGGTCCAGAACCCCGCTAGCCAGGCCTTCCTGTTCGAATTCGAACCCTCTTCCATCTCAGAGGAGCTAGACATGGCGATATACTCCGCAGGGTTAGAAGTCGTTGGATCTTGGCACGCGGCGTCCCTGGAGGCCATCCCCCTCTCGCTCTCGTTAACCCCGTCCCAGCAGGCTGCATCGGGGCTCTATCCGCTGTTACTGAAGATAGAGGGCCAGCTGGATGTCCCGATCTCGGCCCCGGTTTCGCATATATCGGGCGTTCAGTCCATTTTAGACCTTTCCCTTCATCTCGAGCAGGACTCAACAAGGGCCGAGCTGACGGTGGCATACCCCAGGAAGGCAGCTGAGGCAGGTGAAACAATCGAATTCGAGGCCGATCTCAAGAACCAGCTTGACTCGGCTACGGCGTTCCTCGCTAGCGTCCTTTTGCCCGAGGGAATCGCCGAAGGGTCGAGCCTGATAATGGGGGGACAATCGACGTCCATGGTCGTGCTCCAGCCGGATGAACAGACCAAGGTTCGGCTCATTCTCGAGACCTCCCCGACCGCGTACGCTGGGACCTATCGGCTGCCGCTGTTGATTGAATTCGCCAATTCGCAAGTCTCATACGTCTTCTCCTTGGATATCACCGGTGACCACGAGGCCTACCTGCCCGAGATCCAAGTGTCGAGCACCGAACTCATCGTCGATGCCGGAGAGCAAATCCGGTACCCGATCACGATCGAGAACTCGGGAAAGGTCGAGGACGATTTCCTGCTTATACTCCAGGGGCCACCGGAATGGGATGGGACATTCATCACCCAAACCGGTGGCAGAGTAACCACCATAACCTTGGAACCGGGCCAGAAGGAGGATCTGAATCTCGAAATAGACCCACCTTCGAGATTCACCGGCCGGAGGACCCTTGTGCTGAAAGCCGTGAGCAGCGGATCGAAATCGAGTCAGATCGCCCTGCAGCTAGAGATATTGCCCCCCGAATTGCCCATTCTATCAACTCCTTGTTCTGAGAAGAAAGTCGCCCCAGGCGAAACGGTTTGGTTCGATCTGCTGCTCCATAATCCGGGGCCCGGCGAACTCGAGATAGCACCTGAAGCCCAGCCGCCCTCGGGTTCCCCGCTTGAGACCGAGCTATCGGTTGATGGAGAAACGGGCACCCGGTTCCATATCAACGCCGGAAACACAGCCAAGATAACGGTGACCGCGGAGATTGATGCTAATGCAAGAGCCCAGTTGTTAAAGTGGACGGTGAGTATCCCTTACTCATCGCCCTGGATTGAGGATGACGCCCTGATGTTGGGACTGACGCTGGAGATTATGGCTCCTGAGGAGGCGGTCGAGATATCCACCGCGTACCCGAGGATGACAGTCGAAGCTGGTCAGCAGGTGGAGTTCGAGGCCAACCTTCGGAACCAACTGATGGCCGAGAGAGACTTCCGTTTTGGCTTCGACCTCCCGGATCAGATAATAGAGGACGCCTCGTTGACCTTGAATAGCATGCCCGCCCAGACCGTGACTATTGAGCCGGGGGCGGCCGCAATGGTGAAACTCAGCATCGAGACTGCGGCTGGGGCCGCGGCGGGTCTCTACGACCTGATGCTGGAAGCTTCCTGGATGGGTTCCGATGGGAAGGAGGCTGCGACCAGATTGCCTCTCGAGCTTGATATAACGACCGACGAACCACTTCACGGCGTGGAGGTCTCGACCAGGATCACGCGCCAAGCCATCTCCGCGGGGCAAGAGGCCTGCTTCGTCTTCTCGCTCACCAACACCGGGAAACTGGAGGACGAGTATGAACTGGAGCTGTCTCTCCCCGACGGGTGGGATTCGAGTCTCAGGATCGGGAACTCCCTCGCCACATCCACTATGCTCTCACCGAGCGAAAAGAAGGACTTAACCGTCTGTGTGATTCCCCCTTCCCACGAATCTGGAACCCACACCATAAGTCTGGCGGCAACCGCATCCTCCGGACAATCCCGCGGGAAGGATGAACTGCTGTTGGATGTCGCGCAAAGCCAGCAACCAGATCTTTCATGTTTCTACCCCGAGAAGACCTCTGAGACCGGCGAATCCCTCCAGTTCGACCTGGATCTTAGCAACCCCGCCGACCAACCAGTTGAATTCTGGCTGGAGGTCGTGCCCGCAATAGCTATTCCCGCGGAGTTCGAGATTAGAGTGGACGGGGAGAAGGCAACGCACTTCATCCTCGACGGGGGATCCAAGTCAAGGATCAGCCTGGTTCTGGAAACCGATACTAATGCCTCGGCAGGCGAATATGACCTCGAAATGGTCGCCAGCTACTCCTACTACGGGGAGCAAGTGCCCGATTCCAGCAACGTAAGCACGCACCTGAAAATGATCTTAGAGAAAACCACTGCGGAGTACGTCCTTGAGGCATACGCGGATTATCCCTCCCAGGCTGTGGTGGCCGGGGAACAGGCGAAATTCACGCTGAGCCTCAAGAACGAGGGAAAGATGGAGGACACTTACTTATTGAGCACAAACGCCTCGGCAAGCTGGAATGCGAGATTCAGTGTCGGCGACTCCGTGGTTAGGGTGATCCAGCTTGAACCGGGGCAAACGGCGAGGCCTACACTCAGCGTTACCACCCCCTTGCTGGAAAGGGGCGAGGCCGGTATTGCGGTCACGATCGAGTCGGAGGCAACCGGCGAGATCGAGACGGTTCCCGTTCAGCTCACCATGGATCCGACACCCGACCTGGAGATAGTGGTAGGGAACTTATACCTGGAATCCAAAGCGGGCCATGAAACCTCAGTCGAGATCGCCGTGGAGAACCCCGGAAACACGGTCGTGACCAACGTTCAGTTCTCCCTGGTCACCCCCGAGGACTGGGGCGCCGAGTACTCTCCGCTGAAGATCACGGAGATCACGCCCGGTGGAAGGGAGACGATCAAATTGGACCTGATACCGCCCAGCACGACGCCTAGAGGGGATTACTTGGTTTCAGTCGGTGCACAATCGGACGAGATCGAAACCGAGGATATCGCTCTGAGGGTATCCGTGGAGCGAGGAAGTGCCACCGGCTACACCTCGCTACTGATCATCCTGATCATCATCGGCGGGCTCGTGGTCTTCTTCAGGAAATTCGGTAGGAGATGAAGAAATGAATTCCAAGAGTCAAACTGCAGCTAAGGATGACGATATTATAGTCAATGCCACTAGCCTTGGGAAACGCTACGAGGGCGGTATAACGGCCCTGTCAGATGTGAGTTTGTCCGTCCAACAGGGGGATATCTTCGGTCTGATCGGGCCCAACGGTGCGGGTAAAAGCACCATGATCAAGATACTCACCGGGCTGCTGACCCCGTCCTCAGGCAGCGCGCAGGTCGCTGGCTTTGACGTTGAGAGAGAGGCGAGGAAGGTCAAGGAGGTCACGGGGTACCTCCCCGAGAATCCTGGCTACTACGAGAACCTCACTGCCAGGCAGAACCTAGAATACTTCGCGGAGTTCTATGGAATGAAAAGCGATGAAAGGAGAGAGAAGGCAGATGCTCTTCTTCAGATGCTCGGCATGGAACGATGGGAAAACGAGAAGGTCGGCAGATTCTCTAAGGGAATGCGCCAGCGCCTTGGAATTGCTGTGAGCGTCGTAAACGACCCGGCGGTTGCGTTTCTCGACGAGCCAACCCACGGGCTTGATCCTTACGGGATGGCACAGATTCGGAAGTTGATAGGCAGGATGAACGAGGAAATGGATGTCACCATAATACTGTCAACCCATCTGCTTTTCGAGGTAGCAGAGGTCTGTAAGACCGTCGGGATACTTGCCAGCGGCAAGGTCATCGCTATGGGAGAAACAGATACACTGTCGAAGGAACTAAAAGAAATCGGGGAGGTAAACTATCATATCGAAGTCAAAGCAAGCAAGGAGAACATCTCCAATATAGCGGCCGAGATAGGGACAATCAAAGACGTAGTTAAGGTCGAAAATGCTGACGGGGAGATTTTCGTAACCGCCAAACCGGGTGCCGATCCGCGGGAATCCGTCTCCATAATTATAATGAGAAATGGGGGTGCCGTGCTTTCATTCGAGTCAAATACCCCATCCCTCGAGGATGTCTTCCTGAAAGTCTACGAGGAATCGCATGTCGGCGGACAACCAGGCCGACCGGCTAATGATAACGAGTCTCTAAAAAAGGAGTGGTGATACATGGATAACAATATACTGACTATCGTGAGAAAAGAAGTCTATGATTACCTTTCCAACAGAACCTTCCTGGTAATCCTCACAATTTTCTCGCTGCTTATCCTAGTGAGCGCCTATCAGGGCATACTAACATACGATGAACAGGTCCAGGAATACAACGAACAGCTTGAGCTCAACCAGATCAAGGCCGAAGGAGGCTTCGGTGGGGGAAAAAATACGTCGGGGGGGCTTAGAGGTCTTGCAAGAGGCCGTGCAGAGGTCCCCAAGCCAGATACCATGGACTCCTTCAAATCCATGGCCACATTTCTTGGTCTCGTGGGAGGAATACTCGCACTGGTCCTAGGATTCGATGCAGTATCGGGAGAAGGGGAAAAGAGGAGTCTCAATGTCCTGATGACGATGCCCGTCTTCCGCGATGTAGTGATTAACTCGAAGATTATTTCGAGGCTGATCGTCGTCGTAATCGCGCTCGGCGTCAGCTTCATGCTGGGATCGGTTCTCATCGTCGGGTTAACAGGATATAGTCCGACGGGAGCAGATGTAACACGCCTTGTGGTGATGGTAATTCTCTGCGTCGCTTACGTGGCCCTCTTCCTGGGGCTCGGAGTTCTCCTATCCATCAAGTTCAAGGAGTCTTCATCCGCTCTTTTATGGGGAGTGATTATCTGGCTGGTTCTGGTTATACTCGTTCCTCAAATGGCTGGTCTCGTGGCCGACGCATTAACGCCCGGATCGACTCTGGGACGAGCTCAATTATTCCAGCTTCCAGAAGAGGAGAGGGAGGAGGCCAGGGCGCAGTTAAACGAGGAGTTGGAAAGGAGGCAGAGCATCGAGGATACTGTCAAACTGATCTCGCCTCGAACACACTTCGAAAACGCCGCCAAATCCGTGTTAACAAAGACGACCGAGACAGCGTTTACGGAAACGGGAGAGGGAAAGAGCATAAGCCTTGGTGAGGCGATTGCCAATAGCTGGCAGAACATACTCGCACTATTGGTAGTGACGGTCCTGCTTTTTGGATCTTGTTACTTCCTCTTCGCGCGAATGGACCTGACGTAGGACGTGAAAATATGCCTTCATCAACGGATAATCGAAACTGCGAAGTGTGTGGAAGAAGGCTACATAAGTTCCAAACCTGCGATGCCTGCGGTAAAGTCCTTTGCAATAACCACCTCTCGAGATCTAGACACCAGTGCAAAGCGGCTAGAGAGCCTACGCCCAAAACCGAACAGAACGAAATAAAACCCGAAGCCACCCCAACCGCTGAACCGAAATCCGAAGCTACGTCAGGACAAATTCCTCAAAAACCTATAATCCTTGTAGGCGTGGTTATGGCTGTCGCGGTATTAGGAGCCATAATCCTCCTTGGCGGGAACGGCTCAGAAGGAGAGGTAAATGATACAAATCAACCCTTGCCCGTTGAGACGACCGATGTAGCTTCAGGAGTACAATTCTCCATCGAACTCTCCATGGAAAGGATAACTGAATACATGACGGAATCGATGGGGCGCGGTGGAGGTAATCCCGGTGGAGGTAATCCCGGTGGTAATGGGGCAATTCCGGGTAAAGATAGAAACCGTACGAGACCCGGGGAAATCAGCGAGTTTCTAGTCGCCGTTCCTGAGTCCCTAAAGGTGGAGGACCCCACGTCTTCAATCATCAATGTTCGTGTGATCAGGGAATCTCAAGAAGGGCACATCATCTACGGTGTTAACATCACAGGCCTATCATACGATACATACGACCCCTCGAATCCTCCATCCATCGACCTTAACCTAACAGCACCCGCCTTAACGGGAACCTACGATATCTATATCACCACAGTCATGTTTTCGGGCCTGGATACCTCCTCGACATCCAGGCGGGTAATCGGAGAATATCCAATCGGAGATCTTACCTTCATTGTCAAGGAAACCTACAAAGTCGGAGAAGAGGACTAATTAGAAATGATGCCTGATGAACGGAGCGGCTATTCGTATGGAGAGAAATCGACTTGGACCAAAAGGGCCCTGCCAGTGGCATTCTTGGCGATGATATTCCTATCAGGGACGATGACATTTGCGTTGATCGGGGCTCTCAACTCCCTGAATGCCGAGAGAGAACAGTCTGCCAACATGTCTCGAGCGATGTCCGAACTTGAGCAGGCCCTCGCCAAGGAGATCGAGAGGAACGAGGCATGCGACACCATGCTTGACAACTACCAGCAGCTGGTGCTGGGCTACCAGCAGGCCTCCCTATACAACCTTACAAACACCACTTACGTCTTCTCCGACCTCACCACCGCCTCTGTGTCCGCACCGGCGGTCATGACGGTTTCAACTGGCAGTTGGCCGTTCACAACCAGCTACGAGTATGTAGGGACGATGACCCATCTGAGCCTGGAGATGACGCCTGGCAAGGGAAGGATTCTGGTCAACACGGAACCCCTGATGGGCGAGGTTTTTCAGGACACGGCCATTCTGGCGAAGGAAACGGCGGAGAGGATCTCCCGTAAGAGTCTCGATAGCTACGATCTGATATTCTCCATTTCTGCGGAGGCGGAGATACCCTCGGTCGACGGTCCGAGCGCGGGTGCGGCGATGACACTCCTCGCCCTGTCGATAATCGAGCACCAGGAGATCAGGTCTGACATCTCCCTCACCGGCACGATCAATGCTGATGGGACTATCGGCGCGATTGGGGGGGTCGAGCAGAAGGCCCAAGCCGCCAAGGATGCGGGGTTCACTGTCCTATTCGTCCCCGAGGAGAACTCCCAGATGACGGTCTATGAGGAACAAACGACAAAAATGTGGGGAAGGACCTACAGGCGGCAGGTTCCAGTACTGGTCTCGACCGAGGAGTACATTGAGACAAATATCGAGTTAGAGATCGAGTTCGTTGAAGATATGGAGGAGCTTTGGACGCTCGCTACATTGGGTTGCTGATTGAACCCCGTGTCATGTTCAGTGATCCGACATGCCCCGAGACAGATATAAAGGGTCTCCGGTCCCGTGATAGTCGGCATGGAAGTCGAGATCATAACCGTGGGCTACGAGATCCTGGAGGGAGAGGTTTTGGACACCAACTCCAACTGGATGGCCAAGCGTATATCGGTCACCGGTAACACCCTCACCAGGATAACCACCATCGAGGACGACCCCGGTGTAATAGCCGATGTTCTGCGGTCTGCACTCAAGAGGGAGCCGTCACTGATCCTGATCTCGGGCGGCCTGGGACCTACGAGGGACGATCTGACCCTGGAGGGTGTATCCCTGGCGCTTGACAGGAAACTGGAGGAACGCCCCGACGCCCTGGAGATGGTGAAGGCCAGATACAGGACCCAGAGCCCAGGAAAGTCCTTGAACTAGGAGCCGGATTCCAGCTATCCATGTCAAACAGCTATGGGACCTGGCTGGGGGGTAAGGTTTGTCTAGGCATCGGTTTGCGGCTACCTCTCTCCATGTATTATTATAGCCGGAGGGGTGTATTCGTTGTTTATGTTGATAAACCGCCCTCCCCAAGCCTTAATATTCCATCCAGCTCTATGTATAATGGGCATGAGCAAAACCATCAAATACGACGTCATACCGCTGGCCCTGGTCCTTCTTTTACTCGCCCCCGTTTTTGGCCAGGTCGATCCGACAATCATCAAGGTCCTGGCCATGGGAAAGGGCCACGAGATAACCGTCCTCCGCCCCTGGTTCACGAGCGAGCCCTCCACCTCTCCAACCCTGATCCCCATGCGCGGTGACCAGTGGTCAGGAGTATCCGACGTCCAGCGGTACATGCGCATATACTTTCCCCGCACCTATGACCAGTTAACCTCCTACGAGTATTTCACCCTTGCCCAGACCGATCTTAATTTCCTATCGGATAGACAGGAGAGGTGGTTATACCGGACTCTTTCCGAGAAACAGATGGGAGCCTTCAACACCAGGAGCGTGCTCAGCGCACTTTCCTCCTACCACGACCCATGGAGAAATAGCATCCTTTCCGAAGCTTTCCCCAATGACGTGGAGGCCGTGTTGTCCGATATGTCAAAATTCCAGGGCGAGCGGGGACAACTGATCATAAAACGGGACCCGGATCTACCCTCGATAATGGGTCCCTTCAAGGAAGGTATCGAGCCCCTGTTTCCAAACTACAATGGGTTGAACACGGTTCCAAAACCGGGGTCAAAGATCCTCTCCTACACCAGGAACAATCAGGGGGTAGGATCGCCCATTCCCGGTCAGATCCCCCATGTCTTTTACTGGAAATGGAACGAGTCCGTAACCTTTACCTTCCGGGACATGGTTACCAACCGCTTCTGGTCAACTGAGAACCCCTATGCCAGGGACGTATTGGCCAACATCGTGTGGTTCAGCACGGGGAGGGACCTCCCGGAGGATCCCATGAAGGTCCACAAATTTCGGCAGGAACTCTACGAATTCGACATCCAGCAAGGTCTGCTGTTGAGCCTGCTTGAATTCGCGGAGAGCTTCGGGGCAAATCCCAGCGATGAGTATGAAGAACTCGGGAAAATCCGCTCACTGAGAACGGAGACCACAATGTCTTACCTGGACCGTGATTTCGACGCCGCCTACGAATCCCTGGACCAGGTCATCGGGACTCTTATGGAACTACAGGACAGGGCCACCGAACTCAAGAATGAGGCGCTCCTGTACGTGTATCTGGTGGAATGGCTGGCCATCATGGGGGTCTCCCTCGCTGCAGGGTTCTTGTTGTGGACGATCATGATAAGGAGGGCCCTGTACAGGCAGGTGAAAACCACACGAAGAACCTCCTAAACCTCACGGGGTGCCTGATGAAGATTTGGGATGGATAGCATCAACTGCTCTAACACACCGTACGAACGGATAACGGAACTACCCAGGGCGATGAGAAGGCTGCCATGCCGACCCTTCTCAAGACATTAAGTCCAAATGGCGCCAGAAAGTAACTCACTCACTGGTTGAGGAATAATTATTTTAAAGCCAGCCGCGCGATCTTAGCTCCTGCTCAATACGTCTACGAACCGTCTCTGCCATGCTCCTGTCGATTGAGGTAGCCTCGGTTCCCGCACCGAGGTATAGAGAGCCCTCGCGCGGTCGATTGGAGGCTATGTATCTATGTTTCCCCAGGGAACGTTCTAGAGCCTCCTTCTCCAGCTGGCTGGGATCTGGCGGTACCTCAAATACATCGTAGATCAGGTCGTGTTTGATTGACCAAACAGGCAACAGCTGTTGGAGAATCCAGTCCGTTGGATTTCTTATCTTACCATCGCATTGACTTGAAAGTGCCCAGGCATCATAGTACCGGATAACGGCCTTTTCCGGTTACCGTTTTGGGGGAGCGAATGGCTTCAGTTTTCGGTGGAAATTCGCCGCTCTATCCCAGCTGTCGGACATATATTGGGGAAGGTAAAGCGCGGGACATACGCCAGCCAGATGACGGCATCCACT
>CAZUNO010000047.1:0-12143 GCA_964621445.1 Hadarchaeota archaeon (SeqCode) | reverse complement strand
AGTATGTGTTTAGCTTCGTATTGTTTTGTGCATTTGTTGGTGTGGGTCTAGTCCTTTCTGGTTCCATGTGGCTAGCATGGTGGTTATGGTTTCGTGGATCTGCATGCCTTTCTGGTTTCTGAGGGTTCCGATTATTTTTCGTTGCACGACGTGTTCTCTGAGAGCTCGTTCAGCGCGGTTGTTTGTTGGTTCGAGGTCAGGGTCGGTGATGAATGTGAACCAGTGGTGGAGGCCGTTCCTGATCTTCCCCACTAGTTTCACCACCTTCTGGTCGCTGTACTCCTTCTCTATCAGATTCCTCATCATCCACATCGCCCACTGTTTTTTGGCCTCCCTGTCCCTCGGTGGAGGGTTTCCCTGGATAAAGGTGTTGAGCTGGTTGTATATGTGGTGTAGTTCCTGGGCGATCTCTCTCCCTTCCTCACTGCTCCCGGTGGCCTCTAGGTCGTCTGCTTCTCTTAACAGGTGGGCCCAGCATCTTTGCAGGTTCTTGGTGTATGCTGGGTAGGATCTCCACCCGTCCACCACCATCTTTCCCTGGAACTCGTCGCCCAGAACCTGGTCCAGGACTTTTCTACCTCTGCTCATCCTCATCACGAACAGCGTGGCCTGGTCACAGTTGAAGGTCCAGATCCATCCCTTCTCTCCATCCACTTTCATACCTGTCTCGTCTGCGTACAGCACGTCGGCATCCCTTATCTTTTGAACAACCTCCATGTAGTGAGGGCGGAGCCAGTCACTGGCTCTCCTGGTAAGATCGAACACCGTGCCGCTGGACAGTTGGAGCCCGTCCAGTGCGCCGAGGGGGTCCCTGGTCTTCCTGTGCACTGATCTCGCGTGGTACTTGTAGAGAGTGGTCTGCACCACCGCGTTGTAGCCCAACCTCCCCTCCGGTGGGAGGTCGGGGTGCGTGGCTACCGTCTCCTCCCCGCAGCCCGGGCACCGGGTAGTGACCGATCCTGTACTCGGTGGCTCTCACCGGGCCTGGCTCGGGGATGTCCTCTATAACCCGGGTCTCCGTCTCACCCGGCTCCCCGAGCCTAGCTCCACAGCCAGAACACACCTCTTCGGTAACCGTCACCGTCTCGTCAGGCTTGGGCCGAGGCCTGGTAGTCCCCTTGTGGCCTTTCTTCCGCCCAGGACTCCCCTGCCCGGTCCTCGGCTTCGACGACCGGGTCCTGTTCGATCCCAGCCTCTTGCTCGGAGGAGTGTGAGGGTTCCTGTACCTCCTATACCTGTTCCACAGCCTCCGGTACCTCTTCCCCTCCACACAAAGCCTCTCTCTCAACTCCCGGTTCTCAGCCTCTAACTCCTCCACCCTGTCCTCGAGACTCGCTACCCGGGGACAGGTCGAGCAGCACCCAGGGAACTGTACAGATCCCTGGGTCTGGGAGCTCATTCCTTGCACACCACGAGGTACACCGTCTTCCCAATATGTTCCTTGGGACAGATAACGTGGCCTCCATTCCCAATGGGCACGATGCTCTTCTTGAGGACTTCCTCTACCTCTTCAGAGATAGAGACCTTTATCGTCTTGGAAGTGACCACACTCGACATGGTATAAACAATGTTTATACTATATATTTAAATCTTTCGATAAAAACCCGGACCAAAACCAAAACTCAACCAGAGCTAAACAGATACGAAAGCTATTTTTTGGACATCCGCACATCAGCCAAACATTCGAGGCGGGATGGACCGAGGGCCAGGTGATCATCGAGAAAGTGCGGTGGTGGAGACATGGCTGTAGAGCCTCCTCCTCACCATCAGGGTCCAGAGCACGAAGCCCGCGATCAGGAAAACCGCGGTGGTGATTGGCCACTCCACCACGTAGACCCACAACATCGCACGGTCTTTCAGTCTAACCACCTCTTCCTGGAGCCCATCCATGGACCGCAGGGCCATCCCCATCTCCTCGTAGGCGGCGTCGAAGTCTCCCTCGAGGTAGTAGTCCGACGCCTGGGTCCGGATGTCCTGAATGTCCGAGAGCCTGGCGTACTCGTCGGCTGGATTGGCGCCGAAGATCTCCGCGAAGTCCAGGAGACTGGTGAGGACGCTCTGCTGGAGCCCGAAGTCGAAGAGGTCGCGCCTGAAGTCGTGCACCTTGAAATGGTCGGCGGGCAGATACCTCCCGGTGCTGAACCAGACGATATTGGAAATGATGTCCAGGGCATACGGATTCGCATCTTGAGCCCCGGACGGGGATGTGCTCCAGAACGGATCGTAGACCACGCCCCTGAAAGTGAAGGTTATGGACTTGTTCCAGCGCCAGTAGAAGACCTGGGCGATCTGCCCGGGGACCGGAGACTCGATTCCCTGGCTGTTCCGCGTGTAGGATAGGATCGTTGAACCCGGTTTTGGTATGGTGAGCGGGAAGGGGTTCTGATGACTCACGTACCACGGGATGATACGCTCGATCGTCGCCTTGTAGGGTTTCATGATATTTGGCAGATCCGCGTCACCCCTGATGATCAGAGGACCCTCAGGGGAATCGAAGTTCCTGTCGCTGGATATGACCGCTAACGCATCATTGGGAAATACATCGGAGACCTGGCTCTCGACCCACGGCATGTAGAAATTGGCGTTCACGCTGTTTGCGCTCCTCGTATTGACGCCGCCCTTCCGATAATTCGTCAGCCCATCGTAGAGCCATTGCTGCTGCTGGTCGCTGAGGGAAAACATATCGATCTGAGCCAGGAAGAAGAACTCGTAATCCAGCAAACTCTCATAACTCCGCGGAAAGTAGATCCTCACGAAACGCCTTATGTCCCTCGGCTGGACATCGCCGTGCGCCCTGGTGGGCACGATGAGTGGGTCCGTTGACGGCTCGGTGATAAACCAAGAGGCCAGTATAGGCATGCTCAGGGCCCTGCCGGTCCCCATCACCTTGATCCTCCTCGGCTTGTCCTGGGCGAAGACCGATCCCGTGAACAATAGAAGAACAGCCAACGCTCCGAGAGCCCTCTTCCTGACCACGCTAAGACCATGCCATTTCTAGCCTTATTACACTATTTGCATGCAGGCCGCAGGTACTAGGCCAGTGACTGAGTTCGATTTGGCAATCAATGCCCCGAGCAGAATGAGGGCTGGGAGCGCGGAGGTCTCGGGGACGACCGCGGTCATCTCCAGCTGTCTGTCCAGGTAGCTTGTCGAGACCAACGCCCTGTATTCCCCCTCGACGCCCGGTAGCCCTAGGTGAGCGATCTCCGAGTGTCCCTCATCTGTCGAGAGGCGGTGCGGGAAGTCGAGGTGAACGGTGCGGCTGGTCCTTCCCGAGGAGTCGATGCCCAGGAAGAGGAAACGAGGTCCAGGTACTCGGGCCAGCTTCTCCAACCGCGATTCATCACGGTTATGTTAATGGCCATGGTTTCCGCAGACCCGCCCTGCAGCCTCATCGGATCCAGGGAAACCTCAGAATCGATCTCCTTAAGGTTTTCCCACGAACCCTCCTTGAAGGCGCGGGCGTACTCGGCCGTGATCTCTATGTACTTCCGGCCCAGCTCAACCGTCTCACATATCTCGGTCCCCTCGTGAAGCTCATTCCACGTTTCGATCACGATTATGTTTGAGGCCGCCCGCAGCGCCTCTTCCCAATCATCCCTGTAGCTGTATCCATCGAGCCGATCTCGCTCAAGCGGTTGCTGACCGTAACATCTCACCGCCCCCTCGTTATCGAAGCCTGGACCTATCGCCGTCACATCCAGGAGCGACGGACCAAGTGCGGCCCCCCAGCCGTACTTCATATCCGTGTCCAGACTCCACGACCTCTCACGGACAATGAACACGCTCGAGTTGAAATCCTCCCGGAACCTCCGCCGCGTATACTCGACCAGGCTCTGATCATAGTCCGAGACCCATGCCGAGGAGTAGAGCCACACCACAGCCGCCGAATCCAGCCTCGCCCAGAGCGCTTCCGGGATGCGACGATAGAAGTCTCGTATCATCGAGTAGAACAGGTCCTTTCCGTACTCGGTGCTCAGGTTAGGCCTTTCGCCGGGCATGCCACGGTACCTGTGCTCGAGCATCAGCGATGTGGTGTCGTAGAACATCCCTATCTTCGGAGGCCGCATGCCTCGAGCTATAATCTGCTCCTCGGCATCGACCAACCTCTCTACCCCTATGCCCGACCAGGGCAACGCGTACGAATCGCCCCAGTACACCGGCAGGAGGAAGTCGATCCCGGCATCCATCATATCCAGAAGCTCCCCCTTATGCCACTCCTCGCTCAGGTAGCTCACCCATTCGATTTCGGGCGGGTGATTGGTCAGGGCGTCCTCGGCCCCGACGAAGAAGTGAAGGCTCGAATTCCAGTCGTACCAGTAGAAGTAGTAGGTTCCCACGATCCTCTCGTCGCTATCAAAGGAGGGGACACCGAGCACCGGGCTCAACAGGAGGCACGCGCATACCGCCAATATCTCTGGCCCGCGTGTGTTGAGGTTTCTCGCGGGGTCTCCGTGGGGCGAGTACCCGGGAAGTGCGGTCGGGCTTGGGGTCATGATTTAGCCCTTCATGCCTTTAATACTCGCTCGAGACTGAAAAAGGGTTTCGAATATCAACGAAGGTTTACTACTTGTCTGCCTGCTTTCAACCGGCCCCTGTCTATTTCTCCACCCCCATACCTCCACGAGGCGGATACGACAGGTAACGAACCTCGGCCAGGGTTGCTTAATGCGCATATTGGGACCAGATGCTGCGAGCAACACATGTTTCCGTTATTTGCCATCAAATTTCAAGACATGCAGACCCTGGGACGAGAAGCCGGGTTTTGGCCGTCCTCCGTTTGCATGGTTGACTGGGGGTTGGGTATTCATTTGGAAACAACACATAAGGGGATCGATCCTCAGAGAACCGACACCATGTCGAATCTTCTATTCATATTTACTGATCAGCAGAGAACCGATACCATGGCCGCGTATGGTAACTCCCGTATCCAGATGCCGAACCTGAATAGGCTTGCCTCGGAAGGGGTAGTGTTTGAGCAAACCTGCGTGACACAACCGGTCTGCACAGCTTCGCGCTCCTCCCTTCTCACAGGACTCTATCCTCATTCAACTGGGTGCACAGCCGACAACACCGTACTCCCGCTGAACGTGCCCTGTCTTCCGGAGATGTTGCCTGAACACAGGTACGTAACCGGGTACTATGGTAAATGGCATCTAGGGGATGAGGTCTTCCGTCAGCACGGGTTCGATGAGTGGAGAAGCATACAGGATGACTACCACAAACACTATCGTCCCGGACGTGACCGCGGGGACCGCTCAACCTACTACAACTTTCTCGTCAAGAACGGCTTCCAGCCGGGTGAGGACAACACCTTTGACAACCTTGCCTGCACTAAAATACCGGAGGAATTCTCGAAGACTGCATACCTCGCTCGCGAGGCCTCGAGGTTCATCCGGGAGAACCGGAGGCGGCCCTTCGTTCTCTTCGTCGGATTCCATGAACCCCATCCGCCCTACCACGGTCCAAGGGACGGGCAGTATGATCCCAATGAAATAGAGCTGCCGGAGAATTTCCACCATCCTCCAACCGAGGACCAGCACCCCAAGGCACTTCACCGCTACCGGTCCTTCTACGAGAAGGGATACCGTTCCTGGAACCTCCAGGACGAGGAGGAATGGAGAAAGCTTGTCTCCAACTACTGGGGGCTGTGCAGCCAGGTTGACACCCATGTGGGAACAATTCTCGAGACCCTACGGGAATGCGACCTGTATGACGAGACGGTGATCGTCTACACGGCCGACCACGGGGACATGCTGGGCAGCCATCGACTGCTACAGAAGGGGGTGATGTACAAGGAGGCTATCAGGGTCCCGCTCATCATCAGGACACCTGGAGAGAAGGAACCAATCACCGTCCACGAACCCGTTAGCCATATCGATCTGCTTCCCACGATCCTCGACATCATGGGCGAGGAGATCCCCAAACACCTCCAGGGGGAGACCCTGAATCCTATAATCGATGGCGGGGAGGTAACTAATGAGGGCGCGATAATAGAGTGGAATATACGAAAAGGCCGAAAAGCGCCTGATCGGGCTGCAGATGCGTTGACAGACCCCACCCGGACGATTCTTACACCAGATGGCTGGAGGTTCACCTACTCAACCATAGGGAGGCATGAGCTGTACAACCTGGAGGATGATCCCATGGAGATCAACAATCTTGCCCAATCTGGGAGATATGAAGGTCTGATGTCGGACCTCCTTGAAAGGATCCGGGACTGGCAGAGCCGAACCGACGACAATGTCCAACTGCACCATTCATTCTCACATTCGTAGCCCTGTGGGGAATCGTCCCTGAGATGCCGAGACAGCTGCTCTGGCTACGGCAATACATTTAAACCCGCCACGGTGCGCTGAATGCGTTGATCATCAGGCCACGATATCTCTCGGCGATCCTCCTGGTCATGCTGGGGTTATTCCTGGTGCCGTGTAAAGGCCTTCACGAGAAAACGGACAAGATCGGGGCCCTTCTGACCGGCAGGGTGGACGATACACGCCTCATAAGTTCTTGGTTCATGGGCGAGCCCATGATATCGCCCCTCTTCGTTCCCAGTCGGTCCGTGCCTGGAGGAGATCCCCAGATCAAGAAGTTCGTGAGGATCTACTTCCCGCGCAGCTATGAAGGGGTACAGATCCAGGATTTCATGCTTTTCGAGGGAACCCAGATGGGCATGTTCAGCCCCCTCCAGCAGAGATGGATGCATGATGCCGTGTTGGAAGGCACCGGAGGTATGAATTCGAGATCCCTCCTCAGCACGCAATATTTCCAGGACTGGGCGGACTCCGCAACCCAGAGGGCGTTCCCGAACGATGTCGAGGCGCTGCTGACCATCGGCGCGGGATGGTCTCGCTATCCCAGGGACGGCCGCATAATCCTGGAGGAAGGAACCGGACTCCCGCCGGTTCTCACCATGTTCAAAGGCAAGGATGTGCCATGGTACCTCTCGGGCTACCGCTGTGCCCTACTGATCCCACGCCCGGGGGCCGTTGTTTGGTCCTGGATCAAGGGGCCATTCGCCGATCGGGCAAACCAGAAGCCAGGGTGCACCCCTCAGATCATCTCATGGCAGTATGGAGAAGGCATTACCTGGACCACACATGATTCGCTGACGGAGTGGTGGTGGCAGGATCCGATGGCGAATCCATACGGCTTTGACATAATAATGAATATGATACTGTACAGCACTGGGAGGCAGCTGCCCGATGACGTGGAGATAATACACGACATCAGGTCAAAGATCACAGGGTTCAATACCCGAACCTCGCTGCTGCTAGGGACCATCGAGTTCGCGGAGGGTTTCGGCGCAAACATGGCGCCAATATTCGAGGGCATGGATGATGTGATGGACTCGAAAGGAGAGGCAGACGAGATGTACCTGAGGCAGGAGTATGAACAGGCCCGGTCGGCCTACAGCCAGTTCATACAGGATTTAGAGGAACTCAATGCCCTCGCCATTGAGAGAAAGGACCGTGCCCTGGTCTGGATCTACCTGGCCCAGTGGCTGATAGTCAGCGCCACGTCGATTCTGGCAGGTTTCATTGTCTGGTCATTAATGATACGGCAGAGGCTCTACCGGGAGGTCGCATCGACAAGCTTCCGTGGGCAGAGAACCGAGTAACGGATTCCCCCACTTACATTCCTCGTTTCGACCACAGCCCGGGAACTGAAGAGAGATCCTGATTATCTTGAAACATGCCCCGGGCTTTCTATGGAACTGGTGGCATGCCTAAAGCCTGTGCCCCAGGTAGGCAGATCTCCAAAGATATAGCCATCCATTACCTCGGGCTTTTGTCCTTGGACCTGCAAGGTATTCTCCAAGCCCACTAATCTATTCGGCACCCGATAGACCAAGGGTCCATCCTGAGGCCCGGACGCCCCAGGTCGCCCGTTCAGATGTCACTAGAGCCTCCAAATACAGCCTTGACTGCCTCGAGAAAGCCATATCCAGATCTCTCGTCCGGCAGTAGATACGAACCCTCGGTCCACTCATTCCATGAGTTCAATGTCACCAGTCTGTGCTGCTCGGGATGCGTGTCGAGGAATCCCTTTGCCCTTCTCAGAAATCCTTCGAATAGCTCTGGTGACTCATCCCTGACTATCTGTCTGTATGTCGTGAACCTGGGGTTGTTGTCCCAACCGACCGAGACGTGTGGAACAACACTGCCGAACCGCTTCAGCATTATATCCCAGTCATCCACACCGATCTCCCCCCACTCCGAGTACTCCCGGTCCTGCGCTCCCGCAACATGTACCCACTGGTAGCGGGTCACGCTGTCAAAGCCAATTGCATTGACCGCCCCGGAGGGTCCGATCTCAAGATCGGGGCAACTGGACAGGATATCCATCGGTATATGGCCCATGTAGGTGTTTTGCAGATGGAGGTCCGGATAACCTGCCTCCTTCACCTCAGCTCGAAACCAGGCCAGTGCCCTCTTCGCCTCGCCTGTCCCGCCAATACCATCCACAAATGCTGGAAGGTCGTACAGGCAAAGAACGGGACAACCGTCTATCTTGTAATAGTTGTCATGCGAGAAGTACCTCTCTATCCATCTCCGGGCGATCCTTTCGAATGTCGCCCTGTCAACTGCTTCCCTCCAGAAGATATCCGTGTCATCGGTGATCGGGTCCCAGGTCAGGCCTGCATCGTGGTTTGCCCACATCAGATAGAACTTCATACCGGTTCCCTTGATCCCGGGCATCAAGCCCTCGTTGAGCTGCCTTTCGAGGAACGGGGAATCCTCGTACCAGTACCAGTCCATTATGAACACGTTCACCCCGTGCTCGAGGGCGAGCTCAGCATGCTGCCTCATCACACCTGGATCGGCTTCATCCTGGTAACCAAACAGGGGAACCCTGGGTTGATTGTGTCCATCGAAGCGGGGTTTGGCGTTGCGAACGGTCATCCACTCGCCGTCACCCTCCGTCCAGATGTCCTCCATGCGGGGATCGTGGTGGAAGGCAGGCCAGATGAAAGCAGCGACGTCATAGTGTCCCACCGTTATACCTCCTATCTGTCTCTCGGACCTGAAACATTCATCGTACAAGACATGTGGACGGGATCTCGACACCGCCCTCAGCGTGCTTCTCGAGCTTTCCGGCCAGGTCTTGAACAACATCTGAATAGTCAGGATCGGCTGCGAGGTTTGTGAACTCTCCAGGGTCTTTCCTGACATCGACCAGGAATACGTCTTCATCTTCGGGCGCTGGTCTTTGGTTGTCGATCAGCACGTTCATATCGAGTCTGAACTCCCCGGTTCGGATGCAACAGCGTCGCGGCCACCCACGGTTCTCCGTCCATTCCCCAATACCCCCATTCGGGGCGAGCTTGCTGTCAGGCTGCCCGAATCCTATTGTCGAGTAGATGGCCTCAGGCTCCGGGTCCGTGAAGAGATCACGCCCCCTGAACTGATCTGGAGCCGAGATTCCGGCGAGGCCCAGCAGTGTACGGCCAACATCGAGGCTCTCGCAGATATCGTCACGGACCTCTCCCTCTGGCAGCGTGCCGGGTAGTGATATGATCAGGGGCACCCGATGCACGGTGGGGGTAAAGGTGTGTTTCCCAAAGGCCCCGCTGTCACCAAGGGGATTCCCGTGATCGGACCCGAACATGACTATGGTCTCTTCAAGACGACCTTTGCATTCCAGCTCGGTAAGCACTATTCCCACCTGTGTATCGATCCAGGCGACCTGCGCATAGTACGATAATCGCGCCGACCTCAGCTTCTCCCGGGGCATGCGATCCAGACCATGGATATCCGCCACGCGTTTCTCAAACTCGGACATCGTGTCGGGCAACGGCTCAGGCAGCCCCGGGTCCTGGCCCGAATAGAGTCGTATGTAACTCTCCGGGGGCAAAACCGGTGTGTGTGGCTGCAGGAGCGACATACGCACCAGGAAAGGCCTCTCAACAGATCTCATCCACCGCAGCGCACGTGCCATGACCTCATCGGGCGGGTATGGCTCACCGGCGGGGTAGACACCGCCATTCATACCTCCAATCGGGGACCGCACCATCTTCACACGGTCATTGCCAAGATGCGACCAGAAGTCCATCTCGGCGCCCCCGTGATCATGATGCTGGAATACCGTGCGATCGGAGTCAGGCCCCGGTAACATTTCGCGGGCGAGATGGATCTTGCCGAAGTTGGCAGTCCGGTAGCCGCTTGCCGCCAGTACCTGGGGAAAGGTCTCCGGCCGGAATGGCATGCGGAAGTTCCTCCAGCTGCCTTCATTGTTGTACACACCGGTGTCCTCGGGGCGGAGGCCGGTCAAAGTGCACATGCGCGAGGGGACGCAGACCGGTGAGTTGCAGAAGCCATTGGCAAAGCGCACCCCGCTGGCGGCCAGCCGGTCAATATTCGGGGTGTACATCCGCATGGTTGGATGGCCGTAACAGCCAAGCGCGTCCGTCCGCAACTCATCACAGTAGATCCATACGATATCGGGTTGCAATTGCTTGATCTACTCCATTATCATTGGATAGGGCCGACCGGCGATCAGTTCATCTCCGTCGGTGAAGCCCTCAGGGCGACCCGTCAGCTCATCAACCATCAGCCGACGCCACCGACCGACATTTTTGGCCCAATCAGGATCATCCGCCTTATTGATGCACTCGCCCGGATCGTTCTTCAGGTCAAAGAGCTGTTCGCGGTCGTCCCCGGCAAACCACACATACTTCTCCTTGCCGTCGGTCAGGGCGTGGAATGCCCTGGGATCCGCATACTCGATGTGAATGTATCTTCGCCAGTTAGATGCCGCCTCACGGTCCCCTCTCAGCAGCGGCAGGAGGCTCCTACCATCCACGTAGTCCGGGATATCCACCCCTGAAATCTCCAGAACGGTGGGCAAGATATCCTCCAGGCCCACCGGCCTGTCAACCACGCTGTTGGCCCTCGCTTCGAACCTATCCGGCACACTGATAAGCAACGGAATCCGGGCGGCGCCCTCGTAGGGCAGCGACTTGGCCCAGCAGTAGTGATCCCCCAGCATTTCACCATGGTCGCTTGTCATGATGACCGCTGTGTTGTTGTCGGTCATTCTCTGTATTCCCGTCACGGGGTTCAGAAGGCGATTCATCTGGTCGTCGAGATGGTTTATCAGTCCATAGTACCCGGCCCGGGCGCTCAGAAGGGCCTCTTCCTTGAGATTCACCTTTGAGGATGACTGTCCCATGCCGATGCCGTCATTCTCGGGCGGTCTTGCCCAGTCACCGATGAAGGGGTCGGGAACCCCGGTTCGAAGATAGCGGTCGAAGTAGCATGCAGGGGGAATCAGAGGGGGATGGGCTGCCAGGAAAGAGACTACCAGGAAGAAGGGACGGCCTCTGTCGCGCTCCTTGAGCCAGGATAATGCCTGGCCCACCGTCCAGGTGGTGTGGTGTAGATTCTCAGGGAGATGAAAGGGCCGCGCAGTGTAGTCATTGTGCATTACGCCGCTGCCGTAGTACCCTCCTCCGCCTTCGGGCTGGTTGTTTTTCAAGAACTGATCATAGGGATTGCCGGGGTTACGCATTCCGCTGAGAATGGTTGTCTCGAAGCCGCATCTCTTTTCGGGGGGTTCCTGATGCATGTCCCGCCCGATCCAGGCGGTCTGATAGCCGGCCTTCGACAGCTCATCCGCTATCGATGACTCGTTCCAAGGTTTTCTCCCATAGCCGAGAACCCCGTGGGTTGAGGGGGACTGTCCGGTGAGCAGGGACCGCCTGGCAGGTATGCAAACAGGGCAGGTACTGTAAGCCCTTGAGAACCTGACGCCGCGTCCCGCTATGCGGTCCATGGTCGGGGTGAGCAAGACCGGATGCCTCTCACACGAAAGGGAGTCACCTCGATGCTGTTCGGTTAATAGGACAAGTATGTTTGGCTGTGAATTGCTCATGGCCAGATTCCTCAACGCTTTCTTGACACTCTATAAAAGTGATCTCGTTCAGTTTACCAAGGGTAGGATACTCGCTTCTGGGTCGCCTCAAAAGGGGGAAGGAGGTGGGATATTTGCCATTTCACTCCGAATGGGTGATATGGCCTTGCGTTACTATCGATAATGATCTGTGCTCTCCCTAGCCACCAGGTCCACAGGTATTATTTGTTTGGGTTAGGGTCAAAGGGCCTAGAGTCTCTGGTAGAGACGGAATTCGAGAAGATATA
>CAZUNO010000046.1:0-13273 GCA_964621445.1 Hadarchaeota archaeon (SeqCode) | reverse complement strand
TGAAGGAACTTTTGTCCAATCATATCTCGGAGTACGGGGTTGTGAAACGAGAAGCACTTAATGCCTGTTGTTGTGAGAAGAAGTATCTCAGTGACCACCTTCCCATCTGGGTCTCATGGAACTGTTAGCTGCTGAATCTGGCCGGTCGGGAGTGGAGAGAAGGATCTTATTGTTCCAGACCGGAATCGTGCGGAGCAGCTGACCTTTTAGGAGTCTAAACCCGAAAATTCTAGTTGATAGGAATTGACAGCTGAGTGTTATGGTTCTAATGGTAAAATGTGCGGGAGGAGGGTTCGAACGCGAATTTACCGGTAAACTGAGCAATGTCATGCCGGTATGTTTTTCATAAGAGATTCAGCATGGGTCGAACTCATTTCAGAGGCCTACCTCTAAAGGGGCGTTCACCAGTATGCGGGTGGCTGCTTTCTCCACCAGGCGGTGAGATCCTTCAAACGGTCTAGTATGCCTTTCCGCTGCCTCTCCCAGAGGGTGGACGTGTCTCCATCCCTCCTCTGGTAATCCTCCCGGGCATCCTCCAGTACCTGCACCAGGCATCTGGCCTTCTCCCTCGTTATCCGCATCGATGAACACACCAAAACTAAATATATATTAAAGTTATCCATGTATAACTATGTATGTCTCGGGAGATCAAGATCGAGAACAAAAAGATAACCCTAACCGACGAGATAGAAACAGTTTACGAAGCAGAGATCAAACCCCACGGAAACTCCGCCCGAGTGGGAGTACCCAAAAAATGGATAGGAAAACGAGCCTACCTAGTAATCCTCAAAAACTAACCAACAATCTTGTCCCAATGCCCCCTTTTATGAATAGGCTGAGATAGTAAAGAGACCCATGTATCTAATCAGAGTTGAGGCTTTGTCTTCGCCAAAAATGAAATACAAGCTTTTTTCCGTCGAACACGTTTTTGGGTATCTCTTTATCATCGAAGCAGAAGGGTTCTCTAGAAATCGGTGACAAAACTCCGGGAGGCGCTCTCAAAGGGATTTTTCAATAAGATTGACTGCGATCTTGCTTTCCGGCCCTCTTCTGGGCTCTTCGTGCAAAAGGGGTTTCCCAATTTCAAGCTACATAGCTGGGTGGGCGATTTCAATTTGAAGATTACTGATCACTGGCACCTCGATTTGCTGAATCATATTTCCCTGTACCTCCAACTCGCCTCAGCAACATAGCCCCAGCCGTTAATCTGCACGCTGGCTAATCATGTCTTCAGCGAGTCTTGAGAAAAAAATATATTGCTTTGCCGTAGTGATTTATTTAGTGAATCAGGTATGAAGTTGTTTTTCCCTTTTGTCATGTCCCTGTTTTTGCTGCCTCTGGTGATGGGTTTGGGCTTGGAGTCTTTTAGAGCCATGTATTGTCCGAAGGCTAGAGGGTGGGACTATCAAGAACTCTCCGCATTGGGCTTCGACGCCGTTTATTCAAAGGGCACCTTTTCCGTTCGCCGCATGGAGAGAAATAGTAAGGACGCCTTCGAGGGTTGGGTTAACGAGAGCCTTGAGGCGGAGGTGAACGGCCTCAACTACATTTGCGGGCCCCGTTATATGGCACGAAATCCTTCTTTTGAGTATGAGCATGCGGTTGATCTTGTAGGTCGTCAGGATCACCTTACACCTTCGCCGGTTGATGATGTGTATTGGACTCGGGTGGTGGAGGATGTGGCTGTTGCCGTAGCGAATCTAAGCCTCAATTACCCCATATCTGGAGTTCTTTGGGACATCGAGTACTATGGCGCTGATGTGTGGAAAGTACCCGAATCCTACCACTATTACTCTTTTGATAGGCTTGCTGTTGAGCTTTTTGCTAACGAGACGGGTAGAGATATTCCTTCGATCCCTGGTTCAGAGAGGCATGACTGGCTTGAGTCTCGGGGTTTGGTTGAGGATTACAAGAGATGGCAGGAGGACGCTGTGTACCGGATGGCTCGGAGGACGAGGAACAAGGTAAGGGCTATTAATCCGGAGCTGCATCTGGGGACTTTGGGTTTTGAGGATGATTGCTGGTTCCACCTTGCGATCTTGAAGGGCTTCTCGGCACAGGACCAGCCGGTAACCACATGGCACCAAGACACATATTACGGCGGTTATAAGACGGGGAAGATTGATTATAACCATGAGGTTTTTGTTGAGCGGGGTATTAATGGTAAGGTCATCCCGGGACTTTGGACCTATGACCAGGACCCGTTCGGGCTTTTACAGAATATGGCTTTCGCCATGAGGTACAACGGTACCTTCTGGATATACGAGTCTGGCGGGAGCTATGCACGTCTGGGTGCTAAGGATGAGTATCGATTGGCTTTTGAATTACTGCAGGAAGAGGTCATGTTTAACAGTGGTGGTGCGAGCTTTGCTCCCATTTTCACCGTGTATCCGGGCATCGAGGTGAGGCCTGTTATTGGTCCTAGCCATGTGTCGGTCTTCCTGTTAACCAGGACTACAGAACCCCCTTCTAGAGTCTTGAAGCTGCCTGAGAGCTTTTCTGGAGCTTGGTATGTAGGGGCTAACATGACGCCGAAGACACTGGATACAATTTCTTTGACCCTTGATGATCTACCGTGCTTCATCTATGGGCTGGATGTAGGGTTTGACCCGTCCGCTCTTCAGGCTACATCCAAGATCCAGCAACTTGGTGAATTGTTGGAGTTATGGGAGCCTCTTGGTTTGGGGTCTTTGGCTGAGGCTGAAAACGGGTTAGAGCAAGCGGTTCAGGATCTACAAGCCGGTAATATCGACGCTGCCAATACAGCCGTCGCTATGTCTCTGGATGGAGCCTATGAAAAGATTTTAGGTGTGTTGGAGCCCTATGTGGAGCAGGGTTTCGCAAATCCTAGGGAAAGCCCGGTGCCGATGGTAATACTCAACAAGATTAACAATGCGGCTAAGAATTTGGAGGCGGGCTTGATGTTGGAGGGTACAAAGTTCATGTTCCAGGCTCTAGAGGCATGGGGAGAGATACCGGAACTCACCGCTACAACCCTATGCAGCATACTCACCTTCCAAATCATGTTATGGTCCAAAAAACACAAACAAAAGTAGGGGAGTATTAGACATGGAGGAGATTCCAAAAGCCGATCTGCATGCAGTGGCTCTGCTCACCCAGCCTTGGCTCCATGCCCCGCAGGAGTTGAAGGTCATGGAATACAAAAAGCATGTTCATAGTGCCGTGCCCGTAATCTCACTGACCAATGGGGATACTCCGGTCGTATGACAAAAATAATAGAAACCTGTCGGAGAACTGGACTCCATTACATGTTGGGTGAGACGAAATAATACTGTCCGCAGACCATGTATTGTCCTTGCCGAAGCCCAAGCAAGACTTTAGGTGATTTCGTATACGCTGAAGGAGAATACCTCTATGATAGAGACACCCCTTCCTCCAATCTAAGACGACTGAAGGCTCATCGTCTAGACTCCAAAGCGGGCAAGGAATGGATTGAGATACCGGAAAAAAGACATAATCACCGGGCCGATGCATTATCCAACCCATTCAACTTCCGGCCCCGTTTCAGTGATGAAGGCACACACCACTAAGGTGTCAGCCCTGGTCTACTACAACAAGAACGGGGACGATTACTTTAGGCCTTTGGAGGGAAAAGCAACGAACATGTTCCTGCTCTATCGGCTTATTTTCGATGATATAGGGCGTTTCACGTCAGATTCTACTCGAAAAAAGCTGAACCAAAGCGTAATGAAGAGCATTCCAATCGCTCTTCCCCCATTGCTCGAACAACGCAAGATGACGGCTGTTCTTTCCGTCGTCCAGAAGGCGAAGGAGAGGACGGAGGCGGTGATCGATGCTGCCACTTGGATTTACCAAGGGACATTGAACTCGTTCACACCATGAGATCCGATTCCTTGACGTATGTGAACGAGAGGACTCTGGCGACTGCTGTTATCGAATTCGTTGAGAAGTTTGGTGCGCCCACGGACAAGCATTACGACAGGCTTAATGAAGTTGATCAGATAAAGCGGGATTCGGATCAGCTGTACATGGAAGATAGATTTGAGGATAGTCTCGCAAAGCTTGAGCAGGCCTATGTGGAGCTGGGGAGACTGGCAAAAGAGTCGATCGAAGTTGAGGACCAAGCGCTGTTCTGGATTTACCTGGTGGAGTGGCTTGCGGTTAGCGGTACAGCTGTGCTGATCGAGGTAATTATCTGGACGTTGATGGTAAGAAGGCGCCTCTACCGCGAGGTCGATATTACCATGGCGAAGGAGAGCTGAACCAGAGGCCGTCCCAAAGAGGGGGGATTAATCGGTATCACGGCAGCTATACACTCCGCCCGTTTTCTGACCTAGTTATACCTACCTCCCTGTGCAGCCTGCGCCTGATCATCAGGCTGTAGAGCACGAATCCGGCAAGTACCGCCGTCCCGGTCACTGCGAACCATTCCGTGAGGTAGATCCATAGCAGCGCCCTCTCCTTCAGCCTCACGGCCTCCTGGTTGAGTTCGATGACCTTCTCGATCATCTCCTGTATCTTCTGATAGGAAGCATCGTATTCGCCCTCGAGGAAGAGGGTCCTGGCGACGGATCGCCCGTCATCGGCCTCACCGACTGCCCTCTCGAGTTCCATTGTATTGGCGCCGAAGTCGTGTATGAAATCAATTGTGGAGAAGATGAGATTCTTGCGTATGTTGTACTTGTGGAAGGAATCCCTTAGCTGATGAACCAGCAATATATCGGGGGGAAGCTCCTTTCCCACGGAGTAGTAGATCATGTTGAGGACCAGATCACCGCCGTATTCGTTTCCGGATGTCCGCCTGAACCACGACTCGTCCACGTCGATCCCTATTACCCAGTTCTCCGCGTCGTTGTCCCCGTAGCTCCAGGATATTATGAATTCATCCTTGGGGATCTTTGAGAGGCTCGGTTTGTTGGCCCAGGCCCATACCGTGCTCCCCTGCTTCGGAAACATTGGCCTCGTGTCCTCGCCGGTGATCCTCTCGATACCCAACGGAATGAAGACGTCGAGGACCGGAGGATTGTTCTCAACAACCTCGATCCGGAATGGGGCTAACTCCGCGGTCTTATGTACCTGAGGGAAGTCCTGCGGGAAGACGTTGGCCAATTCCGTCTGCACTAGCGAGAGGTAGCCCGGGTCCTGCCCCCACATTGTGAGGAGGACGGATACCCCCGCATCCACGGATCTCTTGAATCGATCCATCTCGGTAAGGCTGAACCACTGCATCTTTGGCTCAAGGAGCAGGAGCATATCGTACTGATCGAGAAGCCTCTCGAGCGTACGGGGTGTGTATATTCGGGTCATCTTTATGGCCTCCTGGTTGGTCAGGACCCCCTGAACATTCGTTGGCAGCTCTTGCCACTGTACCGCAAAGTCCAAAGTGAGCCATCCGAGTATAGGTGATTCACCGTAGCTGGTATCACCGATGCAGAGCAGGCCGATCCTCTTTGTGGACTCGAAATGAGGGGCACAGTAGCCCGCTACGAAGAGTAGGGATGCGGCGGCGAAAACGGCGATGTAACGGGCGATCACGGTATTCAAGCTCCGCCTACGACTCTTAAGTATTTCAATGGATATCCCGATATGCCCATGTGCCGAAATCCCTGATTATGCTGTGATAGACAGTGATCTGCCCTTCGGTTGACCGGAATCAGGACTTAAAGAGCACTTGCGATATCTTTAATAGAGAGATTCATGGTAGACAAGTCCGAAGACCTCCACGGAGGAAGTTTGTCATGGAAGAAAAAAAGAGGAATGCCGTTGCTCGGGGACAGGTTCCCCGAACTGAGCGTAGTCACGACTCACGGGCCGATGGATCTGCCGGACGCCTTCGCGGGCAAGTGGTTCGTTCTCTTCAGCCACCCTGCGGATTTCACACCCGTGTGCACCACGGAGTTCGTCGCATTTCAGAAGAGATACGACCAATTTAAGGAGCTGAACTGCGAGCTGATAGGCCTCAGCGTTGACCAGGTATTCGCCCACATCAAATGGGAGGAGTGGATCAAGGACAACCTGGACGTAGAGATAGAGTTCCCGATAATCGCTGACACCGGGAAGGTTGCCGAGACGCTGGGACTAATACATCCGGGCAAGGGCACCAACACCGTCAGGGCCGTGTTCGTGGTCGATAGCGAGGGCATGATCAGAATCATACTCTACTACCCCCAGGAACTGGGGAGGAACATGGACGAGATCGTCCGCGTGGTAAAGGCGATGCAGATCTCCGATGAGAATGGCGTAGCCATGCCCGCTAACTGGCCCGAGAACGAACTGGTCCAGGATCACGTAATCGTTTCGCCCGCCAAGGACGTGAAGACCGCGAAGGACCGGCTGGAGAAGGCCAAGGCCGGCGAGTTCGAGTGCTTCGACTGGTGGCTCTGCCACAAGAAGCTCTAGCTGCCAGCAAGTCTCGGTCCGGGGATCCATCCCGGCTATGCAGTTTGCTGATCGATACCCTGTTCAATGCGTGGCCAGGTATTGAACGATAAGCCTAGGCTAGAGCTGTGAGAGGTTCGCGGAGCAGGTTCAGGGCTCCGTACGTACAAAGGGCCTTTGAGAGGGCGATAAATAACCCCATGAGTGGAAACTCTGACGGCTTCTCACTTCTGCCTTGGCATTCCTCGTCATAGGTTAGATATGGATCTTGGAGAACAGAGTAATACAGGTCGGGGATTAGCTTCCCGTGATAACTTCTCGGCCCCTTTTTCTTGGCTCAAGCCATGTGAGGGGGAAAAGATAGCAGGAATAGAGACGCTCAATCTGCGGCCGTCGAATATGCACATTACTACACGTGTGAGCGGACGGCAGTGAATGCTACAATTGCGGAATGCGCGCGATTCCTCTTAAGTCATTCAGCCGTGAAACACGTCGTCGTTTAGAAAGGTAAGCGCGCTGGCTACTCGGGACCGAAATGTTTACTGGGACATGGTACAAGTTCGAGGTCTTTCCCGGCGGCAGATCTTGCCCGAGGCATAGACCTCGGGGAGGCTGGAGTGAATTCACAGCAAGAAAGGAAGATCCGACGGTAGGCGCTACGGGGCCCGATGCGTTGTCTAACTGAACGGGGGGTTCTACTCATGTCTACCAGGGCACAGATCCGTTTCGAGGAGAGGGGCAATCCTGTGGCCGTGATCTACAAGCACTCGGATGGATACCCGGAGGGGGTGATCTCCGATATAGTCGAGTTCTCGGCATGGTTGACGAAGGCGCCCGAGCCACGCCCCCTGCACGATCTTGAGTACGCTGCCGCCAACCTTGTGTATTGGTTCAAATCCCGGCTGGCCGCAATGAGGTGCGGGGCCGAGAAGCTGGGGGTGGGTATCTGCCCAACGGATGCCGACCACATCCATGGAGACACGGAGTACGTGTATGTTCTTGACGATCGGGGAAATATCAAGGTGTCCTATCATATCGGTTACCGGGGTCGTCCCAGGAACTGGGATTCGGTGGCCTGGGAGTACTCCGGGCCGCTCGGCCGGGCCCTCGAGATATACGGGAGGTCCAGGTACGCGGTGGCCTCGCAGGCTACATAACCTCTGTATAGGCGGGGTTTGTTGAGTTGGGTGTTCGACTCCATGACCATAACTTGGAGTAACCTTTTTAGCCAAGTCCCGTTGGCCGCTGGCCGTGACATGCATCCATGGTCCGCTGAAAACGGCTCGCAGTAATCTCGCCAGGTACGATGGTGCGAGGCGCATTCTCAAGGAAATTGAGAAGAGTGTATCACCATGGGTCCGTATCTCGGATGAATATCTGCCGGAGATGGTTCCACCGCCCGAGGTCCCCAGGGCCTTCAACAGCTCGTTCGAAGGCTGCCCGGTACACGGGATGGAGCTGTTCAAGTACGGCAACTACTCGTGGATCATGGATCCCTTCAGGCGTCCCTGGAAGCTGAAGTGCCCGGTTGGGGGCGAGGAGTATCCGTCCAACGACTTCCAGGCATACCTTTACTCGGGTATGGCTGAGCGCCCCCTCCTCACCGGCGAGTACGCGGACGATGGCTGGGGATGGAGGAAATGGGGAGATGCAAACGCTCACTGGTTTGTTGCCTACTACTGTCACTGGTACTGGTACAACTATCTGGTCCCGGGCGTGCTGGCGCTCTCCAGGGCATATCTTCTTACGGGAAAGGAGGTCTACGGACGGAAGTGTCTCCTGCTCCTCGACAGGATCGCGGAGTACTACACGGCGATGGACTACAACAGGCAGTCCAGGTACGCGCGTGAGTTCAGACCTGGATACACCGGAAAGATCGTAAACCGGATATGGGAGACGAACGTGATCAGGGATCTCGCCGAGTCTATCGCCAACATCAGGGATTACGTCCTACGAGACTCATCGCGCTTCGTCGGAAAGGGTCCCCAGGAGGAGAAAGAATTCCTGGAGGAGAGAGTGCTGGTGGAGGGGCTGCGGGGCATAAGGGACGATAGGATCGTCGGCAACTACGGCATGCACCAGCATGCGGCGATGGTCGTGCTCAAGGCCCTGGATAAAGATGATGTCACGGAGGAATGGCTGGATTTCCTGCTCAACAATCCCGGAGGGGGGTATCACCACCAGGGGATCAGCTACGCCATGGAGAACTTCGTGTATCGGGACGGGGTCGCCTACGAGAACGCACCTGGCTACTGCTTCACCTGGATCAGGAACCTTCTCAAGGTGGCCCACCACTTGGATTCACTGGGTCACAGCTACCCTCGTCGGGAGAGGCTGCGAAGGATGCTCGAGGCCCCGGAGAGGATGGTGTGCCTTGGCAGGTATACGCCGGCGATAGGTGATTCGGGGTCCGTTTCCTCTGGTAAGATAGTCCTCGGGGATGGTGATGCTCGTAGGGCCCGCGAGATCTTTGGGACCCAGGAGTTCGTCCGATCGGCCAGTGGCTCTTTCGAATGCTACGAGGACCTGTTCCGGAAACCGGCGGAAGATGCGGCCAAAGCTTCTCACAAGAAACGCCGGCTCTCGAGCGACTGCCTGCCGGGGTATGGCCTGGTGATTCTCAGAAACGCGGGGCTGGAATGCTCAATGTTCTTCGGCAGAAAGAACGGCCACGGCCATCATGATAGGCTCGGGATCGAGCTATTCGGATGCGGGGAGAGGCTGACGCCCGACCTCGGCTACCCGCAGTTCGCGGCCGAAAGCAAGGCGCCGCCGGCATGGGAGCGCAACACAATAGCCCACAATACCGTGACCGTGAACGAGAGGAAGCAGTACAACGGTTGCGCTGGGTGGCTTCGGGCCTTCCACTCGCGGGGTTTCGTAGAGATGGCCGAGGCGGAGGCGAACCGGAGCTATGACTGCACCGATGTATACACCAGAACGATAGCCATAATCGATCGAGAGGAGCCCTTCTTCCTGGACATATTCAGGGTTTCAGGGGGGACGGCTCACGACTACTCGCTTCACGGTAAGCCGGGGGATTTCAGTTCCGGCGGAATCGAACTGTGGAATCGAAAGGGCACGCTGGCTGGCCGCGATATCCCATTTGCATACCTCTACGATGACCCGGAGCTGGAATCGCACGATAAGGAACGATCCTTCTACTCGTATCGAGGTAGCGGGTTCTCGTATCTCTACGATGTCGAGGCCGGAGAGCCAAAGGGGAGCTGGTGGGCCGACTGGCGTTCGGATTCCTGCGGCGTCAGGTTCCACTTCCCCCATAGCTGCCGGGAGGTCGCCGTCTGCTCCGGGAACCCTCCTTTGAGGCCTAGCAACCCGGAATCTCTCAGATATGTAATACTCCGGAACGGGGGTCAGGAACTGGAGAGTGTATTCGTCGCGGTAGGGGAGGCGTATCGTGATGCGCGCACAATTGAGTCCGTGAGGGAGTGACCATCCGGTCGGACGGCCTAGTCCTTCCCGTGGGCCTGGAGGTGAGAAGGAAGGATCGGCGGTATCTTGTGATGAGCTCTGCCGAGCCCGAGTCCCGCCTCCGCCACCGATCCATCGAATTCAGGGGACATTTCCTCGCGATAGGCTTTGATTCTGAGGGGGATCCCAAGGAGGTCTTCATCGATGGGGTCGGGCTGAGATGCCCGTGGGCGAGCTTGGAGGTCGAGGCCCTTCCGAGAGGGAGAATAGGGAGGGTCATGGAGGAGGGCTGGGTTGAGATCGAGGGAACTCCGGGCTTCGATCCGGAGGGATGCGTTGGCGAGTTCGCCTTTATCTCCAACGATAGGAGGTCCTCCTCGTTCAGGGTCCTGGAGGCCCGGTCGATCGGCGAGGGGGTGCAACTTCGCGTCGAGCACGGGGGAAGGATGGGCCGATTCAAGGGTGAGAAGGCGGGGGAACGGGAGGTCATCTCGGAAACCGAGCTGCTTTTCACCGGCCACCGCTACTTCGAGGGGGCTCGCCTTGTCGACAGGAGGCGCCAGCGCTGGGCAGTGATCGAGAGGGCAGAGGGCAGGAGGATCACGCTTGCCGAGGCCGTTGGAGATCTTGATCTGTCGGAGGTCGAGGTTCACGAGTACGGGCCGGGGGACGAGATAGCTATCCGTCCCTACGTGACCCTTCACAGAACCGGGAAGGGATGGAGCGGTAGAACCAACGTGGTGGCGATTCTCGAGATCGGGGGTCGCGCCAGAAGGGTCGGACCGGGGAGGTTCGGGTTCCGCCTAATCAGGTGAGGTGTGGCGATTTGGCGAGCGATGCCCTGAGGATTCACGTGGTGCCGCATTCCCACATAGATACGGAGTGGTACTGGACAGGAGAGGAGGGCGAGCGCTTCTCGGTCAGGGTGGTGAGGTCCGCATTGGAGATGATGGAGAGGGATCCAGAGTTCCGCTTCAGCCAGGATCAGGTCACGGTTCTGGCTCCCGTTCTGAAATCGCTTCCGGGCGACATGCGTTCCTCTCTCAGGGATCGAGTGAAGGCTGGGAATTTCGAGGTCGTCGGGGGAATGTACGTACAGCCCGAGGTAGCCGAGCCGAAGGGCGAGTGTCTGATCAGGCAGATCGTGGAGGGGAAGAGGTGGTTCAGGACCAAGCTGGATACTGATGTGACCTGCGCCTGGAACATCGACACTTTCGGTCAGTGCACGCAGCTGCCCCAGATACTGTCGAAATCGGGCTACCGCTGGTTCGTCTTCTCCCGGGGCGTTCCGCCCTCCATGTCCGGCGAGATGCCATCCGAATTCCTCTACCGGTCTCCCGATGGCAGCACGATCACCAGCCACTGGATGTCCGGCCACTACTGCTGCGGAGAAGAAAACGTTCGCCAGGTGCTTCGAGAAGTGGAGGCACACAGGTCCTCCAGCGTGGTTCTGCTTCCCTGGGGCTGCGATATCACATATCCGCGGGAGATGTCGGGTGAGATCCTCCCCTTTGTGAGGGGGGCCGCTGCGGATCTGGGCATCGATATCGAATGGGTGGGGATCTCGACGCCCTCAAGGTTCTTCGAGGACCTGATGGAACATCGTCCCGAGCTCCCGGTGTTGGATATGGACTTCAACCCGCCGCTGGACGGGGATCTGAGGGGGACTTACGATAACAGGATCGGCCTCAAGAAGATGAACCGTTTCGTCGAATCGCAGCTCCTGGGCGCTGAAGCCGCATCCACACTGGCATGGGTTAACGGGGTTCGTGGCAAGGAGGATCTCGGGGCTGCTTGGAGGCTGCTCCTCTACAATCACTTCCACGATATCATCGCGGGCAGCCACCACGACGGGGTCTACCGCTCGGCTATGGATAGGTTGAGGGCGGTCAGCGATATCTCACGGCAAATCGCAGTATCCTCGGTGAAGGCCCTATGTGACGCTCGCGAGGAGCGCGATGGGCTCGTGGTCTTCAACCATTCGAGCCTAGTCAGATCGGAGATCTGTTCCTTCGACCTGCCCGATTTCGGCGATCGTACTTCCCTGACGGACGGTGAGGTTGACGTCCCGGTCAGGTCCAGGGCCGGGGAGAACGAGAGGGTTCTGCTCGCCAGGAACCTGCCATCATTCGGTCATCGAAGTTACAGGATATCGAGTTCGGGGAAGGGGTCGCAGGTCCATGCCCTGCATGAACCCACGATAGAAAACGAGGCCCTGCGTGTGGAGGTGGATGCCGAGACCGGAAACATCGCCCGGGTTATCCACAAGGAAACGGGATGGAAAGTCCTGTCCGGGCCGGGAAACGAGCTAGTCGCTCTTGAGGAGGAGAATCCCGATCTGGAGGGTACGCTTCGCCTGACCGGTCGCATCCTTCGACCGGATGCAGAACCGAGGCCGAGGGTCGAGGCGTTCGAGGACCAGCTCGGAAGCTGGGTCGAGGTCGAGGGGCCCTTCATCGGATGCCGCCGGGTCCAGCGGATCTTCCTCTGGAATGGCCTGCCGAGGATCGATTTCGAGACCGAGCTAGTCGACTACCATGGGGGTGACTGGGTGGTTGAGGTACGCTTTCCGCTGAACATTCGGTGGTCGATGGCAAGGGCAAGCTACGAGGCCCCCTTCGCTGTGACGGAGAGGGATATCGGTCAGCATTACTGCGCCCAGACCTTCGTCGACTGCTCCGATGGCAGCCGCGGCGCCGCCCTTATCAAGGGTGGGACGCCGGGATACTGGTGCAGGAGTGGGAGCATTGCGATGGTGCTCCTGAGGTCAATATCGGGATGCCCGGGTTACGCCGAGGGCCGCCGCCGACTGGGTCTGCCACATGTCGACCCGGATTCGATGTGTGTCTGGCGGAGGAGAGGGGCGACCACTCCTTCAGATACAGCCTCTACCCACACCGGGGCACCTGGAGGGAGTCGGGGGTGCCAGGAGGAATGCCCGAGGGGGGTGTGGCGGGTATTGTTGGTGGGCCGTTTGTGGGTGGAGTGTGGAGGGATATGTCGTCCCAGATCACTGTTCCTCCCTGTGACTGCCAGTACGGGTTGTCCGGTTCGCCGTCCATGTCTCCCAGTATCATCGAGTCCGGCTCGATGGTGGAAACAGATGATGATTTCTCCATCCGGGGATTTAGTTGCGCTCCCTCCAGCCAACGGTCGATGGTCTCCGGGTTCTGCCTGCCTTGGGCTCTTCTTTTCTCGAGTATGTCGCTGACTGTTGGGAGCGGTCCTTTGCAGGTGCATTAATAGTCCCTGGGGTTGCCGTTCTCGTCGAACCTCATGCATATGGGGGTCGATTATCCATTTCCTCTTCCCGGTTTTTCCCCGTTATGGCTTATCCTTCTTAGCCAGGGGCTGTACCGCGTTGAATTTCTGCTCTTTTTCGCCAAGTCTAAGAGACGATTCTGGGATTCCTTATGTACCCTGCTGGTAAAATGTGCGGGGGGTGGGGTTCGAACCCACGGAGGCCTTCGCCACTGGATCT
>CAZUNO010000045.1:0-13674 GCA_964621445.1 Hadarchaeota archaeon (SeqCode) | reverse complement strand
CTCGGTGTACGCCGTATCATTAAACTTTACCTGGCCGGTGGAAACAAACCAGCGGGTCGTGGACATGAGGTACTCCCAGAACCTGGACTTCGACCGCAAGGTTTACGTCGAACCCTCCACCCTGTACGGGGGCCGAGAGGTCCTGGAGCCCGGGGAGACCGCGTTCCTGACCCTGGTGGAAGGAGTGGACATCGAAATGTCCTACCAGCTGACCAGCGAGGGGGACATCGAAATCGAGACCCCCGAGATTAGGTACAGCGTGTCAGGGACCCTGGAGGGACGGGAATGGAAGAAAAGCATGACGATTATCGAGGAGAAGACGACGGCGGGAAAGGCGTTCACCGAGACCTACTCGGTGCCGCTGAGCGATATCCAGGAGATGATAGACACCATAGAGCAGGAAACCGGCATGAGATGGTCCTCCTACACCTATACCGTCCAGCCCCGGATCGAGGTGACCTTCTCGGCCGGAACCAAGACCGTGCAGCGGCAATACACCCCAACGCTGAAGACGGTCATGGGGGACAACAAGCTGACCTTTGAGGACTCCTCGCCTCCGGATGAAGGGGTGATTGATCACCGGGAATCATCCCCAAAACGGGTCAATTTCATGTCCCTCGGTCTCAAGGTCTCCACCCTCCGCATCATGAGCCTGTTGGCAGCCGGGATTCTAGTCCTGGGGACGGAATTCTCGGCCATGAAACTGAGATCCATGCCCCGCGACCCCTTGGACTCCCTGAGCTCGGATGTCAGGGACAGGATAGTGGAGGGAGGGGAGCCCTCTCAGGATATCGAGAGGGCGGTTATCCGCGTCCAGTCCGTCGAGGACCTGTCATCGGTGGCCGAGGAGACGTTCAAACCCATAATTCACAGCGGGGACAGCTACTACATCCTGGACGGGGATGTGAAGTACCTCTATCAGGTCGAAGATGGTGAGTAAAGGGCGCTCCATGTGAATTCGGCGCCCCGGGACATGGTGCTTTTGCGAGGTTTACAGGAAAGGTGCGACAAGCTTTAGACGAGGGCTGAATCCCAACCGCCCAGTATATAACAAACTTTCCCTCCCTGTCTCCATGGCCCACCGAATATGGAGAGTGGTTCAGGAGACCAATATTTTCCTGCTGGTGATCTTCATCCTCCTATTCGGTCTATGGGACACGGGAACCACACTCATGGCCCACGGAGCTGACGCGGGTTTCGGTGAGGCCAGGGAGATAAATCCAGCAGTAAGAAGCGTCCTGTCGTTGGGGGTCACCCCCTTCCTGACCTATAAACTGATGCTATCGGCAATCGTTATCGGTGCCCTCTTCACCATCAGGGAACACCGCCAGGTGCTCAAGTACTTCCTGGTTCTCGCCGACCTGGTGCTGTTCATGGTCGTGGTCTCCAACGTGAGGATCATACTGCTCCTCCAATGAGCCTGAACCGGGCCTAGTCCTACTCCTCGTTTCCCTGAGCGGCCATCACCAGCCAATCAAAACTACACGAGCAGCCCTGGTACCGGTTACCAGCCGACTCCAGGAACTCGAAACCCATTTCAAGCCTGTACGATGACCCCGGCTCCAGATCCACATCCCTGGATATATCCCATCCAGGGTTACCGGACGTAGAGGCGGCAAACAGCTCGCTTAAGGTAAGAACCCCGTCTCCGTTCCCCAGCCCCTGCTGCTCCTCATACCTACCGCCCTCAAGGTAACCCACCGGCTCCCCATCAATATATTCCTTGAAGTACGACACCTGGACCACCTCGGACAGATCGGCGGAGCCGTTCCAGGTATAGTTGGCCTCCCTGAGGTAGAGACGATCCACCTTAAGGCTACCGGTGTTTTTCACGGTGATGCTCTGGTTATGAACCTGGCCGGGTGCGGAATTCTCCCAGGATAAGGGGGCATCCCGTGTGGACAGCTCTATCTCCAGCCGGCCGCCGGTGAACATGCTGGCTATGGATTTGATGTCCTCATCGGTCCCATCCCCGGTGTAGTAGTATATCCCGGTGCCTAGAAGGGGGACGAGCACCAGAATAAGGATGGCCAATAACGTCCTTCTCTTCATTCTGTCTTCGCCCTAGCACAGAGGAACTAAAAATATGTGCGGGTTTTAGCCAATGATAGGTTTGATAACCCTTCACCAGGCTTACATTCTCTCTCCATTCATAGGAACAAGGATTGTCGTTGCTACTCCCTTTGGGTCTCCCTGAGTCCTGGTATCGCTCCCAGTTTTGGCCAGGTTTAGACCGATTATTGGATGTCGGCGAGATCAGCTTGAAGAGGGTCCACATCTCTGAATTGTTCGGTTTTGAAGGCTGCTCCTTGCTCTCAGGTCATTGTGCCCCCGATAATCCGCCCTTTGATTATGGTTTCAGAGGCTCAAGATTCTTGGCTGGGATCTCGTTTAGATCGACTTCGAAACACGGGAAGTCAACAACCCCATCGAGGAAACGCTCTCACTTGCATCCCAAAGGACAGCATTCTATAAACCCCGGCCGAAGGGGGAGATCGGGGAGGGACTGGAAAGAACTTGTTTAGGATACAGGGACGATGTGAGCTCTGTGGCCGGGAGAGCGACAAGATCTCCAGAGTGCTATCAGTTTGCCTGAACTGCATTCGCGACCGGCCCGATAGGGCTCTCGAGATCGCGGACGGGGTCCACGCCCGTAGCAGAAGAGCCATCGGACTTCCCCCGGCCGTTCCCAGGGATCGGGAGGGGGCGGAGTGTACTCACTGCGCCAACAACTGTCGAATCCCCGAGGGGGAACGTGGTTACTGTAACCTCTCCCGGAACGTTGAGGGAAAATTGGTGCGCGATCCTGGAACTTCCCGGACGGCGGTGGGGTCCTGGTACAGGGACCCTCACCCCACCAACTGCATCCCCGGCTGGTGCTGTGCGGGCGGAACGGGCTCGGGGTACCCGAGCTACGCCAAGACCCCACAGGGAGATACGGGATACAACAACGCCGCGGTGTTCCTAGGCACCTGCTGCTATGACTGCCTGTACTGCCAAAACACCAGCTGGCACCGGATGGCATCACAGGGACGTCCCTTGCTTGACGCCGAGGACCTGGTGGAGGAGGTCCTGTCCGACGAGTCCATCACCTGTCTGTGCTGGTTCGGGGGAACCCCCGAGCCACAGTCGCCCTTCGTCCACAGGGTGTCCAGGGTGTTGAGGGACAAGGCGAGGGGGGAGGACAGGATGTTCAGGATATGTCTGGAGGCCAACGGCAATTTCTCTCCTCGCTGGCTGGAGAAGATCGCCGAGATCTCACTGGAGAGCGGGGGCGGGATCAAGTTCGACCTCAAGGCCCGGGACGGTAACCTGAACCGGGTCCTTTCCGGCCTGGACAACCAGCCCACCTACGACAACTTCAGGCATTTAGGAGAGCTCCACTCCCGAAGGGAGGAACCGCCCTTCCTGCGGGCCTCGACCCTCCTGGTGCCCGGGTACATAGATGTGGAGGAGGTGGCTAGGATCGCCCGGTTCATAAGCGGGATCGATCCCTCCATCCCCTACTCGCTGCTGGCCTTTGCCCCAGCCTACAAACTGAGCGATCTACCAACAACCGAGAGGGACCTGGCATTCAGGGCCCAGGAGGTCGCCCAGGACCAGGGACTAGAAAGGGTGAGGGTGGGGAACAAACATCTTCTCCGTTAGAGCAAGGGTGATCGCTCCGGGACCTTGACCGGAAGGATGCTAGCTAGCTCGGTTTTGAGCAAATGTCTCCAATTTGGTTGACGACGTGCCGACCTGCGGGAATCCAAGGTAAAAGCAACTCCCATTGACGGGAAAACCGTGGCCGAGGCTTTGGTCAGCCTAGGCCAGGAACCGGGGCAACGCTCGTTATCTTTGTCAAGGCCGATCACCCGGACCGAAGTATTACGAGCCCGCCTGACGACGAGGTGATCCGCTCCCGGGACGGAATAATCCTAATGGGATAGGAAGAACCACTATCGAGGACGAAGCGACCGTTTAAAGGAGATTGTAGCTAGGTCTCTCGCAACGCGGGAATTATATATTTGAAAACCAGGAACGCCTGAAAAACTATAGCCGCCGACCACAAAAATGCCAGAAGCATAATTCTGTTTTGCCTTGACTTCTCCCTTAGTTCATCGCCCGCTTCCACCACGCTCTGCAGTCTTTCACCTTCCTGCTCTAGATCCTGCTCGGCCGATTCGGCCATCTCTCCGTAGCGCCGGCAGCCCTCCATTGCCCAGGTCACCGATCCCTGTAAGAGATTCTTGAATTCATCCGCATCGACCAGACGCTCCCAATAGAATGGCAGCCGCTCGACATTGGCTACCCGGCAGCCAGGCATGGAAACGGTTCTCCCCCCATCTTCGCCCTCAAGGGTAACCACCATGGGCGCATTTGTGGTCTCATCCCTGTAGAGAACCCCTGTCTCTCCCAGATCGCTATAGGGGCCCAAGGCGCCCTCCTTCCCCTTTCGGTATACGAACTCGCTCTGAGTTACCACGAAACTCGAGGGAAGCGATCCGGTGATGGGTTCCAGGACCTTGGACAACACGTATTTGGAACCGAATGAACCATCGATGGGGCGTCCCTTTCCGGTGGCGTTACCGCCTACCGGGAAGACGGTGGTGGAAAGTTCCTCAATATCAGAGCCGCAACAGGGACCGATACCGACCAATGACCCACCTTGACGAAAATACCGAACCATAATTGGTGAAAACTGCCTTAGAAAATCAAAATCGGACGGGTTCTGGGCGGCTATAACCACGCACCTGACTTGGGGTAAACTGATCAATGACTTAAGCACGCAGTCGCTCTCGGCCAACACGGCCCTGGTACCGGTTTGGTTGATGATGGAGACCAGGGCCTCCCCGTAATCCATTTTTCCGGCGTAAACCACTACCAGGGGCTCGAATAACTCAGCACAGCTGACGGTAGGAACCAGGATTAGAAAAATGACAACAAGAATTGACATCTCGGTTCTCAACTACATCACTCCACCAAGTTTAGCCTCATCGCCGACAACTCGCCGTCCGCATAAACCCTTATAACATGACCCGAGACCCCCGCGGGCCTCCTGGGTATCTCTATTGTGAAATCGATGGAAAAGGTGTCATGTTTCTCCACATCCCGAAAAACAACCCTCCCCTTCTCGGGAACCGAGGTTATGGGTAGCCAATCCGAGGGCACATCCGGAGCCGAGGAGAAGTAAGTGACGTTCTCATTTCTACGAATTCTCAGGCCGTCAATCGAACTCCGGTTTCTCTCCTCAGCGGGAATGGAGGTGCTCGCGTAGCGACCCAACCGGTGGATATAGAAATCCGATATTCCCTCAAAGTACAGGATATTGGTGCCGTTATCCAGAATCAGAAATGAAGTTACCACTTGATCGGTCGTGTCGGAGGTTGAGTAGTACCTAACGACCGGAAAATCATAGAAAAGTCCCTGATAATTGGTGTTTTGAAAGTGAACGTCAAGGGGCCTTACCTCCCGTTCAAGGTAGGGGTTCTGGCTCTCCCGGCTCAAGGTGGCAATGGTACTGATATTTTCAGCTATCTGCTCCAGAGGAGAACCCGGCTGCAAAGATGTAGCCGGTGGATCCGTCTCGATCAAGGTAACATATTGAATCTCAAGAGATTTCATCTCCCTCCTAGCGGCCACCGTGAAGGAGAAATCCATCTTCTCCCTGGTTGTCACCGAGGCCTGACTGTACATCTTCTCCGGGTATATGTTCTTCAGGACTTCCACCGGGGATTCGATATCCTCCTGTGCCAAGGTGAACACCACCAGAGCCGAGGTTATGAGAACGATGAGAATAATGGAAATCAAGCTGGCATCCATGCCGAAAGCTTCCCGCATCTACGCGTCTCCCGAAACTCGGGTGAGCCTTACTAATAAAAAAATATTGGTGGTCCCCTGCCAATTCCTAACCTTTGCCGAGGTTCAAGGTCGCCTACGGCAGGGAAGGACCGTACATCGATGTTCCCGACGGGAACATCATCGTGACCTAAATGCTTTCCCAAAACATATTGCAGGTGTCTTATCCCATTATTATTTCGCCCCTCTGTGTTTGGTGTTTTTTGGTTGGTGTTGGTCATGTCTTCATCTCGGTGTTTGGTCTGGGGTGAAGTGTTCTGGGTTGAGTATGTGGCTGGTCTGTCCGAGCATTCTCTCCATGCTCATCCTGTTCCAGAAGGCTTCTTCCGGTGTGGCCATCCCTAGACTCATGCGGGGTCTCTTGGTGTTGTACTACTCTATCATGTCGTTGAGAGATGTGTGGTAGCTTACCTGGCTGGCCATGATCTGGAAGAGGCGTTCTATCTTACCGTTGGTCTGGGGGTGCCTGGTCCTGGCCAGTATGTGCCGAATGCCGTGGGCCTGTAGGTACTTCTCGAACTCGTTGTACCCATTCTTCTTGTACTTGCCATCCATAGCGTAGAACTGTACACCCTTATCGGTGATCACCTCGTCCGGAGCACCGCGCCTACGGATAGCTTTGTCTAGAACCTCCACGCTATGCCTGGAGGTAGCGTTATCGAACACGCCGAAATTCATGATCTTCCTCGAGGAGTCGTCCTGCACCGTCAACAGCCATTCTCCGAGCTGTGGATCGATCTTGTTCATCTCGTACCAATCCATGCCACAGAGACATGGAATGCTTCCTATCGCACCGGATAGCCATGCTTCATAAGGATCCTGTGAATACAATTATGCGGTATCCTCCTGTCATGCTCCTTCTGGATCAGGTGTTCCAGTATGACCGCACACACACCTGGTGCATGTGCCACATCCCCAGAACCATCTCCTCTTCCACCGGGTCAGGAGGCTTCTTGGGTCTACCTGGTTTCTTGAGAGTGGACATCTCTTCAGTGGACCTGTACTAAGCCCACAGCTATTGGAGCTGTCTAGGCGTGATACCATACACCCTGGCCATCTTCCTGTGCGTCCTCCCCCTCCCTCTTTCCGCCTCATCAACCACCTAATCCTCAAGTCAGTAAGCTTAACCACCTCACCACCACAAACAAGGGGGTGAAATAATTTTCGGATTCAATCATGTTAAAGATGCCTTGAGTAATATTTTCGCTGGCCTTGATGAAATGCTTGATAATGAGGGGGAAGAAAAGCTAGAAATGTCCAAGCCATAGCGGGACAAGAAGCCCTAATTACGAGGATATTGGTGCTTTTTATGATGTTATTTTTCTGAATATTATCGTTCATAGAAGGAATTTACGGGATTTTTGGTTGATGGTTGACTCTTGGGGGTTTGGGGGAGACCCGATATCTATGCCTCGCTGGTTGGCCTTGGGTAGGCTACCTAAAAAGCCGATTTTCGGAAAATGAATGCCACGTATTTTGGGCTGCTACAGGAATTCGAAACACTATGGGGATCTACAGAAAATTCCGTAGATGCGGATATCTTTCAACTAGGCAGACAAACTAAGGGCAGCCCACTTTCAAAAAAAGAAGATGGAGAAATACTCTGGGCAGATCGGTGTCTCCCAGGATACAAATAGTCCTTCACCTTACCATAAAGAGGATTGGTTTGACCTCGTGCATTCAAATCCGAAATTTCGGATATGGCTTGTTTTTTGGATTTTTTTGGTTGTGACCATATTCTATCCTTATCTGTATCAAACGATACGTTTTTATGGTTAGAACGTCAACAAAAATACGTGCCGGACAGGCGCCCAGGGAGGGATTTGAACCCTCGAGGCCGTAGAGCCTATCCGGTTTTCAACCGGACACATTTGGCCTCTCTGTCACCTGGGCTTTGTGTGTCCGGCACAGCTTTTTCTGTATTCCTACCTAAAAAAGAATTCTATAAGGATACACCGATCTTCCCAGCATAATCTTGAATCTACCGTAAAAGGGGTTGTTTTCACCTTTAGAATCCAGATGGGAAATTCCCCTTCCTACCGATTTTCACGATTCCATACTGAAGGGGGAGGAATCGTTAAGATTTGTTTCACCAAAATTGGGAGAAGAAAGCCCTAGACCCCTTAGATTGATACATGTTCCCGATAATACCTTAAGTTCCGGACGGAAACCTTTACATGGGCGACAACATCGGGAGGAAGCCTTTTTGATTGCATTTCTCTGGAAGGAATTAGCTACCCTCAAATCTCTTCAGCTTCGTCTCGCCGACCTCGTGGTACACCCTCCTTCTCACCATCAAGGTCCAGAGAATGAAGCCGCAAACCATACCTGTGGATGCTACGGCAAGCCACTCGGATACGTAAACCCAAAACAGGGCCTGGTCACGTAGCTCATAGGCCTCCTTGCTGGCCTCGTCGAGTCTGTCCAGTGCATTTACAAGCTTTTGAGAAGCATCATCCATCTCCCCAACCAGGTAGTGTTCGTTCCCCTCCTCCCTTATGTTCTCTGCCTCGGCCAATATCCTTTCTGCAGGGGTCATCCTTGCTCCGAACTTGGATACGAATTCTATGGTCTCCTCCAGAGAGGCTTTCCGGCTCCGGTACTCCTCCATAAGGCTTCTGGTCTTGTAGACCAGGGTGATGTCCTGGGGGATGTTGCCACCGCAAACATACATGGCCAGGTTTAGTGCGTAGTTCGCATAATGCTCCCAACGTAGGAACTCCCTCCCCCCGGCAGGAGTCCAGTCGGCCGTCATGGCATAGGATGCGCCCTCTCCAACCTCCCAGTAAGAGAGCAATGGATGTTTTCTTGCGGAGCCTATCCCGTATACCTCATAATAGGCCAGGGGTCTCACCCCCTCCCTCTCCCCCACGATGTTGCATCCGTGGAAAACGCCGTGAGGACCTATTTCATCGAATGGCAGGGAGTTGATGAATGGATTGTCAGCAGTTGCCACGGAGATTATCCCCTCCTTCTCCTCCCATTGATCGGGCAGGCAGATGACGGGCAAAACGTCGGCCACCACCGTATCGCCCCACGACTCGGCAAAGGTGGGGCTTGTTCCGAAGGTCTCAAGTCCACCGATCATCACCAAACCAAATCCCTGTTCAATTACCGCCTCCCGAAACCAGGTGAAATACCCGGTCCTAAAGGAATGGATGTTAGCGTCGCTCAACACAATCATATCGTAGCCTTCAAACAATCTCCTCCGACTCCTGGGCATGTACACCCTCATATGCCTCTTGATGACCGAGGGGTTATGGAGGAAGCCGGAGGCCTTGATGGCAACCACGGTGGTCAAAGGATCATTCTCATATATCGGATAGGGGCTGGGGCCGGCAAATGCATCACCGAAATACAGTATTCTAATCCTGCCCGTTTCGGGATCCCTTCTGAGTTCTCTACACTGCACCGTCCCAACGCCCACTAGTAGCAGTATTAACGCCGCGTAAGCAAACCGGCAAAAATCGCTATTCAAGGCACAGAGAGATTCGATCTCTCCTTATTTAACCCTTAGGACCCATTTCGCCCTTTTATCGGTCCAGCGTGGCGGATTCGGCAGGGGGAAGCCGGAATCCTCCGACTGATATATGAAGGGAATCTGGGCCGACTTCCATCACACCGATTTCGTAATTATTCCGTCAATAATATTTGAACTCAATTGCCTATAACTCCCGGCTCAGCGGGGGATACCTCTCCTCGAGGGGCCACTGAACATGGAGCCCGGCCTCCTTCAGCCGTCTGAGGGTGGAAGGGGTCCACGACTTCCCCCTCGAAGTTCCTCACAAGGGCGGACATCGCGATCTCTCTCAGCAGTTCCTTGGTGGAAAGATGGAGCTTCAGCGACATGCTTTCGGAATAAATTGGAGATCCACGCCGCCGTTTGCCGGACCCGGATAAGAAGATGATCTACTTTCTATCCTGTTTCAGAAAAAAAAGTATGGCGGTGCAGCCTTTTGAATCAGCGCCAGCCTCCGACTGCCGAGTAGAGTTGGCGTCCTCTTGGTGAGAACACTTCACGGAAAGATTATTCTTGCTTATGATTCACGACCCTTCCCCGCTACCCCGGGAAAATTCGGCCCGGACATTTCTTTCCGACTCCGAGTTGTGTTTGTCAGGATGATCGGCTTTGGTCCCCGGCGCCCGAGGAATGGTCCCGTTTTCCTTAATGCTTTCGTAGGATTTGAGTACCTGAGAAGGATAGAAGGATAAACTTATTAAGGCATGAAGGCCAAATACATTTTAGGTCTGTAGGTGCATGCTCCCCTGGGGGGTATGTGTCGGGGCCACTACCAAACAGAGATATTACCTATCTATCTTACTTTTATCCTTACTTAACGATGGTTCTTAGGTTTCCAATCTCACTCATGATCGTACGTTTCTTGTTTTTCCCCAAGAAGTTGCTGGTTTCTTCAACCTCATTCAGTAGTTTATCAAAAGAGTCGAATAATTCCGTGAAGTGCTGCGTACGGAATCCCTTATCTTCGCAAAGGCGAAGGTTCCTTCTATCTTGGGCGGTAAGAGACTCCCCATAGACCGCTAAGGTTGTAGCTCTGTCAGAGCCCTGTCCAAAATAGTCCAAGTATTTTTCAAGCGACATTGATAATTTCACCGGTTCTGGCACCATATTCCTGTCTTCGCGGTGGAGGAGATATGGAATTAATCCTTTCAGATGAGGTGGAATGTCTCCCACCAGCAAGCATCTGGACTGAAAAGCATTGGATGATAATGCCCTATGGTGGTCATTGTAGATCTTTTCCGCAGAATCCATGGCACCTTGAAGATCCTTACTCTGAATGGTTTTCATGGGCCACATATACCATTTGTCCTTCTTGTGGCCCAGTATTCTGGCTAGTGTCCCAGCTAATCCCAATACAGGGTAGTATTCATCGCCCGACCGTATGCCATTAACTATCACTCTTCGGCGTATCAGGTTACACATCGACTTATCGTCAAGTAGATCCTGCCACCAATAAACAAAGGGGTAACCTCCATCGACTTGAACGACTAGTCTGTAATCTTCTGGTATTTCTCTTTTGAAGATTAAGGCATAATCATTGAGATCTTCTGCGATCTTCCGGAAAATGATGCTCTTGATCAGGGACTCTATATGGACGGCAGGCCTTCCGAAGGGGCTTTAGAAGTTGTACCGTCGGCCACAGTTTGCTATCGTCTTGAGATTTATGGTAATCTATGAGTTCTTTTCTCGCTGCGTACAGTTGATTCTCTTGGATAGATATCATCTCTCTTAGGAGACGGCATTGAGTCGAGGCCCATAATCGATAGACGACTATCTTGGTGGTGGGATCATCAAGTACTTCCCGAGCAAACTTGAGTTGGTTCGTCTTCTCAAAACCCTTGATATCTTTCTTCGAAGGTATAAGTTTCTTGAAATGGATCAAATTGCGGACCATTACATCTATTTCTTGAGGTATACCGACCTCTGCTCGGACAAAGATGATATCCTCTCCGACCCTACCAGATTCATCTAGCCCGCATATGTCGATTAGTCGCGGCAATCCCTGTCACACAGATCGCTGAAGCTACTTCTATTAAGTATTGTTTTAACCCCGACACGGGGAGTTGTATCACTTCCTACCGGGACGAAGGAGTCCTTTTGTTCCCTGGCCCTTTCCCGCTCTGTTATCCATTTTTATCCTTGAATAACAGTTTGTGTGTGTTTCCTTTTCACGAGTTGAGGGTCTTATTTTCCTTCTTTTTAACAATTTAAGGAGTTCTAATATCGATGCCTCCATAAGCGTTACATTTGGGCTCGTGCTCTATCTTCATAGTTTCCTTCCTCAAATAGGTGTAAATTGTAGTCTGGTAACAGTTCTCGAGCTTCATCCTCTCTTGTACCTTCGGCATGAGGCTCCAAATCCTTTAGGATTCCCCCTAGAACTTGAACATCACGGAGCCCAACCACCTATAGTTGATCCGGGTGCTGGAGGGCCATTGTTGGCGATCCAAGGAAATCGTTAGTTACATCTACCAAGGAGTCCTTAACCGCGGAAATTCGGCCCAGGCTTCCCCAGGTTGGAGGGATTAATCTAACCTTCTCTGCCGTTTTCCCGATCACTACGATCAGTACCTATCCTCCTTCTTCGCCTGTACAAGGGATGAGGTAACCACCACATCCATGTATTCATCTATACCCAGATGCTCAATTATACCGGCGAGCATGGTATGCAAGATCTTGGAAGTTTGGCAGACGATCGCTATCTAAGGTGTAGATCACCGGTATCTGAGAAGTCATGGCCCGTGATATGGTCAAATACCTTGAAATCCGCTTCCCTGGGGTCCCCACTAAGACACAAAGAGAAAATAAAACATTTCCTCAGTATTTCCCTGTCAAAGGAGATATCACTTCGTAGCAAGTCGTATAAATCATAAAGGTCCTTGGGCGCAGTTCTCATCACCAAAGCAGCCAATTTCCGCGCGAACAACTCATTCGGATTTAGTGTCCTTATTTCAAATGATTTGTAAGGAAAGGGATGTCTGAAAACCTTATTGACGGTTTTCAATATCGTGGTCCTTTTGAGGTAATTCGTCTCAACCTTTATCCTATCTCTGTTTCGGGCGGAGTTTTCGTAATATAGGTTATCACGTTGGAGCGCATATCTCTGGTCTTCATCAAGTTCGTAGCCCAGATTTTTGTATATCCTCCTTAGGACCTTGCCGATCTTCTCTCGATCGTCCAACATGGTTTCCCTTTGCACAGACCCAATATAGTCCATATCAATATCCACCGACAATCTTGGGATGTCGAAATAGACAAAATTAATTGAAGTACCTCCCTTGAGAACTAGTAGCTTACCAAGTTTTGTATCGGTTATTTCCCGCAAGAGTTCGGTCAAGCGATAGGACTTCTCCAGTATATCTACTTGAAATTTGGTAGTGGCTGACATTTCCTCAAAGAACCGTCTGTCTAATCTAGGCAACCGTCACCCACTCCTTGAACCTCTTTGGTATCATCAGGTTCCATTCCTTCAAATAGAAGGAATCCTTATTCTTGTCTAGGTAATAGGTCCGTTTTCCTATTTTTTCCTTAGATCTCATCAATACATATCTCGACATTTCGATATCTAGAGATTGAAGAACAAATCCCGCTTTTTGATACAAGCTCTTTTCATTGAATCTGCCCAGGTAATCCATTATTTTCTCCAAATCCAGGTAGGGGAGGTTTTCCAGGCTTTTCATCAGCTCCTCCCAACCTCCGGCATATTTATGATTCCTGATGCAATCCAATACCGTCCTTTCCGTGTCGCTCACTTTAATAGGAACCCCTAAGTAGTCCATCGCTTCATAGCCGAAGAAGTGCTTTGTCGTTATGATCCTGTAATCAATGTCCTGGAAGGAGAATGACCTACCAGGATTCTTACTAGTGATCCAAACAACGCTGAATACGGACTGGGCCAAGCCCTGAAGCTCAAGGGCCGAATGATGAGAAATATAGTACTGGTTCCTTATCTTACTAGCCACAATGAACTTGTCCGGCCTCATTTCGTCCGTATTCACCAAGTTGGGAGGAACTACTGCATACAATCCTTTCCTGATCTTCTGGAAATAGCCCTTTTCTCGCAGATTATTAATATAATCCGCACACTTATGCCCCCTTCCCACGACATCCCTGACGTCTTCCGTGGCTACAACCCTCTTTGAATATGTCCTTGAGTATATCTTTTGCTCAGTCGGCGAAAGTGCTTCAACATCCCTTACGTCTCTTTCATCCATGTTAGATGCATCCAACGATATACGTCTTAAATAGAGTAAAAAACTGCTGTGTTGCATAATTGGTTAGTCTTTGATGATTATGACGTATGCTCTTTTTCC
>CAZUNO010000044.1:0-13789 GCA_964621445.1 Hadarchaeota archaeon (SeqCode) | reverse complement strand
GGCCAATGGGACTCTCAGCCCATATATGAGATTTTTGATCCCAGGAATTACAATGGAATAACCCTCATTACCCTGCATGGACATGGGTATGATCCCTTTTCGGGAATTTACTCATATCTAATGGAGATGCCAAGGTACGGCTACCGGGTAATAGCTCCCATTCTATACGGTTATATGGAAAGGGAAACCAAGGGGTTAGGGCCGGACTGGAGAAACATTTGCAGGGAGTGGTCGATCGAAGGGGATGCTCTGGGAGTGACCCTTATTGCAGCCAGACTATACGATGCCCGTTTAGCATACGAACTAGCCTTGGAGCTGGAGGAGGTCGATGATCGAAAGATTGGGACATTGGGCCTCTCCATGGGTGGGGAAATATCCCTGTATCTTGCAGCCATGGAAACGGGAATTGCCGCTTGCGTTTCGGCCGGTTTTCTTTCCTCATTTAGATCCCTGCTAATTGATAAGAGGAATTGCCAGTGTTACTCGATTCGAGACTGGCCAAGATATTTCGATATGGTGGATATCGCCGGTTGTATAGCCCCCAGACCACTGCAGATCCAGAAAGGAGTTGATGATCCCTGCCTGGATGATAATGACGCGATGAAAACCTTCGAGAAGCTCCGCAGCATATATGATATGTTCAATTATGGAGATAGATGCGATTATGTCAGTTATCCAGGAGGGCATGTCCTGAACCAGGAGCTTGCACATGAATGGCTTAGCAGGCAATTTCCTGAATGCTAAAGCCACCCTTTCCTGTGAAAGTATAATGTCATGATGGCTCCAATAGAGAGCATAACGGACAGCACCCCGAAGTAACCGTACTTCATATCTAGCTCGGGCATAAATACGAAGTTCATGCCGTAAATTCCGGCAATGAAGGTTAGAGGTATGAATATGGTGGCTATAATGGTCAATACCTTCATTACCTCATTCATTCTATTACTCACGATTGAGAGGTAGATGTCAAGCATTCCGGAGACCATGTCTCTAAGGCTCTCCGTGGTATCCATGATCTGTATGGCGTGATCATATAGGTCGCGGAAAAAGGGAAGGGTTTCCTCACGGACAAGGGGGGACTCCGACCTCTCAATTCCGGCGATCACCTCTCTTAATGGCCAGATTGCTTTCCTAAGGTCAATTAGGTCTCGTTTAGAGCGATGTATGGTTGCTAAGGTTTTTTGAGATGGATCTGAGATCAGTTCCTCTTCCATATCCTCAATTCTATCAGTAAGTCTCTCCAGTATTGTGAAATAATGATCCACAATGGCATCCATTAGGGAATAGGCAAGGTAATCGGCCCCCATGCTTCTTATTCGGCCCTTTCCCGTTCTTATCCTTTCCCGTATAGGATCGAAAACATCCCCCTCCCTCTCCTGGAAGGACATTACCAGATTCTCTCGGAGAATTAGGCAAACATGTTCCTTTGTTACTTCCCTCTTCTCCGGGTCATAATCAAGCATCTTGAGTACAATAAAGAAATAGTCGTCAAAGTTCTCCATCTTTGGTCTTTGGTCGGTTTGGATGTCCTCCAATACTAGGGGATGTATGTCAAATATTTGTCCGATCTCCCCAAGACGCTGCGCTCCAACTGCATATGCATCTATCCAGGTGACGGTTGGGGAAGATTTGAACGGAGAGGCCTCTCCGACCTCTTCGATTAACCTTTCCTTCACATCAGATTCCTGATAATCAATTAAACGCATTGGAAGATCCGAAACCTCCATATCATTACTTGAGACCAGTGTTGCTGGAGGCATTTTGGTCTTTTTTGATGGGGTCATCTTACTGCCGCTCATCTCAATTACCTCAAGAAGCCTTTAATTTCCGTATGGAACTGCGTATTTGTCGTTAATTACTATGGCCTTTAGAATCCCCGGTTATTCCATTTCGTTTAGGTCCTCCTCGCTTTTCTCCAGTTCCCAGGTTAAGAAATAGTCCAGGACGGTCCTGATGCCTACAATTACGGCTAACTGCCAGATATCCTTCCACTGCGGGGAAACCGCGGTTTTTAAAATAGCTGCAGCAATAAGAAATTCAAGGCCCAGAACAAGTGAGTGTCCAAGTCTTATTCTCCCTCCAATAAGTCCCCTGGATTCGTCTCTACATTTGATAAATGATTTAAGGTATATCCAAAGCGTGTGGACCGCGCCAACTATTATCACCACGGCGGCAATCGCTTCCGCAAATATCGCCGCATAGCCTATGGCGGTTTCAACTATCTCTATCACTAAACTCATCCCATAGAGGTAATCTACATCACAATCCTAGGCTCTCAAGCCACCATAAGAGCCCCGTGATTATCAGAGCTACTGGTATTACCACCAACCAGGCGTTGACCTTCAGCAGCTCGGGCAGGGTGACCATGCCGAAATCACCCTTATTCAGAATGGTATCCATAAGCTTTGGATATATAGCCGCAAAAACCCAAGCGCCGATTAGGGCTCCCACCACGCCTCCCAGCAGTGCATCCAAGGACCCCTGACCAACCGCCCCGGCCACCGTTCCCGGGCAGTAACCTAGAAGTGCAAAACCTACTCCAAAAAGCAAACCGCCAACTATGGATGAGCCGACGGAACCTGGCTTGGGATGCAGCTCCGCAAGTCCCAGACCTCTCAGTGCATATATACCAAGCATTCCAACTACAACCGCGGTAAGCATGATCTTGACCACGGTGAAATCCGTAAGAAGGAGTTGGCCGATGATGACATCATAGACAGTCACCCCTCCTTTCTGGAGAAGAAAACCAAAAACGATCCCAATGACCAATCCCAAAACGAGTTGGAGGTCTTTTCTCTCATGTAAGTTTGTTAGCATTGATTCTCACTCCTTAGGGCCAAAAGCCATAAAAAAACATCGCAGTTACTATTCCTCCCACGAAGAAGCATATGGCAGCTAGCCAACTGCTAACCGTTAGCTGAAGTGCGCCGCTAATGCCGTGGCCGCTGGTACAGCCGCCAGCCCACCTGGAACCCAGTCCCATGAAAAATCCACCTATGAGGGCCACCATAATTCTGGGCCCTATTGCCTCCCCAAAGGTTTCAATCCATCTGTCAGGGACCCATCTTATGTCGAAAACGCCGGAAAGCATCGAAGATATGAAGGCACCTATCACAACGCCCAGGACCAGCATCCATTCCCAGTCCACGGTTGGAACGAACTTCTGGTAATAGGCCTTCTCAAGGACCTTATTTCCTCTAAAAAGACGCTCAACCATGCCCCCGGTACGTGCGAATGCGGTTGAGCACCCCAACGGCTTATTGGAAACAAGAAATGCAAACCAACTTAGGGCACCGATAAGGGCGCCAACAACGTACGGCGACCATTGCTCCGCGGCGAACCATTGCACCTAAACACCCCCAGCTAACACTTGCTAGGCTGCAATTTCCTCCTTCCCCAGGAAACTCGGACCGTGGGGAATGGCACAGAACTTGCATTTTGGCGCATATCCGGCTGCGCTGTACCCGGTCATACCTCCAGCGAGGTTGTACAGATTCTGGAACCCGTGTTGTTTGAGGATACTGGCTGCCAAACTCGATCTACGTCCACTGCTACACATGAGGACCGTGGGCATCTCAGGATCAAGTTCCTCGTGTCGGGTTCTGAGATCCGGTGCTGGAATATTCATGGAACCCTCTATCCGGTGTCCCTTGAACTCGGAGTGTCCACGTACGTCAACCAATACCATCTCCTTCTCCTTGTCAATCATTTTATGGAACTCTATCACCGAGATCTGTGGAACATGATTGGTTGGGAAGCCAGCGATATTCCAGGAGTGCATCCCACCGTCAAGATACCCTCGGGTTCCGTCCAATCCAACGCGCCTAAGCCACATCGTTGCCTCTTCTGCTTGTTCAGAGTCTGAAGCTATGATTAGGATCTCGGAATCAGGAGGCAGCATCCATCCGGCGAAGGTCGCGAAATTGCCAGTTATGTCGTTATGATAGGCATTGGGAACATGCTGACCGCCAAAGGCATCATAACTCCTGACATCCAGGACAATTGTATCGTTTCTTTCCGATCTCTCCCTGAAATCATGGGCGTCGATTGGGGAAGGGTTTGGGAGATCCTTAATTAGGGCCGGCCCGTCCCGATTTATGCCGCTGCAGCGGCTGAAATGGTCGGGGGCACCCGGCATGTTGGTTGTCAGGGACTCCACAATTTCATCCCGATCATCTATCTGAAGCGGGGAGTTGTATTTCCTCTCATACCCTATGGTGCTTCTTCTCTTTGCTCCCATGGCCCTTCCACAGAGGGAGCCAGCGCCGTGGGCCGGATATACTTCACAAGAATCGGGTAACTGCAGAAGCTTCTCATGAAGGCTGTCGTAAAGACTGGATGCTAACTCCTCTGCCCTTCCCGGGAAAAGGTCCGGGCGACCCACATCGCCGACGAATAGAGTATCCCCGCAAAAAACGCCGACCGGATCCTCTCCCCGAGCCGAATCGGATACCACATATGAAACGTGCTCCGGGGTATGCCCGGGCGTTTCCAGGACCTCGAAATTCATTTCCTCGATTTGAAAGCTATCTCCCTCCGAAACCGGCTGATGTTCAAACTCGCATTCGGCCGATTTCGGGGCCACAATTTCAGCTCCGGTAACCTCCCTAAGGTCAATGTGCCCGGATATGAAATCGGCGTGGAGATGGGTTTCGAGTATCTGGGTTATCTTCATATCCAGAGCCTGGGCGGCATCTATGTATATACCTACGTCTCGCCGCGGATCTACTATGGCGCACTCCTCTGTTCCCCCTACAAGATAGGAATTATGGGCTATACCGTTCACAAAAAACTGTTGTACTATCATTACTCCCGCTTCCAGTGCTGAGGAGAGCTTACATGTACCATAAAAAGATTACAGAGACCGAGATGGCTGTGAAGATTATTGTCATCAGCCCGCCTGCCCTCATGTAATCTGAGTTGCTATATCCACCGGGGGAAAGCAACATGGCGTTGACCTGGTGAGTCGGGAGGATGAAGGAATTCGAGGCGCAAACCGCTACAAGCAGGCATAACGCTCTCGAGTCAATGGATACCAGATTTCCCGTAATTATCACCAATGGCACTAGAACCACGGTTGCCGCAACATTTGACATGAAAAGCGAGAACAATGTGCTCAGGAGGGCTATTGCCGTGAGTATCAGTAGGGGATGGGCATTTTGGAGATGACCCATCATCCCATTGGCAATGAATTCCGCAGCCCCGGTCTGTTCCATGGCCAATCCAAGGGGGATAAGGCCAGCTAGAAGAAATACCACTCTCCAGTCGATGGCTTTATAGGCCTCATCCATGGAGAGAACTCCAAAAAGAACCATGCCTGCAGCCCCGGTAAGAAGGGAAATGGAGAGAGGAAAGCCCAGCACCGCCAGAGCCAAAGCACTTATGAGGCATATGAGGGCTGGCACCGGTCTTCGGGAGCCCCCTACCTGCATGGCCTCCACGGGGGTGACAAGAACGAATTCCCGGTTTTCCCCGAGCCCCTTTATGTTTTCCCATCGGCCATGGACTATCATCGCATCCCCGGCCTGAAGCTTCTTGTCAGAGAAATCACCTCTCTTCTCGATTTCACCACTGAGTAGAACTACCGGCTCAACAACATGGTTCTTTCGCATGGCGATATCACGAATACTCTTTCCGACCACCGATGATCGAGGCGGAATGACTATCTCGGCGAAGCCGGCAAAGGTTCCCTCTCTCAGCTCCTCAAATTGCGATTCGTCCTTAACCCTTTTCAGATCAAAGTCCTGGGCCAGTGACTGGGCATCCTCCTCGTCACCGAGGATGGCAATAAACTGATGGGGGGAGAAGTGGGTATATCTCCAGGGCGCATAGACCACATCTCCCTCTTCGGCAAGGGCTATCAGATTTACTTGATAATTTGCGCAAAACCCGGCCTCCTCTCGGGTCTTTCCCACCAGGGGGCTGTTTTCCGGGATCTCATATTCAAAAACCGTGTTGGGGAGGTCCCAGGTATCCATAATATCCTTTTGAGTTCCCTTGGTGATTTGGCCTCCTTTTCCCGATGGGAGAAAGTGTCCTCCTATGGACAAAAAATACGCTATTCCCGATGCCAATAGGATCAAACCTATCGGGGTTACATCGAATAACCCATAGGTCTCCAATCCCTGTTGTTTGAGGAGGTCATTCAATATTATTAGAGGTCCGGAACCAACCATGGTCAAAGTGCCGCCAAGGATGGCGGCAAAACCCATAGGCATTAGCAGCCTTGAGGGGTCGAGGTCCGTCCTCTTGGATATCCTTAACATCGCGGGGAGGAAAAGGGCAGTGGCCCCAATGTTCTGCATAAAGCCGGACATCAGACCCACGACGCTGGAAACCAGGCCAATTAGACGTTTTTCACTTTCCCCCGTCAGATCGATTATGGGTTTTGTTATCCTGCTCATTATTCCCGAACGATCGATGCCGTATCCTAGAATCATGACCCCTATCATGGACATCACCGCGTTGCTTGCAAAACCTGACAGGGCTTGTTGAGGAGATACAAGTCCAAGCCAAGCTAGTGTTATCATCACCGTTAGAGCGATAATATCTACTCGTAGCTTCTCGCTAACGAAGAGGATTATGGTAGCGGCAAGTACTGCCAGAACTAGGGCGATGTCCTGTACCAATCCAGCTCTATCTATTCATTGATATCTATTGCCCATTACCATGACCGAGTTCATTAGAGGGCAATCTATTTTAGGAAAATAGGAGTCTGGGATCAATATTGCCAAAGGAATCAATGAAGGAATCTGCAAAGGCCGAGCTGGTTAGAATATTGGAGGATAGGCCCAAATCCCTGGAGGCCTTCAGGAGTCTGTATGATGATTCACAGGTTGGCGCCTATCTTAGAATGTCAAATGTGATGGCGGTCAACAGACTTGGCTATAATGATCATGGGCCGGTTCATGCGGTGATATCATCGAGAAATTCGGCCACCCTCCTGGATCTGATCTCCAGGAGGGAGTCCCCTACCATTGTAGCTGAAGGAGCCGGTGATATTGACGACTCCACTCTGGTAGCCACCGTTGGAGCCTATCTTCACGATATTGGGAACGCAGTCCATAGAGACCAACATCAACTACACACAGTCGCCCTCGCCGGACCCATAGTGGAGAGGCTAACCGAAAGTATATACGGCAGGACGCCCAAAGCCACCCATATAGCAGCCGAAACGCTTCATGCAGCCTATAGCCATGAAGAGGATATAGAATGCCTGACCGTTGAGGCCGGGTGTGTTAAAGTCGGCGACGGCACCGACATGGAGAAAGGAAGGGCAAGGGTGCCCTACGATAGAGGTTCGGTTGATATCCATTCGCTTTCTGCTATGTCAATAGAGAAGGTGGAGATCATGCCCGGTGAGGACAGACCCGTTTTGATAAGGGTTAACTGCAGCAACTCAGCGGGAATCTTCCAGGTGGAAAAGATCCTGGGAGAAAAGCTTCGAACCTCGAATATATCACACCTGGTAACCGTCAAATCCCTGGTTAATGGTAAGGATTCAGGTTTCGAGCTTTCCTATTAGTCACAAAAGACCTTTATTGGTCCGAAGCCCTTATACAGAAAAGGTCCAGATAATGCCCCTTCGCCTTATAGAGATGGTCATTTCCCAGGACAGAGAGGATGAGCTGGACAAACTCCTGGAGGACCAACCCATCTTGAGCATCTGGAAGGACACCCTCCCTGGAGATAAGCAGCTAATCAAGATTCTACTTAGAGCCGAAAATACTGAAACCATACTCGATATTCTCGAGAAAAGATACTCCTCATCCACCGACAACTTCAGGATAATCCTCCTCTCCGTCGAGGCAGCGATACCCAGACCCCAGCCCGAGGATAAAGAGAAAGCTGAAACCGAAAAGGAGAAGCCATCCCCCGACGTTGGAAGAATGTATCGAGAGGAGGTCTATAACGACATAATGGACGCGATCAAGCTTGATAAGAGATGGATACTCCTTTGTGTGATGTCCTCTCTCGCTGCCGCTGTAGGGATAATTTATGGAAGTATCGCGGTCATAATCGGGGCCATGGTTATCGCACCTCTCCTGGGGCCAAATGTGGCTCTGGCCCTGGCAACCACACTTGGGGACACGGATCTGGCGCAACGAGCCCTTAAGACCAATACAGCTGGATTTCTAGCATCGCTCATCGTTCCCGTGTTGCTGGGCCTGATGATCATGGGTCAAGTTGACGTGGTTCAATTGCCGGAAGTTGCCTCTCGGACCCAGGTAAGGCTGGGTGAGGTCGCGGTGGCCCTGGTTGCGGGCACCGTGGGTGGGTTGGCCTTCACAACAGGCGTCTCGACGGCCCTGGTGGGGGTGATGGTAGCCGTTGCCCTGCTGCCACCTCTGGTGGTTTTTGGGATTCTGATGGGGTCAGGGAATTTTGGTGCTGCTCTGGGTTCCCTACTTCTGCTGGTCACAAACCTGATCGGTCTCAATCTGGCCGGGGTAGTCACCTTCCTGGTCCAGGGAATCCATCCAAATAGCTGGTGGAAGGAGAGGAAGGCCAAGAGGTATACCAGACAGGCAATTTCATTTTGGATAATCCTATTTATCGCATTAGTTTTGATCATACTGATATCTCGAGGATACATTCCCTCGCCATGGTAGGGGTTGCAGGGCGAGGCTCGAGTTTGACGGACGGGCGAAAGATCTAAGAAAGGAGCCAGAAACCCTGACCCGATGTATGATAAGGCAGCCCTGGTGATAGATGGATCCTTTGGATCCGAGGTTGCTGCCAGGTATGGACTGGTGATCGCCAAGGCATTTGGGTCCAGGGCCACGGTTCTTTCCGCCTATGAAAGCGAGGAAGAAGAATCCAAGATATCCTCCTCCTGTGATAGAGTGCTCCTTCAGGGTGCAGATCTCGGCCTGGATATCGAGGTATCCCTGAGAAAGGGGGATCTCTCCACAGCAGTGGAGGAAGGACTGGAGGAATTGGACCCGGATATCGTCCTGGCGGATCTCAGAAATCCGGAGAACCTATCCTTCGGCCTGGCCAGGAAATCGGTACCGATCTCTCTGATCAGGGATTTCTGGGGGTCGGTTATTCTGGCCCGAGTTGTGAACTGCGGAATACCATTAAACCATGAAAGGATGCTGGTACCCATCAAGGGATCCAGAAAGGAGGAGAGCGACCGGGAGTTATCAGAATTATTGTACGGACTATCGAGGTATTATGAAGCAGGTTTGACACTTTACAGCTGCGTTGAGATATCCGGGAAGAAGGTTTATGACTCGAGTGAAATCTCTGAATTGAAATATAGGCGAAGAAAGCAAGTGACTTCCATGTCGGAGAGGATAATGGAAAAAGGTCTTCGGCCAAACCTGACTATCGAGACCTGTAGCACACCTCATAAGAGCATTTTGGATCGGGTTTCGAAGGAGAGGCACGACCTGATGGTTCTGGAGTTCACTCGACAAAATATTCTAAAGGTCCTCATCAAGGGGCATGACCTTACAAAATTGATATCCGGAGCTCCCTGCAATGTGCTGATCTGGAGGCCAGGGCAATCGTGAATGGTAAAAATGGCAAAGATTACCCAGATTGATAGAGAGGAGGTATTTGAGGAACTAGGCTCCAGCAAAGAGGGCCTCAAGGAGAGCGAGGCTTCCTCTAGACTTGATCAGTTTGGGGAAAATGTCCTGAAGAAGGAGGCAAAGACCCCACTAGTAGTCCGATTCTTCCGTCAGCTAACTAATCTATTTGCTTTGTTACTATGGGTGGCGGCGATTTTGTCCTTCGCTGGTGGGTATGTCTCCGATGATCCCAGCATGCTAATGATTGGTTACGCCCTTGTAGGTGTGGTGTTCCTGAATGCAATCTTCACCTTCTACCAGGAGTACAAAGCTGAAAAGGCCGCGGAAGCTCTCCGCAGCATGTTGGCGGTCGAGGCAAAGGTTCTCCGGGAAGGCAAACCCAGGGAGATCGAGGCCGCCGAAATCGTCCCTGGAGATATAATAATGTTGGATGCCGGGGACAGGATTCCCGCTGATGCTCGTCTGGTTGAGGAAAATGAGCTGAGAGTAAATAACTCTGCCCTCACGGGAGAATCTGAGCCCCAACCTCGAACGTCTGAAGCACAGGATGTGGAGATATTTGACAGCGAAAACGTGGTGTTTTCAGGTACTACCGTCGTTTCGGGTCAGGGCAGGGCGGTTATCTTCGCCACCGGTATGGGCACCGAATTTGGAAAGGTAGCTCACCTGACCCAGGAGATCGGCGAGAAATTCACGCCTCTCCAGAGGGAGATCTTGGTTTTCATTCGAACCATATCGGCCATAGCGATCGTTCTAGCAGTTGTATTCTTCTTCGCCGGCATGGGGGTGGGAAGGGGTTTCTGGCCTAACTTGATATTTGCAATTGGAATACTGGTTGCCAATGTCCCCGAGGGTCTTCTCCCCACCGTTACTCTTACCCTATCAATTGCCAGCCAAAGAATGGCGGAAAGAAACGCTCTCATCAAGAGCCTAAACGACGTGGAAACCCTGGGGTCCACCACCGTTATCTGCACTGACAAGACGGGAACCCTGACTAAGAATGAGATGACGGTGAGGAGAATTTACGCAAATGAGAGTGAATTATCGGTAACGGGAACCGGGTACAAGCCGTCGGGCGAGATACAGAACCAGAATGGGGATAAACTGGATGAAAAGGAGCTCGGGAATCTCAACGAGCTCCTGAGAGGGGTTGCCCTATGCAATGAATCCTCCCTGGTTAAGGAACAGGGAAATTGGGATATTATAGGGGATCCAACTGAAGGCGCTTTGATGGTATTGAGCTCAAAGATCATGGATACTGATGAACTGGAGGAGGAATTTTCAAAGCTAAAGGTAAACCCATTCGATTCCGAAAGGAAGATGATGAGCACGGTGGTGACCACCGGGGAAGGAAAAAAGGCAGCTTACGTTAAGGGGGCGCTGGATAGCCTATTGCCTAATTGCACCGGGATCTGCATTTCCGGGGAGGAAAGCGATCTAACCGATGAGGATCGAAAGAAAATTAAGGAGAAACAGGCCCAGTTCGAGAAGAAGGCCCTGCGGGTAATAGCCGTGGCCAGGAGAGATCTATCGGAAGGGGAAGAGGATCTCAGTGCCCAGTCAGTGGAATCCGAGCTTAATTTTCTTGGCATCGTGGGCATGATTGACCCCCCAAGAAAGGAGGTATCGGAGGCCGTAAGAAGGTGCAAGGAAGCGGGGATTAAGATCATTGTTATAACTGGTGATAGTAGGGAAACCGCCCTTTCAATCGCGCGGGATGTCAATGTGGTTGAGGGGGAGACCCCGAATATAATTGAGGGTTCGGAACTAGAGGGCATGACCCAAGAAGAATTGAAATCTCACCTGGAGGCAGACGAGATTATCTTCGCCCGATCCACTCCCAAGGACAAGATGGATATCGTTGACGCCCTTCAAGATATGGGCGGGGTCGTTGCGGTAACCGGTGATGGCGTTAACGATGCCCCAGCTCTGAAAAAAGCCGATATTGGAATCGCCATGGGCCAGGCAGGAACCGATGTGGCAAAGGAGGCCGCCGACATGATCCTGGTCGATGATAACTTTGCCACCATAGTAAACGCCGTTGAGGAGGGAAGGGCGGTTTTCGATAATATTAGAAGATTCGTTAGCTATATCCTTACCAGCAACATACCGGAGATCGTGCCTTTCATAGTCTTCATTCTGTTCGGAGTACCGCTCCCTCTAACGGTCATCCAGATCTTGACCGTGGACCTCGGGACAGACATGGTTCCGGCCACCGCCCTGGGAACCGAGAAGCCCGAGAGCGATGTGATGACCCGTCCGCCAAGGAAAAGGGATGAGAGAATTCTGAAGTGGTCAACTCTTGCCCGGTCCTACGGACTAATCGGGCCAATCGAGGCCGCGGCTGGATTGGTGGGCTACTGGCTGGTATTAAAGGGCGGTGGTTGGAGCTTTGGAATGGATGCATCCCCGGGACTGTATATGACCGCTACCACGGCTTGCCTGGCTGCCATAATCATAACCCAGATCGTGAATGGTCTAGTATCAAGAACCACCAAGGATTCGGTGTTTAGCATCGGCCCCTTCTCAAACAAGAACCTGCTTTACGGCTTTGTGTCCGAGGTTTCCCTGATCATGGCCATTGTCTACTTCACTCCGCTTCACAGCATATTTGGAACCCAACCACTAGAACCCTGGGTCTGGTTAGTTTTCATTCCCTTCGCTTTGGCCATACTGGTGGTAGAGGAAGTTCGCAAGTATCTAGTGCGTAGAAGGGATGCCCAAGAATGAGCCCCTAAAGGCTGGGATCTTCTTGAAGATTAGGCAGATCCTTCTGGCCCAGGGCTTTCCTGTAAGAATAGACCCAGGGAATGGCAAAATCAACCTTCTCCGATTTTTGGAACCCTTTTACGATTCTCTTGGTAATCTCGTAGGATATTCTGGGTCTATCGGTGGGTACGGTCATGAAACGAAGCCTCATGTATATTCCGTAGTCATACATATCGGATCTGACATAGGGATCGTTTCCCGTTTCCTCAATAATATCGGCGGTTACCTTCTTTGCTGCATTAATGAGAATGGTTTCAACCTGTTCCCAATCCGAATCGAATGTGACTCTTGCTACAACCTCATCAAGTACAAATCTTGAGCTTGTGGATTCCCCTTCCTCTCCACCAAGATGAAAAGACGAGGTGTAGTTAATTATTACATGTCCCCATAACTGGGCGTTGGGGATGAGTATTTCGCGGTTCGATTTATCCTCGCTTCCGACCGTGCCTCCTACCTGATTTAGTCGAGTGTACATGGCACCCACATCGAGGACATCACCGATTAGATTCCAACTCGGGAACAGAACCCTATCACCGACCTTGAAGGGCCTCTTCACGGTTACCAGTATGTAAGCAACGAACCCCGACACAGGGCTCTGGAGCGACCAGCCTAGGAACATCCCTGCAAAGGCCCCTATCACCGCAAGAAGTGCTCCCACATCAAAGATCACGCTCAATATTCCAAATGTTCCGACAAAGAGGAAAATTGCCCTAACTAGTCCCTTTATCATGATGATGTCCCCCTGCCTTTCCGGATGTCTTTTGGCAGCGGCACTGAAGGTTCTGGATGGAATGAGGTAAAGTAACCAGAGGATTATGATGATCGATAGACTTACCAGTCCTTTGGCCAGGGGGTCACCATCCTCAACTTGCTTTCCAAATACATAGCCTGCTTCGTAAAGAAACGCTAGCACCAGGATGGCGCCTATAATAATGACGATTAGGATGAAGGAACGGCCACTTGTAGGCATTTTTGATATGCTCGGACCGGGTTCCTCCTCAGGACCAAATTTTGAACTTGCATGTTTTTTCATGCCATCGCCTCCATTTGGTAGGTACCACAAGAAACGACAATCATCAGAAGTGTTTTCCAGAGGTCTCTCCCTGTTAATTAAATTATGTGAAAACATGGAAGGCCGGGACCGGGAATATGGATGCTGGGCCGGCCATGTCCAACCCAAGGCCTAGGAGAATTTAGATTCTTCTCGCACCTAATTGCGGTTCCGCCCAGTTATTGGTGGGACGGGCGATGGCTGCTCTATTTCCCATTATAGTTCGACCATTGTAAACAGTGATCCGATGGTATTTGGGTGAGGACGGAGCCACAGATGGGACAAACATTATTTTCACGGCCATAGACAAACCTGATGGAACCAGGACCTGATACCTAACACAATGGTCGTTACCAGAAAATACACCTAGAACTCGTCTTTGACAGTTGTTTGCTTGTTTCTTGTTTGTGGCTTGCTGTGGGCTTTG
>CAZUNO010000043.1:0-16232 GCA_964621445.1 Hadarchaeota archaeon (SeqCode) | reverse complement strand
AGCAGCGAACAAGAAACTACTAAACTCATTAGCAAGGCTATGCCAAGCAAAAATATCAGAAGGTCAAGATCTCCTAACTGTATTGCTAATTATCCTCCTTTCCGCTGTAGGATCAGCCAGAATAGGAGCTTCGCATTTGGTCGAGTAAAATCCCTACCACGACGGGGATTCATTTCCAAACCCGTCGCATAATGGCAACTAGCCCCAGGAGCATGATCTCCATGGGGAAAATACCCGAGCTAGGTATGTCCAGAGAAATCGAATCCAGGTAAAAAACACCGGAACCTAATACCACCATCTTGAGTGATTCCATTCGGGAACCGAAGGCCCACCCAAGGTCCTCGATGGGTATCTCGATCTTTGCCCATTCATTGGGTGGTAATTGAAGGGCGTAATCCTCCAGAAGAGAAACCGAACTTCCGCTTCCAGGACCCGTTTTTGAGATGATCAGGCCTCTAAAGGTGGAGTTTCCCGGATTCAGTGAGAATGACAAATTATCGTACCCTGATAGATTGATATCCCAGGGGTTGGGGGGTAAGTACTCCAAGGTGCAGTACCTTTCGACATGAACTCGCTGACACCTGCCATCCGTAACCATCTCCTTTGATTCCAGATTGATCTCTGCGCCGGAATGGGTCAAGGTCCAGCCGGGACCCAGATCATCGCCGTAAACCAGGAGATCGGAAATTGGCTTAGGCGTTGCTGGAATGTTATCGATAACCCACAATTCAGTCCCATCTCCAAAATAGACCCTGCCCTGACCGTCCAGGGCCAAACCCCTACCTTTCCCGCCGCGGTGTAGAAGCTGGCAATAAACCTCCTCTCCGGGCCCCGACAAGGGCTTCATCCTGAAGATCGCGCTCTCGGCCCGGGCATAGATCAAGCCGTCTTCTCCGACGACCATTGAGGTTATCTCCCCTTCCAGGGATCCCTGGGTATGAATTATCTTCCCAGCACCGGGATCATAGACGAACAGGGCGGATCCTGCTCCTCCATATATCCGCCCGTCTGGTGCAGTTACCAGGGAATTGATATCCTCCGCTCCCCCCACGGGCACCATGTCCAGCATCTTCTCCTCGGTTTTGACATCCCAGGCGAAGAAGCGGGGCTTATCGGTGATTGGACTGGTGCCGGTTCCCCCTCTGGTGCTGGACCCGCCATATATGGTCCACCCGTCCAAACTGGCAGCAAGGGACAGCACCGTCTGATTGGGTATTATATTCCTATGGACCTCGAAGGAATCGGTCCGGGGATCATAAACTGAAAGTGCCCCGCCATACTGTCCATAAGCCGGTTCGCTACCGATGAACACCCTTCCATCGGCGGAGGAAGTCAGGGCGTGGGGTCTATTCTGCTCTCCTCCAGTTGTACCTATCCTCCTAGGATTTGAATCAGGGCCATCTCCAGGGTCCCATTCTTCCGAGGGTTCATAGACGCCTAGCACTGAATCGGAGTAGGCCGCCATGTAGATACTCTGACCGGTGGTATGTAGGCTGTAGAACTGCCCCCCGCCCCCGGGAAATGGAAATCCGAGATCCTCCAGGCTCTCAGTGAGAGGTTTGTACCTGAAGAGGTGAAGGATGCTTACCGATCCCCCGTATATGCACCCGTCAGGTCCAGTTCCCAGGCTGAACACCATCATTCCGTCCCCATCCCTCCCCACATCAACCTCGCTTAACAGCTCCCCGCTTGTCAGGTTATGGGCCTGGAAGATTTGCCGACCTCCGGTTCTGATATAGGCCACTCCGGTTTGATTATCATACGTGGAATATTTCGGTGTGTAGAAGGGCTCCAGCTCACGGCTCGTGGAGTTGAATCGGAAGTACCCCCCAGGCAATCCATGGATCAACAGGGGTCCGCCGGACATTGGTCTGTGGGTACCGATCCATCCGCCTTCTGGAGGGGGTATCTCCTTTACGATATCATAGCTGTTGGCATCGATTATGAGCAGGGTGCCGTCAACCGATGCGAAAACCAGGTTTCCCTCCGAATCCGGGTCAACTCCTTGAGCTCCCTGGTAGCGTTCTGGAAGTATGCTTCGTTTCTTCTTAGTTATTGGATCATAGACTACTAGGTCCGCGTGGGGAAATATCCCGGCAAAAACCCTACCGTTCTCCGCCACGGTCAGGTCGCCCACGTACTTTTCAGTCGGATGCATGCTTCCCAGATCGGTAATTTCGTCATTTGCGGGGTCATACATCACTACCTTGGCCCTCGGATAGGTGCCGCCGTATATACGTCCATGGGGACCGGTACAAAGCTCGAAAATATACTCCTCCCCGCCAGCGCTTCCATGGTCAGTTATGTTCCCGTTTTCCGGGTCGAAACTGAATATCCTAGCGTCATAGATGCTTCCTACGTAAATTTTCCCATCCTGACCTTCAGTGAGTCCATAGGCCCCGCTGGTCCCAGGCAGCGAATAATACTCCACGTCGCCCTTCGCGTAATCAAACCTAATCAGTCGCCCGCTTCCAGAACTCGTATGCATCCCGGAATAGAAGGTGGGGCGACCGGTTATTGGGTCCCTCACCAGAAGGGAGCCTCTAATGGACATGGCCCTTACCGGGGTACCAAGATTTCTTACAATTGGCTGTGCTCCAGCTGCCGATATAACCAACAGACAACTTAGGATCAGCAATCCTTTGGTCAATATAGATCCTATGAGAATCCTTAGATCAAAAATTTTTCGTCTTCTAGATTCAAGGGGGAAATCCTCACCCAAGGTCTAATACCATAATCCTTAAGAACTAGAAAGCAACACCCTACCCGATTCATTTGATAGAATGGGATAGCACTCTAATGGGAAATATCACGGTAGGCAATCTAATCATGGCCGTCATTGTATTGGCGGTTGGCTTAGTTCTGGCCAAGATTGCAGTTTCCATCTTCAAAAGGAGCCTGAAAAAGACCAAGCTTCCCGGGCTGATAATAGACTTTCTAGCCCGTTTCCTGGAGGTCCTCCTCTACGTGGTGGTTATCCTTGCAGCTGCCAGCATGGCAGTCCAGATATCGTCGGTGGTTCTCGGGCTCTCGGCCGTGCTGGGCCTTGTACTTGGATTTGGAATGCAGGACAGTTTCAATAATATCGCTGCCGGGGTCTGGATAGCCTCCCTCAGGCCCATAGATAAGGACGAGGTCGTTGAGGTCAGCGGGATGAAAGGAAAGGTTTCGGGGGTCGGTCTTCTGGCCACCGAACTAATAACCCCTGATAACCAGTTCCTAACCATACCAAACAAGATCGTATGGGGCAGCCCGGTGGTGAACTACTCCCGGATGCCCATTAGAAGGGTTGATGTAGGGGTTGGAATTGGATACACGAGCCCTGTGGACAAGGCCATCGAAATTGCCATGGAAATTATGAAAAACCATGACCTGGTCCTGGATGATCCGGAACCTTCCGTGGTGGTCACTGAACTTGCTGATTCATCTGTTAACCTCCAGCTGCGACCATGGGGCGAAACCGCGAACTACTGGGATGTCAAGAACTCCTTGACAAAGAAGGTACTCCAAACATACAATGAACAGGATATCGAAATACCATTCCCGCAACTGGATGTTCATATGCAGGAATGAGAGCAGCTGAAGGCAGCCGCCTTCTCACCAGTTACGCATAGTGAGCTAGGAGATTTATATCCCCTTTTCCAATTAGCCTAGATCAAGATGTGTTTTTCCCATGGATGGATCTCCTTCCTCCTCATAACATCAATGGTCTCGGTCCCCACGGGAATGTCCTGTCTTCAAGATCCATCCGGATTCTCAGATGCCTCCCTTTCCGTTAATGCGGGATCAGGGGATCCAGGTATACCGACTGGTCAGATCGAATTTGTCAGAATCGACTCCAACTGCACATATTACGCAACCTTTCAAAGTCACAACCAAAAGGTGGTACAAAATGAGAATGGGATATTCCTCTCCTACCTAGTAGATTATGAGGATAAGGCACCTTGGTTGGGTACCTGGAATCTGGCCAGGAGCACAGATGGGGGTAAGACCTTCCAGACGACGTATAGCTCTCCACGCGTCGGCTCGAAGGCGCCATGCTTAGAGAACGATGAGAATTCGGATATTCTAGCCATTTGTGGCGACGAGTCGGACCCCAAGCGCCCCCTTCTGCTTTTCAAATTCAGCGCCGATCGTAATTACTCAGACCCGGATATCTTCAGGATAAACTTCGCGGCTAGTGGCAAGTATTCAATGGACTATGATATAGGAACGCGCAAATTATTTGTTTTCAATCATTACGGAAGACTTTTCATAATCAACGCCACCGACGGAAATCTGATCAGGCGAAGGCGGATAGTGGAAATCGAGGGCGCCAATGCCACCACTCAGTACCCTCATACGTTTCTGGATCAAGGTGGCACATTACACCACGCATGGACCACTCAAAAGAAGGGCGAGTACCTATACTGGGACATTCACTACATCAGAAGTCCTGATGATGGCCAGACCTGGTACCGGGCAGACGGGACTCTTTTATCCACATCCATAGGCCCGGACGATACCGGAAGGTCCACCCAGATCATCCTCCAGGACGAATTCGAGTATCACACCTGGCTATCCAACATGATAATTAAGGATGGCAAAGTACATTTTGCCTATCTCGCCCAGAAACCGGAACCGAGACAACACTACGTTCGGATTGACCTTGAGACGGGAGTAACTGACATGCGGATACAACCAACGTGGGGCGGGGAAAATATCTCCATCAGAGGGCTAGATGGATTCTTTACCACAGGCCCGGGAAACACGCCCCTGTATTACGTGGGTATGGTTGGTTGGCATGAAATTGGTGCCCTGGTTAGCCATGATAATGGAGCCACGTGGAGGGATCTAGGCCGTAGCCCTGAACTGCCAAATTCCATATACGCCATTGGAGGGTTTAGAGAGGTGACTGAGGACGATTTTGTGATTGGTTCCTTCACCAATCAATATGGAAAACGAGGAGATCCATATTTCTTCAGGGTCAAGGTCCGTGAGTTCTCAAAGACGGAACTGGCCATGCCCATTCCCATCATCCTTATCCTATCCCTTTACCTATTTTCTAATGCCCTCTCACCAGGGGTAAATACCTGATTAATCCTCGGTACGTACTACTCCAACTTTGTGACTTTAACTTCGCGATAAAGTCTCCTCTTTACCATTAGCGTCCAAAGAATTGAACCACAAAGAATCAAGGCCCCCGAAACAACCATCCATTCGATTGCGTAAACCCAGAAAAGGGCGTTGTCCTTCATCTCCAGGACCCTTTTTTCAAGTGATTCAAAATCCTCACCTATCTCATCCAGCATCTCCGCGGCAGTTTCATATTCCTGGGAAAGGTAAGCTTCCTCGGCATTACCGTACTTGGATGATATATCCTGGATTTCCTCCTCGGCGGGATGAATCCTGGCACCAAATTTCGAGGCAAACTCCATGACACTGATCGTGAGAGAGCGTTTCGAATGATAGTTGTGGAATCCCTGTCTTATATCATGTAGTAGGAACTGGTCCTGAGGAATATCTGCTCCGCTGCTTAGAAAGATCAGGTTTGTAACGTAGTCCCCATAGTAGGTCCATTGCATAACCAAGCTACCCCAGGCGGGAGTAAGGTCAGGCAGGTGAGCCACTGAGGATCCGTTACCATAATCCCAGTATACAAGCACGGGTCGGCTGTTTGCGGAATCCGTTGTTAAAATAGCCTCACTACCCTGTTTTTCCTTGATCAGGTTCATGCCCCTAAATGGGGGCATTTTAGACCACTCCAATGATGTACAGAAGGGATGATCCGAATCACCCGCCCTCACCTTGAAGGTCCTTTTCAGAACCTCGTTCTCCAGACAGAAGGTGGGCAAGGCCTGCTCTATAGGGGAGGATCCCCTGAAGTGTAACCCTCGGTTCCAAATGACTCTGCTCCCCCAACCATCATTAATCCCATTCCCTGATAGGTTCGGGGCAGATATAGCCTCATCGCCCTCTTGATCTTAGCATCACTGAGCCCCAATCCATGCTTGTAGCTAGCGGGAACCGGTACCGCCAAAAAGGACGGTTCAACACGTATCTTGTGGAAAGGTGTATTCCCCCAGGTATCACCTAGATAAAGAACCCTAATCTTCCCCATTTCAGGATCCCTCCTGGCCGCCCCAGTACTTGCAGCCTGAAGGGACAGGAGTAATAGAAGGAGGAAAATAAGCCTTCGGTTCAACCGGATTCCTCAGATTATCCTCCCCAACCTACCCTTAAGTGTGTATTACTTCCATTCATTGGGCAGTAATATGATAATTCTCCATTTCATGACGTGTATAACTCGACAAGCTCCCGATAGTTGCTAATAGGCTCCCCTGACTCATCGACCTCCCCGATTATCCGGTCTGCTCTTCTCCCCAAAAGTGGTTCCACCCTAGACCAGGAATATCGGGTCGCCCTGTGAATCCTCTTTCCTAGATGCTCGTACCCCTGGGCAACGAAAGGTGAATAGAAGTCCCATACGATTTTCCGGTCCGGGGTAACCTCGAAAAGATGTCCCGCATCACACTCGCATATTAGGGTATTACCGTTGGAAAGCCTCTGAACTCCTGACCTGAAAAGGGAGAAAAATTCCTCTCCCTTCGAATATTCCCAAACAATCTTTTCGGAAAGGGGATCTATCTCCTTGACCAGGGAATGACCGCGGTGGGTACCATTGTCAAATACCAGTATGTTTCCACTGGGTAGCATGGTTGGCTGGTGTTGGCCATCCAATTCCCCCAATCCGTAGCACCATACGACCCTGTCCTCGTCGGGATCGATGATAGCGATGATATCCAGCGCTCTGAAGCTCACCAGAATATTTCCCGCCCTGAACCTTGCATCCCGATCTCCAACCGGAGTGGGAGGAAGAACCTCAACGGTGTTGGAATGGGCCCAATCCGATGGACCATAGGGCTCAAAGCCATCCTCGGTCTCCCTGAAGTAGGGAATTGGCAAGGGAAGGCCGGAAAGCTTGCATATCTCTTCTAGGTGATCGCTGAGAGAAAATCTCCATAATACCTCTCCTTCTCGATTTATTCTTAGCACGAGGTCCGTCCTCATGCAATCGGGTTCCACTCCCTCTGCATAGACCCCCTTCTTTACCGGTTCTCTTACCCTGGCTAGATGGATGATGTCCCCGCCAAGATTATAGAAATCGTGGTGGGTCGCCATCTCTAGGTCCTCGCTTCCCTCCCATCTCCATTTTACGGATCCATCCACATCGATCTCCTCCAGCCATTTGCCATCATTATGGGTCAAAATGCTTCCATCGGCAAGCAGTTCGGCAACGTCACTGTGGGTAACCGGCCATGAGTGAACAACCAGTCCCCTCATGTCAATGAGGTATTCCCTGTATCCATATGCTGGAGAGAATAGAGTGAAACCGTTTTCACATTTTTCGGGAATATATTTCCTAACCCCGAATAATCCATGGTGCAACCTTGCCTTTTCTCCACCCGTGAGCAGCATTCCATCCGTGTACATGTACCAAGAACGTAATCCAAAGCTTTTAACTTGACCCCAGTCTGGGGAAATCAACTTAAATCCCGGGCAATTTATGGCGTCCTAATGAAAATTGGCTCGAGAAAATTTCAGCAAAAAAGGATGGATATAGATGAAGGCCATATCTCCTACTATGTTGACCTATTCGATAAACCTATATTGGTCATGATTCCTGGAAGCTATGGGGATGCAGCCAGTCTAGGAGATGTTATTGCCAACCTCGATCCGGAGTTATCGCTTATCGTCGTGGAGACCCGAGGACATGGAATGAGCTGGCCACCATCAGCAAATGGGTCTATCGAACAATTTGCCTCGGACGTTCTGGAAATCTGCAGGGAAGAAGATCTGCATAACTTCTATGTAACGGGGCCAAGCATCGGCGGTATGATATCTCTTGAGATAGGGAGGCGGAGTCCCGACCTGATAAAGGGCATCATACCTATAGAGGGATGGACCAGTTCCGAGGTTTTGAGAAATGCATTCGATGGATTGAAGGTCAACACCCTGAGCGAGGAACAGTTGCTGGAAAGAAAACGGATGAGGAAAAGGCAGACCAAGCGGTGGTCTGAATTCCAGATCCGGGAGTTCGCTAAGATATGGACGCGATGGGATGGATATGACTTCCTATGCAAAACTGACATACCGATCCTTGAAATCTGGGGGGATCGTGGAAGGCCGAAGCCTCCACTCGAGAAGCTGCGCATACCCAGGAAGAGCAATATCCATGTTAGGTGGGTCCAGAATGCAGGCCACTCCCTCTGTTTTGAAAGACCGGCCCAAATCGCGGGCCTGATTATGAAATTCATAAAAAAGATGAAATTCATAAAAAAGGGTAGAGTCCGAACTGGATTGACGGCCTGAGCATTTTGAATTGAGAACACCTTTAAGCGATATACCGGTCACCCGTTGACATGAAAATTCTCCTGATCTTTGTGGACACCCTTAGGTACGACCATCTGGGTTGTTACGGATATTCCAGGAACACCTCTCCCAATATTGATGAGATAGCCAAAAAATCGGCATTGTTCCAAAGAGCCTATCCAACCGACGTGCCTACCCAGCCCAGTTACACCTCCACTTTCACCGGACAGAGGGGTATAGTAAACCGTGTCATTTCCCATGCAGAGCACGAGTGGCTAGACGAGGAATCCCCATGGCTACCATCAATCATGGAGGGAGAATCCCACGCCACAGCTGCTGCAACTACGCTGCCCAACATGAAGAGCTTCTTCACCAAAGGATTCAACTACAGCATGAACCCGGTCGCCGGAAGAAAACTCCTGACACAAAGAGTAACCGCGGACCAGATTAACTCAGCTGCAATACCCTGGCTTGATACCCACGCGGACGAGGATTTCATGCTTTTCGTTCACTATTGGGACGTTCACGAGTACAAGCCGGGAAAGGAATTCGACCGCATTTTCTACCAGGGAGATGAGAGGGACCCCGAAAACGACAGCTTGGAGGAGGCCAAGAAATCAGGCGTTTGGCCCTTCCTGGAGCGTAAAATATCCACCATCGGCAAGGGGGTAACCGATGCAGAATACATAAGGTGCCAATATGACGCTGCCATTAGATACGTGGATGATCGAATATCCAGATTATTGGAACCCCTCGAGGAGAGAAGCCTTTTGGATGATACCTTCCTTGTCATAACTGCCGACCACGGGGAGAGCCTGGGCGAGCACTCAATATACTTCGACCACTCAGGCGTCTACGAGCCCACGGTACACGTCCCCCTCCTCATTCGTTGGCCGGAAGTGGGAACGGGCAATTACAGATCCCTGGTCCAGAGCATCGACCTGAGCCCCACCATCCTGGACCTGGCGGGTATCGAAATCCCCTCAGAGATTCAGGGAAAGAGCCTGATACCGCTCCTTGAAGGGCGATTGGACAGCATTAGAAACACAGCCTATGTTAACCAGGGGTCCTGGCAGGCCAAGCGGGCCATGATAACCCAACGGTGGAAATACATGAGGTGCATACATCATGGATTCTGGCCTTGTCCCAAGGAGGAACTCTATGACATATCAAAAGATGGCGGTGAACGTGAGGACCTCTCAGCCCATCGGCAGGGGACCAGGGACAAAATGGCAATAAAACTCCGGAGATGGGAGGAGAGACAGGTAGGAACGAAAACCGATCCCCTGGTGGTAGCTGCCGAGAAGGGATTGAAACCCATAAAGAGAGTGTGGAATCTGGTCAAGGAGCAGGAGGAATCCTACTCCCATTGGAGAATGCGCATGGGATGGTAAGGTCTAGTTCTTTCTGCCAGCTCCAGCCAGCCATCGATTGAGGCGCTGCTTGAGGTGGTCCTTCTCACCGGCGAATTCGGGATCCCCGGCCAGATTTTCGGTTTCCCCAGGGTCCTCCACAAGATCATATAGGTATTCATCCCCATCAATGAACCCGAGGTATTTCCATCGGCTTCCTCTGACCATGTAGGTTCCTTCTTCTTGAATCCTGGACCTTCGCCTATGGTCCGGAGAGGGGGAAAGCCGCTCGCAAAAGCTATAGCTCTGACCAATTTCGGGGTATTCTCCCTTAAGATATTCAGCCATGCTATTTCCCGGGAATTCCTCCACCCGGCGAACCCCAACCATGTCTAACAGGGTCGGCATTAGATCAGTGAGGCTAACATTGGCACGGAAAACCCCTGGCTCAAGCGAACCGTGCCGGATGAGGAGGGGAACGTTTACCATCTCATCATAAAGAGAATCGGTTGCCTTTCTAATCATCCCATGGCCCCCGGCCATATCTCCGTGGTCCGCGGTGAAAACTATGATCGTATCATCTAGACAGCCCTTTTCCTCGAGTGCCTTCAGGATATCCCCGATCTGATCATCAACGAGAAGTATGGTTGAGTAATAGACTCTCAGAAATTCCCGGAATACCTCCTCTCCCAGCTCGACTAGAATCCTGTGTGAAAGGTCAGACTCAAATCTCTCTTCCCGGGAACTGAAGTTACCCGGGAACTCTATCTCGGACCTCTTGTAGGCATCATAGTAGGGATCGGGAACTACCTCCGGGCCATGGGGATAATTGAAGGAAGAGGTTATCATGAACGGCTCCTGGGAATTCTCTATGGCCTGGACGCACTTCCGGCCTACCCTGTAATCAAACGTATCCTCCAATGGGAATTCCAATCTACCCATCCGGCGGATAAACCTGCCCAGGGGACTATCCAAATACCTGTCCCCCCAACCCCGCATTATGCTCCTTATCTCCGGATCAACATCAACCGGTAGCGACCAGCTATACCAACTGAGCCATTCCTCTTCCGACAGCTTTCTGACCCTTGAGAATTCATCTGACATCTCACGGGCATACTCCTGGTTCTCCCTGTACATATCCCCATACCAGGGAAGCTCGTCGTCGGTTAGATGCCACTTTCCGTAGTGATGGGTCTCGAACCCGGCGCTGTTTAGCACCTTACCCAGGGTTGTGTCGTCGGCACGTATACCCTCCTCCGCATCCGGGGAGGAGACCGTGGGGTAATCGAATTTGTTCACGTTATGGGTGATCCCATGTTCGTGTGGAGCCTTTCCTGTAATGATCGAGGCCCGGCTGGGGGAACAAATAGGATATGGACATACCGCATTATCGAACCGAACGCCTTCCGCGGATATCCGGCCTATATTGGGAGCCTCTGCCTGCCCGCCATAGCATTCCAGCACTCTGGCGGTGAGCTGATCACACATCACAAGCAAGATGTTGGGATAGGAGGTCATCGATGGAACCCCAGTTTGGCAATTATCAGGGGGATGGAAACATAACTATTATCCTGGTCAAATGAAAGGGGAGATTACAAAACCAGATGCGAGGTGTTAAGGATTGAAACTCAACGTTCTAGTCACAAGGAAGATCTCCCCGGAATACATGGACCGTATTAGGAATGTTTCTCCCCGAATCCAGGTAAAGGTTGCCACGGACGAGAAGGAAAGGCTCGCAGCTGCCAAAGATGCCCATGTAATCCTCGGTAGACTTGACGAGAAGATATTCCGAGCCGCGGAGAACCTCCGGTGGATCCAGAAGGTCACTGCGGGCGTTGATGGCCTGCTCTTCCCGGATTTCGTTGAAAGTGACGTAATGCTAACCAGCGCCAAGGGACTTATGGGAAAGCCGCTCGCCGAGCACACATGGGCACTCATACTTGCCTTGAGCCGTGGGATAGCCTGGTCGGTCCGAAATCCTGGCTATGATAACCGGGAACCTGTCAAGAATTACGTGTGGGAGATGGAGGGAAAGACCCTTGGCGTTATCGGGCTGGGGGGGACGGGCTTTGAGGTCGCTAAGAGGGGTAGAGCTTTCGGGGTAAGAACTCTGGCCATTGATCCCAGAGATATGGAGAGACCGGATTTCGTTCACCGCCTCTGGAAACCTGTCAGGTTTTTAGATCTCCTAGAAAAAAGCGATATCGTCAGCATATGTTGCCCTCTAACTCCGGAAACGGATGGACTCTTTGACCATCAGGCCTTCCGGACCATGAAGGACTCATCCTTATTGATTAACGTTACCAGAGGGGCCATAGTTGAATATCAGTCCTTGATACGTGCCCTTGAAGAGGGATTAATAGCGGGAGCCGGTCTTGATGTCCCGCCGAAGGACCCTCTTCCATCTGAAAGTCCACTGTGGGGAATGGAAAACGTGGTTATAACTTCCCATATCGGTGGTGGTTCCCATCGCCGCATGGATAGGTTGATCGATCGTTTCACCCGAAACCTCGACAGGTTCATGAAAGGCAAGCCACTAGAGGGAGTAATCAACAAGGAGAAGGGATATTGATGCCCAAAATTATCCTAAGCTAACTGCTCAATGCTGATTACCATGGCCCCGCCCTCTCGCATACTCTCAACTGCTTTCTCGCTGTCTCCTGGTTCAACGTTGACGCCTCTGGTTGCATCCTTCAATATGTAGGTATCGAAGCCCGCCTCCAGGGAGTCCAGAGCCGTGTTTTTCACGCAATAATCAGTGGCCAAGCCGCCGACAAAAACCCTTTTCACTCCCTTTGCTTTCAGTTCTTGCTCGAGATCGGTTCCATCGAATCCGGAATAGGCTTCCTCTTCGGACTGCGTGGCTTTTGAAATGATCTCCGCCTCTTCGTCCAAATCGAGGGCGGGGTTAAACTCCGCGCCCTCGGTGCCCCTAACACAGTGGGGCGGCCACTGACCTCCCTGTTCCTTAAAAGATATGTGGTCGGGGGGATGCCAATCCCTGGTGGCGAATATGGGGCCTCCCTTCTCTTTGAAGATATCAATATAAGAATTCAGAACCGGGGCTATTTCATCCCCATCCTCTACCGCTAGGGCTCCTCCTGGACAGAAATCCTTCTGGTAATCCACCACGATGAGCGCGTCTCCTTCATTTACCTCAATTGCCATCTTAGTTTCTCCGTTTTTCTATCTCAAAATAACCTGAAAAAATTGGTGTTTGCCGGGTTCAAAACAGGCTATTGACGATAAAAATCCCTAGGAACGATCAAGTCCCAGTATCTCTCTTGTCTCTAAGGGATCGGCTATATCCCGCTCGAGTTCCCGTGCTATCCTGACTATTCTCTTCACCAACATCTCGTTTGTGGCCAGCGTTTTCTTATCATAATCAAAATAGATATTGTCCTCAACGCCAACCCTCACTCCCCCTCCCATCACCGCCGCCGCCGCATTTATGGGAAGTTGGAATCTTCCCGTGCCGGCTGCGCTCCATATCGCTCCCGGTGGAAGACAGTTTACCATGTGGGAAAGGGTTGACATATTGGCTCTGGCGGCACCCAATGAACCCAATATCAGGTTGAAGTAGGGCTTTTCCTTTGGGAGAATACCCTTACGCATCAAATACACCCCGTAGTTAATCATCCCCGCCTCGAATACCTCGAGCTCTGGCTTTATATTCCTCTCTTTCATCTTCCGGGCCAGGGACACGATAGTACCTGGAGGATTGGGGCTTATGCTTAATTCCTCTTCCTCGCCCTTTGCTAGGGAAACTATGGCTTTGGGGAAATTAAATGAGCCCAAGGTCAGGCTTGCCATATCGGGTTTTGCTTTACCCCTGAGGTCCAGAACCTGGCCCCTTCTCTCTGGACCTCTGAACAACCTGCCACTTGTCGATGCACAGATAATGACCTCGGAATCTAATTCTCTAATCCCTTCGATTATCTCCTGATATTTCTCGGCTCGGTAGGTGGGTACTCCTTTTTCATCCCTAGCGTGAACATGGAGCATAGATGCACCCGCTTGGATGACCCTCTTGGCATCATCAACCACTTCCTCCTGGGATACCGGAACGTGGGGTGTATCTTCCTTTGTTGGAACCATGCCGGTGAGAGCACAGTTAATGATCAATTTCGGAAATGGCCTGAGCGGGTAATCCTGCAATCCATCCTCCAACTTTAGCGCCTCACCATTTAATTCGTCATGCCTGAAAAATACAGTATCCTTGAATATAGGCTCATGACCCTCTCAGCCCAATACCAGTTACGGAGCCGAAGGTTATTCAACAATGCGGTAACCGTTCGGGTAACCCTGCTTTTCTGAAAAGGCTTCTTTCCATCTATCTTTTCGAGTAGGTCGTATTTATCCTCCAAATAACGACACCAGAGACAGCGTGGATTACCACAAAGAACCTTCTCTGGATTTAACCGAAGTCTATTTGAAAGACATTGGAGTATTTCCTTGGCTTTGCCGATCGAACAATCAGCCTCGCCCAGCTTGCCCCTGGAAAGTAAGCCACGTTGAAATAGCTCCTCGTTCAATTCAGAGAGCCTCCTGGTGCAACCGCTGGGTCCTCTTTTGTAAAGCCCAATGGACCCATTCTTTCTTCGATACCTAACACCCATAATATCCGGGAAATTGTCGGTGAGGCCAGCCAGGTGCTGGGCCTCATGCCTGATACTAACTAGGCGGCCATCAAGTCCGATAAAGAGCACCTTTCCCACCATATCTACAAGGGTTGAATAGGGGGAAAAGGGCGGGGCCATCTCATCATGCCTCTTAGTTAGGTAGTAGGCGTCCTTCCCCAAGGCTACTATGGAGTTTATTGGATGGCGAGATCTGTAGGAACCATCCCTTTTCCACAGGGTGGTGGGCACCAGCCCAGTTATAGGCGGCGTGGCCGACGGCTCGTATATGTAGTTCCAGGGACGCAAAGTGCTTCCATCTCTCGTACTGATCTGTTTTCCCGGTTTGAGAATACAGAGCCGAAACCCCCTGCTATGAGCAGGGAAAAATATCGTGCCATCATCGCCGACGCTTTCCATAAGAGCATCAATCAAGGTATTTGGCCCGCCCTGGACATAACCTATGCTCTTCAGGGAAACACCCAAGCCCAAGCAGTCCCCCTCCTCGATGCCCATTCTCTTTAAATCCCCAACCAACCGCTCCTTGCCAATCTCCACACTACCCACTCCAAGTCATTTAATAAATTTATGACGCCTGGACCGCTAACCTATTCTTTCAAGGCACCAGTGTCACGGAACCTGCTCACGGTCACCATCGCCAGGATAAGACCACCTGCCGAGGAAAAAACGCAGAACCAAAAACCGCTTTCCAGCCCATAGGTTCCAGCCAGGTAAGAGATGATCAGCGGGAATAGGAAGGAGCCCAGACCGCCAAACCCGGCCACGGTTCCCATGGCAATGCTTCTGGTACGGGCAAAGTAATGCCCAGATATCGCGGTTACGATTGGATAGATTGCGGAGAACCCCAACCCGGTCAGCAAGAATCCGGCAGAAGCCACGAAAATATCGCTCGCGGAAACCGAAATGGAAAGTAGGACGGTTGCGGAAAAGCCAAGAAGAAGAAGCAGACGGCCCTGCTCGGACCCGCGGTAAAAAGACATCGTGATCCTCCCTAGGAATACACCCAGCCAGAACACCGAGACCATCCAGGCACCCACCGAGGTCCCGGTCCCCAGGACTTTTACGAAATACTCCGAAATCCAGGCCGAAACACCCATCTCAGCCCCCACAAAAAGCAGCATGACTCCGCCCAAGAGGATCAACAATTTTCTGTTAATGGATTTGTCAACCGATTTTGGAGATTCCTCCAACTGATCCACCATGAATCTATCATATGAAAATAGGAAGAGAATACCGGCTAGCATCAAGGTAAGGAGACCCAATCCTCTGTACATCCATTGCCACCTTCCGCCTGTCAGGAATATCCATCCCATGAATAGCGGTCCAGTAACCGCCCCCAATGGCAAAGCTCCGTGCATCAAGTTAATCAATCGGCTCTGTCTTCCCTCCTCCATCTGGACTACGCAGAAGTTAGTAACCACCTCCGTCGATCCCTGTCCGATCCCCATCATAAGGGCCAGGCAGGAATTTAGGATAACCCCGGATGTATTTCCAAAAACAAGAAGACCTGCCCCCTGGAGTGCAAGCCCCCCAACCAAAATATTCCTTGCATTAGTTCTCCGAAGCAGGATTCCTGAAAGGAATGTGGATATGAAATACCCTATTGGCGGCGAAGCCACCACCAGGCCCATAGATAAATAGCTCCAATTAAATTGCCGAATAATTTCAGGCACCGTGGCACCCACGATGGTCATGGATATACCAAAAACCACGAAATTTCCCAGCATTGCCACATACAATCGTCTGTCATCAGTTTTCGCCGGCAGCATCCGAAATTGACCTTGGCTGAGTGGGAGCTCCTTGAAAAACTAATCCCCCTTTATGAAGAGAAAAAGGAAATGAGCATCAAAGAGCCCTATTGATCATTATTCCAGGCTAGTGTACAACT
>CAZUNO010000042.1:0-16534 GCA_964621445.1 Hadarchaeota archaeon (SeqCode) | reverse complement strand
TAATGACCATAATACAAACCTGGAAACAGAAAGGACTACACCCCTACAAACAAATGACCCAAACCACACCCAGCTAAACAGTTACCAACTCCTTAATTAATAATGTATAAAATATAAAATCAAGGAAACTGGGCTTAGCCATAAAATATGGAGTCCGCCCTTCCATGTGTCATTCACCCGGAGGGATGAATGCATGGTGTGCTGGTGGGTAACCGTTCATGGAAAACTGGTACGACTATCGCTCAATTACATCATCAACTATTGCAATTTAAAATTGACGCATATCATCTCCGTTTGCTAACTGACAGGGTTCTGAGAAAAAATCAACGAAGGATCGAAACTCAGCAAAGTCTTTAAATATTGCTGACTTATTAATAATTACTGCAGATATCTAGACACTTGATCTCGAATATAGGAGGTCCATGGCAATGGGTTCAAAAAAAACTAGCAAAAAGAAAAAAACAAAAGAAAAGGAAAACCCTGAGACTATTCTCGAGGGTGCCAAGCAACTGCGAAAACGGTCAGATGATTTTTCCAAAGAAGCCGATAAAAAGTCAAAAGAAATGCAAAAGGAGATCAACAGACTTCGAAAAGAAGCAAAGAAGATAATGCAAGGAAAATAGAAGGAGGGCGAAAGCCGTTTGACAGAAGCTAAGATAGGTCAACGGGAGATAAGGATACCGGGTCTTTCACAGGCGGATAGAGGCTGGATCATACGGGAAAGACTTGAACGCCGGACTGAAAGATTGGCCAGGGAAAAGAAGAGGATAAAGGAACAACACCAACGAGAGCGAGGAAGGAAAAATGCCCAAACGCCAAGTGACGGTAATATAAAAAAGAATATAGAAATTACTCGGGCTAACAGTAACACAAGATGGTCGATGAGGAAAGCGCAGTGGGAACACCAAAAGGAACTGCTTGACAAGCAGTGGAGCAAGGAGGGCTGACCTTAACTGAATCCCTCCACTTATCTGCATGACAGGAATTATGGCCCTAGGTAATAGATGGGAAATAGATAGGAGGCAGGTATAATGGATGAAAAAGAAAAAAAGGATAAGAGAAATGAAGAAGAACCGGCATCCGTTGATGTTGGTGTCAATCTGGGAGGAATATTCAAGGGGGTAGGGGACCTAATAGACCTAGCTTCCAAAATTTCGGAAGGCGAAGTGCAAACCCAGAAGCAAACTAAAGGCGTCTATGGTTTCTCAGTTAAGGTCGGTGGAGTGGGAAGACCTCTCACCGTCGACCGCTTCGGTACCCTTGAAAAGGGACAAGGACATGAGGAGGTCAGAGAACCCCTCGTCGATGTGTTTGAAAGGGAGTCAGAAGTTGTTGTTATCGCCGAGGTCCCTGGCATAGAAGAGAAAGATGTCACTATAGAGGTCCAAGGAACCGAATTAAGAATTTCAGCCGAAGGTAAAAACCGCACCTACGATAAGAAGATTGAACTCCCGGCAGAGGTAAAAGAAGATAGCCATCTTACCTGCAAAAATGGAGTACTGGAGATCAAGTTAAAAAAAGCTTGATTCCTGAATTCCTCAAAGATCTTAATCAATGGAACCTATTCCGTAATAACTCCCCTATAGGAGTCCACTTCTTCGGAAACGGGCAGGAACGATTATGTAGGACTCATTAGATAGAGCCAAGATAAAATAAACGCCGATTAAAGCCGTGGTTTCCGTGAGAAACCTATTCATAGCACGCATAATTCACGCCCCTTCCGACATGGGAAGCCTAAGAGACGGAATCAGGAAGAAAACACTCTCCAAATTTGGTCCAGGTGGGTGGCGAAGGAAGTCCAGAAAAATTAAGGCGTTCTGGGATAATCTGGAAAGAAAAATAACCAAACTAGATGTCGACTGGGTGAATGTGAGAATCTACCAAGACGGCCTTCCTCAGTGCGGTGAGGAGGCCAGAATCGTACGTGAGGCTGCAGAACGCGGTAGTAGAAACTTCAAGCTTCTGAAAAAGCTGATGGAAATGGGGGCAACCGTGGAGGGAACTGAGGACCCGGATTTGTTGAAGATCGAATATGATGGTATCAAATCATCTATGGAACCCACCCCACCAGCAAACCAAGCAAAACGCCAATATGCATCGCGAAAACATGATTTGTTGCGAAAAAGGGACAAATACATTGCAAAAAGAATCAATTCAACATTGAAGGAAGGAGAGACGGGGCTACTGTTCCTGGGAGCCAAACATCGATTGAAGATGAATCTTCAAAATGACATCAGGATAAAGAATATACGCTAGAATTAGGATCAACCGTATCCCAGTTATCTATCAAGCATTTGCAATTAATCCACCTTGTTGGTTAGAAAAATCACCGGGCAGTTGCGCTTCCCGGTTGATAAGCCGCCCCAGTGCAGAGACATCTGCCGTTTTCATTAACCAGGACCCAGCTGAATTAGTTGAAACCACTAGACCCTGAAGTGGGACCCCGATGAACGATGAGATATTGACCAGAGAAACCTGTCGAATCTCAGAGAGGGCAATTATTACATCAGGCTGCTTTTCCCCGATCTGCAACAAAGCAAGGTTCTTGTCAGTCACGCATATCCTTCCGGACTTCCAGGCCCTAATTGGCCCTCTCTTCTTACAGTAGGAGCCAACGAAGCCTGCCATAACTTTCTCCTCACTTTCACCTTCCAATGCCTCTTCCCCATGATTGGATCGGATCTCCTTGTCCCATTCCTCCATTAGACCCTGGTCAAGCATGGTTTGCATTCCCGCTATTACCGCCTTCAAATTCACACCTATTAGGGGCACCCCACCCAGAGTTATCACAACATCTGCAATGATAATGGCCCCCTTGTCAAGGACCCTGTTCAGTAGGTCGGTGATGGTGCATTCGCGGTCTCTCGTGGGTTGCATGTTAAAAAGCTCCCTATTTTGCACTAGAAACCTTGCACGAAGGAGTACGGTGGCCAAGGCCCTGTAAACCGGACTTCAAAGTCGCTCCGGCCGTCTATTTCCTCCAGCTCCTTACTCAGACCAGACAGTGAATCCCTGGAAACCAGACAGGAAAGATCCACTAAGAGCTTCTTATCAGTTCTCTCTCTATTAGCGAACTTGGGGGTGGACTTGGAAGTTTTGGCTTCTTGTGTATAGGCCTTGATGCGTGTAAACAGGTCATTGCGCAACTCATCCGCTTTCTCCTGGCTAGATCTTTCGGCTTCCTTTTCTGCCTTTCGCTTCATCAGGTAGGCCATGCCCATACCTCCCTTCTTTCTAGATTTTTCTTGTTGGCCTTCCTGTTCACCATTGGTCCCCATCCCATGCTTGGAGGCTCTAGCATCCCAGTAAATCTGAACCCCGTATTCGTCCAGGTTTTGAAGGGAATCAAGCTTTTGCCTCAGCCTATATAGGTGCTGGCCAATCCATTCCTTGACTTTCTCATCGCCGCCCTTGAATATGGTGTCAAAGGTGAAAGGGATTACCGTTCCAAATTTTTCCGTCGCCTTGTCTATCGTGTATTGATGAGACAGGACCCATTCCTTGACTCTCTCCTCATCGGATGATTCGTAGGGCTTTGCTTTACAGATATGGACCATGGCTGCGACGCCCTGATGGCAAATGGAGTAAACCTCACTGTTCCCGATTCCGATTTTGCCCAGGGTTACCGGTTCTTCGGCCTTACACATGCAGTAGATATATCTGCCCTCGCATTCCATGGTCTCTGTGTCCTCTATTTCCCCGTGCCCTGCTCTTGTTCTAATGGCTGGCAATCTGTTGTTCCCTCCATTTTTCAGGGTCAATAAGCGTGCGCAGTGCCTCGTCAGCCACATCATCTAGGCTACTCTTAACCTGGTCAACGGTGTCCTCCAGTTCGTGCTGGTCCTTGATCGATTGGATTGCCTTGTCCAGCTCCATGAGGGATGTACCTAGCCTCTCCACCTCATCATCGGTTAGTTCTTCTCCCTCCATTCTTCTCAGGGCTTGTTCCTCGAGCACGTCTCTTATGATCTCAACTAGTGCCATAACCAACCCAAGTAGCCCCTTGCTGAGGTTGTCTTCGTCTATTTCCACGGTCATGTCGTAGCAACCTCTCTGGATGGGGGAGACCCATTCCATCCACATATCGGGCACCCTTTTTCAAGGAAGGTGCTCCTCCCGGTTTCATTTCCGCAGGCAGGGCAGGTCATGATGCCAATACCCGCATTCTTCCATCCCGGTGTATTTAGATTGGTGCCGGAAGGAAATTCAAGTCCATACTTGGCAGCGGTTTCTAGCGAGGCTACCGCGGCCCTTATCTTTATGCCGAGTAGTTCCACTCCAGCCAGTGAGACGGTGATATCGGCGTTTATCACCAGTCCCTTGTCCAGTATCTTGTCTATGGCATCAGCTAAACCTTGTCCACCTTCTCGGCTGGGACTTAGTCCTGACATCTAGTTTCCTCCTCCTAGAATAAGCTTTTCATCTTCCTGGTCATCCTGCGTCTTATCGCTGAGCCTGTCAGCTCTGGTTTCAAGATCGAATTGGCTGTAACGCTCGGCCAGCTCCAATTTTCGCAGTAACTCCTCGTTGTTCTCCTCATATTCGCCCTCTGAGATCTCTCCGAGTTCGTATAGCATCTGATTCTCCCTGATCTTATCCTTTAGAGCCTGTGCATCATACATCTGCGAGTACGCTATATCTTGCAGCCGAGATAGGAACATTGACCACGGCATGCCGACTAAAAAGAACCCGCTGAGGTCGGCCAAGTCATCAATTATGAGTGCCATGCTTCTCCTCCTCAGTGCCTTCCTCCTGGGCCCTGGCCAGCTATCTTTATATTAACGAAGTTATAGGGAGCCCATGGGCCGCTGTACTTGGCTTCTAGAGATCGATATTTATCATCCAGATCACCAAGCGTCTTCGAGAAAGCCTCAGTTTCATCTCTTTGTACTAGGAAAGAAGCATTTAGCAACAATCTATCACTGAAAAGCCTGCCTTCCTTAGTTTTGCAGGCCAATTCGGAAAGGGAACTAAGAATGTCAGACTTGGCTTTCTGAAATGAATGGTCATCGGCATGGTCAGTCTGGTCTTGAGGAACAATGATCTTAACCCCTAGCTCCACCTTATTTTGAAAAGCATCTAGGCTTTTCTTAATCGCCCGGTATGAGGCCCTGATCACTAATAGCATCGTCCTCTTATCTTTGAACACCATCCCCAAGGCCATGGGTAACACAGTGCAATCCTCCATCACCTTCCTTATCACTTGGTCATGTTTCCTTGCGTTTTCCGGGTTCGGTTCGTATTCCTTCACCTTGGCATCGCTGACTACCGCTGCCACCTGCTTATAGCTGATGGTATAAACTTCCTCACCATCCATGCCCAGATTACCGTAACTCCTTTTTTCACCATTTGATGGGGCTACACAATAAACGTATTTTCCTCTTTTCGCCTTTCTCAATCATACACCTCCTGCTCCGCGGTCCGTTCCTTTGTTTGGGACAGCATTGTCCCCAGCACTGAGTTTATTTGAAGATGGTCAGAAATCATATCCAGAATTTGGTCCCGTCGCGACGAGACGTGTCGGTACACCTTTTTCTTCATTCCGTATTCACATCTCAGTAGACCTTCATCCTCCAACTGGTGAAGTAGGGGGTAGATTGTGCCTGGACTCACCAGCACATTGAAATTTCTGTGAATTGTTTTCATTATTTCAGTCCCGCACATGGGTTTCTTCATCACCAATGTCAACACTAACATGTCGAGGTAGTTCTTGACAAACCTCTCCAAGATACCATCGTCGGCGGCTTGAAGGTCGGATAACGCAGGCGATGAAAGCATGGTGACATCTTCATTGGTAAGAATCAGCTTGTCGTGGCATTCCACTACCTGCTTAAGTAGATCAGAGGGTGTACTGGTCACATCATATGTACACAGGATACGGTTAGTCCTACTAAGCTTTTCGAGTCTACCCTCGATAAAGGGCATATCGCCCTCACCTTGGTCGAAGAGCTCTGCGTTAGCTGATAACATTGATGACCCGTCCATAAGGATTGAAAGCCCGTTGATTGATCGTGTCAAGCAGGCTTTAACTTCTTTGGCGGGCACGATCTCCAATTCCGGATGCGTCTTTTGAAGTGCACTAGCCGTGTTTGAACCTATATCTGCGATATAGAGAGCATCAGATTCTCCGTGAGCCGAGTTTAGAAAGGCCTCATGGATGGCATACCTGTCGGCTGAAGGTCCATACAAGTGGAGAGCATGACCCGGCTGATGGATGCTGGTTAAGAGCTGATCCAGGTCAATCTTGTCCTGGCCAAGGGAAGAGGAAAACCAATTTTCATCCCTCATCGTCACTGGTCCCTCCCTTCGGCATCTGAGATATCTCAGCTTCCATGGGTCTGGCGAAGCCCTCCGCTATTTCCACATATTCCGTAAGCTTTTCATGCAATGCTACCGGCTTCAGAGAGGCGACGGCATGATGAAGATCGTTTTTTCCTATCTGTACATTCTTGATACCCTTCACCACCGAGTCTCGATCCATACTGGGCTTGATGAAATTCCTCATTGCCAGGACTGCCGCCTGTCGGCAAAGGGATTCGATGTCGGCGCCAACGTAGCTCTCCGTCATTCTGGAAAGCTCCTCAACATCTACACTTGGATCCAGGGAAAGACCGGAAAGATGTATGTTGAAAATTTCCTCTCTTTCTTTTTGGTTGGGTGGACACACATATATCAGGCGTTCTAGGCGACCTGGACGAAGGAGTGCAGAGTCAACAAGGTCCGGCCGGTTGGTGGCCGCCAAGACTACGACCTGCTTGGTATCCTCTATTCCGTCCAGCTCAGTTAGGAGCTGGCTCACTACTCGTTCTCCTACCTGAGAGTCGGTAGCAAAGCCCCGGTCTGACGCGATGGACTCGATCTCGTCGAAAAATATCACTGCCGGGGCGACCTGTCTTGCCTTGCGGAATATCTCTCGGACAGCCCTCTCTGACTCTCCCACGAATTTATTGAAGATCTCCGGACCCTTTATGGCTATGAAGTTGGCGTTGCTCTCGGTGGCCACTGCCTTTGCCAGCATGGTCTTGCCGGTGCCAGGAGGACCAAAGAGGAGAACCCCTTTTGCCGGTGCCGTCCCTAGTGTTTCAAACGCCTCCGGAAATCTCAGAGGCCACTCAACGGCCTCAATGAGATGTCTCTTCGATTCCTCAAGCCCGCCAACATCATCCCAGTTCACTTGGGGAACCTCAACGAATACCTCGCGCATTGCGCTGGGTTCCACATTTCTTAGTGCCTGGTTGAAGTCCTGATTTGTCACCTGAAGTTCCTTCAAAACTTCGGGCGGTATTTCCTTTTCAAACTCTATCTTCCGGGCTACCTCTCGCAGCGCATGCATAGCTGCCTCCTTACACAGCGAAGAGAGGTCAGCGCCAACAAATCCATGAGTTAAATCCGCCAGATTTTTGAGGTTCACATCATCCGCAAGCGGCATTCCCCGGGTATGAACCTGAAGTATTTCCTTTCTACCATTTCTATCAGGTACACCTATCTCTATCTCTCGGTCAAACCGGCCGCCTCGACGTAAAGCTTCATCTATCAACCCAGGCCTGTTAGTGGCGGCTATTACAACCACCTCTCCACGAGTCTCTAGACCGTCCATGAGAGAGAGTAGCTGGGCCACCACCCTCTTTTCAACTTGTTTCTCGCCTCCAACCTCTTCTCTCTTAGGGGCGATGGAGTCAAACTCGTCAATAAAAATGATGGCCGGAGAGTTGGATTCCGCCTTTTGAAAGATTTCTCGGATTCTCTGCTCGCTCTCACCATAATAACGAGCCATGACCTCGGGCCCGCTGATGAATAGGAAGTTGGCGAATGTCTCATTCGCCACAGCCTTGGCTATCAGTGTCTTCCCAGTTCCTGGAGGCCCGTAAAGAAGGATCCCTTTGGGCGGTTCTATCCCCATGCGCTGGAATAGCTCCGGGTGGCGGAGAGGGAGTTCAACCATTTCACGGACAAGCTCAATTTCTCTCCTCAGGCCTCCAATGTCCTCGTAGGTCACTCGGGTGCCCTTTGTTTCAGGAGGTTTGCCGGTTTCTGCGGTCTTAATATTGACCCTCGTATCGGGCCGCATTAGGACTACATCTTCCGGATTGGTATCCTGAATGGTAAAGGTACGTGGGCTGCCCAACACTTGGATTCTAACGTTTTGTCCTTTGACCACTGGTCTTCCCTGTAACACCCTTCGTACATGCGCTGGACCGCCAGCAATTCTAACTCGTTGGCTAGAAATAACGGTGATCTCTTTGGCCTCGCTCACCTTGGCCTTCCTGATCTTTATCCTGTCATCGAGAGCTACTTTCAGATTACCCCTGATATTGCCATCCACTCTGACTATTTCACTTCCCGTATCATCTGGATAGCCAGGCCAAACAAGTGCGGGAACGGTTCTCTTCCCCTGAAGCTCAATGACATCTCCGCTCACCACCCCCAGCCGCGACATGACACCGGTCTCTATACGGGCTATTCCCCTACCCACATCTCTATGCCTCGCCTCAGCGACCCGTAGCTCGACGTCCCCCTCCTCAGTCATCCCCAGAACCTCCAGGGTTTTCCCGCCGTATAGATGGACTCCTGAATCCTATTGAAGCTGGGAGCCACCATTTGGCACTAAGTATTTTCAGCTTCATATTATTCGTCATCTGATTTTCCTCCGGTATTTTTCGTCTTGTTCACAACAGACTGTGACCTTCTATGCGATATAGGATGTGCCTTCCGACCTTTCCCACGCAAGCTAAGCCAGGATAGATCCCTATTCCTGAACCCTGCAAAGGTTCTCCGCTTAACTCTCTCCTCAGGAAAGTTTTGCTCGGTAGAATTACTGCTTTTGGATTTATTGGTAATCTGTCCAAGCTTCCGAAGCTTTTGTCGCCGGTGTATAACGTCCAGTTTCTGCTTTATGGCCCTCGTTTTCATCAGATGCCTTTCTCTTGCTTCTCTCTGTTTTTTTCTTGCTGCCCGAACATTCTCATGGAATTCTTTATTATGGGTAAGCTTACGGTTGGTATTCCTCAATCTCCGGTTTATGGTTTTCGCCTTTTGTTGGTGCCTTTTCCTAACTTCTCTTTGGCGCGCCTTTGCCCTGGCCTGCATGGCCTTACCTTCTTCCTGCTGGCAGTTGCTATAGCTATTCAATTCAACGACCTTCTCCTTGGTCACCTGCTAGTTATTTATTCAAAATCCCCTTGGTATTGCAGCTCACACCTTCTACGAAGACCAATCCGCTTGTAGTCCAGAAGTTGTCCTTGCAAATCCATCCGGACCTCGTATTCACCCATGATGTCCTGGGTATCGGGAACCGCTCTCCTCTCTATGCTCTCCACGGTGGCCACCCATTCATCATCTTCCCTTCGCACAGCGATGACATCGTCTGCCTCTTTCTTACCGCCGAGGAGGCTATCCAATATGGCTAATGCCTTCGCTCCGATCTCTTCCAGGGGGAGGGCTGCGGTATCTTCATCAGCCAGGTGCGTATCCACCCCAGAGGATCCATACTTCCTTTCCACAACATTGTCGTTTCCTGCCATGTCCTTTACTCACCTCATTTAGTCTTTATTGACAAGATTGGAGAGAATCTTCTCCTTCTTCCTCATATCTTCTATACCCTTTGTCTTTGAGGTCAGCACGTCAAGTATGAGTTGCTTCAGAAGCTGGTCATCTACCTCTTCGAATTCCTCAACGGATTTTGCTACCATAACACAGGCCCTGGTGCCAGGTCTTTCGGCTGGATCAAGCTGGCTTCTCAAGCCCCTGATAATCCTCACCAATTCCTTTACATTCTCCATAGGCAGATCCGTGTGTGCTGTGACTATCTTCAGCTCCGTTTCAGGCCCATAATAATCCATATACAACCCGACAATGCGATCTAGAAGGGCGTCTTGCGCCCGATGAATCCCCGCATACTCAACTGAGTTGCTGGTGAGGATTGCATTGAATTCAGGGTGGACCTCGATGTACCTCTCATTCCCAGACATGTTCGGAAGTTCCAGAATTCCTTCCTCCAAGACGGAAAGGAGGACATTGTTGGCCTCCGGCTTTGTACGTGAAAACTCATTGTATACGAAGGTGTAGCCGTTTTTGCATGCTATGGTTAGCGGATTATCGACCCAGGTTGCCTGAAGTTTGTCCTTTCCACGAAAAACATTATGCACAAATCTATCTCTGTAGGTCTGTTGTTCGAACTCCTTATACCCGCCGACCAGGTCCTCGGTGGTTATCTGGTCATCGCCGTTTATCCAAGTTACCGGCGCCTCCAGTTCGTATGCGATTTCCATGGCCATCGTGGTCTTGCCGCATCCGGTGGGCCCGATGATATGTATTGGACTGCCAACCGAGATCCAGTGTATGGCCCTATCCTTCAGATTCTTTACTTCATCCGTCTCCACGAACAGTGGGCGTCTAGGGATAAGATGTTTGGGTTGGACATTATCCATATCTTCAGGTTTATGGTCTTCTTCCTCGACAACTCTCTGTACGGGCTGTTTTGTTTGACTGCTTGCCAAATCAATTCATCTCCTTCTTACGAAATTCCTGCATTTTCGTTCTCCCCAACATTACCTGACCTTTAGTTGCGTGTAATTCGAACCCGGATACGCCGTACGTAACGAATTTCGATATATGCATAGACAACCTCCTCTCAAAGACGCAATGGCCTCAACCAGAATCAATTTCACAAAAAAAGAGGAACCATCATACAGTTCCTCGCCAACGCTATCCATTTTACTCTATGCGGGGGCACTTATGGTTGCCTGTTCTATCTTAGCCATTTCTTCCGCGTAGTGGAGATAGGTATCGACTGAAGCTACCACCACTCTGGCTTCCACACTCAGGATCTCAATGCCCACCAGGTTGACCCTGACCCAAGCATCGATAACAACGCCCTTGTCCAGAACCCTGTCCAGGACTTCCGCCAAACTAGAAACATCCGGTTGCTGACTTACCATGCGTCTTTTCACCTCCTAAACATTGTATACAAATAACGAACTCTTTGTTCGTTACCCAAAGAATTTACAGCTTTACTTAAAAATACTTGCGGCTTTTAACCCTAAAATTTGGAATTATTACAACCGGCCCAAAGACTGCTACAAAAAAAGCCAGGGCCCTGGTTAGGTTAAAGATGGTGAAGCACATCATATCAAAGGATATCCATCGCCAGGTAAGGGAAACCGACGTGGTGTACGCTGACGAGACAGGGGTCAGCCTTAACCGAGCAGGGCTAGGTGTGGACCTTCGAAACCCGTAACGCCGTGCTATACACAGTCCGCCACACCCGCGGGAAGAAAGTCCCCGCCACAGTGCTGGGCAAAAAGTTCAACGGAGTCATCGTCAGCGACGGGTGGAGATCGCACCCCCGCCTACACCGCCATGACCCCCCTGGCTCCGACCTCCAAAGATGCCGGAGCCACCTGCTAAGAGAGGTAGATGAGCTTGCCGACACAGAAGAAGGAGCACCCCTAGCACAAGTCCTACACAACATGTACAGAGAGCTGGTCCAATTCGTAGACAGGCACCCACCACCACGAGACAGAGAAGAGAAAAAAAGAGAAGCTGAAACAGCGCTAAAAAACATCACCAACCAACAATACCAAAACCCCTCCTACGACAAACCCAGAATCCAAACCAACCGCCAAAAATACGCCCAACCTCAACCAATGAAGGCAATAAATAGACCAAATCAATAACAAAGCAATCATCAGAAAAACGACATGATCACCCTAACGGCTAAAGAGAGAAAACCTTATAGCATATTTTGCCACAAATCTTGGTAGAACAGGAGATGAAAATAGTCACCACAGCTATCACATAACCTACCTTTAGTGGTGAAGGTTATCACGGTCCTGAAAATGAGTGTTACCAACCCTAAAGGGGCAGAAAGCACTTTCATTTCCATGGAGGAAGTTAGACACTCTATTTACTCTCTGAAGACATACCACTGGAGGTGTGTTTTTCCAGTGTAGCTGTGGATACCAAGCTAACCCCTGTGTTATTCCTCCAGTAGTTCAGCAAGTTTCTTGATCCTTTTCCCCAGCCTCTTTGAGGCTTCAATGGCTTCCTCGTCCTGAGCGATTTCATTTTCCTCGAACGCGATTCCGTGGACGCCTCTGTTGGCCGGAACCATTTCATGTTTTAGAAAGAATGCATTGATGGCAGTTATAGCACCTTCCGCCCCGTACTTGCGCCCCACCACGACGGCTCCACCGATCTTGTTTCTCAACTGGCCCTTTATCGACCAAGTTCTATCCATAAAGGCCTTCAGGTGGGCGGTGACGTTGTTAAAATAGACGGGGCTACCAATGACAACCGCCTTGCTGTCCAAAACTCGTGGAAGTACCTTTTCCGTCATATCGTCGGCAATAACGCATCTATCTTTACCCCTGCAGCTCCAGCATGACTGGCATGGTTGAAACGAGAAGTCCGAAAGCTTGATGAAATCTCCATCGGTTTGATCTTTGACGATATTCAACAAATAGTCCGTATTACTACCTTTTCTAGGACTTCCCGAGATATAGAGACAATCCATAGCCTTTTTTACCTCTCCTTAAGCTGTTTCATCCTCCCTTCCTTTACTCCGTCCGACATGATCGACGACACCGGCAGCGAACATACCAGAAAATTTTGTTGACAAGCCATATGAAATGCTGCCGGTGGGGTCACCGTTTCTGGTGGTGCCTCTGGCCTTAAAGGTTTTCCGGTCCCTAGCCCTCTTCTCCCTGGTCGGGAGGGACTCCATGAGGAAGACCCCGCCGGGGCGGCGTCCACGAAAAACAGCATGTGACATGATAAATCTCTTCACATCTCATCTGCGGCATGCCATCCAGGGTTCCAGTACAACCATACTAGTTTCAACCTCTCTATGACCCACAGCTATCACAAGTTTCAACCGGCGAACATTCAATTGCTAACATTATTAGCCAAGATTGTTACCTGTTCGGTTGGTAAAGAAATAGAGGGATCCAAAGAGGGAAGTACTTTTTGAAAATTCCTCTTCCTGAATCAGCCCTCAGTTGAGGCGAACTTTTTCACTGAATAAGCGTGGTTAATCCAAAAATGTTAACTGCAAATTAAAGGGGCTATATGCCGCTTTTACTCTGAATCCTTTCCCACCCTCAGCGCTGTCATGTGATTTTCCGTTTGCTTCCTCCCTTGAGAGATAACCCCATATTCTGGCCTGAAAATCGCGGAGAATAATTGAGAATTTATTAAGGATTGGGATCATGGTTTTCCGTGACAAATATACCACGGGGCTCAAGGTTCTCTGGCAAGCAGTGGATGGTGGTGGGCAACTTACTGGTGTTGCTTCTGGTTCTTCTTTCGTCCAACGCTTGGGCCCGGCCTAGGCATGTTCATTTGAGCTGGGAATCGGATCCTACCCAGTCGGTCACCGTGGCATGGCGCACCGATTCGGTGGAGCCGTCTGTGGTTGAGTATGGTGTTGACCGATCTTACGGGCTCACTGCTTCAGGGAGCCCCGGGGAGGTTCATGAGGTCGAGCTTCTTGGTCTTAGCCCCTCAACACTCTATCATTACAGGTGCGGTCATCCTCGTTCTTGGAGTGAGGATCTTAATTTCACCACCGCTCCTTCTGGTTCGGCAGACCGGTTCAGTTTTGCGGTGGTGGGTGATGACAGGTCGGGTTACCAGGTGAGGAGGTCAATAAGCCTGGCAATTCTGGAAAGCCAGGCTAGTTTCGTTCTTCACACCGGGGACCTGGTTAGTACGGGGCGTGAACAGAGCCAATGGGACAGCTGGTTCGAGGATCACAGGGAGCTCCTTTCTCACAAAGTATTGATGCCTGCTATTGGGAATCATGATGAGAATGCCCCGGAGTACTTCGAGCAGTTTGCTTTACCAGGGAATGAACAGTGGTATTCTTTTGACTATGGAAATGCGCATTTCGTTGCTTTGACAACCGAGTATCAGCTTACCGGTTCACAGCTGGATTGGTTGAAGGAGGATCTGGCCTCGACCAATGCCACCTGGAAGTTCGTCTATTTCCATAGACCAATGTACAGCTCGGGTTACCATGGATCGGATCTCGGGGTAAGGCGTGCCTGGGAGAACGTGCTGAACAGGCACCACGTGGATGTTGTGTTCTGCGGCCACAACCATATGTACGAGAGGACACTTCCGGTTCGGGATGGCAAGGTAGTTGATGCCGATCTGGGCACAATTCATCTTACAACGGCGGGAGGGGGAGCCGGCCTTCACTCAGTTACCTCACCAAGGCCGTCCTGGTCCCAGGTCGCATTGAGCGAGCACCACTACGCCCTGCTCGACGTTAAGGGAGGCATGCTGCACTGCCAGGCCCAGCTCCCTAGCGGAACGGTATTCGACGAGTTTGAGTTAAATAAGAAACCTTTTCCGGACCTGGAGGCCGTATCTCTCTCGACAGACCCTTCCTATCCTCGTCCAGGCGGGAAGTGCACGATATCCACCCAAGTCAGGAACAACGGCCAGTTAAAGTCTAAGAATTTCACCGTGATGTTCCTTCTAGACGGAACACCCCGGTCCGAGGTACCTCTCAAAGGCCTGGAACCGGGGCAAGAAACATCGATAGGATTGGAGTGGACTCCCGCTCGGGAGGGGGCGGTGGATATAGAGGTCATTGTAGATGACCCGAACCAGGTTGATGAAGGTCTCAAAGAAAATAACAACCGGATCTCCATCCAGACAATAGTGTCGAGACCCAGGCCGGATCTCGCCGTGACCCAACTCGGGTGTGAGGGAATGCCAGTTCAACCCGGGGAAAGAACCACGCTACGGGCGGCCCTAACCAACCATGGCAACGACCCATCGGGGCCCTTCAAGGTCGACCTTGCGCTGAAAGGAGCTGGTCTGGAACACACTGCCGTTGTGCAGGGCTTGGAGCCAGGAGAGGTTAAAGAAGTTCAGATGAACTGGACGGCCCAAAGAGGTGACTGGCGGTTGAAGCTTGCCGCTGATTCTGCTAACGAGGTGGACGAACTCCGCGAGGAGAACAACGAACGGGAAGAAACCATCCACTGCAGGGAATTAGCCAAAGTAGGCCCGGTATACATCCCCAGGGGGCTGCCGGATCGTGGGTCCACCGTTATCTACTACAATGCGTCAGAGGGTACCATTGGAATTGAATCCAACCATTGCTTCCTTGTCTGGGGGATAAATGGCTGGCAAAAACCACCCAAGGACCTGGCAGGCCCCGGAACCCTGGCGCTGAGCCGGTTCTTCGTTGACGAGATGAAGAGAGTGAACGAGGACCTTTGGTTTGCTCCGCTAAATTCAAGCCCAGAGGTCGGGTGGATGGACATCAAGTTCTCGGACCATGCTCTTTTTCCCCAGACGCTGGATGATAACGCCGGGACCAGCTGGCAGATACCGGGATACCCATGGGCCGAGAACAGGCTCAACGAATTTCTCCTAGCCATAGAAGATGCCGAAATGATCGGCATCGATGTCTCGCTCTTCAAGGATCTCGCCCAGTCAGCAGAGCAATGCCTGCTGGAAGGAGACTACGTCGGATTGAACAGGACAATTGGGAACGCCACCAGGAAAATCCGGGAGAAGGAAAGCACCGTTCTCCTGGACAAGGCAGCGACGCAGTACGAGAAAGCTCTGGAAGAAGGTATAGATATTGGCAGAGCCAGAATCTACCTGGAAGCCGGGGACCGCCAACTAAAGAAAGGACACTACAGCGAGTGCAAGCGACTGAGCCAACAGGTGCTGGAAATGATTGCCGATGCCAGAGCAGAGATCAACGAGACCCCGCTCACCACAGTGACACTAACAATAGCATTACTTTTCTACATATCTCGCCACTTAAAAACGGTGCCATCGGGAATTCGGAAGCCAAGGGAAATCAACGACATGTAGTTTCATCCCAAACTTCAACCTCTCCAAAACAACCTTGGCGTTGCGAACCTGTGGTATGCATAGGGATGGGAGGTCCACGGGTATTTTTTTGCGGTTTTTGTAGTTTTTTCCGTTTTTTATGGGGTAGTCTTTAAGGGTTTGTCACGTGGTTCTTTATTTCGGGTAGTGGGTGCATTATTTTTGGATGGTTGGGGCAGTGATATCGAGCTGTTCAGAAAGGCCATGGAGAGCTCTAACGATTTAATGGCTGCCGTTGATAGGAATTATGTTTACAGGTTTGCAAACGAGGGCTTTCTTGAGTATCTTGGGTTGGAGAGAGGTGACGTGGTCGGGAGCCATGTCTCAGATGTCGTGGGGGACCAGGTTTTCAGAGATGTATTGAAGTCTCGGGTTGACCGCTGTCTCGACGGCCAGGATGTGCGGTGGGAGATGCGGTATAACCACGGGGACAGAGGTGAGCGTTGGCTCGACGTATCTTACCACCCCCTGAGGTGGGGTGAGCGAGGATTGGTTCAGGGCGTCTTCGCGGTCATGCGGGATATAACTGAGGGCAAGAGGGATAGGGAAGAGCTCGCCCTGTTGACGGAGTTCCACCAGACGGTTATCGAGAACGCTAACGTCTGGCTGGACGTGCTGGATACCGACGGCAGGGTCGTCATCTGGAACAGAGCGGCTGAAGAGATAAGCGGTT
>CAZUNO010000041.1:0-16823 GCA_964621445.1 Hadarchaeota archaeon (SeqCode) | reverse complement strand
TTTTATAAAATATTTAACTTTCAGACCGATAGAGTTTTTACACAATTATACAATCGATTGATTAGATGAAGTTCGCCTTTGACGCCCAATCAATCATAGCCTATAAGAAAATCGAACATAAGTTTGACAATCTCCAAAATAAGGTAATTGAACTATTGACAGAGGATGGAGAAGAGTGTATTATGTGCGAGGTTAATATTGATGAGGTTTCAGGTTGGGACCCTCCAGCTTCACTTAATAAAGTGCCTCGCTCAAAACCGGAAAGATTCATCGAATTTAGGAAACAACTGAGAGAGCGAAATATAAAAGTAGCAGGGAGAAAAGATCATCATGCATTCATCACCGCTCTTGATGCCGATTGTGATTATTTGGTTACTAATGACACTACACTGGTGAGGGCAGTGGGGGATTTTGGGGATGCTTGGGGATCAAAGCTTAGACCGTTTTCGCCGATACAACTGATTTCGTATTTAGTAAGCAGGGACATAATCAGCCTTCGTGATTTCATAGTTATTTCTCTAAATATCTTCAAGTACGATGAGATTGAGAACATAGTTAAAGGTATTAAGGAATCCCAATGGTTAGTGGATGACGCGCAGGAGAAGTTTCAGGATTACAAAGATCCAATTATCGATAGATTAGGAGGTCTTTAGGTGCCCAATACGGAAATGGATGAAAGAGTAAAAGAGGTCCTTGCCCAACTAGTACGTTCGGATATTACTTATGCAGAGGCTGCGGAGCGCCTGGATCTAAACCTTGAACAAGTTCAAAATCTACTGGATGATTATGATCATGTGCCTTCGGGAAGAGAGGTAAAGGAAGCGAGACGGATATTGAAGGAGGCTGAAACGGAGTTATGGTCAAGGCTCCAAAAGGAGTCTAATGAATCAGCCTATCCATCAATAGAAGGTATCTCAGGTTCTTTTTATATTAATGAGGAGCGTTTTTCAGTCAATTACCCACATTCTATTGGTGAAAGTGAGGATTCAGTATCTATTCAAGAAAAGAATCACACAACTGCGGTTGGGGAGTCGTATGGATATATCAGATGAATTAAGAAACAGAATTGTCGAAGAGCTTCACTTTGCTGCAAAGAAGATGAGACAAGAAGTTGAAATGAATAGAAAGTTGTATTTTTTTAGCGCAGCTTATGGAGTAACCAATAGGGCCTTAAATGAAGGGTGGGATTTGGAACTTGTAACTACAGATTTCATTCTACATGGGGCCTATAATACAATAAAGAATAGAACGAACATCATTAGAGGTGGGGATAAGACTATTGTGCTTCCTTCAGATTTCTTCGATAAACTTTCGGCTGCTTTGGACAGCCTTGCTGGACGTATTGAACATAACGATTCATGCTACGGTGCTCTACAAGAAATTGTAAAGCTGACCTATATTACAACTGGAAATGGTTACTATCTATTGCAAAAAGGAAAGATTGCATTAGAGTAAACCCATTTATTTTTTTATCAGTTCTCCTTATTCATCAGCTCTCAGAGTTGACATAGCATTTTCCTTTTTAATTTGGAAACACGTCTTTGGGACCCGGAAAATCTCTGTGAGAAGGTCAATCTTAAAGAGGGTCCCCCACAATTATAAATCGGATTGTGCCCCAGCCGTTTACAAACCATTCTATTCCTGGCCCTCCTAGCTCTTCTTATACCCGAGGGGATCCAGGCCCTGGAAAACGGCCAGGTCGGTGTTTTGTACGTGGGCTGCGTGGCGCGATCCAGGCCTTTTTGGATGATGCGATCCGACCCCATGTTCAGCATGACCTTCGTCCAGGCCACCATCCGGGACTTCATGGCCTACGGCCCCATGGCCGCCATGACCACCGCCGATGTACACAGGATGGTCAGGCTATATATGCCCAGGTCCCTGAGCGACCTCTCCGCAAACTACGATGTCATAGTGCTCTTCGAGGCCAACGTCCACGCCGTGTCCCCCCACATCGACAAGCTGGCCCGGGGGGTCTCCGAGAGGGAGCTGGGAATGGTTATGTGCGGGGGCTGGCAGTCCTTCGGCGGTTCCGCTGGGTACTCGCCGTGGGGTGAGACCTCGGTGGGCAAACTGCTCCCCACGGAGGACGTTATCGGCCAATGGGATGACTCCCCGTTACAGCTGCTGGTGATAGACGAGCCTGAAAACGAGTTCATGTCCAGCATCCCTGGAACACCGGGGATCCGGCCCTCTCGGGGGCCATATGGCACCACAATATCGTGAAGGTCAAGCCCGGAGCGCGACAGCTGGCCCACGTGATCACCGGATCGGGGAACGACCCCTTGATGGTGGACTGGGAGCTGCCCAACGGTGCCAGGACATTCGCCCTGACCAGCGAGTCCTGCCGCCTGGTGGAGATCTTCGGGAGCAGGTGGGAATACGCCTACGACTACGTGGGAAACATGATGATCTATCTGGACCGTCGACGGGTGCCCCAGGACATCGCCCTGGTACACGCCGCGAGGGGGAAGATACTGGAGACGGGGACCAGGAGGTCCCTTTTACTGGCCCTGCTCGAGTTCTGCGAGTCCTTCGGGGCCAACACCGATACCATTACCAAGAGAATCGACGAGCTGGACCGGGCCACGGCCAGTGCCCTTCCTCAGTACCTGGACCAGCGATTCGAGGAGGTCCTGGAAACCTATAACGAGGTGGACCAGATCCTGAAGGAGGCCGAGGAGGAGGCGGTCCAGGTAAAGAACCGTACACTCCTCTGGATCTACATCATCGAGTGGCTGGCGGTGACCGAGACCTTCATGGACTGCGGTTTCCTGCTCTGGTCCCTCATGATCCGGCGCAGGCTTCTCGAATTAGCAGTTGCTCGACAAGACAATTTCCTTTGCTTGAGCCTCCATGATCGGGATATTAGGAAAAAAGAAGTCGGTTCCAAAATGATGTTCAGAGCCCAGGGAGGGGAAATTAGGGGAAAGGTAAACAAGTTAATTTACGGGGGGAAACATCGATTTCCTTGTTTATATAACCAGCTTGTCATAAATGCAGGATTAATAGTTATCAATTAAACGCCCAAACCAGGCAGTGGGATGGCAGTAATATCGGATCACGCCAAGCGTAGAATGGAAAAATATGGCTTGCCAAGAGAATTAGTAGAAAGAGCTCTGGAAAGCCCGGATAGCATAATGGAGGGGCATTCAGGAAGATGTATGGCACAGCTCAATCTTAATGGCTACGTCTTAAGGGTGGTTTTTGAAAAAGAAAAGAATAGCAATGTTGTCATAACTACATATAGAGCGAGAAGTGAAAGATATGAAATATAGATACGATCCAGAAACTGATATAATGATACTGGAGCTCAGTGATGAAAAGCCGGTCTTTGGGGAGCAATCGGGCCCGATCATTACACATTACAACGAAGCTGGAAAGCCGATCGAGATAGAAATTTTGGATGCCAGCGAAACGGTTCTGGAGATAATAAAGCCGATACTAAAGGGTAAAAAGAAATTAGCTGCTTAAACGCCCTCGTGTCTTTTTTTAAGTTGAATTGAAAGAGAAATTCCAGACTTCAGTTTGAGTTCATTGGGTTCTACAGCCGTTGCGTTTTAAAATTGACGGTAGATGGATGGTAAAATGGTCAAATTGTCTACCCTTGAACGAGCTATATGATATTGATACGTCCGGTGGACAGTTGGATGCGGTGGCCCCCATCCCTCCAACTTCGCCTCTGTGTTTATTCGTCCCGGAAGGGGGTACAAGAATCCTTTTTTAGATAATGTGCCTTTCTCATTAGGGGATTCATTTTGGTTATGTCTGACACGGACCTGGAAGAAACCATGAGGAAAGGCGAGATAAGGATAACTTTAGAAATTAACAAGGAGACTCAACTTCAGCCTGCGTCCGTGGACCTCAGACTCGGTCGCAAGGCCTTCAAAGATAAAGTAATACCTTTGACGGAAGATGATGGGTTTATCACCATAGATCGCTCGGAGTTCGTCGCAGTTCAGACGCTGGAGCAACTCCATCTGTCTCAAGGTATTTGCGGCCGAATGGGCTTGAGGTCAAAGTTCACAAGGAAGGGGTTGATTATGTTTTCGGGGCCTCAGATTGACCCGGGTTTTCACGGCATCCTCAGCTTGTCTCTTTTTAATACTACTAACCGTCCAGTTACTATGAGTTATGGAGAACTGTTCTGCACAGTTGAGTTCTCGAGAACTGATACCCAGGCAAGCCGAGGTTACTCCGGCGATTATCAGAATCAGTTCGACTTTAGATCTGAGGATATCTCGTACCTGATGGAGATGAAAGGCATGAGTTTTGCCGAAGTTTTATTTGCGGTAAAGTCCCTCCAGGAAAGCGTTAGAGGACTTGACAATAGTGTAGGCGCCTTCAAGGAAACTGTAGAAAGTATTTAGCGGAACATGCAGTTATGACTGTTTCGTAACACTTATCATAATAGTGGCTCTGCCACTAATTTTAAAGCTTATACTTTAGTTATTGATCGGAAGGACCGTTCCTCCGGGTTGCATCTCGATCAGGGGGAAATTCTCTTATCTTTAGTAGAGTTCAAGGGGGACAGGAAAAAAATACAATGTTTCTGAGGAATCTGATAAGATGGATTTAAAATACAAGAAAAATATGCCTAGAACTAGAAAGACGATAACCATCTCCCAAGAAGCCTACGATCTACTGGCCAGCATGAAGAAGGATGGCGAGAGCTTTACCGAGGTTATAGAAAGGGCGCTTGGTAAGCTCAAAAGCAGGCCTTTATCAAGTTACGCTGGTAGGTGGAAAGGCTCACCTGGTGAGATTGACGGCATACAGGAGGAGATTGAGGGGATGTGGAAAGAATACGACCAAATTTTGGAGCTGGGGACCTAGAAATGGTATGCCTTGATACCGACCTTCTCATCGCTATTATTCAGAGTCTGTAGAGGCCGTAAGAAAATCGCTAATACCTGGAAAGATATTCGTCATTCCCGCGCTTTCCAGAGCCACGGGGGTTGAAAAAGCAAACAATGGTAGTGTTAGGACGCTCATAATCCGATAATTGGTGGGAAATTTACCCTTGAACTTGTTGCTCCATGCAACCCTTCCCAGGAGGTCCCAAGGACCAATGCTAGCTGAATTGTAGATGTGCCTTCCAAACAGATTATGTAGATTACTACCGCAATCAGGTCCATCATATTTCAAATTCCGGCATGAAATTTGGTGGTCAGAATCTTTTTTTATAGTGGATGTATGGGTGAGCGGGTAAGGTTAATAGATTCTGGCAAATAGCCATCGAACCCCAAAAATCAGAGATTTTCTTAATTCCGTTTTTTTCATAAGCAGCTAAAGACGATTCTGAGACTCTTTGTCAGGGACCTGGGGTCCCTCTAAGACAAGGCTAAGGGCCGGCTCTGGAAACTGGTAGGTCAATTTCTTCCGGCCGCGATTTAGGAAAGCCGGAAAGAACGACTTATTTTCAGGTTTTCATGGGAATGCCCGCCCAAAAGAAACCATAGTTTTCGCAGTTGTTCCACCGACCTGTGACCATACACCTATTTAGTGGCTCATGAAGGTGAAAAGAACTTGTCAAATAAACCGGAGAAAGGTGTTGCCCTCCCCGTCCGCATTTCAATGCATATTCTGGACGGCCTTGTCATCGGCCTTCACATCTACCGACTGGAGGACAGGACCGACGACTCCTCGCTGAGAATGATCTACGCCAATGAAATTACCGAGGAATTCACCGGTATACCTCCTGGAGAGGTGATCGGTAAGACCCTGGACCAGAGCTTTCCCGGATTAAGGGACAAGGGGGTTCCCCAGATCTATGCCAGGGTGGCTAGGACGGGAGAGCCCGCAGATCTTGGGGAGATTGCATATGGTAATAGGCGAATCAATCCTGCCTGGTTCAAGGTTCAGGTCTCCCCGCTCCCCGATAACTGCGTGGCCGTATCATTCACCAACATCACCGAGCGCAAGAGGGAGGAGAAGGAAAAGGAGAGGTTCCTCCACGACCTGGGCGAACGAAACAAGGAACTTGACCTCCTTTACCAGGTATCGAGGCTGAGTACCAACCCCAACCTGTCCCTGGAGGACATCCTGAGCAGGACCGTTCACCTCATTCCCTCGAGCTGGCAGTACCCAAGGATTGCCTGCGCCAGGATAGTCCTGGGAGAACACGAGTTCAGGAGCGAAAATTTCAGGGAAACCGAGTGGAGGCAGACCTCGGTTATCGAGTGTCAGAAGGGCTCCTGCGGGTTGGTGGAGGTATGCTATCTGGAGGAGAAGCCCAGAATGGATGAGGGGCCCTTCCTTAAGGAGGAGAGGGACCTCATCGATGCCCTTGCCCTGCTACTGGCAAACATATCCGACCAGATTATGACCCGTAGGAAGCTGGAGAGGCACCTAAAAGGGGAGATGGTCCTGGCTCGCATTTCCTCAAGGTTTGTGGCTGCTTCCGACCTGGATTGGGCCGTCGAGAGGGCCCTGGAGGACATTGGACATCTGAGCGGGGCCAGCCGGGGTTGTCTATTCCTGTTTAGAGATACAGAGGTCATGGAAAATACCCACGAATGGTGTGCCCTAGGAGTGGAGCCAGAGAAGGAGAAGATTCAGGATCTTCCCATAGATGCTTTTCCCTGGGTTACGGAAAGGATTAGATCGGGAAAGGCCATACACATCGCTGATCCCTCCGAAATTCCCTCGGAGGGCAGGAAAGAAATGGAGATAATGGAGAGCCAGGATATCTGTTCTCTGTTGGTGCTTCCGGTGAGAATTGAAGGAAAGGTAGCCGGCTTCGTGGGCTTCGACGATATTACTGAGACCGGCAACTGGAACCAAAAGGACATAGGGACTTTGTCAACCGCCGCTAACATAATCGGTAGCGGTATCGAGCATAAGCGGGCACAGAAGCAGATTGAAAGATACTCCGAACACCTGGAGAAGTTGGTGGAGGAGAGGACCATGCAGCTCAAGGAGAAGGAGAGGATGGCGGCCATCGGGGAGACCTCGGCCATGGTTGGCCACGACCTTCGTAACCCTCTGCAGGCGGTGGTAAATAATCTCTACCTGATTAGGAAAGAGATCCGGCACAGCGAACTGAACCGGGAGAGACGGTCCAAAATTCTGGAATTTTTGGAGAACATCGTGCGTGAAACGGGGTACATGGACAAGATAGTCTCCGACATCCAGGATTACTCCAGGACACTAAAACCAGAAATCCAGCCAGTGGACCTACTTGAAGTGATGGAAGAGATCCTTTCGGACACATATCTCCCGGAGGATGTGAAGGTTTCGGTGAACATTGAGATTGGGGAGGGGGAGCTAAGAGCAGATCGGGGCATGCTGAAAAGGATATTAACCAACCTGGTCACCAATGCGGTACAGTCCATGCCCGAGGAGGGAGATCTAGCAATCCGGGCCTGTCGGGAAGACGGAAATGCAATCATAGAGGTCAAGGATACAGGAGCCGGGATACCACGAGAGCAGATGGAGAAGGTCTTTGAACCCCTATTCACCACCAAGGCCCAGGGTCAGGGATTTGGCCTGGCCGTGTGTAAACGCCTGGCTGAGGCCCAGGCTGGAACCATCTCCGTGAAGAGCAAGGAAGGAGAGGGTACTACAGTTACCCTCGTCCTGCCCGCGGATGGATCGGACAATTGAAGGCATTGATGGGCATGGATCATTTAGAGTGTCCACGGTTGGAAGACGTACCGTCATTAATCATCATTCTTACCCCTTCTCATATTCCTTCCTTTGTCAACGATCGATTCGCCATTATCCTTGGGCAATTCCTTCCACGATCTTAACATTTGGGCTAACTCACAATAAGCATCTTCATAAGAGATCTCCTTCGGTTCCTTTAAAGTAGCTATTAGCTTCTCAACCTCCGTTTTAAGAGAGTAGAAAACCCTTTTGGACTCCTTATCCAAGTTCAAACCCACTCTCTTTTCAAGGTCATAGTAACGTAGTTTGTCAAAATGATCCAAGATACGCGAAAAAAAATCAGCCATTGATGAGAGCAATATTTCACTATGCACCTGTTTACAATTGGTCTTCCTCAAAGTTATGAGAGCTTTCCTGAAGCACTCCTCATCAATTTCATTGGAAAAGATTCTTTCAAGTTCAACTCCGGTAGTAGATAGGCAAGACTCCATATTTGAATAACGTTTTTCAATGAATAAAGATTTAATGAACCGATGTCTGTTCCCATGTTAAGGACTTCTTCAGATTTGGAGAACCCTGCTAAATCAATTATATTACTAAATAATAAGAGTGATTGGTTACGGCTCTTGTATAAGAAGGAGCAAGGATTTTGCCATGGACTTTTTCATGTTCTGGCTCAGAATATTCCTCCGAACAGATCTTTAATAGTCTCAACAGAATTGGAATACAGGGAAGTGCAAAGGCATGAGTAGCTCTCGGACGCTAATTGTTCAAATGAGGGATTCCACTTCCTGGCATAGCGACATAGTCTACATTACCTTGGTTTATGTTTCAATAAACCGGAAAGTACAGTGGAGGGATAGTATTGAATGTCACCAAGTCTAGAAATGATATTCCGGAAACCGATTATGTCAATCTTCTAAGAAATCTGGTTCTTGAAAAAGGGCTTAAGACGGGTTCTTTTTTGTTAAGCTCGGGAAAGCATAGCAATTATTTTTTCGATTTGAAGCCTATTATTCTGGATCCCAATAGTCTTCTCATCATTGCTAAAATCATTGCCAAACAGGTTAGGGATCTTAAGGTTGATGCTATCGGAGGACTGGAAACAGGCGCAATTCCAATTGCAGTTGCTACTGCCCTGGAAGCTTTTCAAAGTCATGATAGTTCAGTCAAATCTTTCTATGTAAGAAAAGAGGTAAAGAATCATGGCACGGATAATCTTGTTGAAGGACCGATCCAGACCAATAACCGGGTTTTATTAGTTGATGATGTCACCACAACTGGCTCATCACTTCTGAGCACGGCTAAAGAAGTAGACAAATTCGGCGCTGAAATCATAAAAGCCATTGCTATTGTGGATAGGGAGGAAGGTGCAAAGGACCTGCTTAGGGAAAATAATGTTAGTTTTGCCTCTATTCTAACCACTGAAGATTTCCCCAACTTAAAACCCCTAAAAAACCAAGGCAAAAATTCATCTCTTTCACAGACACGATTATCTCGATGCTAGTGGAGAGAGAAGTCCTTTACGTTATCGGCGACGATTCTTTTCACCCCGTTTCTAAGCATGTTGGCTATTATGACGACTCAGGATTCCTGACTCGAACATCGACCTCGGTATTTTCTTGGCCTCGGAGCACCAGATTTTTGAGGTAACCGTTGGATCTCGAAGAATGCCCTTGCACCCGGGTTCTACGGGTTGGCGGCACTGGCGAAGATGAATAATAATTTTGAATCCAAGAACACGAGATTCATTTCTAGGTTTTCTATTTGAGCTTATGGGGTTTAATGGCCTTTCATTTTCCCCGGTTGCATATGGCTCTGGGGAACTCGTCCTTCCCCTTAAGGACCTTGATTCCCAGCTGCCGGGCTTCAAATGCCTAACAAAACCATCAAAATGGCATTTCAACAGGAGGCCCTGTGCCATATATGATATTGATCGAGCCAACAGTCAAGTAGTGGTGCTGGTTATCTGATACAGAGGGGAACTCAAGGTTGCTACCAATAGGTTGCCGTTTATTCGCGCGCATCGGGGCAGGAGCGGTTGGTACTTTGCTTGATCGCCAGAGTAGAATGTCATCTAACATCTAAAGACCTTCCCAAATCGGGAAGGAGGTGTTCAGTTATTCAAAGATAGGCTTGAGAAAATCCACACCACCGGGATGCTTGGTATCATTCGTGTAGGCCTCGGATATCCCCTCCCTCATCATTACGGCCAGGTTGACACCGTCGTTGTAGTCCATCCGTTTTGCTGGCATGTTGGTTGCTTCCATGATGAATTTTCCTCTCTCCCTATCTCGGTAGGATATTAGCTTCTTTAGAGCGTTTCTGGCCTCTCCTTGCTTGCCCATGTCCTCCAGCACCCAGGCCACCTCACAAAGGATGAGGTTTGATGTGGCTGCATTTTCTTGTTTCTCTATACGTTCAGTATCTTTTTTACCGTCAAAGCAGAGGGATAGAGTTTGGCTCATGGATAAGATGCGGGTCACCGGTGAGGAGCTTGGAATCCAGTTTTCTTGAGGTGGCCAGTATTATGGCATCCATAAGTCCAAACCCTTTCCTTTCCCGGCGCTTCTCGACCTTGACCTTGCCTGCACGTGCCATCTGCCCAGCGTTCAGTGATTCCAGTATGGAGTTTAGTTCTATGAAGTTCTGTATCTCGCTCCATTCTAGATCGGTCTCCATGCCGCCCCGGTGGAAGGCGTCGGAAAGCTCGGCGATCGAAAGGGTTGAGGTATAGATTTCGTTTCCTTCTTCCTGGAGCAGACTTCTAACCATCTCTCCTTCTTTCGACCCCTCAAGGTATTCGATCCAGGCGTAGGTGTCGAAGAGGATTCTCATGCTCTATCCTCGTGTTCCCTTTTGAAATTCTTGGAAAGCCCCTTGGTTTTACCGAAGAGAGAGTCCCTCATTTTGAGTTCGCGATCTGCCATATCTTCTAGCAGGCGATCATAGGATGGGGAACCCTTTCTCTTCTTGAGTTCCTGAAGTTTTCTTCGCGTTTTCTCCTTGACTGTGATCGTCGTCGGCATATAATTACAATTGCAATTAATATTGATAAAGGTTTCAAATGAGCTATCAAAAATCAGGTTTCTAGGTGGTCTTCCGCGGTCTTTGGTGTTTCCGGGTCCTATAGGGGAGTATCAGCACGGGTTAATAGCGTCTGGCAACTAGTGCATCGAAGCCTGGGCTAAAGCTCAGGATTTCCTCAATTTGGTTCCTTTCCATAAGCACCAGGGAGGTGTAGTCCGTGAAGCTCAGGGACTCCTTTTGGAGGGTCATAAATTTCTCCCAGGCATGGTTGAAGTCGTCTCTGGAGGCTGATAATTTTGTTATTCAATCGCAGCGGAGGATGAAATCGCCTACATCTACTGCCAAGTCATGCCTTCCGGTTCTCACCAGCATCAGGGTAACCGCTTCATCCAGGACATAGTGCGAGGTGTATGCAAAGCCATGTTCCCAGGTCAGGCCCGACCTTACCAGCTCCTTGACCCTGCCATGTTTTTCATCGTCGGCATTTCTGGCGGCTACCAGAACTTCGGTATCTAGAAAGGTGGACATTATGATACCTCGTATAGCCACTTATCGATATCGCTGGATAGGTCCTTTATCCCCGTATGCCTTGGTTTATCCAGCATTCGCCAGGCATATTCCTCCTCGAGAGGCTGGGTGCCGAGTAGGTCCTGGATATATTCATCGTCATCTATAGCGTGGTCCACGCTCTTGCTTAGGGCTTCTTGAAATGTTATCTTCTTGTCACGTTCCATGAATCGCCTGGCTAGGAGTTTCTGGAGTCTTTTTTTTGTCTCTCCCCTATTCTGACTGTTTACACTAATACACCAAAGTACGAGTAGCTTTTGATACTGATAGATTTTGCCGAGACGATTTAGCTAAGTCCGGACTCCCCCGGTTTCTGTATAATCAGGTGACAGAAAGAGGATCGATTTTGCAGCGGCGTGAGTAAATGATTCGGGCAGACGAATTTTGCTCACCAGAGAGTTTGGGAAGACATAGATTTGGAGTCAGTGTCGACCAGGGAACCGTAAGAATGGATGATGCCTGGTTCAAGTAGGCTGATTCCATTATTTGGTTTCGTTAGCTCGCTAGCTTTTTGAAGTCTTATTTCCAGGGAATTGGGGCTTATATCGCAGCACAGGCATGTACGACGACCTTTCCGTAGGGAGAAGTTGGATCGGTTTGAGAAGGTTAACATGTTTCTGCCGTTACATCCGAATAAGCAGCTCTGATGGCCTTCTCGAACTCGAAGGGAGCATTCCAGTGTTCCGTCATTCGAAGAGCATCTTGATGGAATCGACATCATCGAAATGTTTGGAGTCATTGGAATAGACCTCGGATATCCCCTCCCTCATCATTATGGCCATATTGACACCATCATTGAAATCCATCCCCTTTGATGCCATGTTACTTGCCCCCATGATGAGTTCCCTGTCCCCGAATCCCAGGATATCCAGATTCCTGTAGGACAGTATCTTCTCTAGAACGTTCCTGATCTCTCCTTCCCTGCCCATCGCCTCTAGCACCCAGGCAACCTCGCAAAGTACGAGTGTCGATGTTGCTGCTTTCTCCTGCCTCTCTATGCGTTTCAGGATCTCTCTTGAAACCTCACCGAAGCGCGGGTGGGCGGTTATCGCATAGATGAAGATATTGGTGTCGACGAACCTCATTTACATCTCCTACTCGAGGTCTTCGGCCAACATGCGCTGGATGTGCTCCCTGGCCACCTCTTTGGGTTCGTCTAGGGGCTCATGGAGACTGATGCTGCCGTAAAGGGCATCGGTCGGTCTTTCGTAGTCTCTCACCGGAAGCAGCACAATACGGTCTTCGAGGCTTTCGATGATCAGTCTTGTTCCATCCTTCACGCCGTACTCCTCCCTTAGCTTCTTGGGAAGGACTATTCGTCCGTATTTACCAACTTCAACCGACAAGGATCTCCACCCCTTATTATCTAAACAGAATGACATAAATATATTTATTGTTAATAATTAAAATTATTGTCAAAATTATTTCAGATTGCCAAGAGATTGCCGCGATGCCGAGGGACCAATATTTGGGAGCGGAGTTCACAGGGACGGTTTGCCGGATATCTTGGAGCAGCTTTTGGTTGGGTATGGGGCTGTATATCTGGGTGGTCTACAGGGAGTCGTGGCCCAATAATGCCTGTATGAAGGAAGAGGCTCGGGGGCCCGATTCTGGTATTTGCGGGTCAAAAAGGATTTCCTATTGGGATAAACTGGAGGGATAAATAAATTGGAATCCATAATCTCAGGTTTTCAACGATCCACACTAATATTGGCCGGTAAATCGATATGAGTACTATTCACGGTCAATGCCACTTTGACATCTTGGTAGTCTCCGTTGGGGGCCGTGGTTCTCATCCATATCCATCTCTTTTCGCTGGGTCCTATGGTAGTATTTCTAGGTTCGCCGTCCGATGCCTCGGAGTTTGTTTCCGATGCCCAGAGGTCGGTAGTCCATTCAGGATTGAATGACGAGATTTGTATGTCCTCAATCTCCAGGTTCCTTCCGATGTGATCGTTTCGTATCCAGCCCAGCGTCCTGTTCTGGTTGGGGTCCGTATATGTTGCCTTACCCCCATGGATGGTGTACTTCAGGAAGTTTGTCCCGGCTGTGAAGGTGTTTGCACGTGTTTCCCTGTCTGTGAATTTTGCGTTAAATCCCCCTATCCAGATTGCTGAGAATATAAGCATAGAAGATATCAGTAAAGGAGACAGCCTCTTGGTCTTCTTGTCCGCTTTGGTGTATATGAGCGTTGTTAATGCTATTGCCGTCGCGGTTATTGCCGCCAGGAGAATTATCTCTTGCTGCGTTTCTATTTGTCTTATTATTCCTATCGGTATTCGTAGCGCGATTCTTGCTGTTGCATAAGCCTCTCGGGCAATTTCCGTTGAACTTTGGAGTTGGTGTGCTCCTAATGCTTTTAAGCTGTTGAGTACCTCTTCTACCAGCATTTCATTCTCGCCCAAGTTTACATTTTGGGAATTCCCATAACCAGCCTCTCCACCATTCTCCCCTGTAATGGTAGTGTGTTACAAGTCTTTTGAGCCAGTCGTATCCTTCTTTTGTTTTTCTGGCTGTGGTTTCTGCTGCTTTCTTGGTTCCTTTGATGATTGTGTAGGTGTCGTATCCTGCTATTAGCATTAGGTATCCTCCTATGAGGGATGCGAATACACAGAACCATTTGCTCTTGATGAAGTGGACTAGGTATCCGAAGTAGGGTATCCTCGTTCTGTATGTTCCGATCACGGCTTTTCCGGGTACGATCCAGGGGTCTGGTTCGCTGTTGTCTCCCTTGGTTTTGAAGTTGTCGTCTGATTCCTCTATTACTCTGTGTCCGATGATGCTGTCTTTGTATTTGAAGAAGATGATGTCTCCTATCTCTATTTGGCTTGGGGGTGTTTCTTTGCTGAGTATCATGTCTCCCATCATTATTGTGGGTTCCATTGACTGCCCGTAGCAGACCCATGCTCCGTTTGATCCTACTATTTCTGGGGCTGCACAGATTACGGTTATCACGGTGATTATGCTCACCACCGTTGTTATAATGGCCTCTGTTAGTTCCTGTCTGTCCATTTCTTCTACCTCTTTCCCGGCAGGGGATGTCTCCACCTGCTATCGGAGAGTTAAGAAAAAAAGAAAAAATTTAGATTTACTGCGTCAACTGGAAGTTGAGATCCAGACTGATGCTGTCACCCATGGCTGCGTTGTTCGGCACACCGTCAAGTATCCATCCATAAGCTGTGTTCTGGTCATCGATGAATGTGACTTCTATGCCAAAGTCCATGGATTCTCCTGCTTGGAAGTCGCTATCAAGCTGTATCGGGCTATCAACGGGTATGCTGTAATACCCTGATTCGTCTGGGTATAGATACATAGTTGTGTCCTTCCAGTTTCTAACTCCGTCTCCATCGTCTATGACGAGGCTGAACGTTATCTGGTCCCAGAGTTCTCCGTAGCCTCCCTCTTGGCTGAATCCGTCCGGGTCCAGCTGTGTTCCCACGCTGTCTCCTGCTGCTGCTTCGGGTGGAAGCACGCCGTTCTCGTGGCACATTAGGTTCTGGATGGTGACGTTGAGTTCTCCATCAATGGTTCCAGCGTTGGCGAGCGTCTTGAATCCAGAGAAATAGGTATTTCCTGGAGCCATGTTGCTTGCGCTGGTCCACGGTACGCAGACACCGCTCTGACCGTTAACTTCTAGGTCGAGTGACCCTGCGGTGAACGTGTTACCTGCGCAGACCTCGCTGTCGTGGAAGTTGGCTAGTGATCCTCCGATCATTGCTGCTGCTATAACCATTATCAACAGGTTTGTCGCTATTCTCATTTTCATTTTTTTATCACCTCCTTTGTCGTTTTTCGCCCTAAATTTCGTCTAAACTTTTCTGGATCTATCATCTTGATTTTGGGCTACGTGAGGGGTCAGCACTTCCTGTCCTTGATTTCCACGCCTAGTATGCTGCGTCAGTTCATTCTATTGTAAAATCGCCTTAAAAGAATCGGAAGCGGGTCTAACCAATAGGAATAGAAAGGGTTGGGTTTGTATGCAGAGGAATGAAAAACGTCCAAAGAGGAAGCAGATTCAAGTACCAAACGCAATGGATTGTGTTTGGCTATTCAGGGAAATTGTAATTTCGCTCACAGGGATGTCTTTAGCTAGGTATGCCAACAATTTGATGGGTTGATGCCTTTGCCGATATTGATTGCCCACGGAGTGAGGCCCATGAGACCTGCCATCTCGGATCTTCTTCGCGGCATCTCCAATGGTTCAGCGCTGGAAAGGATCACGTGGAGATGTGGTTCCGGCCTTTCCGAACCAAGTTTCCGCCATTTGGCCTTTCTTGGAGTCCCGGGGTAACTCTGATCGTGGTGCAAAGACGGTTGGTTGATCTGGAGCTTAATTCTGCATCTCAATCGAATCCGTGCTTACTAGTGACTATTCAAGAGATTCGGGCGTTACTTTATTCACACCATCGACGCTTTCTAGGGGCGGTTCAGGGGATATCACCGACTTCTTGGAAAGTTTTCTCACGGTTAGGGCTAGGAGAGCATCGTCAAAGTCAAGACCTTCCTCCCTTATCACCTCGGCTGCCCTTAGCCTCCCAACCAGTCCCGGAATGAACCGTTAGTCCCCTGTTGCGTGTGAAGGAGGCCAGGAAGTTGTTTGTCTCAAACCATCCCATTCCGTGGCTCTTGAGAATGGCGAGAATGGACCGATGTGAAAGTCGGTTAAGAGGGCGCTAGAGCCCCCATCTCCTACTTTATCTATAGCCGGCGGCATGCGGATGCCATCCTTGGGACCCCTTCCGGTAGCCATAGACCTTCATAGCGGTCTCCCTGCCCGAAACGTAAATCTTGATGGCGCCAAGCCCATACTGATATCTCTGCAGCCGGGCAGTCCTTTTCTTCCATCTCCAATAGGTGATCAAAGGAGTGGTACGGTTTCCGCTCCTTGAGTTGCTGAAGCTTCCTCCGTGTCCTCTCCTTCACCGTAATTGTGGTGATCATAATAATTACAATTGCAATTAATGCTGATAGAGATTATTTCTATGTTGATTTGGGTGCCAAAAACTCCCCTATCCTATCCATATAGAGTGGGCAGGTAATTATCCAGGAATGAGTATTGGCATCTAAAAATACCCCTGCATCCGGCGCTGATGGCTAAATAGGCCCGCACCTGGGTACTCTTTAGAAACCCACCGCTGTCTATCATTATCCTCGAGAGAGTATTCGTGGTTATGACGCGCCTGTCCTCGGCGGTTCGCAAGTTGATTTAATTCAATATATTCGACCAACAGCAGTTCAAAAAGGCAAATGAATCGTTTACGGTACAGCTTCAAAGAATCAACTAGAGACACCTACAACGTCCGTCTATGCGCTTAATGACGAGAGCAGGCTGATTATTTGCGAGTGGCCTACTACCAGAATGGTTTATTGACCATATAGGTTGGACTTGAAAGTTTGCAAATTCTGGATTTGCATTTTTGTGGCGGAAGAGAGTATCGAATCATTTTGTCTGGAGAGGAAAGCCTGGAATTCTCTCGAAGGGAGATATCCTATCATCCGGTGTGAGAATCCGTCATGGACTGGTAATTGTAATCACTTAACTGGAAAGAAGAGTATTTTGGATGTATCTGTTTAGCTCTGGTTGAGTTTTGGTTTTGGTCCGGGTTTTTATCGAA
>CAZUNO010000040.1:0-17146 GCA_964621445.1 Hadarchaeota archaeon (SeqCode) | reverse complement strand
AGGAAATGAGCATCAAAGAGCCCTATTGATCATTATTCCAGGCTAGTGTACAACTGTGTAATTTATATGTCGAGCTTCTTGTCAAGGCTAGTCGTTGTCGATCAATATAGCTCAGGTCATGATCAATTCCTTGTTGACCGGCAGCATCTATGCGCTTGTTGCCATAGGCCTCACGCTAGTCTACCGGATACTGAAATTCGCCAACTTTTCCCACGCGGAGATGGTTGCAATTGGAGCCTACTTTGGCCTCTTTCTCAACCGGCTGGTGGGCGAAAATCTACTGGTATCAATTATCGGTGGTTTTCTTGTTGCCGGGGCAATCGGGGTGGCCTCCGAGTTCACGGTATTCAGGCCCTTGAGGAGAAAGGGTGGCGGAAGAATATCTCTGATGGTTGCCTCCATAGGTCTGGGTCTGGTCATTAGACACGCCATACAGCAGATTTGGGGCCCAAGATTCGCTTGGTACGAACTCAACACCGCAAAATACACCATAAAGCTGGGAGGAACCGAGGCAAATATCACCAGCCTCCACATATGGATCATAATGGCCTCTGTGATTCTGGTAACCATGGTCCATCTATTCCTGACTAGAACCAGGATCGGTAAGGCCATGCGAGCTACATCGGATGATCCCACCCTTGCCGCTGCCTGCGGAATAGATGTGAACAGGATACTGATTTGGGTTTGGTTCATAGGTGCAGGTTTGGCCGGGATCGGTGGGGTCCTTAGGGGAGCCAACACCCGTCTCGTGCCACAGTTAGGTTGGGAGGTACTGCTTCCTACGTTCGCCGTAGTTATTCTGGGAGGAGTGGGCAATTTTTATGGAACCATAATCGCGGCATATATCCTAGGACTTGCCGAGAACCTGGGCGTGGCGATGCTCGCTACCCTATCCATATCAACTGGATACAGGCCCGCCATCGCGTTTCTCGTGCTGATAATCGTGCTTCTAGTAAAACCAACCGGTATAATGGGTTCTGAGAAGGAGTGAGAAAATGGCATCTTTCCTGGCTTACATCGCTGACACACTGATCTATGTGGGCTTCTTCGCCATATTGGCCCTCAGCCTTAACATAGAGGCTGGTTACACCCGGCTGATGAATTTCGGAAAGGTAGCTTTCTTCGCCGTAGGAGCCTATATCTCGGCGCTGCTGACCGTTTCAGGATTCCCCTTTATCGGAGGTCTAGTGGGAGCTATAGTTGTGGCCGGAATATTGGGTTTCCTGGTTGCCCTCCCAACCCTGAAACTAAGGGAAGACTACCTAGCAATTACCACCATAGCCATGGCAGAGATAGTACGCATCATACTTCTCAACGAGAAATCCTATGGCCTGGGACCAATGGGGATCCGGAACATACCCAAACCCCTTGCCGGGCATTTCGGTGATTTCTACCCCCTTTTCTATCTCGGACTGGTTTGGATATGCGTGGTGATCTGTTTACTTCTCACCCAACGCATGGCTTCCTCGCCATTCGGTCGGGTACTAAAGGGCATACGAGAGGACGAGGTGGCCACCGAATCACTGGGCAAAAATGTGTTCATGTTCAAGACCAAGTCACTGGTTCTCGGATCCTGCATGGCCGGGGCCGCAGGGAGCCTTTTCGCACATTACATCACCTTCATCAGCCCCGATATGTTCATGCCTCTCCTAACCTTCTCCGTATGGACCATGCTGATCATCGGAGGAACCTCCAATAACTACGGGGTAATTCTGGGTGCCTTCATGATTCAGATATTCGAGAGATCAACCAGATTTCTCAAGGATCTCATAGATGTATCAAGCGGAACCCAGGTCAACCTACGGTGGATCGTCATAGGTCTGCTTATCATCATCTTCCTGCTGTACAGACCTCAGGGCGTATTGGAGGAGAAAAAAACCAAGGTGATCGCAAAGTGACATTGCTTCAGGTTCAGGATATCTGCAAGAATTTCGGAGGACTAAGGGCCCTTGATAAGGCCTCCCTCGGGGTAGAGGAGGCAACGGTGGTTGGTCTGATAGGACCCAACGGCTCCGGTAAAACCACGATGATCAATGTTATCGCTGGACATTATGAAGCTGATTCGGGAAGGATTCTATTTCAGGGCAAGGACATAACGGACCTTAGCCCTCACCAGGTGGCGCAACAAAGACTGGTTAGAAGCTTCCAGGTAACCCGGGTTTTCCCAAAGATGACGGTAATGGAAAATATGCTTCTGGCGCCGAGAGAGCAGGCGGGCGAGGGCCTGATCAATGTATTTCTTCGTTGGGGAAACGTCCGGGATCAGGAGGAGTCCCTGATAGAAAAGGCCACGGAGATCCTCCATTTTCTGGAAATAGAGAGACTAAGAAACGAATATGCATCCAACCTGTCCGGAGGCCAGCAAAAGCTCCTCGAGCTCGGTAGATGCCTGATGTCTGACCCGCTGCTTGTCCTTCTGGACGAGCCAGTGGCCGGAGTGAATCCAACCCTGGCTACCAAGATCTTCGACAAGATAAGGAACATCAGGAACGAGGGAACCACTTTCCTGGTAATCGAGCATAACATGGACATAGTTATGAATTTCTGCGAGGAAATCTACGTGTTGACCAAGGGTAAGGTCGTTGCCAAAGGGAGTCCCAGCGATATCCAAGAGAACAGAAAGGTGATAGACGCCTACCTGGGTGGATGAAGTGCTGAAAGCTAACAATATCTCCTCGGGATACGACAAGATGATAATCGTAAAGAATGTCGATATAGAGGTAGAGAGAGACGAGATCCTGGTAATAATCGGTCCCAACGGTTCCGGGAAGAGTACCTTGCTTAAGACCATATTCGGCATATTGAACCCGGTTGAAGGCAGTATCACCTTCGATGGAAAGGACATCACCGGCATGAGTCCCCACCGGGTAGTCAGGGAGGGGATGGGATATGTACCTCAACTGGAGAACGCATTTCCAAGTCTGACCGTCCAGGAGAATCTAGAGATGGGGGCATATACCGTCGATGATAGCGAGGACATGCTGGAGGAGGTATTCAATATATTCCCGGATCTCAAGGAAAAGAGGGATGTGAAGGCCATCAATCTTAGCGGAGGTCAGAGGCAGATGGTCGCTGTTGGAAGGGCCATGATGACCGACCCTAAGCTCCTGCTCCTGGACGAGCCAACGGCTGGGTTATCGCCGGTTTTAGTGAAGGATATCCTGAAAAGGATCGAGAAGATCCGGGAAACCGGTACCTCCATCCTGCTCGTAGAACAGAACGCAAAGAATTCCCTGGCAATCTGTGATCGTGGCTGCGTTTTGGTCATGGGCAAGAAGGCGTTTGACGGCACAGGAGACGCAATACTGGACCATAAGGAGATAGGTAGGCTTTACCTCGGAAAGAAGACAGGTTAGATCTCTATACACTGCCCGGAGCTTACCCTCTCCGCTCCGAGTTCTCTCATCATCAGATAGGTAGCCTCGATACCGGTGCAATGACAGGGATGAATCCTCTTAATTCCAAGTTCCCTAAAACGATGCATTACAGCATCTACCCTCTCCCTTGAAGCGTCAAAAAGATGTAATCCCCCGGCTATTCCGTATATCTCCTCATCGAAGACCTCTGCGGCGTGATTTACTATATTCAATACCCCGGAGTGAGCACAACCACAGACGATGAATAACCCCTTCTCGGTCCTAACGACCAGATTTGCGTCATCTTCCACCGGGTCCGGTTCCATCTTTCCATCACGTAGATGAAAAACTACGGTTCCTGGATCCTCGTAGGTCCTCGGCACCTCGGTCAGGAGGTAAACACCATCAACAATCTCCCTTATCTCCCTGGTAAGAACCACATCAAACCTCTCACGGATCTCATCAAGGGGAACCGGGCAACCCACATCATTACCCTGATCGTCCAATTTTCTCTCGAAAACCTGTGGATGAGATACGACCGTCAGGCTTCCCTTCAACTCCCCCATCAGTTCGGGGAGTCCTCCTGTATGATCAAAATGGGCGTGACTGAGAACCAGATATTCAGCGTCCTCCAAATCCTCTCCCATAGTGCGCGCATTTCTAAGAAACGCGGACGATTGACCGGTATCGAAGATTATTTCCCGACCTTCCCTTTTTACCAGGAGGGATATGCCATGTTCAGCAACTATCCCAACGCTATTATACATAGCACAATCTTCTGAGAGTACCGAGATATTCATGGCTGGGCTAGGGCAGAGCTACTAATACATTTGTGGGTGTCGGTAGAGACGGTTCTGCCGACACCCTAATTTCCTAGCTTTTTCATCTTTCGAATGAAGCACCCTATTCGTTAAGGGTCACTTCGCCCGCAATCCAGCTGCCCACGGAAACCATCTCGTCGTTCTGGACTCCAAGAATATCGAAATCGGACACAACGTCTCCGTTCTCGTCGAAGGTCTTGTCCCCGCTTGCACCCTTATATCCATCGCTTATGTCGTAAAGGGCATCATTTATCTCCTTACCGTTGTTCCCGACCTCTTTGATGGCCTCAATGGCCAGATTGGTGGCGTCAAAGGCGTACTCCGCGTATATCCCTGGCTCCTGGTCGTCGCCATACTTCTCGTGGAAGAGGTCAAGGAAATCCTGGTAGGTCTGAAGGTCCTCGGGGCTGGATGGCTTAGTGAACAACATCTTCTCCAGCTCGGGAATGATCTCCTGATTTTCAAGCATCACGGGATCGGCAATACCTTCTGCAGCTATCCACTCAGTTCCCAGGTTGAGCTCCAGCGCCTGCTTCAGAATGACCGTGCCGCTCTCGGGATAGGCCACAAGCATTATTGCCTCCGGCTCTGTTCCCTTTATGCTCTCCAGTTCGGTGAGGTAATCGGCTCTACCGGATTCAAATCTAATATTCTCGGTAACCTCGCCCGGGAAGTTCTCCTCAAAGGTCTCCTCCAGGCCGACTCCATAATCGTTGTTCACGACCATGGTAGCTACCTTGGTATAGCCTTTCTCCTCGGCCAGATCTGCCAGTGCCTTTCCCTGAAGATCGTCGGAGGGACAAACCCGGAACACATACTCACCGGCGTCGCTAATTGAGGCCGCCGTTCCTGATGGGCTTATCAAAACGACCTCCGCCTCCTGTGCCTTTGTAGCTAGGGAGAGAACGCTCGGGGACATCATGGGGCCTACTATGACCTGAACACCATCAATATCTATGAGTTTCGTCCCGACCTCCACCGCCTTGTCCGCTGAGGTGGCCGTGTCCTCAATTATGAGGCTGACGTTAACGTCACCTTTCCTGTTGGCATCCCAGGCCGCAAGTTCAATTCCCTGAACCAGGTCAGGCCCGACCGGCCCAAGGTCCCCGGAAAGACACATCATCACTCCTATCTTGGCCGTTTTCTCTTCGCTCGATATGCAGCCTGCCAGGGCAACAATTGCAACCACAATCAAAGCAACTACTGCCAGAGGTATTCTGCTCCTCTTGGAGGAGCCACTCTCAATATTCCTACTATTATTTACTAAAGACATTTCACAAACCTTCCACCGTACGGGTCGTGCCTCCAAACCGGAGCGGGACATCTAATAAATATTGTGGAATTATGATACCGTGGGGCACGCTAACCTGATAGGTCGAGCAATATTTGGACACTTCGCCAACTGTTTTTTATCCATTGGATGACTAAATGGAAAAGCAGAAAGCGTTCATGAGTCGCCTTCAACCGGATAAGTTAGAGATTCATTACCTCCCGGGTGCTACGGAAGATGGACCTATAAGCTCTCGTAAATATACACTCACCCATTCCGACTTAACCGGCGATCTTTTTCTCACCGTCGGCCTCGAATATGACAAGTCCCAGATATCCGGAATATATACTCGACTCATGAGGGATGAAATCCTGGCGGCCTGGAAGCAGACCGGATCGGGAAACGAGCTCCATATATACTGCCATGTCAGCGGTGGGTTTGTTCTAGGGCCGGCCAATTGGCGGGAATCGATATTCAGGAAGGAGATGCCGCTGGTACTCGAGGCCATTCAATACGGAGATAGAAAGCTGATCAGGAGCAGGAAACTAGATCAAGCTCCCGTTATGATTCATTTCAAGAGAGGCTCCAAGGAGAAAGTAGAGGACTGGGGACTCATCGGAAATTATGAACTTGGCCATCCCAATCGGAATACTTAAGTAGGGGTAGTTCATTTTGAATCCCAATCTTGGGGGGCAATCCTTTGAGTTCTGATGAAGAAAAATTTCCAAAGTTAAGACGGTTTAATGCCGTGATGGGCGTTATACACCTGATCCAATCAGGATTAATGTTTATATTAAGCAACGATTTCTCGCTTCCGCTGAATGCCTCATACCTTACATTCGATGAAGCGACCAGATCTCTGGTTCTAGAGACCAACACGCTTATGGAAATCCCAATTGGGCCACTTGTCGCCCTCTTCCTGCTGATATCTGCCATTGCTCATTTCACTCTAGCTTCCCCCTGGGGCTATCCTTGGTACGTTAAGAACCTAAAGAAGCACATAAACTACGCCCGATGGTACGAGTACTCGATTAGCTCCTCAGTCATGATCGTTGTCATTGCCATGCTAGTGGGCATCTATGACATCGGGACGCTGCTCCCCATCTTCGTGGTCAACGCCATCATGAATCTCTGCGGCCTTATGATGGAACTGCATAACCAAACCACGGAGGAAACGAGTTGGGCCGCCTATTACATCGGGGTCCTTGCCGGGATAGTGCCCTGGGCCGTCATTGGTATTTACTTCGCCGGGGCGAGCATTGCGTCCGCGGGTTCCATACCGGACTTTGTATTATACATATACATATCCATAGCCTTCTTCTTCAACGTCTTTGCCATCAACATGATACTTCAATACAAGAAGATCGGGCCATGGAGCGATTACCTGTATGGAGAGAGGTTCTACATAATTCTCAGTCTCGTTGCTAAGACGGCCCTCGCCTGGCAGGTATTCTTCGGAACCCTCCGACCTATGTAAAAAATTCGCCACTGCTTCCATTTTTCGGTCCGGAATCCGGGATTCGAGAATTGATATAAGAAGGGAGTACGGAAAAACCCGGTGGGTAAAATGCCTGGTCGGGCCAAGATAACGGTAATGGTAGTTTTTTCCCTCTTCCTATTGGTATCAACCAATGGTATGGAAACCCGGACCGATCCGGAGACCAATAGAATAAGGGCCTTACTCGGCGGACTCCCCGTTTCCGGATGGTCAGGGTGGGCCGAGGTCTTTCTATTTGCAATGGAAGATCCCAGATTCGATGTACGTGCCACAGTCCCACACCTCAGTCTTGCCAGTCCGGCCATAGACCTCACCCACGCCAAAAGAGTGGCCAGGATCTATCTACCGAGAAGCTATCATTCCTTTGTAGGAAGCATCGACCTGATTTTACTGGCAAATATCGATCGCCGGATATTCACCCCCCAGAATATTGCATGGTTCCGTGACAGTGTTCTCAATGACGGGCTGGGTTGCCTGATGACTGGTGGCTCTCAGGGTTTTGGTGGCTATGGTGCATTCCCGAGCTGGGGAGATACCGTGTTGGATGAAGTCCTGCCGGTGAAATGCGAGAGGGGGGAACATTCCAAGGCCTACACTCCCAAACTAAGAATTGCAGCCCCGGAGAATGAGCTGGCCCAGAGCATACCCTGGCAGGAGGCTCCCTGCTTCTTCCCCTACAACTTCGTCGCCCCGAAGGATGGCTCCACGGTGATCATCGAATCGGATGATACCAAGAGAACCCCGCTTTGGTTCTATTGGGATGTGGGGGAGGGAAGATTCGTTGGTTGTCAGAATATATTTGGCGTCTTCGGGTGTGATTTCAACCAGTGGCAGTATTTTCAGGATAGCGTGCTCCACACCTACTACTACACGGTGGACTTCCCCCTCCCTGACGATTTATTGACCGTACATGAACTCCGCAGGAAATGGCACCAGTACCGGGTGGAAAACAAGCTGCTATTGAGTTTGGTGGAATTTGCCGACAAGTTCGGTGCAAATATGGGCGAAGTGGAGCAGAGCATGTATCAGATAAGGTCCCTGAGGGAGGAATCTGACGGGTTTTACCTGGAAGGAGAATACCAGGAAGCTCTTGGTTTGATAGAAGACGCAATATCTGAAACCAAGAAGGTGGAACAAATGGCCGTGGAGGCCAAGGAGAATGCTCTTTTCTGGGTCTATGTTATCGAGTGGATGGTCGTTGCCTCCACCCTGATTATTTGCGGCTCCATCATCTGGGCCCTTATGATAAGGCGTTCTGCATTCAAGGAGGTCCGTATAACCCGTTCAACGAGGTAGCCCCAAGATATCAATAGCTTATATCACATCTTAGGCAGCGGGAGGCCTCTTCTCGGGCTTCTCCCTTGGAGTAACCCTTGATCACTTCCCTGAAGTCGGCTACTCTTTCCTTGGGAGGGCAGCAACCCCAGCTAACACGTTGACCCTCATCAACTTCCACCTCTTCGTAGGGAAGGTCCAGACTTTCACCGATTTCCCTCCGCATCCTCTCGGGAATTTGACGGCCCTGGACGTGGCAATGTATGGACAGTGCAGCACTCTGACCGGCAGCAATGGCCTCGACCACCGTACTTGCACCAGTTACTGCATCTCCGCCTGCGAAAATGCCTTTGACATCGGTTTCAAGTGTTCTGTTATTCACCGATATCAACTCCCTGTCATTTAGCTCCAGCTTACCCTCAAACACTCCCTCCTCGGGTTTCTGTCCCACGGCCTGGATAAAAGTATCTACCTCCATCTGGAACTCGGAGTCCTCCATCTTTTTGGGTCTCCTGCGACAGCTGCTATCGAAAACCCCAAGCTCCATGCGGGAGCATACCAAGCCAGATACCTTACCTCCTTTTCCAAGAACCCTCTCCACGGTCGTCAAAGGAATGATGGTCACTCCCTCTTCCAGGGCATCTTCGATCTCATTATCAATTGCCGGCATGTCCTTCCTTTCACGCCTGTAGAGTATCCTGACATCCTCTGCGCCCATTCTTCTACATACTCTGGCTACGTCGATGGCAACGTTTCCTCCACCGATGATTACCACGGAATTGCCGACTTCGATTTGCTCACCGGAGTTGATACGTCTCAGTAAGTCTAGGCCTTCATATGACCCTTCAAGGTCCTCTCCCTCCAGGCCCAGCTTTCTACCCTCCGGTAGGCCCGTGGCCACGAAAACGGCATCGTATCCCTTCTCCAGGAGCTCCTGGGGGTCCTCTATCTTCCTATTTACCTCAATCTCCACCCCCAAGTCTCGTAATACCTTTACATCGGCCCTGAAAACATCTCTAGGGAGTCTGTAGGCGGGAATACCCCAGATCAACATGCCCCCCACCTCTGATGTGGCCTCGAATATCTTGACCTTATATCCGTAGAGAGCCAGGTCGTAAGCAGCGGATAGACCCGCCGGTCCACCTCCAATGATAGCGATCCGCTGATTCCTATCCTCCTGGATATCGGGATGATAATCAACACCAGCTTTCAAGGCCTGATCGGAGGCGCACCTCAATAGGTGATTAATGGATAGGTTTTCATCGATCTGAGACCTTCTACATTTGTTCTCACAAAAGTGGACGCAGACCCTGCCACAAACCGATGGCAAGGGATTGAATCTCCTTATCAACTTAAAGGCATCCTCGTAACGCCCCTGCTTTATCAGCCATAATGCGCCAGGAATGTCATTTCCTAGAGGACATGCGTGCTGGCAGGGTGATCGGAATAACGTCTCACAGGTTGCCGCAGAACACTTCTGATCGATGATGTGAGCAAGATACTCATCCCTGAAGTGACGAAGGGTGCTCAGAACTGGATTGGGCGCTGTCTGTCCGAGGCCACAAAGGGAGCAATCCTTGATGGTGAGTGCAAGATCCTCTAGCCTCTCCAGATCCTCGGGTATGGCCCCACCCTCGACTATCTTGTCCAATAGCCGGAGCATCTGGGGTATGCCTGCCCTGCATGGCGTACATTTCCCGCAGGATTCCTCCTTGGTGAACTCCATGAAAAACCTGGCCATGTCGGGCATGCAAGAATCCTCGTCCATGACGATCATGCCACCGGAGCCCATTATGGCACCCAGTGCTTCGATATCATGGTAGTCCACGGGTGTGTTGAGATATTGAGAAGGTATACAACCCCCGGATGGGCCACCTAGCTGGACGGCCTTGAACTCCTTGCCTGAAGGAATGCCCCCTCCGATGTCAAATATGATGTCTCCCAGTGGTATACCTAGTGGAACTTCTATAAGCCCTGCTCTTTTGACCTTTCCTGTAAGGGAGAAGATCATGGTTCCCTTGCTCGTCTCCGTACCCACCGAGGAGAACCAGTCCGCACCTTTTAGGAAGATCAGGGGTACGTTGCTCAATGTCTTGACGTTATTTATTATAGTGGGCTTTCCATGAAGGCCCTTATTGGCCGGGAAAGGCGGCTTTGGCACCGGATTACCCCTTTTTCCCTCGATGGATGCGATTAAGGCCGTCTCCTCGCCACAAACGAATGCTCCCGCGCCGAGGTATATCTGTATATCAAAATTAAAGCCGCTTCCCAGAATATTCTTTCCCAGTAATCCGTACTCTCGGGCCTGTTTTATGGCATTTCTTAGTATCTTAACTGCAAGCGGGTACTCCGCCCGAATATATACGAAGCCCTCATTTGCACCTATTGCATGAGCCGCAATTGCCAGGCCTTCCAAAACAGAATGGGGACTTCCCTCGATTATTGCCCGGTCCATGTAGGCTCCGGGATCCCCCTCATCCGCATTGCAGATCATGTATTTTTTATCGCCCTGGGCATTGGCGGCAAATCCCCACTTTACACCAGTAGGGAACCCGGCCCCTCCCCGACCTTTTAGTCCGGACTCCTTTACCTCAGCGATCGTTTCCTCAGGGTTCATGGAAAGCGCTTTGGCCAAACCTCGGTAACCGTCATATGCCAAATAATCGAGTATGTCGTAGGGGTCCACTACTCCCAGGAGACGGGTAACCCTCTTCTCCTGTTTCTGGAAAAAGGGAGAATTTCCATCCGTCTTTAGATCCTCGACGATGTTTCCATTCGCCAGGTGATCGTTGATTATGATATCAAGCTTTTCCTGATCCAGATCGCCGTACATGGTTTCGGTTCCATCAGGGTCAATCACGGTTATCATGGGTTCCTGATGGCAGGCACCACAGCATCCGACCTCCAGGACCCTCAGATCGAGACCCAAATCCTCAAGATTTTCCTCCAGGTAATTTTTCGCCTCACGGGACCCGGACGCAATACCACAGGTTCCCATATGAATCCTGACGATGGTTCTTGCGGATGAGTTTTCGATACTTGATTTAGCCCTTTGGCCGAGTTTTTGAAGCTCACCTTGACTGGAGATACTTTTACTGCTCATCAATACCGCCTCTTCAAATGCCTGACTTCAATGACAAGAATGGGATACTCAAAGTCGCCAGTAAGATTGATCAAATTCGCATAACGCTATTATACAAATTTATAAATATCCTCTTTTTGTCTAGAGAAGGTAGAATATACATAACGATTTGAGATGCCCGATTCCCAGATATCGACAATTTGATTAGAAAATGTATCGGGGCCAAAAATCCTTTTAAGCCAGGTAAGAAGTACGATTCTAAGTCCCCAGCCTTAATCGGGTGCTACTGGATTCGAGGTCGGTCGAGCTTGACTTGAGTTTAGGATCTCTCGAGATTCCAAAGTGAAATCATGAGAACCATTCATCTACTACCATTCGGCAAAGTTAATATTCGCCATGCTTTTCCAACTATCCTGGCGGTCCTTTTTTGTATAAACGCAGCTATCGTCCAGGGTTCCCCGGAACGCATAAATTGCTTTGTCATCGGCTCCGTGGATCCAACGCGTTGTCCGTTCACCGGATTTTTCATACAAGATCCCCTATTCAAGTACAGCGTGGAGCCGGTTCCAGTAGATATGGGCGATAGGGAGAAGCGGAAAATAGACCGGATTTACTTCCCGAGGACCAGAAATGCCCTCGTGGAGAGCTACCAGTTCTTTGTTTTTTCTGACGCCCGCATACAACATTATACTTCCAGGCAGTTCAGGGACATAGACTATGCCTTCAGGGAAGCAGGGATACCCTCGCTATCAAGCTTCGGCCCGGGGTGGATCCACGCATTTGAACCCACAATAATGTATGATCTAATGCCCATATCCGAGTACGATTTCTATTTCCACCAAAGCTGGAAAGTGCGATTTGTTAGAAATAGGAACCCGGTATTCCTTCCCTTCATAGATCTTGGAATGGAAAAGGTGACCGGGGATGCATACGCCAAGATGAAGCCCCGTCAGGGGGCCAAGATCTGGGCATATATGCAACCGGTTGATTTTCCCTGGCTGGTGTCTTGGGAACCTTATGGATCCAACCCCGGCCTGACCTGGGTCTGCGGGGATGAGTTTAACAGGCAGTGGTGGTCTACAACCCCCAACTCACGGGGAGAAAACCCATACGCAATTGATATGGCCACAAACCTAATCCTCTACTCCCTAGGACGACCGATGATAACCGACATCCACGCAAGGAGGGAGGCTCGATCGCTTATATACTCATTCCAGAAGGAAAAGTCACTAGTTCTTTCCATGATGGACTGGGCCTATAGATTTGGGGCGAACACGGTGACCCTTTCGGAAAAGCTGGGTGACCTGGAAGGCGATGTGACACGGGCCACCGCTTACTACCTCCAACAGGACTATGCTACATCCGTGGATACAATGGACTCCCTATCAAATCAGGTAGCCGAGATCACCAGCGATGCCGTTGCCCTCAAGGACGAGGCAATGTTCTGGGTATACGTATCGGAGTGGTTAGCCATAACCTCGGCCGCCATCATGTCGGGGACCATACTATGGACTCTGATGATTAGGCGCAGAGCTTATCGAGAGGTATCCTCCACCAGACTGGAGATTTGAAAACGGATTTCACGCAAACCGGAAGGAATATATATCGGCATCCCTCAACTTGAAACGGAGCTTTATGGGCCGGCAGCTGAGCTCCGATAGATCTCCGTCACCATCCCAGGTTACCAGCCCTTCCAATTCATCCCCGTATATCTCCTCGCATCTACGAAGCTCAAACCCGGGGATGGGATCCGAGTTCGTGTCCAGTATCTCCGCCCTTATCCAGCCTGCAGCCGAGGTGGAGTAATTTACCAGGAGCTCTTCCCCCTCAAAGATGATATCACGGGTCATGATCTCCCCTTCCTCGGACCCCGAATGTATGGAGACGAAGCCGTCCATTCGCAGGGTATGCCTTCTAAGCCCGGTTCCCGTCTCGTAGTAACCCTCATTCAGGTATATGGAAATCTCCCGAGGAGTTCCCGGTATTCTGCCCTCGGTCAACAGTAGCCCGCGGGCGATCATGTTATTTCTCTCCCACCATCTTTCTCTCTGCAGACCCGGCCTAACCAAGGCCTCCAGCCAGCGCTCCCAGGTAACCCCGTCTCTACTGGCCATTAAAACTCCATCCGAAACACCGGGGAGAGGATGGTCGAGGACTTTCTTTCGCTTGGTTAGAAATCTCTTAGGAAACCCGAGCAGTATGTGTTCTGCCCTGGGGTATGGAACCACTGCATTCGTGTAGAGGTGCTCCAGGGAGCATTCCCCAAAATCCAAAAATACCGGCTCGGACCAGTTTAGGAAATCACGTGAAGTGGATGTCAATATGTCACGATATTTCTCTCTTGAACCACGATGATATTCCCGATATAGCCCAGCTTCCCTATCCCAAAAGGCTATGTTCTGAGAATCAAACTTGTATTTTGACCTATTATCACTCTTGATGACCGGTTCATCCAGAGTTAGCTCCCAATGAACTCCGTCGGCAGAATGGAATGCAAAGAGCCCTCCCTCCCTCACTGAACCACCTATAGCCTTGTACTTCCTTCCTCTCTCGCAATCCGGATTCTTATCCTTGAATGGGGAGAAGTTATGAGTTCCTAAGCCCTTCCAGACTATGTTGTTATTCTTTGATCCAAGGTACTCGAAGATACCAAGATCCGGTCTTCTCCAGTTCAAACCATCATCGCTCTCGGCATAACAGGTGAAGCATTCTCTGCTCTCTTCCTCCTCCCAGTCGTAATTGCTCCCCCTGTAATACATACGGTAAATATCACCGTCCTCGAAAACGGTCACGTAGGTGGAGGTGTTCCCCTCCCATGGACGATCAAAGGTAATTGACCTCTCCTGGGGAACCGGGTGGTGTATTCGCCTTTCGGCGTTTTTCAGTTCCTCTATCAGAAAATCCTCCACGAACAATTCCAGTCTTGATCCCTGGTAGTAGGGCTCTTTATCTATAACCATGATACCTCAACTCAAATCCCCTCCCCCTGGTTTCAAAGATAGATAAATCATAGCCGGTTGGATGAAAAAGAATCATAAGGCATTGTGCAACCCTTTCTTGGGGTAACCATGAATGGACGTCAGAGGATGTTAAGGGCCCTTCAGCTGGAGGAGCCGGATAGAGTTCCCATCTGGGAACTCATAATCAACAGACCAGTAATACAGGCATTGGCCGGTGACATGTCATATCTGGACTTCGCTGAGAAGGAGAACCATGACGGGGTCACCATCTTTGAAGATACAAAGATGCTTGAAAGGGTTGACAAGACCACCTACATTGATGAGTGGAATATTACATGGAAGATTGAACCCAGCGGGCTCACCTACCCAGGCGGTGGACCGATAGATGGGAAGGAGGCTCTCTCCAACTACACCCCGCCTGATCCCCACGCGGACCACCGTTTGAAAACCCTTGAAAACACGGTTGACAGATTTGGGGGAGAGAGAGCGGTTGTGTTTCTATCTCACGAGGCCTTTGAGTTCTCACACTATCTCCGTGGAATGAAAAACCTGCTCATAGATTACTACAGGAACCCGGGATTTGCCAAAAAGCTTGCCAGGATGGTCACCGATTACAAGAAGGAGGTCATAGAGAGGGCTATAGAGATTGGCGCTGATGCCATAGTTACCGGTGACGATTACTGCAACCGCGCCGGGCCCATAATGTCCCTTGACCATTTCAAGTCCTTTGTTTTGCCCTACCTGAAGGAAACCATAAGGACGGCAAAGAAACACGGCATACCCTATATCAAACATACCGATGGCAATATCTGGCCCATTCTTGACCTCATGGTCGATGCAGGAATAACTGCAATAGACCCCCTGGAGCCGGTTGCAGGGATGGATATAGGCAAGGTCAAACACCAATACGGAGATCGCATCTGCCTTATGGGTAACATAGATTGCGGACACCTCCTATCCACCGGTTCACCTACCGACGTGGTGGCCACCGTAAAGGATACTATACAAAGAGCTGCCCCCCAAGGTGGATACGTCCTGGCCTCAAGCAACAGCATACATCCCGCGGTCAAGCCAGATAACTACCTAGCCATGATGGAAGCCGGCCGCTCTTATGGCTCATATCCAATTGTTGACGGCACAAACCATGCTTGGTGAAAGATCCCAGCGCGGGCTGTGGGACATAATTATTTGGTTGGTTGTTTTGGTTTTAGATCTAGGGTTGCTGTGTAGTATTTTGCTTGGTTTTTTGAGTAGGTGGGTTTCACCGAAATCGGGACGTTTTGACCTCCCAGAAATTCTCTAGGTGGTGGTCGTCACTTGACGGCCGGTGGGCGTTCTCTCTTCCCCCTGGATATTCGTCCGCTAAAGGAATTCGCCAGAAAGAGGCTGCCAAGTGACTCAAGTCTGCGGCATGCGATCTGCTCGGAGGATGATCACCTGCTGCCGGACGAGTTCTTGGCCAGGCTGCCAGTCTGGCTCTCCGTCTGCGACTTGGAGCTTGGCGGTTGGTGATCCTTGCATCGTAGCCGCAGCCTACGGGAAGAGATTGCCTGGTCAAGGTTGAGGATCCAAGGGTTAGTGAGAATATTGCCCATTCAATCACATCTCTTTACCCCGCCACATCGTACTGGTGGCAGGTATCTATCGCGGACGCAGAATAAGACCTGCTAGAGAAACGTTTCCCAGTCCTAGGAACGGTTATTCCATACACCAAGGTAGAGTTTATCTTCGTTCTAGCGCTAGCTTCCCTGGGCCTCTGCCTCGGTACATATTCCTCCTACCGGCCTCGGCTAGGCGAAATGGCGCGTCAGATAGCAAGATGGGTGAGCAGGAAACAGCAGACCCTTCTCATCCTGGTTCAGGTATGGGTTATATCCTTGCTGGGCGTCGGCGTCGGCATTGTAGCAGGGTTACTACCGGGATACCTCCAGACCATATCGTCATTCCATATGGAAGATATCATCATCCCGCCGCTATTCTCCCTCCCTGCGGGCCTTCTCCCCCTCACCCTGGCGTCTATGCTCGCTCTCTTGGCTTCTTCCATGATTATCGGTATTCATGTCTCAAGGATAAATATCAACCAAGTCTTAAGGAAGTTGAACTAGATGCCCAATGACAATAACGATGTGGACCCAGGCCCAAGCCTCATAACCGTGAGGGATCTTATCAAGGTTTATAAGAACGGGAAACTGGAGGTAATAGCGCTCCGAGGTGTCGATATGGATGTGGAGAAAGGTGAAATAGTGGCCATAATGGGTCCCTCAGGCTGTGGAAAGACAACTCTTCTCAACATCTTGGCGGGGCTTGATCAACCTACAGCAGGTTCGGTCCGGGTAGAGGGAGAAAGCATATCAGAAATGGACGAGTCTCAACTGGTCAGGTATAGACGCAACGTGGTGGGCGTAATCTTCCAGTTCTTCAACCTTTCCTCATCCCTAACAGCCAGAGAGAACGTGGAACTCCCTATACAGGCAGCCGGGAAACCGGCCGAATATATACAAAAAACCACCGAACAGTTATTGGAGGCTGTTGATATGGCCGACAGAGAGCACCACCGGCCTGACGAACTATCAGGAGGGGAGCAACAGAGAATAGCAATCGCGGCCGCCCTGACAAATAACCCTCCCATAATCCTAGCCGATGAACCAACCGGATAAATCGACACCGCAACCGGGTCCCGGATACTTGACCTATTCAAAAACCTAAGAGACCAGTACAATAAAACCGAGATCATAGTCACCCACGACAAACGAGTAGGCAGGATCGCAGACAGGGTACTCAGAATACAGGACGGATTAATTGTCACCAAAGATTCCGAAGATAACTTACCTAAGGCTCGGGAATGAGCCTTGTGTGGGCGCGGTTTTTGGTTTAGTGGTCTAAG
>CAZUNO010000039.1:6982-17747 GCA_964621445.1 Hadarchaeota archaeon (SeqCode) | reverse complement strand
GATTGTATAATTGTGTAAAAACTCTATCGGTCTGAAAGTTAAATATTTTATAAAAAAATCTGTTATCTGTTGAAGTGATCCTGAAGAATATTATTTTAGCAAAGGATAAAAACTTTTCAAAACCAAGACATCAGGACGATGGTATCCTTAGCTCCTTCAGACATGGCTAGAGCAACTCTTCCGATATGCCGAATATCCATTCCATATATTGAAGGAGCCGAACTCTCGGCTTAGCGATTCACTCTCGGAGGACAACAACCCAACTGGTTTTTTACTACGTTATGAATGCCGGGCGATAGGCACACGGCAACCCTAGAGTACTTTGATTTGTGAATATCTCGAGTGCCGAAAGCTACTAGATCAGAGCTTGATATCAGTTTATCAATATCCCCATTTTTATCTCGACTGATATGGAAACTAAGCGTTATCTTGGATGCTGATAAATTTCAGAGAAGGTTTTTAATCGAGGAGGGATGTATCTGGTAGCTGTAATGTCCCGGGGTAGCTTGAAAAAAACCTCAATGGTTTTTGGCCTGTTAGCGCTTCTGGTTTGTTCGACCGTTATCTCCGTGCACGCCGAGAGATCCTACCTGAATATATCCGATTCCTTTTTCGCCGGCCTGGAGTCCGGTAATTATTCGGAGTTTGAGCCGTATCTGAGCAGCGAAATGAGGGAAGCTTTTGATTCAAGCGAGTTCGATGGTTTTAGAGATGGGTTTATCTCCAAACATGGACGGCTCGAGGATTATCAATTCGTCAAGGAGGACTCGGTAAAGGAAGGAGGGGTGGAGTACACAAGGGCCTACTATGATGTATCCTTCGAGGATGCCGTGGTCACTCTCAGGCTGGTGTTCAGTGAAACGAATGTAGGTTACGAACTCGCGGGCATCTGGACCACCAATGTCAAGCGAGAGGGGAGCCTGGTGAGCGATATAGTCTCCTACCTTCCCGCCATAGCCTTTTCCACCCTGGGCGCCGTCCTGGCGTTTCTGCTATTTCATTACCTGTTTGGGTTCCAGGAAATCAGGACCGTGGAGATACTGATCGGGGTTCTCCTGGCCGTGGCTACCATACTGGTGCAGCCAACCATACAGAACCTTCCCTTCCTGGCCCTGGGAGTAAAATCGAACTCCGAGATCCTGGATGGGGGATTGATCTTCACGGTCATCTCCATCCTATATCTAGGGTTCGTTGCGGGGATCTTCCAGGAGGTAATCAGGTACCTCCCGGCCAGGGGCAAAGCAGTGAAAACCGCGGCCTTCATAGGGCTCGGGTTTGGTCTGGGTGAGGCCGTTCTTATCCCGGTTCTGGGCATCCTGGAGGCGGGGGCGCCGCTAACCAGTCTGCCCGTTCACTGGTCCCTCCTCAGCCTCGCCGAGAGGTTCCTGGTCACCGTATTCCACGGCTGTACAACGGCGGTAATGGCCTACGCCTACGGCGAGGGGTGGGGCGTGAAAGCTCTTGTGGGTCTCATCATAGCTCACGGGGCGATGGATACCATTGCCGTGTATTACCAGCTAACGACATCCCAGTTGGTTCTGGTATTATCCTTCGTCACCGTGGCGGTAATTTCCCTGGGTTTACTCATTTACGTTCAGGGGCTAGCTGAAGAGGATGGTCTGCCCAGAGCTGAATAAGCGATCGATATTTCTCTAGACTTGCCTTCCGGGTACATAAAGGCGGAGTAGCAGATTTCTTCAGCACCTCCCTGGCGGCGGGAAGGATATTTCAAGGGATTTCGGAGGATTGGATACTCCAATGAGCGGCTACAAATCATTCCCCCTGGAAGATGTGAGCGTGGACCTGGCGGTAATCGGCGGCGGGATAGCCGGGTGTGCGGCCGCGATAGCCGCCTCCCGTCTTGGTCTAGAGGTGGCCCTGGTACAGGACAGGCCGGTTCTCGGTGGGAACGCCTCATCCGAGATCGGGCTTCTCATGGGAGGGGCGGGCCGGGATTTCAGGCACGCCAGGGAAACCGGTATCGTGGAGGAGATCGATCTCCTCAATCGTTACTACAACCATGAGGTCAAGTGGAGGAACTCGATATCCGATGCCACCCTGGAAAATCTGGTCAAGGAAACCGGTGTGAACCTCTACCTGAACGCCCACGCCTACTCGGTGGAGATGGAAACGGACAACTCAATCCGCTCGGTCCTGGCAGCCCAGCTCTCCACGGAGAAGAGATTCCGTTTTCTCTCCAACCTGTTCGTGGATTCAACGGGAGACGGATCGATCGCCGCCCTCTCAGGTGCCCAAATCATGAGAGGCACGGAGGCCAGGGAGGAGTTTGGGGAGAGCCTGGCCCCTGAGGAACCATCGGACGTAACCATGGGCTCCACCCTTATGTTCCGGGTAAAGGACTTGGGGAGGCCGACCCCTTTCACGCCCCCCGATTGGGCATATAGCTATCCAAACAAGGAGGACCTTCCCAAGCGTGTGAAGTCCCTCTACAACCACCAGCTCTGGATCGAGCTGGGAGCCAGGATGAACACCATCGCGGAGAACATGGAGATCCGGGATGAACTCCTCAAGATCCTGTACGGGGTATGGGATCACATCAAGAACCACGGCGACTATGGGGCGGAGAACTTTGCCCTCTCCTGGGTTGGCTCCGTCCCCGGGAAGAGGGAGAGCCGCAGGGTGGTGGGAGACTACGTCCTGAGCCAAGGTGATGTGACGGACCCGACGGAATATGGGGATGCCGTGGCCTACGGCGGCTGGCCGATTGACGTCCACAACCCGGACGGTTTCTACGCCAAGCGGAAGTTCCTGGACTACACCCATCTGGACAAGCCCTACCCTATCCCCTATAGATCCTATTACTCGAAGAACATCGAAAACATGTTCATGGCCGGCAGGATCATCAGCGCCACCCACGTTGCGCACGGCTCGATCCGTTTGATTAGAACCTGTGGCGTGGGAGGGCAGGCGGTGGGAACGGCGGCCTACCTATGCAACAAGTACGGAAAGAACCCCAGGGAGGTGGGAAGGGACCACATCGAGGAGCTTCAGCAACTATTGCTCAAGCACGATTGTCACATTCCAGGGGTCCGGAACCAGGATCCAGAGGACCTGGCCCCAAAGGCCCGGGTCACGGCCTCTTCCGAATACCGGGACCCAGCTTCCGGCTACCTCCATTCCGCGGATAAGGTGATTGATGGTCTCTCCCGGGGCAGGGAGGGCGACGAGAACATGTGGATGTCGAAACCGATATCCATGTACCGGCCAGCATATATCCAGCTGGACTGGGACCAGCCCATCAGCTTCAATACCGTGCATCTCACCTTCGACACCATGATTCGGGAGATGAAATTCTTCAAGGAATTCAAGCTGGGGGGGATGCCCACCTGCGTGAGGGATTATACAGTAACATATCTGGACGGGGATGGCGAGTGGAGGGACCTGGCCAGTAGGAAGAAAAACTTCCAGAGACAGAACATCGTGCGGTTCGACCGGGTCAAAACCAGCTCGATCAGGGTCACGGTGGAGGCTACAAACGGGGACCAGTTGGCCAGAATATACGAGATCCGGGTGTATAACGAGTAATACCCGCTTCAAGCTGTCGGTCAACCGGCTAGGACCAGTCAGAACCTTAATTGGGATATTCAGGACCATCTCTACTTGCCTTCCCTTCGCTCGAGCTGGCTGGCCCCAACCGTCCGGTACAACCTTCTCCTGACCATCACCGTCCATAGAACGAAGCTGGAGACCATGAATACGGCGGTGATTGTTAGCCCCTCCGCCACATAGACCCACATTAGGGCCCTCTCCTTCATGCTGATAACCCGCAACTCGGCCTGGGATAGATCATCGAAAATCGAGTCCATGAGCTGCTGACAGCCCTGAAAATCCTGTTCCATATACATCTCCTCGGCCCGTTCGGCCTTATCGCTAATGGGGGACACCAAATCCCACATCTGACTGCTATCGGCCCCGAATTTCTGAGCGAAATCGGCCAGCGAGACAAGGAGGGACATCTGGGTCCTGTACTTCACGAAGGAGTTCCTGATCTTGTGAAGGACGAGGACCTCGGTTGGAAGGTCCCTTCGGGTCAGGTACAGAACCATGTTCATCAGTATATCCAGACCGTAGGGATTCTGGGAGGCATCATATGCCGGGTTGCTCAGGGAGATGTAATCGCTCCAGAAGGTAAGGTGGAGGGAATCGGCCAGGGTCATGCCCCTTCCCTGGCCGTAATCCCAGGCAATCATATAGGGAACCCTTCCCAGAGAGTCGCCGATCTGCCATGCAAGGATGGCGCTACCCTCCCTACCGATTATCATGTTGCCGCCGGCTCCAGGGAAGCTCTCGATCCCCAGGGGTACGAATGGGGTCAGGACCGGCTCCGGGAAATCACGGTTAACCTCTATGTGGAAGGGGGTCTGACCCCTGCGGCCTCCACTGGCAATCACGGATTCAAAGTCGTTGGGCAGGGCTTTTTGGACCATGGAGTTGATCCAGGCATTCTGGATATCTACGTGGTCGCTTAGCCCGGCGGGAGCGGCCAGGCCACCAGAACCCTCCAGGATGGCGTCGTGCATCCAGCGATCCTGCTCCCTGGTGAGGTGGTACATCTCGGGGGAATGGAGAAGTATGAACTCGTATTCTTTGAGCTGCTGATAGTTTCTTGGAAAGTAGAGCCTCACGAATCTCTGGATGTCCCTGGTCTTTATCAGACCGCTTGGCCTGGTTATGACCGCGGTCGCATCCACAGATGGCTCCTGTTCGAACCACTTGATAAGGGGGTTGGTCTCCGCATCCACCTTTCCGGTTACCAGTGCCTTGATCCTCTGGCCCCGAGCCGTGGCCAGGATTAGGACCAGGAACGCCAGGAGGAGGATTCTAAAGAATTCGCGAGGCATGGTAATTCTGGATAATACTTGGGATTTAAGATTATCTTATAATGATCATTTATTAGGCTCATCTTTCGTCCCAAAGGGCTGTCATTTCATATCATTATCGACTCGATGGTTAAAGGATGGGCATACGAATTAAATCTAAGAAATTTACACAGAAAAACCTGGTTATTAGGATATAGTTAAGAGTTAAAATGATGATAAAATATCATTCTTTATCCAGGATATAGCATGGGCAGCATTCGGAGGACTACATTCCAATCAATGACAAATAGTTTAATAGGAGGTTTGAAGCATATCAATAATGTGTTTATTTTCATTATTGATAATTGTACCAAATACATAGATATGGCTTCATCGCTCAGATATATCTCCAAGATCAAATCGCACTTGATATAATAATTTACTATGGAATGGAGGGATAGAAGAATGGCTCTAGAATCAGGGGAACTAAAGTTGACGGATTTGGAATTGCTTCTAGTATACCTAGCCACGCAAAAAAAGCCCAAAACGCTCCAAGAAATTAGAAAGGATATTGAAAATGGCGGACTTCAGAAACTACCCAATCCTTTCGACAAGGTGAAATTCTCTTTTGAAGATGACCTAGAAAAGGGCCTTGAGTCTAATTTATATGCCCTTGTTGGTGATAATGCCGTTGAAATGGTAGTTGAATCTCCCCTCCGTTTCTCTGTTTCGGACCTCGGAATGGAAGAGTACAAAGTCATTAGGAGAGTAACCAGAGGGTATGATAATAAAGTAGAAGGAAAGGCCATTGACACAGATATGATCATGACCACCATGTAAGAATTCCAGGAGGACACCTTGGTGAGCCTCTTATATGCACACTGGGTGCCGATGCTCCATTTCTTCTCAAAAGAAGATTTCCATAGAATTCGGGAATTATCCAAAAAATGCTTTTTGTTGAAAAGTCGGAACAAAAGATACCAAACGGTTATGCACTCAAAAAATGTCTAGAGGGCGAATATATTTGTTTTAAACTCAAGGACCCATGCCTGCCCAAAAACGAGAACCGGAAATATGAACCCATCAAGAACCTAAGCAAAAATCTATCTTTGGATGATAGTATTCTTGTAATTCATGAAGGGGGTTTTGTTTTTGTAGAGACAAAGAACGGGAATCCCTCAGCTTATATTAAGAATGACTTTTTTACAGAGATATATATCCCAATTAAGAAGGCAGTGCATAGACATCTTTTCCCCCATCAGCTCAGGCCTGACTTCTGCTATTTTGGCAGTTTTAATGAGGATATGTTGGACAAAGTTGCAGCTCATCTCCATGATAGATACGTAAACGAATTTAACGACCAGTTCAAAGTTCGGGTAACTTGGCGTGTTAGGATGATAAGGGACCTTACGCGCCAGACAGAAATTTATGAAAACTTAGGATTTTCCGGGAAGTATATGCCAAGGTTTTTGGTGGAGTACCCACCAAAGATAAAGAAATTGGTTCTACGATTAGCATTCAATTTAAAGAATTACATAAATTCCCGTTTAGAACGTAGTTCAGGACAAACTCAAGAAACTCGAAACCAGTCCCAATTAATTCAAGAGCAATCCCAAGGCCCTCCATGGGGTTGGCTATTCCCAAAATCTATTTCCACTCTGAAGGAAATTATGGAAACCCGAATGAATTTAGCACGTACTCATTCACGATCAATTAATGCAATGGGCATACAGGTATTCCTAGATTCCTTTCTTTCCAAATGTCGAAGATATTTCTCCTATGATCCCGCGGAAGACGGTAACAATTTCCTAAAAGGACTTGAAATCAAGGAAAACTGGTATGAAGATATGGCAGACCTATATGGTTCATTTGGACAAACCCAGTTATTAATTTCACTAGGATTTCTTGGTGCTGGGCTCTCAGTTGCAATAGCCGTCTGGGCATCAGTCCTGGAACTTGATATGTTAAATTATTTTGTAATGGGCGTCTCAAAGGCTTTGACCAAGTGTATTGAACAAGCACCAGCCATAAATTCCTTGACGAAAATCTGCCTTGTAGCTGGCCTCATCGTTCTGGCCTACATGACTTCCATGGGGCTTGTCTATCTCATTGGAGTATCCATTGCCAGGAACTATCAGAGAATCACTCAAGGAGTATATAAAGTAATGGAATAAAAGCAAGGTCTCTAGCCTTATTAATCATCGAGTATTCGGTAAACCGCTCGAAGGCCGGGTTAAATGCTAACACATAGGGCCAGAGTATTACTATGACCGTGCTTATTTTTTCACTTTTTCACTTCTAGCCCTGCCCATTTCATCATCCCCATCTTAAGATATTGATGGAATTAAAGCAAGCATCCCATTGGATCTAAATTATCAAGATCCTTCTCTTTTAGCTAGCTAATTGGTTTATTACCAAAATGAATCCGCCATGAAAAAGGAAGAGGAGTGGACAATTCCTATTCTAGAATCTCGTAGCGATACTAACTATACCATACCTTTCCCTCCAATAGTAATTTCTCAAGACCTGTTACCTACTTCAACCCATTGCCCTCGAACTCCCTAGGAATAGTAGGCATTCGCCCCATACTTACCCATAAGATATTTCAGAATAATCCAGATCCCACTAAAGGTAATCCCCATGAAGCTATCCGCCATATCCTTTCTGGTCCTGTTCTCTCTAATGCTAACTCCAATCGCCGTCTCAATCGAGTGGATCGATGTTCCCCACGAGGCGGTGGCCCTCTTCCAGGACCCCGGGAAAATCTGGGTGCTGACCGCCTCCGACGGAGCCCACCTCGTGGATAGGTTCGATTAATTTTGAATGCATACACATCCAAATGTTTATGTGGGGACTATGACCTAACTTTCCTGACCATGTCGTTCACATGGAACCCTCCCTCAGTCCACGCCAGAAAGGATCATCGCTCAGACGACTGAAGCCAGGTTCTATGGAACATGAGTATTTACCTACTTCCAGCTTGTCACTTCTTGATTGCTCATTTTCTGAGACCTTGGATTCCCGAAACGCCATCTGCACGATCTCACTTCCTGGATATAGCGCTACTGGAACCTCGCCACTGTTGATGAGTTCCAATGTGAGAATGCCTGCATATTTTGGCCATACTCTCGTTGCTGTGGCAACTATCACCCCCAGCCTTCCCCAAGAGCTCTTTCCTATGACTTCGCCCGAGAGGTTGTATGGCAGTCTAAGATATTCAACGGTTCCACCTAGAAGAATCTGGTGGGGATGCATATACAAAGCCTTGCCATATTGGCCCGTCAGTTTCTTCTGGTACGCTTCTATCTTGTCATCTTCTCTTGGATCGTAGGTGGCACAATTCACTCTTTCCATTGCTATGAAGCGGTTGGACAAGCGGAGGTCCACCGAAGAGCGGCCAATCTGCATATCATCAAGGGGTGTGATGGTCAGACGTTCACTTTCATCATCGTGGTAAAGCCTCGAAATGATCATGTCTTTGGATAGTATCATTGGAGTCGCTCCCTTATTTTGGCCCACCATGCCTGGAATTCAATACTGTCAAGAGCTTTCTTCACAAGGTCGCTGATTTTCTTTCGGGCAAGCCACCGGCCCTTAATACCTTCAAAATTCAGCGATCGACAGAAAACATCGAATCTGGTAGAATCAATAATCGTTAGCCATCCTGCATTCAGGATAGACCTTGGATCTGCCTGAAATTTTCTTTTTCCTACCGCGCAGACTCTTTCATTGGGTGCTATGTGCCAGCATATCCGCGTTTTCAGCCCCTCGATCTCTTCCACATGGTCTCTAATATCAAATGAATTGTTGCCAAGCTTAGACTCCACTTCGTCGATTATTTCGTCTACTACGTCCATGACCGTGCCAGAGAGAATCTCGACCCGTGTCTCAAGGGCTGGCTCGGGATTCCTTGTTAAACGGTCTTTCAACTCAATCATCCTCGCCTGAATTACGCTTCCAACATCTGATGAATCACTCCCCATCCCCTCCATTCGCTTAAGCATTGCATCCAATCGCATCCGTACAGGTGGGTGTGTCTGCTTATACTCATCGAATCCGAACTGATTTACCGTCAGTTCCTCGAATGCCGACAGAAAAGCAGGTCCGACAAGACCCAAAGCGAACTGATCAGCCGTGAGTTCCTTCACCCATCGAAAAGCCCTAGAAAGCAGCTCTCTCTTGACTCTGAAACCAGCATCCGAGGAAGGTCTCGGAATGTGAGAATCCATAGATATATTGATAGATCTTGATATGTTAAAGAATTCGTCAAGAAAGTGGCCGACTTCGTGTAAAAGTAGGCACTGATGTAGTATGTTATCTCGTTCGACAGCGGGAAAACTCACAACGATGAAGTAGTCACCCAGGTCTCCCAACGATGACTCCACATCCTCCACGATCTGATCAACATCCAGGCTGTCAGTAAAGAACTCCCTCAAGCCAGCTTCCATGTCCTCCGCGAGTATCTTCAGCTGATCAAGCAATTCGTTGTAGCTATAGTTGTAGTCTGGGCGAGCCCTAAGAAGGAATCTAGCATTGGCACCGAAATTCTCGACCACAAGACCATCTATCAGAAATGATATTCCCCAAGGTACATCCTCCGTTCTCGCGAACTCAATGTACTTTGAATAGGCGCTCAACTGCGACGTTGAGGCACTAAGAGTCCTCGCGAAGAGTGATAGACCGTCTGTCGGCTGCAAGTGGCCGATTTCCAACTCCGAATGGCATGTCTTCAATGAAGTTACTATGACTTTCAGAATATTTTTGAGTGCGCCAATTAGATCTTCGGCACTTTGTGTCGGATACTGCTCAAGTGTGAGGGTATCCAATCTCTCCTGAATAGCCCAAGACTTCTGGAGCGACGATTCAAGATCTGCCAGTAAATCATTCTTTGAGATATTGGCTATATCAGGAGATGCCAACCTGGCTCCCCCTCTTCATCGGAAGTGAGATGCTCGTTTGCCTCTCTCAAGCATCTAACGCCTGTTTCGTAGAAAAATTTCTTGACAGCTAAAGCTTCTGATAGTTCTACTTTCTCTTCCCGTGCCATCTTGGCCAATGTTTCTCTGTACTCACTAAGACGCTCGCTACCCTCAAGAGGTCCTCCGGTACCTACCACTTTATCATATACTTCAATTGTCTCAACAATGTCTCCCCCAGTCAACGTCGGCCGATTTATCTTATCGGCGCCCTCTTCAATCTTCTCTACGAGCTTTTTTGCTGCGATGATTGCCGATCCATGTCGTTCAAGGAAATCTGAAATCGAATCCTCACGGTAATCTTCGAGGGCCCAAGCTATCCTGCTGGCAATTCGCCCTAGATGAAGATTATTCGATATGTCCGAGAACTTGTGCTCCTCCATTTCCCGATATCCCCATTCCACTTTCATCAGTTCCTATATACAGATTGACCATAATAATAGAACCCCCTTGATGGAGGCAAATAATATAATTGCATTTTCTTCCTATCGAAAAGCAGCATTGCACGATACTTGCTTTCTTTCATCCTTAATATTCCTTCCCACATTCCTCTTGCGATTCGTGGGATCAAACATCTACGTCGTCCCTTCTTAACTTCTCGACGCTAATGCCCTGTTCCTTCAGTTCGTCTCTGTGATTACCTTTCCATTCCTTCAAAATCCAGCCTGTTATTGGCTCAAATAATATTTGTTTAATAGCTAACAAATGTTCATTGGATGCTTCTCCCATGGCCCCCTATGAAGAAGCGCCGAGGCCTGGCATCAACACCAACTCTCTGGAATACATATCTTCGGTTCCAAATCATCAGAGGACCTCCGCTGAAGTGGATAACGAGCCCATAAAATATTTCAAAACGATCAAGACCCAAATAACGGTAATCCCCTTGAAGCTATCTGCCATATCCTTCCTGGTAATGTTCTCTCTAATGCTAACTCCAATCGCCGTCTCAATCGAGTGGATCGATGTTCC
>CAZUNO010000039.1:0-6882 GCA_964621445.1 Hadarchaeota archaeon (SeqCode) | reverse complement strand
CCACGAGGCCGTGGCCCTCTTCCAGGAACCCGGGAAAATCTGGGTGCTGACCGCCTCCGACGGAGCCTACCTGGTGGATAGTTCCGACGGTAGCCAAAACCGCCTGGTGGCCCCCGGCGACCTCCCCAGCAACCAGACGAGCTGTGGAGCCCTGGCCCTGGGAAAGGTCTGGCTGGGCACCGAGGACGGGCTACACTACTCTGAGTCGGGCCAAATGGACTGGAAGCAGGTGGACCCTGGCACCCTGCCATCAGAAAAAATCAACTGCCTGGCAACCCTGCAGGATGAACTCTGGGTGGGCACCCCCAAGGGGCTTGCCAGCCTGGATTCATCGGGTGAATGGACCATCCATAGCGAGGATGACGGCCTATCCGGGAAGTGGGTCATGGCCCTGGAAAGCGGTCCCCGGGGTATTCTGGTGGGCACCATGAGGGGAGGGGTAAGCGAGTACCTCCCATCGGGCCAGTGGAGGTCGTGGACCACCGAGGACGGACTGGTATCCAACACCGTGTTCTCCCTCTCCTCCTCACAAGATCGCATATTCGTGGGCACCACCAACGGCCTGTCCGTCCTGGAGCCCGAGACCTCATCGGTCACCAACTACGGCTCTCAGCAGCTTCCCAGCCCGGCCGTGTACTCCTCAACCTGGAGCCCGGACTTGGACCAGGCCTGGATAGGGACGGGAAATGGCATTGCCATTTGGGAAGAGGACAAGGAAAACCTGACCGCGATAGACAAGGTGGGAGAGATGGCCCTGGGCAGGATCAACGGGCTCTTCGAGACCGAGGGAAACATCTGGGCGCTGAGGCAGAACAGCGACTGGTTTATCCACACCACCTCCGGGGTGATCGGATACGATACCACCGATGGCTCCTGGCTAAAACCCGTAATAATAGACGTACTTATAGACCAGACGGGATACGGCCCCGGACATCCAAAAAGCTTCATCGTCCAGAGCAACCAACCTTTCGAGGACCCCGGCACCTTCACCGTTAACAGCGCCGCGGGAAGGGAGGTGTACTCAGGCAGCCTGGGACCCAGGGTGGACAGGGAGGACTGGGATGCCTACTACTGGAGAGGTAACTTTACTGACCTCCAGCTCAGGGGCAACTTCAGCATCCAGGTGACCTTCGGTGATCTTAGTTCATCCTCCTACAGGTTCGAGATGGATAATGACGTGCTCCTGGAGGGGTGCGGGGAGCTCATCTATGAGTTCCTGAGATACATGAGGTGCGGCTACGCCCACCAGTATCGTTCCAGCCCCTGCCACCTGGACGACGGGGTACTGTCCAACGGGACCCACATAGATGCCACCGGCGGCTGGCACTGCGCCGGCCTGTGGAACGGGAAATACTCGGAATATCACAGCTACGTCCTGTTTAACCTTCTTTTCGCCAGGGACATCCACCCCGATCACTTCGGTTCCCTCGACCGGGACGGGGACGGGATGCCGGATATTCTTAACGAGGCCATGTGGGGCTGCGAGTTCCTGCTCAAGATGCAGGAGAACAACGGCTCATTCCACCACGAGGTGGAGAAGGTCCAGGAAACCGACGGCAAGATAGGGACCCCTGATGACAGGGAGATACTGGGCTGGATGAACAGCCGGGACAGCCTGCTGGCGGCAGCCGGACTGGCCGGGACCGCCGCCCTAGTGGAGGATACCCATCCCGGGGATGCAGAGAGATATATCGAGGGTGCCTTGACCAGTTTCGAACTCTTTGAACCCAGGCTGTCCGAGGGCGTGGGGAGGTCGGTGACTGCGGCGGCCATGATGGTGGCCTGCTCCCAGCTCTACCGGGCGACCGGGAACACGAGCTACCTGGACCTTGCCGAGGAGTACTGCAACCTGACGTTGACCATGAAGTACACCAGGTTCCGGGGGCCCTTCATACCGGTGGCCCTGGGCTACTACTCGACGGTTCTCAACCCAGAAACCGAGTTCGGTGACCGGATCGTGGACTACCTGGTGGACCATGCCGACGGGAGGATTGCCTCTAACGCGGGGCCGGGCTCGGATCTGTACCCCTTCGAGATTCCCACCTTCCGCCTCCACCTCATGGATCCCGAGGCGGCCGCCGTGCTGTTCGCCTACAGGCTGTCGGGGAACAGGTCCTACCTGGAGTACGGGCTGGGGATCATAGACAACCACCTGGGGGCCAACCCCTACGCCATCTGCTTTTTGGAGGGGACAGGGAGCCGGAACTCCCCCGGCTACGCCTCCCACCTGGCCTCCCCGGACAATCCAAGGGGCGCGGTACCGGGTTCCATACCCCAGGGTATAAAGATCGAGCAGGGAAGGCCCTACTACGACACCTCGGTTTCCCCCCGCTGGCCGAGCGGGGAGACCTGGCTCATCAACACCAACTTCCTGCAGTCCATAGTCCTGGTCCCCGAGGACGAGGGGGAATATCCCCTTGAGGTGGGCGAGGAGGGTGGCTTTTTGGGTCTAACGCTCCTTGCACTCACCTGTTTGGTGCTAATTCGGCGATCGAGGATTTCAACCGCGAACTGTGCAAGGTCCTCAGCTGGTTGAGTCGGATTTGATTTTCGATTATTTCTAACTAGGCCTTTGATTGGCGGGTGATACAATCTCCCGGGACTCGCAACTTCTCCATGGACTGAGGACCAGCTTTGGTCAACGACTTCAAGAGCTACATTGTTCATAGATACCTTGAACTCCGTGGAGAGATTCGGAGCCAATGCTGCACCAGTAGAGGACAGAATAGCACAGGTCAGAAGATGTTGATGAAGCCGGATAGATGCACGTCCAGAAGAATTACCACGCCTCCAGAGAAAGGATCCAGACACTCGATGAGGAAATTGTACCGTTTAATGAGCACGACATCGAGCTCAAGTGCAGGCCCTTTTCTGGATCTCCGTCATCGAGGTGCTAGCTGTAATCGTCCGGTCGGTGATGACGCGCCGCGGCATCGCGTTTGATCAATTCCTAGCTTCTTGATTTGTAGCATCCCCCACTAGGACCCTAATGGGGGGCGATCCCGGATCTTAAATACCTCATGCTTTCAGCTAAGGGAAAGCGGTTTGAGGAATGCGTTATTCCTTTCAGTACAGAAACACCTTCGCCAACTGCTAGATTCCTTCCTCCCAAATTTATGACTGCGCTAATTCTTTTTTCAACAACTGGAATTGCACAAGTTTCCTGGGCCATTTTCAAATTGATGCCCATCTTCATCTAGAGACTGATTTCTGATGCTTACTACATGTGGGTAGCTGAGACCTTCTTGTAAAGCCGTCGCTTCACCATCAGCGTCCAGAGTATGAATCCCCCAAACAGGGAAACGCCGGTTATTACAATCCACTCGATTAAATAAACCCAGGCCAGTGCCTGATCTTTGAGCTTCAGGGCTTCAACCCTTAATGCCTCAACCTCATCCATTGCCTCCTCCATGAATAACAGCGATTGCTCGTAATCCTGCTTAAGGTAAAGCTTCGTGGCCTCCTTGGTCTTCTGGCTGGCATCGCTCATCCTCGAGGAGATGGAGGTCGTGTCAGCGCCAAACATGTCTGTAAACTCCAAGAAGGACATGGTTATTGAGAAGGAGGATCTGTAGTCCCAGAACTTGGTCCTTAAAAGGTGAACGAGAGCTACATCCTGGGGCAGTTCTCGCCCGGTGCTGAATAGGATCTCGGCCATAATCATATCCGGACCATACGGGTTGAGCTCGGTGTGCCAGTACTCGCTGATTCTTTCCGAATGGGTCCAGGTGATGGCATTACCGTACTTCCAATACATGGAGTGGGGTACCCATCCAGGGCTTTCAAATCTTGGATCCGGAAGAGAACCTGGGTCTCCGATCCCGAAAGCACCAATCTGATAGGTGGTCACTACGGCCCCTTCCTTAGGGATGGTGACACAAATTCTTGAACCGTCGGGCGACCAGGAAAACTCGGTGCCCTGCAATCCTATGTAAGGGCTGTAAATTGGGGGAACATTTGAATTTCTGTTTATCACATAACGGACCTGTATATTGTATCCGCACCAGACCTGCATCCCCACGACCGCATCCGCATCATTGGGAAACGCATCCGAGAGGATGGAGTCTGCCCAGGGACCGGCAATGGAGCTCGCCATGCTCATGACAGACCGATCGTTAACTGCCCCAAGGCCATCCTTTTCTATGGATTGGTAAAGCCACAGAGTCTGTTTTGGAGTGAGGTATAGAATATCGGCCTCATAGATCATCATATAACCGAATTTTAGCAGATCCTCGTATTTCCGGGGAAAATACATCCTTATTGACTTCATCTGATCCTCTACTGGCAAGCCGCCAAATTCCCTTAATGGGATCGGGGTCGGATCCGTCAAGGGTTCAGGAACCATAAACGACAGTGCTATATTGGTCATTTGTTGGCCGCCCATAACCAGCACTCTCACTTGTTTTGCATCTTCGCATAATATCGGAGGTAATAGGATCATTATCACTAGAATGAATCCTGGACGCCACTTTGCATTTATAGCCATTAGGAACCACTCCTCATCTCAGGTCAACTTACAAACAGATTTCTAATTATCATCCATGGTGACTTTGATTATGTGAAACCCATTAAGACCGAAATTATTCTTGAAAGGATACCGTTTTGCGAACTGGTATATTTCCTCACTTATCACTTCATGAATGATAACCAAACTAACCCGCGCAAGAAATCCGCTATACCCTCATATATCCTATTACGATAATCTGTAGATTTACCCTCATCGGGTTTCATAACATCCTAATAATAGGATCCAGGCTTAGATACCTGGGAAAAGATTCAGTCCTTAAACCTATTCGGAGAAAACTATGGTTATGCTGTCTTGACCCTCAAAACCGACTCCGTCCTCGAACTCTCCACACACGGTGAGGCTTACAGAGTCTCCACTCCAGTATCCCTCTTCGATTAGGTACTGCGATAGGGCCTCCTTATCAAACTTGACCATAAAACATCCATCGTCCTGTACTTCGCTCCATGACGCCTGGATTTCCTCCAGCATCAGGGATTCCTTAACGATGTCTTCCTCATCATATTCGGTTTCTATATAGGCCGTGACCCACTTGCTATGACTATCGAGGTTCAAAGTGTCCGGATCGATGTCTGTTTCTATCTGCACTGTAGCTCCCACTTCCCAAATTCCCGCACGCAAAACTCCTTCTGCTTGCTCTGCATCATGAAAATATCCAAATGATCCCGTACCCAAAACAGGTGCCATGATCCAAGCACCGCTTGAACACACGAGGATTAAGGCAAGCACCCCCCCTGTATCTAGCAACGCGTGATCCTGCTTGGCCCATCTCATCGAAGCTTTTCTGCCTCGTTTCTGCGAGAAAGATAGGAACTTGCTTAAATGAACTATGAGCAAGTATGCACAAGGAAGGAAGAAGAGACTAGCAAAACCAACTTCAGTATAAAACTTAGCCGTCGGTATAGTAAAGTAAACTTTCCCCATGATTTGTGATTCTTGTATCCAAGAGGAGTCTGGGTCTTCATTTGCATCACCTTTCGTCCTGTATTCCATTTGATTGCCAGACATGCGTATATCGATGACTCGGTGAGTATAGATCATTTCGCCCTTACCAACAGTAATCACATCGCCGGGACTTATGCGAGTCTTGTCCAAACTTTCGATAAAGATGAGGTCTCCAGAGTTCAAGGCTGGAGCCATGCTTCCCGATGTTACAATGAGTGACTCTTCTGCCCCAATTAAGAATGGGCATAGCCAAACCACACTAGGAAGAATGATAATGGTTACCGCTGGTGCTAATATGCTCAAAACCAGCAGTTTTGTGAAAATAGGCCTTACCATCTTCTTTTCTCCGATTTCGTCCCGTTTCAGAGACTCATCAGGGGGGTTCTCCCCGATCAGAAAAAAAGAAATCGTAATGGTAACCTATACCAGCTTTTTCTGTCTAAGAAGGATACCAGACAAAGGTTCCTGGTTCATCCGTTCCCCTGAACAATAGATCAAAGCTACACGTTAGGCCTTGGTAGTTATTCCCTGCGTCCTCATCGAAGGTAAACTCCATATAGAACTTCTGGATTCTACCACCGTTTGCCGGCAAATAATCGCCGTGGACGTCTGCACCATCCCCCCAGCAGAAATTCATCCTATCCTCGTTGTCGAGCCCGTTCGCTAGTTCCGTGACCGTGAACGGTGCAGCATCGTCTCCGAAGACCGTCTGATAGAATGTTCCGCTACCCGGGTGTACCCACATTTGGCTACCGGTATCAAAATCTCTGTCCGTGTAAGCCACATCAGTGATGTGGATCACATCTGCCAGACCCGGGTTGGCTCCACCCAAGTTGTCTCCGGTTACGAAGAGATTCTTCAAACCAGCTGATCCTGTGTTCTTTATCCATACCTCGATGGTGTAGGTGTCCCCGGGTGCAAAGTCATTCGGGAAACTGAAATCTAGTCCATTATGCCAACTTCCACCGTTGTCCTTTGACAACTTAACATTCACGGTGCCGCTGTTGACAGTCATGGTGGCTGTCTCGGTGTCGCTAAACCAAGCCATGGTTCCCGCTCCGAGAGCAATCGAAACTATGGTTACCATGATAGCGCTTGCTAGTATCGTCATCTTTGGTTTTCTCATATCTTTTTCACCTCCTCTTAATTTAGGAACTGTCATCGCTTCCAGGCTGGGCCCTTCGCTCTGAGGGGGGCTGATCCCGAGTTAGTCCCCCCAGCACATTTACCTGAACATGTGCTGAACATCGATACCTCTATCATAGTAAAGGATTAAAAAACAAACGCACCCTCCCTTGAATCAAGGATTTCTTACATTTTCCCATACTGTAAGCGGCATCCACCGGCCAATGAAAAGACATCGAAAGGTGATGAGTAATGCTGCATAACTCAGCAATTAGGTTCAAAACCTG
>CAZUNO010000038.1:16501-18259 GCA_964621445.1 Hadarchaeota archaeon (SeqCode) | reverse complement strand
CCTGAAAGCATGGCGGTGGCGGTAATGGCCAGCCATTCGATTACGTATATCCATAACAGGGTCCTGTTCTTCAGCTTCAGAGCATCTCTTTCCATCTGCTCGTACCTTTTCTCGATCTCATGGTAGTCCTCGAGGACCTCGACAAAACGTAGGTCCAGATACTTGGGAGTGCTGTTTGCCATCATGTCCTCGGCTTCACCAACTCTCTCCATCATCTTGTCGGTGTTGGCTCCAAAGGAATCACAGAAATCGAGAAGGCTGAGTAGCAGCGCTTTCCTGGTTCCCATGCTCAGCATCTTGGATCTCACCGAGTGGACGAGCTCGATATCCTGGGGCACTGGCCTTCCGTCAAGGTAGATCATGGTGTTGCAGCCGAAATCATAGCCGTAATCCCACCCGCTGCCGTAGTCGTAGCCCCACCAGACGCCCTGGATGCAGAAGCGATAGATCTCACCGGTGAGGGCCAGTGTCCTCGCCCCATTGTCCAACTCCCAGGTGACCATGGCCGGGTGGTCCTCGAAGGAGGTGCTTCTCACCCTGGCCAGGAGGTGCGCGCCCTGCTTCATCTTCACCATATTATGGTGGAAATCCCTCATGAATCCAGCGCTATCGTCCCAGGGCACGCTGCTTATCAGCTGGTGATCCCCATCAACGGGCTCCATGATCAGATTGTTCCGAGGATGCTCCACCCAGACATTCTCAACATCTATGGTTGGCAGTAGTTTCCCTACGGCGGTGGATCCCCAGGGCGGGTAGCCGGAACCGCCGAAGCTCTCCCAGCCGCCCGACATGAATAGGCCAAGGCCCTCTTCTCTGACCCCCTGGGCAAGCATCTCGGTGTTCTTGGGGCCAACTGCGAATTGATTGGCATTTGATAGCACAACGACGTCGAATCCCTCCACGAGTTGCGAACAGGTCCGGGGCATGTACAGCCTTACCAGCCTCCGCACCTGGCTCTCCCCGCTGGCCTCATACTGGGTGGAGCGGGCTCCCCAATCTCTCATGGTGGCCTGCACGAAGTTGACCTTGAACATGGGATCCCTGCGCATGTTCCAGAAGGGTTGTGACCGGGCTATGCAGCCCACGTAGAGGACGCCTATCCGTCCATCCTCAAGCCCCACCGCCGGAGGCACGGGCAGTAACGCGAGGAATATGGTGGATAGGAAAATCACGAAAAAGATTATGGAATGGCAATGTCCTTTCTTCACCGAATATCGAACCTCGTCGCCTTCAAGCACCTTCCTGGGGGACGACAACCTCTGCATCCAGGTAGCGGGTCAGGGCCTCCCTCAGGGGCTCCATCACCCGACCCGGGGTAATGGCCACGTGGTGGCGGTGACCATCCCTGCCGATGTGTAACAACACGTCCTGGAGACCCGGGATCTCGGCAACGCCGGCGCAGCCAAAATAGTCGTCCGGTATGGGGTCCTCGGTTATCGTGCCCTCGCCGAGGTAGAACTTAACCTCGCCGGCATCGGTTGCCATGTTCCCGAATGTGAAATCCATGGGCCTGATCCTGCCCACGTTGCACCCGTAGCTTGAACCCTCGCCCACCGAGTTGGACAGTATTGCGTGGTCTGTTATCCTCCCCTTCTCCCTCATCAGGCTCTTGGGGACGCAGCCGCAGTGGAACAGGATGCATTTGTTGTCCTGGTCCCCGTAATTATTGTTCCAGTCAAGGCAGGTTGCGGGTCGGCCCGAGGCCAGGCCCAGGGCCCGCATGGTTACCGCGCTCCCGATGTCCACCTCGCAGGCCGC
>CAZUNO010000038.1:0-16401 GCA_964621445.1 Hadarchaeota archaeon (SeqCode) | reverse complement strand
TCAATTATCCGGGAGAGGTCATAGGTCTCGACGGTGATCCCCCGCTTCTGGAGGGCGATTTCGTCCACCCTGACCGTTTTGAAGGGGGTGGTCCGGGCGCCGACGGCCCCGATTACCAGGTCCTTCATCCCACTAGTGACCCTGCAAACCCTGTCGAAGTGATCGATGTTCTCCTTGAATCTTTCGTCCTGGGGGCTGACCACATGGGGCTTGAGGGCGGTGAAACGGACCCCGTTCTGGCGTAGAACGTCCATGATGGAGAGCTTGCCGCAGAACGCGTCCCGCCTGAGGTCGGGGGCCATCTTGTCCAGATCGTCGGGGTAGGCATGGATCAGAAGGGGTATATCGGCGTCCTTGACCGCGGATAGGGTGCCGGTCTCGTCCCCGAAGTTTGGTAGGCTGATGATGATGCCCCCGCACCGGTCCTCGTTTTCCTGGTAGAGATCGGCGAAGACATCTCCCTCCTCGGGGGTCTCCACGGCGCCGAACCGGGTGGCATCCTCGGGTAGCATGGTCACCTCGTGGCCCCACTCCCGGAGCATGCTCGAGATCTCGTCCCTGGCCTCCGCTATGAGGGACCCGGGGAAGAAGCCGCGGTTACCGAAGAGCAACGCAAAACAGGTCTTGTTTTCCTTCATGAAAGAACACCCTTACGGGGGAACTGCCATTAAATGCTGGGCACCGGTACTTAAATGTGGAACACCCTTGTTTTGACCGTGATGGCTTTGGGGCGGCGGATAAATTTGGACGGGTTTAGCCTTCGTTATCGATCATCCAGTCCAATAGGGAGGTTCGCATCTTTTCGCCGATATGGGGATTTTCACTGAGAACGTTGATTTCCTCGTGAGGATCCCTGGAGAGATCGAATAGCATATCTCTTTCCAGACCTGCCTTCTCGAAAACCTCTCCGGGGGAGTAATCCCCTGCCCAGGGTATGTCTCCCACTGACCGATGATGGATTAGCTTCCATCTCCGGTTACGGACGGCCTTGACGGCGGTTCCTTTGTATTCGCAGAACTCAACGAAGATCTCGTGGTTAGTCTCACATCCATCATCTAAAATGGGACCTAGGATGCGCCCCTGGCATTCCTCGGGTGCCGGGAGGTCGAGGATACTGAGTATGGTGGGTAATACGTCCACCATTTGGGCCAGGGAGTCCACACGCAGACCGGATGCCAGTTCCCCGGGCCAGGAGAATATCAGGGTGGATTTAATGAGTGGATCGTAGAGGAAGGGGGGCTTCTTGAAGAACTGGTGTTCGCCCAGGAAGACCCCGTGGTCGCTGAGCAGGATCACAATGGTTGATTTTCTCAGATCGGCTCTCTCCAGCGTTTTCAACAACCGCCCGATGTTCTCGTCCATCATTGCTACCTCTGCCCGGTACAGGGAGCGGATATGGAGCAGGTCTTTATGGGATAGGCCGGGCTGGTACATCTTGGGGCTGTCAAGGTCGTCTCCCTGGTAGGATTCATCGAACAGTGACCGGAAGCGTTCGGGCGGTCGCCAGGGCTCGTGTATTGATTCGTAGTCCAACCACAGGAACCAGGGCTCTCCGCCGCCCTGTATCCATTCTATGGCGGCGTCGGTTATGAGGGTGCTCTCCTCCTGGTGGTGTCCGGCCTCTCGGTTGTTCCGGTAGGCGTCAAATATGTCCGTATGCTGGAATCCCTTCTCGAAACCCTCATCTAGCTTTGGCGCCGCAGCCGTGGTGTATCCTGCCTCGTCCAGTATCTGGGCTAGGGTGGTTTCCCGGGCCGGCAGGGGCAGGTCGTTCACCTTAACGCCGTGGGAATGGGGGAATCTGCCGGTGAATATGGTTGCCCTGGATGGAGCACTAGAGGGCATGGGACAGAAGGCGTTCTCCATGAAGACACCGGCTTGGGCAAGCGAATCGATGCAGGGGGTTACCTTGCGAGAATTCTTTGTCTGGCCCAGGAAGTCAGGGCGCAGGGAGTCCACCATGATCAGGAGTAGGTTTGGTTGCAATGAGGCTCATCCTCGGCAATATCAGAGGAAAGGTATTCGGCGTAAAACTCTTTTTGCTAATGGCTGATTATGTGAACTCTATCGGGAATATTGTTTTCCAAAACATTCATCGATAATGCATCAGTATTCCATTTCGACTTGAAACCATAATGCTAGGATGCCTGTTGCGACAAAGTGGCCTCTGGCTGATAGGGTCATACCTCTCCAATGCGGTTTCATTCGCTGAGGTGCTCGAAAAAGACCGTTGGCGAACTAGATCATATATATGAGTTATTTCGCGTGAAGAATGAAAAAAGGAATGTGCCGGGTGCGTTTTCTAGCTGGTCGCCGTTTTGGCAGGTTCTGCTCTCTCAAAGCAACAAAATCCTAGCCAAATGATTAGTAGGTACAGGATTTTTTGATCCATTTCCACTGACATTTTGAGATCATCTAGGTATAAGTCGGTGGGGACGGTTGAGGAGATTCTGATGGATGAAAGATACGTGCCGTTCATCCCCAAGGATTCCAGAGGCACTCTCACCGGGGTCCATGATCCCTCGGGAAAGTCCAGTCCAAGATCGCTAAGGGTTACAGTGCCTGGAGCACCTTCTGACGATAATTGAATGAAGATGCTTTCGGGGGTCATTTCAACTGGTCTTATCAAGAATTCGAGTGTATCGAAGCCGGATGTCGGAAATCCCTCCTCGACTATATAGCTGTAGCGGGCACCACCGCCCCTGTCCAGTGATAGGTGTTGGCAGACCGATCCCTTGTTCGGGTCATCCGCCGACAGTGTGAGATTGGCGCCTCCCATCTCCTCCTTAATCCAGCCCGGGCGCATCCGATCAGAAAATATTAGGTAGTCTCCTGCCGGGAGCACGGTTACTTCCACCTCGGTGTCGGTGTTCTCCTCCCCGTACTCCATGATCAGGTCCAGGTGGTGCTCTCCGAGCCGGGCATCTGATGGCATCCGGGTGGTCAGGGAGTAAACACCATCCCCGGCAATGCCATCTCCCGGGGACCCGTCATCGTACATGGGCAGCTTGTCTCCCTCTACCTTGTAAAGGTCGAGGGTTACGTTTGGTTTGACGGGGACGGATCGGTATTTCGCCCTGCAGGTGACCGTGAATATCTCTCCCTGCACGACCTCTGGAGGGGAAGTGGCGGGGTCCTCGGGCCAACAGGCCGGTATGTCCGGGTCGTAGGAGCAGATGTCCTCCAGTATTATGCCATCTATCTCCTTTACAAATGAATATCTGCCGCATCTGATCACCCTCTCCTCCTGGCGGGCATCGTGGTAGTGGGTCACCAGACGGAGAGGGTCTTCCAGGACGTGGACCTGGACATATCCCGGTTCGCTGCCTCCCGAGGGATAGGTTATCGATCCGGTGTTTATGCAGAGAGCACCACTGTATGAGTAGCCGCGGGGGATGATTCTGGTGAAGTAATGGGTGGTTGCGGAGAGTAGGAGATCGGTCTTGTCCATGACCGCCTCGATTCTTTCCTCAGATAGGACCTCCAACCAGCTACCCCCTATGGAATGGGCCCCCACTATCACCATGTCCTTCTGGCCCTTGTCTATACCATTTAGGGTCTCGATGAGGTAGTTCCTGCTGGACTCGGTAAATGCCGTGTCGGGGTCGGATGGCGTGTCGGAGAATGTTAGCTGGATGAGATGGATCGTGTAGCCCTTTACCTCGATCCTGGCGTAGTATTCAGCTCCGTTATCCCTGATTTCAACACCTGGTCTGGTGTCCATATCGACCTCGTCAAGGATGGGTGCCCCGGCCCCCCAGTCGCCCTGCCCCTGGCCGTAATATTCGTTTTCGCCATCGGCCACGTTGGGGTAGAACCACCTGTGCCACCACTCGTCGTCATCGAGGAACTGGAGAAAGTCGTTGGACCATCCCCTTTTCACGTGGTCGCCCAGACCGATCACGAAGGCGTCGCTGCTTCGGTTGATGGAGTCAACCATGTTGGCGAACTCCTCGCTGCTATAGGGCGAATCGCCCTTGTTGTCGCTCATTATGGCGAAGCTGAAGGTCGCTGCCTGGTCCAGCTGCTCCATGTCCTCATAGGAAGCGGCAACGCTAAAGGGAAGCAGGAAAGCGGTGAGCAATATGGCGGGAATAATTCCACGCATTGAATGGCTTCCCGTCCATCCAAAATTACTGGATCATAAATGACTTTCCAAAAGAGCAACGGGACGTAGGATATCGGGAGATTCGGACAATCCTATTCAATGAAAAGCTCAAACCGAGAGAAAGGGAAAAGTCCCGGGGTATCTTCGTCCTACTGACCCTAACCGGTGTCGTGTTATGGAGGGTGAGGGGCAGGAGGCAACTCTATCGCGAGGTGGGGATTACCAGGAAGCGATAGAGATTCTGAGGTGAGTTCTGTCTCTGCGGGAATTAGATGTTTCTGCCGTTCCCGTTATGATCAGGTGAAGCGATTCTTGATACCGGGTGGCACTAGAAATATTAGTGGGCTGATTATTCCGTCCCGGTCATCGAGGAGTGGTTCCTTTAATGATGGTTATGAGAGAGATTTTCCGGTGTTCGAGGGGCTTGGTGGCTTCTCTAACTGGAGTCCCCGTGTGGAGGTGGGCAATGGCAGTGGGGATATTGCTGCTCCTCGGGCTCCATCCATGTCCTTCCCAAAGGGTGGGAGCCGGGGGTAAGGTAAGTGTGCTTTGCATGGGGGATGTTGGCCACGTGGGCAGGTACAACAGCTATTCCATAATCCAGGAGGACCCGGCGATCGACGTTACCTTCGTCCTCGCCAGGTCGGACATGATCAAGGGTGGTTTTGACGAAGCAGTGCGACACTTGAGGGTTTACATGCCACGCACCCGGGATGACCTGGTCCAAAATTACGAATCGATAATACTGAGCGACTGTGATAACAAGGTTTTCAAGCCGGAATGGATCAGCTGGATGGCCGATGGTGTCGAGGTGGACGGCATGGGATTATTGACCCTGGGATCCGTCGTTTACAGAGGGGCGGGTGACTTCGATTGGGTGAGCACCGCGCTGGGCCGTGTCCTGCCGGTCACCGTGGACCCCGTGAATAGGTTCCTCAATGGTCTATTTTACGTAAGGATACTGGATAGTGACGAGGAACTGATGCAGGCACTGCCCTGGGAAAAGTCCCCTCCCCTTGCTAACCTGAATAACCAAATCCCCAGGGAGGGCAGCCGGGAGTGGGCTGGATTGGTGGGAGGGGACCAGATCTTTCCATTGATGACTTTCTGGAATATTGGGGAGGGGACCACTTTGAGCTTCGCCACCGCGTTTCCGGCGGGGACCAGGGCCTGGGCCAATAACTGGGACCTTTTCCCGCAGGCCATGATGTACCTGGTCTACAGGGTGGTGGGAAAGACCCTGCCCAAGGATCCATACCTCTTCAAGCGGGTGATGATTGAGTTCATAGAGTACAACCAGATGAGATCGGTGGCGGGGTCCATGCTGGACTGGGTGGAGAAATTTGGAGGGAATCCCAAGAAGCTTCGGGACGAGCTGGAGGCGGTGAACGGTATCAGGGAAGCGGCCGAGGATGCCTACCTTGGCGGGTCATTTGAGGAGGCTCTGACCATCTTGGACCGGGCTAGGGCGGAGCACATCCGGATCAGGGAGGAGGCGACGAGGGCCAAGGACGAGGCCCTTTTCTGGGTCTACGTGACGGAGTGGTGTGCGCTAATGGGGACCCTGATGGTCTCGAGTTATGTGCTGTGGTCGCTGATGGTCAGGAGGAGGCTGTACAGGGAGGCTGGAGTCTCACGCCTGCGGTTAAAGGCGGAATAGACCCCAATCATATTGAATCTAGAACCGAACCCTCAAGGAACATCCTGACCGGAATGTTTGTTTTTTCTTAGGAATGTTGAAAAGGTTTTTACTTTCCTAATTTCCTAAGTCCCCCTCATGAGCGACGAAAACCCGGATTTTTCAAAGGTGCCTGGCGTGGTCATCAACCATTCACCGGCCAGAACCGAGAGGTACATTGGCTCCCCGAGCATCGCCGTACTTCCAGAGGGTGGCTACGTGGCCTCCAACGATTACTTTGGCCCCGGAGGAGACCGCGGCAGGTACAATTCCTCGGTGGTATTCGGGTCAACGGACAGCGGCCGGACATGGAAGAAGTTGGCCTCCCCCGAGGGACAGTTCTGGTCCACGCTCTTCACCCACCGTGGCGGGCTGTACATCATTGGAACTAGCGGGAAGAATGGGGATGTCGTGATCCGGCGTTCCACAGACGGAGGAAGGGAGTGGACGGTTCCACTGGACGAGGATAGCGGGGTTCTGGCCCGGGGGAAGTACCACTGTGCCCCCGTCCCCGTGGTGCTGCATGAAGGCCGTCTGTGGCGGGCCATGGAGGACAGGAATACGGAGGGGCAGCGCCCGTTCATGATGTCAGTGCCTGCGGATGCCGATTTGTTGAGGTCCTCCAGCTGGACCTTCTCCGAGAAGCTGGAGTGTGCCCCTTGCCAGGACGAGAGAATGAGGTCCTGGCGGGAGGGCAACGCGGTGGTAAGGCCCGATGGCGGGATGTGCATAGTTACCAGGATAGCCCTGCACCGGGGGCACAGCACGGCAGCGATTATCGAGGTCACCGGTGACGGAAGGAACCTGAGTTTCGACCCAAGCAGCGGTTACCTGGAGTTCCCGGGGGGGACGAGCAAGAAGTTCACCATCCGGTTTGACCCGGAGACGGGGAGATACTGGTCGGTCGTGAACCCCATCCACCCGAGTGACCTCGGTCATCTGGAACCCGGGAAGGCCGGCAAGTTCCGGAACTGCCTCGCCGTCTCCAGCAGCGAGGATCTCCGGAAATGGGTGGTTCATGAGGCCATCGCCTACCATCCTGAGTACGAGACACACGCCTTCCAGTACCCGGACTGGGTGTTCGAGGGCCGGGATATACTTGCCCTGTCCCGCACCGCCTACGGTGACGGGCTTGGCGGGGCCGCCAACAGGCACGATGCCAATTTCCTCACCTTCCACCGCATAGGTAATTTCAGGGACATGGTTCAGAGGAGATGGAACCCACAGTAAATGGGTCCAAGGTATCACTCCTCCCCCTGCAACTCCCCCGTCTATTCACCATCCGCGATGCATCTCCTGAGGAACTCTATAACATGCCGGGGATATCTCTGGTATTCATCACGGTATTTTTCCCAGCTTGATGAGTGTGGTGTTCTTGGCCATTCCGTCTCCACCTCGAACCCGAATTCCCTGAGGCTGGAGGCGAATTTCCTGGCGATGTCGAAGCGCGGGTCGAGCCTGCCGCACATGACCAGAAAAGGGATTTTCTCCGCTTCCTTCTCGGCGGTAAGACCGGCCACCTCGGCCGTTCGCCCGTCGAATAAGTCATGAAGTCGTTCGGGGACCTTCCCCGCATTCGCCCTGCAGGAGAGGAAGGTCTCCGGGTCCCGGACCTCGCCGTAACTCTCGGTCAACAACCTTCCGTCCGGGGTCGACCAGGTTCCGGCGGCAAGGGAGGCGCAGGCCCGGACCAGGCCGGGGTTGAAAAGTGCGAACCGGTGGGAGAACTGCCCACCCATGGAGTACCCGCCCAGCAGGACCTTTCGGTGGAAGCTGAATTCAGCCCAAACATCCTTGAGTGCCTCCTTCAGGAAGGCTCCCTCTCCGAGCGATGGAAAACGGCTTACCTGCTTGTCCTCGGTGATAAATCTGGGCAGGATCAAAATGGCTGGCAGGTCAAGCTCGTTCATGAAACGGTGGATTAGGATGCCCTTTCGGTTTCTTCGGGCGTTGCCACCGCCGCCGTGGACGAAGACCAGGGGCCAGTGCATTTCGTCCGGATCGAAATTCCTGGGCAGGGCCAGGAAATACTCTCGCTCGACGCCCTTGAATACAAGGGAGCGTCTCAAGGGCCGGAAGGCTGGGGAAGGATCAGTTTGTTTCAGGGCAGAGGATCTCCTGGAGGTTTGTTTGGCAATCCCCTTTAAGGGTTTACACCGACTTCGGGACAGCTGATTTTCTAGTTATAGTCCATCATTATCCGCGCCAATAGAAGTAAAGGATGGTTGGGGCCCGAGGAGCCTGGAAGCGGAATTGCCCTGTTATGCGGGTTTCCTCCTAATATGGGGTTTTCAACCCGTCGTGGCCAAAAGGTCGGCCCCCAGGGCAGGTAGGATTCTCTGCATTGGAGATGTGAATTCGGGCCTGAGGGGTTCGAAGTACAGCTAGATCACTGGAAGCGGGAAAGTTTTTTATGGGGTTAAGGAGCGGCCCGAGCCCCATGTCTTCCTTGTCGAGGAATAGGCGGCTGATGTTTTCGCTTTTCGCCTTCCTGATCATGCTCCCCGGGCTCACCGTGGCAAGGGAGGTAAAGAGGGACCCTAACACCGGGCTGATCCGGGTTCTTTACATCGGTGCGCCATTCAATACCTACTGCCCGTACACCATTTACCGGAACGATCCCCTTCTTTCGACCACGCCGATCTCCGGAATGGCGTGGCTTGAATCGACCATCGTCAAGCGCGCGCTGAGGCTGTATATGCCCAGGACCCGGTCCGAGTACTCCGACTATGATGTGGTTGGGTTTGATGACGCGACCTACGAGCATTTCTCTCCAAACACTCTGGTCTGGATGAGAGACAGTCTTCTGGAGGACGGCGTCGGGTTCTTCATGGGTGGCGGATCGGGATCCTTCGGGGGTTGGGCAAATTATATGGACTGGGGTTTGACTCCCCTGCAAGAAGTTATGCCCGTAGAATGTACCCCAGGTCGGGTAGAGTTCTCGGTGAACACGGTTACACGATTTGAGGATGATTTTATCAAGAGCGTCCCCTGGGAGGAGTTCGAGGACCACGACGTTTTCGGCATGTACAATGTGGTGGAGCTCAAGCAGGGTGCGGTTAAACTATCCGATCTGAGCCCGGTTGGTGGGGGGAGAACCGACCCTGGCTGGAGCTGGTGGGACGTTGGAGAGGGGAGGTTCTTCGCCTCCCCCACTGGTTTCAGGGGAACCCTGGCGGGGGGCACCACCTCTGCCGGCGTGAGCTTCATCCACTGGAAGTATTACCCCGATTTCGTGTCCAACATGGCTTACTTTACGGCGGGGCTTATTCCACCCTCGGACTCACAGCTCCTCCACACCACCAGGGAGAAATTCGGGGAGATTGGTTATCACATGCAGATGATAATCGGGACTATGGAGTTCGTCTCCCGATTCGGAGCCAGCATGAGCAAGGTTGACGAGAAGCTCGCGGAGGCCGAGGAGAGCCTGGCAGAGGCGAAGGCATCCTTCGTGGATCTGGAACTTGAGAAAAGCATGAAGGAAGCGGAACACGTTCTATCCCTGCTCGAGGAAGCAGACGCCTTGGCGGTAGAGGCGAAACAAACCGCCCTTTTCTGGCTCTACCTAACCGAGTGGCTGGTGATCACCGCGACCTTGCTCATTTGTGCATCGGTCTTGTGGGGCCTGATGGTTAGAAGAAAATTGTACAAGAAGGTGCAGGCAACACGAGTTGAATTCTCGGACGACGACCTCTAGACCATGCAGCCATCATCTGTCCTTGCATTTACACCTAGCCCACTGGAAAAGCTCGGTAGAAGCGGGATTCCATTTGCTAATAGCAAAAATTGTTATGTCCAACCCTACCTGCATGTTGATATCTCTAGATTGCTCAGGTGTGATGAGATGCATCTGGGACATATATCTAGGAGAGGAGATAAACTGCGATGAAGCCCAATATCGTCATTTTCCTTGCAGATGACCTTGGGTATGACGACCTTTCCTGCTATGGAAGCAAATCCCATAGAACGCCCAACATCGATGCCCTGGCCGATAGCGGCGTGCGGTTCACGGACTGTCACTCCAACGGATGCATGTGCAGCCCGACGCGGGCCGGGCTCTTAACCGGCCGATACCAACAACGTTCGGGGGTGGAGTTTTGCCTGAGCCATGATCGGGATAAATCCAGGTCTCTGGGTATGCCGCCCGATGAACTGACCTTTGCCCACCTATTCAGGCGGGCAGGATACGCTACTGGCATGTTCGGTAAATATCACACCGGCTACATACCTATCCAAAGCCCGCGGAAGATGGGCTTCGATATCTACCGGGGAAACAACGGAGGTATGGACCATCATTCCCGTTTCGACCGCTGGGGAGAAGGGTCATGGTATCACAACGAGACCTTGGTGGAGGACGAGGATGGGTATTCCACGGAGCTAATCGCCGATTACGCCATGGACTTCATAGATGATCATCGCAGGGAACCGTTTCTGCTTTACGTTGCCGACTGGATGGTTCATTTCCCCTGGCAGGGACCGGGCGACCCGCCCGACTTTGAGAAAGGTGTGAATAACGACAGCAAGGACAGGAAATATGGCAGCGCGCCGGACAAGAAGAAGGCCTACCGGGAGATGGTGGAGTCCATGGACGCCAGCGTGGGAAGGATTATGACTCGCCTTGGGGAGCTGGGGCTAAGAGATGACACCTTCTTCTTTTTCGCCTCCGATAATGGGGGTCACGAGCTGATATGTGATAACCGCCCTCTGAACGGGGCCAAGGGCTCGATGCTGGAGGGAGGACACAGGGTTCCTGCAGTTGCCAGCTGGCCGGGACGGGTCGGGGAGGGACGGACGACCGATGAGACGGTAATGCTGTTCGATCTTTTACCGACCATTCTTGATATCGCCTCGCTATCGGGACCCGGCAATGGATATCTGGATGGAAGCTCTTTTCTCCCCCTGCTTGAAGGGGAGGGCAAGCTCCCCAAGCGTTTTATCTTCTGGCGCCAGGGCGAGCAGTTCGCGGTTCGGGAGGGACCCTGGAAGCTGGTGGTTCATCGGAACGGGAAGGGGTTGTTTAATTTGGATGATGACCTCGGGGAGACCCGGGACCTTTCCAGTAAGTACCCTGAACGCGTTGCCAGTATGGGTAAGGAATTCGCCAACTGGTGTAGAGATGTTGACCCAGATAGCCGAGCCAGCGAGTTAAAAGTGGAGGAAGGGAAACAATCGAGGGGTGCAGTGAAGGCGAGCAAGGACGGTATGGCCTAGTCGAGATGAGAACACTTTACCATGGTATGTTTCAATTGACCCTGCTTAAATCATAGGTCATTTGGGATTCATTACAGAAGACCGGAAAGAAGGTAGCGGGAGGCGACTAGAGGTGTCGGGGTCGGGTTGTTTTGACATCCTTGTATAGCTTTTTCCTTATTATCAGAGCCCACAGGAAAACTCCAGTAACCATGACCGTCCCCGAAACCGCGAACCACTCAATCATATGAACCCAAAAAAGGGCCCTTTTCTTGGTCTCCATGGTCCTGGAGTCCAGCAACCTCCAGGCGGCGTTGATCTCCTCGAATATCTCCGCGGCCTCGTCATATTCGTTTTGACGGTATTTTTCCTCGGCCTCCTTTTCCATCCGGTTTATCTGGTCGAATTCCTGGTAGAGTTCTTGGGTTGAAGCACCGAACTCCTCAACGAAATCGAGAAGCGAGATGTATAATGAAGCCTTGTCCTGGTAGGTGTTGATCTCGACCCTGAGACGGTGGGCTCTTATTATGTCATCCGGGAGTTCCTTGCCTACGCCGAAGTAAATCAGGTAGGTCACGAAGTCGTTGTACCATCTCCAGTCGTTGAGCATCCTGTTCGTGGTCCCGCAGCTGCTAAAAACCTGGGCTTCCCCCAGCACCCTGCCCTCTCCCTGTTCCCACCATGCTATCCAAGGGAAATTCTTGTCGGGAGAGCGTACGACCTCCTTGTTGGGCCCCGCGCCCTGGACAATTATTCGCCCTCGTCCCACGGCGGTTGCCACTAACTGGGCTCCATCCTTGGGCTCAACTCTGTTGAGAAGTTCGACTGGGCCGGAGTTCTTCCAGGGAAGTCGGGTCAGCGGGTGTTCCGGATCCATGAAATGCGGCTTCTGAAATTCTGCCTTCGCAGGTGGGTTGTATCCACCCAGGGATTTGAAGGGCAATATGGAATCCAGGATTGTCTCCCCCCCATGACTTGTAGTCGCCCTCTCCATTCCCTCCCCAGGAGGCGTCTCCGCCCCACATGGAGAATGAAATGCCCTCTTCCCGGACAGCCTTCACGAACCACGTCATCCAGTCGTGCTTGAAGATAATTTGCGGTATCTCTACGCTCCCGCATGAGGCTTCCCTGAGAAGTATCATGTCCCTGTTTTCCACCAACTCCCTGTAGTTCCTGGGCATGTAAATCCGCATTGCCCTGTTGATGGCGTCCGGGTTCTTGTTTAGAAAGAATATGGAGTAATGCCCCAGTTGGGGCACCGCCAGTACAGAGATGCTGGGGTCGGATTGCAGCCTTTTATAGAACATTCCCCCCTGGCCCAGTGTCCTGTCGATCATAAGTACGTCGATTATCAAGGGGTCTCCACGTGAGGGGTCGCTTACCGAACTAACATTGATGGTGGAGAGAAGCATCAAGGTTAGGAAAAGAAGAGATTTTTGGGTTTTTGCGCGCATCGGGACGAACTCATTTTTGCTTTCTTATATTTTTACTTATAGGCAAATCCCGGACATCTTCGCGTGCATGAATATACACGAGATCAACCGTGAGATGGAAAACTATTGGGCAGAAGTTCACGCTGGGAGCCCTGATGGTCTCGAGCTATATACTGTGGGCGCATGCCTGATCGTGGTCCCAATCTATGGATTTATCAAGAATGAAGAGTGACCGACCCTGAGTTGGTGCTCCTCTCTTCCACGGGGTGCCAATCCCTGATGTCAATTCCCTTCACCACCCGATTGAGCGTGCTCCTGCCATCCACAATCGAGATCGCCCTCAGCCCCACGAAGGCTGCTCGGACTCGGGAGATGTGCATATGAATCTGGGTTGGTTCCTCAAGTTCTGAGTATAGAACCCGAAGCACCTGACCCCACTGCCTGCCTCGCTCTGCATCCTGATGTCGTCACTGCATCTCTACCTGCTGAACTCCCACTCGTCCTCCAGGGCATACCGCCGGCGACCTTCGACAACTAGTCGGTCTATAGATCAGATATTGATCTGACCGTATTCGAGAACAGGGCGCAAAAGATAAATGGGAAGAGCCAGAGCGTAATGATTGGAGTTTGGCTGAGGGGACTTCATTCATGCTTGGTGCGCGGTGGGCTGGAACCGGGATTGCCCTGTTGTGCGGGTTTCTGTTAATGGGGAGTTTTCCGCCGGGGGTGGCCCAGAGGGTTGGGCCCCAGGGCAGGGTAAGGGTTCTCTGCATCGGAGATGTTAATACTGGCTTGAGGGGATCGAGGTACAATAGCTATTTCGTCATCACCTACGACCCGGCAATCGAGCTCACTTTCGTTCCCACCGGAATAGTTAGCCTGTCAGGCGGAGAGGATGAGGCCGTTAGGAACATGAGGGTCTACATGCCCAGGACCCAGGAGAGCTTGCTCGCCAGTTACGACATGTTGATGCTGAGCGCTGCGAACAACCGGTTCTTCAAGCCGAGGTGGATTCACTGGATGTCGGACTCTATCGAGTCCGGGGGAATGGGTCTGTTAATGCTGGGCGTGGTGGTTTACGAGGACCTAAATATCGACTGGGTGGGCACAACCCTGGGTCCCCTCCTGCCGGTGACGGTGGACCGTAGGAAGACGTTGCTCCACGGTGTGTACTGGGTCAGGGTAACCGATCGAAACGAGTCGCTTATGAAGGCATTACCATGGGAGAAATCGCCTCCATTGCTGCAGGTTAGCAACCATATACCGAGGGAGGGCAGCCACCAGTGGGCGGTATTGGATAATGATCCCCGGACCCACCCATTGATGACCTTCTGGGAGGTTGGGAAGGGGGCGGTACTGAACTTTGCGGCCGAGTTCCCCGACGGCCCCGACCTCTGGGAACGTACGTGGGATGTATTTCCCCAGGCCATGATGTATCTGGTATACCGTGTTGCTGACAAGGTCCTGCCCAGGGACCCCTATATCTTCATGCAGGTGATGAATGAGTTCATTGAGTTCGACACCATGGGTTCGCTTGTGGGTTCCATGCTGGACTGGGTGGAGAAATTTGGGGGGAATCCGCGGAAGCTGAGGGACGAGCTGGAGTCGGTGAACGGTATCAGGGCCGAGGCCGAGGCTGCCTATCTTGACGGGGATTTCGAGGAGGCGCTGGAAGCCATGGACCGGGCTAGGGCGGAGCACATCCGGATCAGGGAGGAGGCGACGAGGGCCAAGGACGAGGCCCTTTTCTGGGTCTACGTGACGGAGTGGTGTGCGCTGCTGGGGACCCTGATGGTCTCCAGCTATGTGCTGTGGTCGCTTATGGTCAGGAGGAGGCTGTACAGGGAGGCCGGAGTATCGCGCCTGAGTTCCAGCGATGAGTAATGGGCTTCCAGTCCTGATCATGCTCCGGATCTATGGACTTGCTAAAAATGAGAGTCAAAGACACTGGGTGCGTCCTGGTCTCGTCCGTATGTCTTACAAGAAATCTAGGCGTTTCTTTAGCTCATCATTAGTTAGGGAACGTCCCTTCCTGAAATCAACCAGGGAGTCAAGGAGCGCAGCTCGGAAATCATCGGTGTATCCCCCCTCATCGTCTCCTTCGGGAACGATTTTCAGGAGCTTGTTGATAATTTCTTCGTATGTCTGCCTGTGGTTACCTTTCAGTCGAGCAAGGCTTTCCCGGGTTTTTGGGCGTATCTTAATGGTTGTATATTTCACCATAGGAGCACTATGAATTGCTCATACACTTACTCATAAGTAAGTTATGCATCGGTCCAACTACGCGAAATTTGGACTTCAATGCCCAAGCCTCGATTATCATTCCCGTGTTTGCCGCCTTTTCATAATGAGGCATGTAAAATAATAGATAAAATATGATTATAAAATAAAATATTTTACGTAATAAAGTTATATGAGATGACGAGACTTGATTGCTTCTCAATTTTCCTTCGAATCGCCCACTGATCTCACATGATATGGTGGAATGAGCCAGAGGACAAAGAATAGGATTCGATTAGATATGTGAAGACCCTTGAGCGTAAATGGTTCATGCCAATGCTATACGAATATGTAGAATCTCCCATTTACGGGTTCCTTCCAAGGGCGACCAATGCACCTTCCAGTTCCTCGATGGCCTCGCGTTCCCGGGCCGCGGCCTCCCGAACTGCATTTGCCCCTGCCGTGCGGTGCTACCCGTCCTGCCAGGCTTGATCGTGAGCCATCTCCCTCTGGGACCTGCCAAGCTGGGTATCGTATCTTTGCCAGGCGTCGGTTGCAGAATCGTATCTCTCGGCGGCGGCAATTATCCTGTCCCTGGCTTGGTCGTCGAAGTATCCTGCTACACGCTTCAGGTATGTGGCGGCTGCAGGTCGACCGGACATCTGGGGGATGATGTTGTGGCATCCCCGCCAGCCGCTCTGGAAGAAGCCACCCTGGTCCTCGTCGGCGCCGGATTTGGAGAGGTCGGCCACGTCATCGGCGTAGGCCTCGATGCCCTTAACCCCCCAAACCACGCCGTCTCCTGGCCTGCGCCTTGGGTCATCCCCTCGCGCTACACTCAACAGGACCTCCAGCACCTCGACCGCGGACTTCTCTGGTGGCCAGGGCTCAACCCGTTGATCCATACACCCGAACCAGCCGGCAACGATTCCCCGGGAGTGCCAACTTAGGAAGCGATCCCAGGTCCACTCCTCCTCGTCAACGAAAACTATGGCCAGGGGCATCACCTTCCGGTCTTCGGGCCTTCCCGCATCCCGGTAACCGATGAACAGGATGTCCTCCTCGTTGGGGGCGTGTACCGCCTGCCGGGCATCGATGGCCTCCGTGAGCGCCATAGACGGATCAGGGTGAAAACGGTCCCTTCCGCCCAAAATAACTATATAGACCGCCTATCCTTCAAGAAAAAAAATACGGATAACCATAATTCCCCGTAAACCTCTTCAGAAAACTAAGTTTGAAATACAAATTTAAACCAAGTCCCGAGTTTAAACAGAAACAGGTGGATGAAAAAAGTTTTGGTATAACACAGCATTAATCTCTTCCTCCCCACTCCCATCCCCTGCTTCTCGCTTGACTAGCCAACACCCCTTCACAAGGATCCAGATCCCCAAACTTCAGAATGTATAGTTTTCTATACTAGGACAAAAAGCGTTATCTAGCCATAAAACCCAGAGAAGAAACGATTTAAGAGCACAAAATCACGACAGAAGAATGAGACCTTTATTTCGTTTATCATTTCCTTATTCAAATTCCTTTGATTGAATATCAAGTATCTAAGTAGAATATTAGTTGATTGGTCCAACTTTGGTGATGGCATTTGAAACAAAAAACGATCACTTCAACACTACTCTGTAGCTTACTACTGATAGGATGCTCATTGGTTAGTGCAGCAGCAATTGAGATGGAGGACACCCTGGACGATGTGGCATATTATGAGGATGGCAAGGTCTTCCGAGGTGACGGAGTTACCTTTGTTGATACGATGCCAGAGA
>CAZUNO010000037.1:18198-18658 GCA_964621445.1 Hadarchaeota archaeon (SeqCode) | reverse complement strand
TCAGCCATGGGTAGGGGGAGAGTGCCTAAAATGGTAGAAATTCGTAAGGGTGCGCTTCAATGGGGCCACGGCCTTTCAGCCATGGGTAGAGCTGGAAGTTGGTCATGGAAGTCGTCTGCATTGCATTGCTTCAATGGGGCCACGGCCTTTCAGCCATGGGTAGCTGCAAAAGATCGCCCGGTGCAAGAGATAATATTGATTCGCTTCAATGGGGCCACGGCCTTTCAGCCATGGGTAGCTTTTCAAGGAGGTATTCCCTGACTTCGTATCCCTGGCTTCAATGGGGCCACGGCCTTTCAGCCATGGGTAGCCATCATACTCAGAAGAATTCCATTCATATCTTCACCTCCGCTTCAATGGGGCCACGGCCTTTCAGCCATGGGTAGAGTCAGGAGTAATAGAACATATATTGCTCCAAGTGGAGTCGCTTCAATGGGGCCACGGCCTTTCAGCCATGGGT
>CAZUNO010000037.1:0-18188 GCA_964621445.1 Hadarchaeota archaeon (SeqCode) | reverse complement strand
CAAGAAACACGCCTACCAGGCTTCAATGGGGCCACGGCCTTTCAGCCATGGGTAGCACGGAACCATGAATCTTGCGTACATGGATTACTACGCTTCAATGGGGCCACGGCCTTTCAGCCATGGGTAGAGCGGGTTTTTCTATTACCCTTGCTTATATATTTCCGGTAAAGGTTACTTTTTATCGTCCAACACCTCCTAAGAAAACAATAATTACCTCTATTGGCATTACCAGATATGGATTTCATAGTCCTGTTCCCTTGTTTCTCGTTATATGAATTCATTTATGCACCTTTTTTGCTCTTTTTGCACCCTTTTCTTCGAGTGCCTGCTAGGCTTTCACCCACCACCCCGCCTCTCGAGTACCATCAAGATTAGACGATAATTGCTTCTCGGTTCCTTTTTTGTGGGTGGCGACCCATGAATGTGATGCGTTTCTCGGTCTGTTCTTTTGCGGGTCCTAGATTAATTATCATTACCCGGTCTTGGATGTGGTTGATGACTTCAGAAATTGCTGCCTTCATCTCGATTTTTCCTTTGGGAGAAAGATCGCACCGAAACACGGAGTAGTGTAGTCGCCTCCCGAAACCTTTCATGGTTTTGTTCATCTCTCTTAATCGCTTGGGATCCGATATGTCATAACTCACAAGGTAAAAGTTTGGCGGTGCCATTTCTATCTCCTCATCTGGTACAAAATGGTGGATAAGCGTTGATCTCCTTTGTGAGGGCCCGGCTAAGAAGCCTGGCTTGAACTTCCAGGACACGTCGGTAGCTTATGGTGTATCCGAATAGGGGGTGCGTAATTTCCGTGTTGAGTCTTCTCTCGTATCCTGCGAGGACTTTTTTCCTCGCTTTATTTTTTAGGGTGATCGCCTTCCCGGCTCTGGTGAAGTCCTTGTTTCCGAGTTCCCCGTTGTTGAATAGGCTAATGGTGACCGAATCTCCAATCAGCGGTCTGAATTCCTCCATGAGGTCTAGTGCAAGTGCCGGTCTGCCATATTTAGGTTGATGGAAAAAACCGCGGTATGGGTCGAATCCCACCGTCAGCAGGGTCACGAACCATTCCTTTGTGAGCACGCCGTACAGATAGGAGAGCACGGCGTTTACGGGGTCTTCAGGAGGTCGCTTGTTCCTTTCCTTGAAGCGAATCTTTTCCTCCGTTTTGAGCAGGTTGTTGAATCTGGAGAAATAGGTCTGTGCGGCTGCGCCTTCAAGGCCGAGGAGAGTACTTATGTTTGGAGCCTTCCTGGCTTTGTCTGCCAGTCGTTCCATGTGGTCCAGTACTTTACCTGGTGCTTCCGGGTCATTTCTCCTCACCATGGTTCGACAGTTCTTGATCTTTCCCTCAACGAACCTCCGAGCAAGCATCAGTGATGCGTAGCGATCATCGGCTGTTCGGTGTTGGATTATTCGAAGTTCAACGTTCTTGTGCGGTATTCCCTGGGTGAATCCGTAGAACCATCCTCCGTGTGAAAAATAGCATACTGGAACTCCTCTCTGCATCATCTGTCGGAGAATTGGAACGGTTATGTACACGTTACCATACACGCATATCTGGGAAACCTCCCGTAGAGGTATTTCCCTAACGGTCTCCTCCTTCTTACGTATTTCAAGCCGGTTTCCCTTCTTGTGAACGGAGTGCCCGTAACCAACTATGTATACTGGCGTGGTGTCATCCCTGCCGGGGTAGAGCCTCCGTATTCGCTTGCTCTTTCCCCGTAGGAGATTGATTTCATCAGGAAGGCAGATTCCGACCAGGGAACACCTGGGGCATTTTGGGCTGTCTTCTAACGGCGGTGGCATCTCACCTTTTAAGGCCATATCTCGCATTCTCTTCAGCAGGGTCTTGGTTCTCTGTATGAGATCCTGGTCGAATTGGATTGTGACCCTCTTTTTGGACTCAACGAAGTATATGATTCCTTTGTCGCATCTGAACCCATTTTCCCTTAGGACAAGTCCCTGGGCACAGAGCTGTACTCTCTCGGGCTCGTAAGCGCCCTGAGGTATATCCGGGATTGGTCCTCTTTTATAGTCTATGGGCATTGCTTTTCCTGCGCTAATCTCCAGCAGATCTATCCTGGTGTTTATGCCTATACCGCGTCCCGATAGGTGAACCGAGGTGGTGTGGATCTCCTTGGATTCTTCTTGTTGATCTTTGGTAAGCTTGCCTTTTTGCTGGTCCACGCGCCTGTGTTTGTAGCGTCCGTCCACCGTATCTACGTTATCCCTGAACTCTCCTTGAACCCACTCTATGTAGCAGAGGCGTGGGCAATATGTAAACTCGTTGAGCATCCTTGCAGGGACAAGATCCGGGATATGGTTCGTTTGAGCATCGTTTTGGTTCATTCTGCCAGCTCTCCGTTGCGTCGGCAGCGGGTTTTGTGCGTCTGGCTCCTTACCGCTTTCATCCGCTCTAACCCTGCCATCCGTCTGGGCCGAATGGCCCCGTGCCGTCGGCGGGTTTCCTTTTCCAGATACTCGCTGGTTTCTGTGGTCAGCGATCTTTTTCCTGTGGTACGAACAGCCCAAGGCCTAGGTGGGCGTTATAGCCCAGGGCAATGGGGCCGGTTATGGTTTTTGGGAATTCGATGGTGAACCCGAAGGGAATCCCTACCGCCGGTTCTGGTCCTCCTCGGCGATAACGTTTGAATTCCAGCCAGCGTTGGGTTCCGGGTCCCGGGTGGTAGGGAAGGGGGTCTATGGTTGTTGCCTTGGGTAGTCCTCGCCTATTGAGGTCTAGCAGAAGCTGTGCGAGGGGTCCGTCCTGTTGCATTCGGCGGCTTGACCTTATGACGCCGTACTCTAGGAAGAGGTGATCGGGTGTCGGAAAGCGCCCCACGTTCTTGGGGGCACGTATCTCTAGTTTTTCGGGAATCGGTTTGGTTTTCCACCGCCCGCTACTACGGGTCTTGGGGTGCCTCGTGAGCAGGTAGGGCGTTGCCGAAACCCATTTTCTTGAGGGACCAAAAAGAGTGTTATCGGGCCAATTCCGAGGGCTTTCAGCCATGCCTAGAAGCAACAGATTCAGATTCGGTCTATCACCCCGTCCATAGAGCTTGTTGAGCTTTCTAAGAGCCTTTTGGTGTTCCCGGTTGAAACCCATCGATGCATAGAGCGTCAGGTGATCGATCCGTCCGTCCGCGTCCTCGTCACTCGATATGTAGTATGTGTGCCTGTGGCCGGTTAGGGGTTGCCCTTCGGTATCCTTACCGGATAGAACCGTTGATCGGCGCTTAGAGGGGCCCCCGTAAACGCTCATTGCGGCTGCTCGGGATTTGGCTGAAACGGAAAGTGCTTCGGTGATAGGGGGAAGAACATTTCCATCCAGGTGGTATCGAACCAGCTTCACGGGTTGCTGGACTGGACGGGATTTACCTTTAGCGGGACGGGGCTGGAGGCAGTTCCTAGGGCGCGTGTACTGGATCCATCGGGCTCCCGGTGGGTCGATTCTTCCCATCTCCTCGCGGAGAGTCGTGGTGCGAACAAGAAGGGGGTGTTCTTCGTTAAGGGGCAGGGAGGGGTCTATATCCTGCCTGGGTACCAGCACGTTTACGACCTCTCCTTCTTCCCGGGCCGGGAAATGGGCGATCGGTTTGCATGCAATTATTTTATCGGAGTTAAGGTGTTCCTCCAGGTTTTCAGGGACCTCGGATTCTTGGCGGAGCTTGGCGTTGCACCAGGACTCACTGCGTCCCAGGTACGGGAGGTTGGTCAGTAGGTCGCTCAGCAGGGGTCTTTCATCGCCCAGTGTGGCGCCTGGCCAATATGCTATGACGGGTTGTTCCTTGGGAACCACGACGAATGTGTCGAATACCAGGGTTTTTGCCGCGTGTCTCTGTTCTCTCCATTTCTTGTCCCAGGGCATGTAGTGCCGGGTGTGTCCCGTGCTCGCTCTTGGGAGTTCGAACAGAGGAGGAGAGTATAGCTCCCGGACGATGCGCCTGATTCGTCGCTCCTCGGTAACCTCCATCGTTCGCTTCCAGGTGGAAACCAACGCCCGCAGGAAACGCCATGGCGATGGAGGCCATTCGGGGGTTCCCTCGTTGACGTGATGTCCCCATGGAGTGGCGTGATACCTCCCCGCTGGGAAGCGGAAGGACACGGCTATCATTTTCTCAGCCCTTGTACGCTAGATTTGTTACGGGTGGGTCGGCGAATAGTTCCTTTTCCCTGCACTTCTCTATCAACTTCTGGACTTCGGCTTCTAGGTCCGGCATGGAGGGGACTTTGAAGTTGGATGGCCGCGTTACCTTTAGGTCCTCGGTTGGCTCGAGGTCGCATGCGGTTCGGAGACGCAATCCCTGTGAAATGAAGAGACGGATCTTGTAGAGGGAGAGAGCTATGAGCAATTTCTCGGCGTGAGGGTCCAGGCCTAGCCCCTTGATCCCGGCTAGATCCAGGTTGAAATATGCCTTGATCTCTTGAGCCGTGTATTCGGTTCGCGGGAAAGGAACGTTTCCCTCCCCCTCCTTCAGGCCCGGTTCCACCCGGCTGAATTTGACTCCGCCGCTCTGCGCTGGGCGGGTTCCGGATGCCTCTATGAAGGCCGAGAGCATGCGCGGGACTCTCAACCTGCCCCCAATCTCTTCTAGGAAGACACCATGTATGAGTGAGTTGATGTCATATTTGAAGAGCACTTGGTGAAACTTCTTGAAAGGGACGGGTTTTTTCTCGCCGTAGCCTATCTCCTTTTGGAGTTTCTCATCGAAGGGATCCTCCTGCTTGCTGCCCGTTATGTACTCAGAGTTTATTCGGTGGGCTTCGAGAACGGAGTTTGTGAAAGCACCCTCATCGTCCAAATCAACGTGGACATAGGGTAGACCGCGTAGGGGTTTCACTAACCTGTTTTCCGAATCGTCCCAGCACACGGCCTCCATGCGGTTGGCCATCGACTGGGCAGACTCCACCAAGAGCATGTTGGTTCCGTCGGGTGCAGTGTACTCAGCCGCGCCCAAGTCCGGAAAGCCGGTGGGTTGGAAACGGTTCCCCTGAACCGGCCTTAGACTTTGCTCCATCAGCAACCGAGGGTTGCCTTCCAGTGTTCCATACATTTCGTCCAAAGACTTATTCAAATCCTTCACATCACACACCTCGTGTACATCACGTTTCTTCCTCTGGGGTTCTGAGCACGCTTCTTGCTAGGGAGTCGATCTCCCAAACCGGGATGAGCAACGCTCCCGGTATTCGGGAGGCTCTCCCAGGGTCTACGGCCAGATCGGGGGTGTATTTACGGCCTTTGATTGCTCCCAAAGGCTGAAGCCCGGAGGCCCTGAGACGTTGAACTGATCTGGACACTGCACGTTGAATTCGCCCCGCCCTAAGCAGTTGGACCGGTTCGAGGCAAGGGGGGATTCGTATCCCGTCATCGGGCTGGCTGGATAACTGCCACCGGGGTTTTGCTCCTTGCCTGAGATGAAGGCTGCCGGGAAGGTGACATAACTTGAGAAGGGCGTATACCGGTGATAGTTGCGGTGCTGGCCCCACGGACCACTCTGGGCGGTGCTTGGTTCGGTCATAATCCCGCCAGTGAATAGCTATCAGCCCCCATAACAGCTCATTTAGTTTCTGTTCATCAACTCTCCCCTGGATGAAAATCTGCACATCTCTTAAGCCGGCCGATATACATCCCCCGATGGGTATGAAGTGGCATGAGTTCTGTATTCCCTCCATCAGCCTGCGGTGCAGTACCTGCTCAAGGTTGCTGCTCAGGCTTCCGGTTCCCCAGGCCACTGCTTTTCGGTTTTCGATCCAGGAGAAGCGGCCCTTTTTCCGTCTGATGGGTTCCATCTGGGTTCTAATGGAGCCCGCCTTGCGGTGGTATATGGACGCCAGGCTGCAGGCGATGCGGTACTCCGTGCTCCCATCGTCACACGCCTTTATCCATTGGGGAGAAAGCCGGCTAAGTGGGGCAACGGGGCGCCCTCCTCCCGCTGACGCGATGAACCACTCCGCATGTCCCAGAGCCCGAAGAACGGACTGAAGTCGGGTGGTGGTGCCGTACTTACAGTAGGCGTATATCGATGCCTCCACGGAGCGAAGAAGGGCACCGTACCTATGGGATGTGCTTTCATTGGAGCAAGCACTGCGTAGCCTGTTCAGCCAGCCATCGATGTCATCCAGGAGTCTGACATGCCTGCGTGGTCTCCTCCGGGTTTGGAGGGAGCCCATGGCTGCAGCCGTGTTATAATTCTGGCCTCCTACGCGCCCCTGTAGGATGGCGAATCGTCTGAATTCGGCTATTCCTCTGTCAACTCCAAGCGAAGCTACGGCCCGGGCGAAGTCGATACCTGTTTGAGCTTGGCGTCCTGACACCTCTGCTCTTCCTTCTGCGAATAGAGTTTTAACCGATTTGAGTTTGGCGGGTCTGCGCCATAGGGGTAGCCAGACCTCTTTATTGCCCGTTTCCTTCTCGCTTGCCGAGGATTCCCCGTCATAGGATAGGTTACAGGTAAATGGGAATGATGCTCTGGTTCTTTGGTGTCCTGCTCCACGCGTTCCGGATCTTCTGCTAAGGGCTCCAGCGAATAGTGTTAGACCTTCCATAGTAAGGATGAAGTCCCAGGGATTCCTCAGAGACTGGGCCTCGAATCCTTCGAAGGCATTTGGACCACCAACGCCACCGGGGGAAAACAGTCCCGGGGTGTCTGCTAGGATGCTGGTTTTCTTGTGGTCACCGCTGAAGAGGGCGTCATGGCAGGCTTCCATCGGGTTGAAACCGGCATAATTCCCGGTGAGGTCCCGCTGAGGTTCAAAGTCGGGAAGGCAAAGCCAGAGACACTGCATGAAATTGCCGCCGAAGTGAAGTCGCCCATCATTGCCGCCACCACTACCTAACATAGTGTTTGGTACCATCCCGCTGGCCCTGATGAGAGCAGCGACATCTATGAACTCCACCATCTTGTCCGGGAGTGAAGATCGCAATGCCGACATGAAATGGGCTTTCGTGGCTTTGGCTTTGCTGGAAGACCCTGATATCTTATTCTTAGTAAGTTCCAAGTCGCTAATAAGATCGAGAGTGGTCTTGATGGCGGTCTTATAAGCCTCCAGACGACCTGATTCTGCCGCTAAGAAGGCTTCCACTACACCATTTTCAGTAGGAGGCTTGGAGAATGGGCCGGGGTCACCTTGAGGAGAGACACCAAAGAAGTCTTTCCCGCTCCAGGGGATGACTATGGGTGTTGGTTCGTATTCCTTCAAGAAAAACTCCGCTATATCTGAAGGATCAACTGTTTCCTCGAAAGAAAGATAGGGCTTGCTGTCTTTCCAATACATTCGAAGGTCGGGATCAAGTTGTTGGCTTAGTATCTTGAAAGCGCCCACTCCCTTCATGTATCCGGTCAAGTCGGTGGGTATGCATGCCGTCAAACATAAATCGGAACTCAAGAGCTTTCACCTCTATTTCTGGCACCGTGTTGGCTGCCACGCCAGTCGGCGACCCGCAAAATGGACTCCAGATAGCCTAACCTGAATATGCCTAGGTCGTTCCGGTCCCTGAGCCCGATTGTCCTCTCCAACCATGATCGGGAGCCTTGGTAAGAGGTGCCCAGCTCCATGGGGTCCAGGTTCAGCGTTGTCTCCGGTATGTATTCCCCGTCACCAAGATCCACCTTAGGAAGGATATCTCCATCCCACACCCCGAGGGCGAACCTCGCTTCCTCTCCAGCGGACCTGGCTTCCGCTCTCGGGGGTAAGTCCTCGTCGGGAAAAGCTCGTATTGACATCCTCACTTTTCCATGATGCGCAGCTATTAGATAGGCAACCAGGTCGAGGTCCACATCCGAAGATTCAGCAAGAATCTCCTCATTCTGAAGAACTGCAAGTGCCGAGGCCAGCTCATGTCTGAAATGCTTGCGCGCATAGGTCGCCCTTTTATCTGTGCCTGACTTTGCCCAGGTCTCACGGGAACGGAGTTCTTTTTCCTCGTCTTCAACCAGATCTAAAAGGGCCTCTTGGAACACGGGGTGTGATTTTCCAACATCATGGCAATGAGCTGCTATTCTAAGTGAGGCAATAATGTTGGGTTCAAGATGTGGTGAAAGATGGTTTAGGAGGTTGTCAAGCTCGGATAGAACGTCCATCGTGTGTTGCTTGAGGGTCAGCCATTCCTGCGCGTTAGTGTAGTTGTCATCCCCCACGGATTCGTTGGAGGTAGTTGAAGTAGTTTCAACTGGCTCTACCGGGTTCTTGGACTCAGGGTCCCATCCTATATCCACACTGTACCTCCCCGCCTGACTTGGCAAAAGGAATACTCTACCGGGAATTATATGTTCGGTATCGGGTTGCATCCATTTGGAGTTCACGTGGTCCCATATCCAGGCGCTGCCTGAAAATTCTCGGAAGGAGCCGATGGGAACGGAGCATAGCTCCTCTCTGCAGGGTCTGGGAAGATCCTCCGGAGGAGGACCTTTCCCCAAGTCTCTCCAAAAAACCTCGACGTCGGACTCCACTACTTCCCGAATGAAACGCGACACATCAATATCGTTGCCGGAAAGGTCGGGAGTGGTGTCGAAAAGCTCTACAATATCCTTCCGGCGTAGGACGTGTAATGGCCTGTCGGATCTGGGAACATCGATCTTCCTCACTCTCCGTGGGGACACGGTATCTAGGTCTTCTAACCGCTCTCGGGCCAGTTCCAACTTCTCGGGGGTGTAGGGTAATGAGCATTTCTCGCCTTTCTTGCCCTCGGTAGATGTGTCCACCCAGATCACTTTGCTGCTTTCATGTTCGCCGTATCTGTTAACCCGACCGAACCTTTGCACCAGGCTTGGCCATGGGGCTAGCTCTGTGATGAGGGTAGTTGCCGATATGTCAACGCCGGCCTCTACAACTTGGGTGGAAATTACTATCCTACCACCGCTCGGGTAACCTGGTTGATCTGGCCGCTGGCCCAAAACCTCGATTATCTTTTCCCTTTCTGGAGGCCTGAACCGAGAATGCACCAGTATGAGGTCTGGTAGGTTCTGCTCAAGCTTCTGCCTTGTGTGTTCCAGCTCCTCTTTGTACCGGTTCAACTTTTGCTTAGTCTTTTTGTAAAGCTGCCCATCCCTCTTTACCTCGCCCCATGATGCGGGGCTGCGGATCTTCTCCTTTAGGTACTCGAATTGCTCCGCCAGCCATTCATGGTCCGGGATTTCCTCCCTGAGGGCTCGATACAGGCGTTGTGCCCTGTCCACAGTGTTTACCATCACCAGAGTAAGAGGGGGTTGATCTTCAGTAATGGAAGCTTTGTGGGACTGTTTTACCAATCTCTTCATGGACTCGATATAGCCCTTCAATTCTCTACTTGTGAGTCCAGTCAGCTTGACGTCATGCTTACTGAGAAGCTTCTTAGCGTTAACACGCCTTCGAAGAGTCTCTTCTTCCAGATCACCTCCCTTGAGATAGAAAACCTTTCCCGGTTCAGGGCGCTTCCTGTCAACGGTTTGAAGCCACTCAGGTTCACATGTGGCACTCATCCAAAGGGAGCCTGTGGGTGCGTAGGTTCCCATATACCTGCGAAATGCGTCGATCTGAAGGGATGTTGGAAGACCGGCGCTCATCAGCTGGACCTCGTCCAGTATCCACAGGCAGTCGTTGTTTAGAAACCCGAAGCTCATTGGCCAGCGGAAACGGCTCATGGCGTATCCTCGGTTAAGAGCTCTCGAAAGGAGCATGTCCTGGGTTCCTATCAGTATGGAATCGGAGGCGGGAAAGCGGTCCCAGTCCACGTCCAGATCGCCTCCCATAAGTATGTGGACGGAAATGGAAGATCCAACGGCGCCATTTTCCAGGGCCCAGCCCTGTGAGATTTTCGTATCCCATTTTGGTTCATAATTATCCAGGGTCTTCCTCTCTCCCTGGGCCTGCCAAGCTATCTCTCCCCCTAGGAGTCCTATACGGTCAAGCCAGTCAAGAATATTATCATAGGTTTGCTCAACCAGGACCCGCATCGGTAGACAGTATACAAGGCGGCGGGGCGTGGTCTCCCGAACCTCTCTCGGGGCGAATTTACGCCGCCATACCCAGCTCAGTACCACGCCAGCGGTCTTGCCAGCTCCAGTAGGAGCGTTTAGAAGGTCCGGAAAGCCAGTCTCAGCGATATACCTTTGATATGGAAAGGGCTGGAATCCGGTGGCCGCCTCAAACATGTCCCTAAAATCTCGTTCTGATTCCTCATTCAATGTACCAACCACCGATTCTAATACAGCTGGGCTCTAACTGTGCAAACCCCGCTTTCACCTGCAGGGAGGTTGATTTAAGTCTTGTTTTCATTATCCATCGACCTCTATTAACATCGCAACCGGATGGTGTTTCTGTTTCCTTATCATGGTACAATCTCCTCATTAGGAAAGCGTAGCGAAATGTAGGGTTTCGTTCCCAGATATTTTCTCAAGGCCTCCGGTGACGTGCTCCTTAGCCGTTGAGTAGATGACCTGCCACCCCTTTTCGGACAGGGTTTGCAGCATCTCGAATTCCAGGCGTTGCCTGTGGGAGTCGGAGGAAAGGAAGGCATCGTCCATTATGAAGAATCCCGGTTTGCCCTCCAGAAGCCTCCTTCCCAACGCCACCCTTATGGCCAGGTATAGCTGATCTCTGGTGCCCTTGCTGAGCTTTTCCAAATCTAGGTGTCTGCCGGAATCTCTGTACACCAGTATATTCTTGGATTGGGTGTCGTATTCAACCTTGGTGTACCTCTTGTCCGTCAGCTCTGTGAATATTGCAGAGACCGAGCTGTCCTCGCCGAATAGGTCCTCTACCTTTGATTTTTCTTCAGAGTCGAGCTCATCGAAAATTTCCATTGACTTACGTGACAGCTCTGCCTGCCTTTTAATGCGGCCGGTGAGTCTAATAACCATGATCTTAACCTGTATCAGAGTCTCGAGATTCTTGCCTTCCACTTCCAGATCTTGTCCGAGAAACGTCTTGAAATCAAGATTCCGTGCCCTTTCCAGGAACCCCTCTATCTTGTCCTTGTGTCCGGAGTATGATGTGGTCAGTTCTTTGATTTCTTCCTTCAGTTCCTTGACCTTTTCTCGTGCTTGTTTCTCCGTTTCCTGATCGTATTTCATGTCAATATCAAGGTCCGCTTCTCTCTTCATTTGCTCCAGTTTTTGGGAGCAGGTTTCTAGTGCGTTCTTAGGATCCTCTTCCTTCACCCACATACGATCTTTCAGAACTCCGAGGTGTTGGTTTAACTTTGCAGTGAGTTCTTTTCTTTGCCTTTCGGCCCGTGCTAGGGCCGATCTGAGCCCGATCAAATCTCTTGCATTTATTCCGGATGCCGCAGCGTCCGTGATAAGATGTTTTCTTTCTCTTTCAATGGAGGAAAGCTCGCCGCTAGTTGACGATCGGAGGATAAGCATCAATAGGAAAAGAAGCATGAGTCCAACGGGAATCAACAGACCGGCTGGGTTTAGAGCGCCTAGCAAAGCGGCGATAATGAAAGCGGCGGCTGAAGAGCCGGGGAGGATGTAGCTTAGCTTTCGGTAAAGTTGTTCTCTTCTCTTTAGATCTTCAATTCGAGCGGACCTGGGTTCCAACGACGCTATTCTATTCTTGAGGGTTTCTAACTCTGCGGGCATCCGGTCAAGTTCTAATAGGACAGTGTATGCTGATCCATAAGAAGCCTGAAGGTTCTCGAATTCCTCTTTCTTGCTGGCTTTTTCGAGCTTTGCTAGAGTTTCAACCAGATCTTCCTTCGCTGATTTAGCTTCAATTATTTGCCCTTCAAGACCCTCGACATCTTCCTTCTGTGCCTGTTCCATGTAATTCTTGATATCGCTTTCAAGTTCTTTTGCCTCGTGTAGTACGCTCTCAGCATAGTTATTTGCCTCTGAGTTGGATAGTTTCCCGGAGGGAGTTAACCTACCATGTTCCCTTATCGCTTTCTTGACCCTACGAATGTCCTCCACCTTGAGTCCGGTCATCTTGTCGGTGACCCTTTCAAAAAATTCGTCTTCCTTCGTTATTCGGAGGTCTGAGTCCCTGACCACGAAGATGTTCATCAGCTCTCCAGGTGTCACGTTGAGGAAGTCCGTAAGGGGTTGGTCCCCATTTATCTTGAGTTCCCTGCCCTCCTGCTCCAATACAACATAACCATCAGGGCCCTCAGCGACCCTATCTAGGGAACCGGGTAGGTCGGTGGATCCTCCGGTGAGGATCTTTACAAGGGCATCGATCATCAGTGTTTTGCCCGATTCATTTGGGCCGTATAGAGACTGGATGCCTGGCTTTATGTCAAGGTCTATTTGGCGAAGAGGTCCATAACGATTTAATACAATTTCCTTTATCCTCATAACCCCAACTCACCTCCTGCCAATAGCCTGGACATCACGTCAATAGTCAGTTTCTCTACCTCCTTTGTATCCTCGCTGTCCTCTTTCTCCTGAAGCTTGTCCTGAAAACGCTGGAAAAGGGGGTAGTCAAGCAACCGTTTGACGTTCCTATACCTCTTAGTTACATTGAGATGTTCATCCAAGCTATCGAGGGAGCGACCGAACTCGTTTTCATCGACCTCGATATGTCCCTTGACCACCACCTCGAGGCTGCAGTCATCTTTCGACCTGCATCCGACCCATTTCTTGGCCTCTTGGAGAGCTACGTCTTCCCTTCCGGGGTCAACTACCATCTCCAGCTTGTCATGGTAGAATGTGGGCAGTGGTAAGGATTGAGCGGTGTCTTTTTTGGTATCGATTAGGACTGCCTGTCGCTTGCCGATTTCCCCTGTATTGTGAGAAACCGGGGATCCGGGGTAGACAAAAGTGCCCGGTTCCAGGTCCCGTATCTGAGTCTGTTTGTGGAGGTGTCCAGCGAGGATGTAGTCGAAACCTAGACTTGACAGTATCGCTGAGGATACCGGGAAGTACCTTATTGCCTTCTCCTCCCCGAAGTCACCAAGTGTATATCCAATGTCTAGGGTGCAGTGTAGAAGTAAGGCCGTTTTGCAGGCGTCCATTGAAACTTCCCGTAGAGCGGCGTACAACTCGTCTGAGGGCCGGTTGACATATGGAACCCCGATGAGCAGGAGGTTCTGAACCTGGAAAGTGCCGAAGGGTCTGGAAGTTATTATCTCCAGGTCGGATCCGAAGTCCAGATTTCCCTGAAAAGCATGGAGATCGTGGTTTCCGGGAATGGCAATGATCCGGAAGCCATTGTTGGAGAGAATCTCTCTCAAGTCCGGTCTCAAGACTTCTGCATCCTCCTCACTTTCAAATATGTCACCGCCTATTGTGAGGAGGTCTATGGAATGTCGTTTGCCTACTGATAATATCTTTCTGAGGGAGGTAATAGTAACCGGTTCACCCCGGCTCAGATGAAGGTCGGATGTATGTAGTATCTTCAGGTTAATCCCTCACAGCATAAGGACCCCATATAGGTTCCCGCTTTCTGAACTCCGTGGTCATAATATGTAAACAGAAGAACCATCCCCACATCTATTGACAACGTTAATTGTTACGTGGCAACTATTTAAACTTTGCGATAAGATATATTAATGCCTTGTGATATTCTTGCGGCAAGATGAAAAAGTCCTCAGTGCACATCGTTCCCGTTGGCTTCGAATACGACAGGGTGATAGGACCTATCCTGGAATACCCAGCGGACGAAGTTATCCTTATCCGGTCTAGTTCTGAGGAGTATCCGGGGCAGGCCGACCTGGAGGATCATTTTCTGCAGAGGCTTCTCCACCTACCAGTGGAAATGAGGTCCATAAAGGTCGACATTTTCGATTTCCAAGACATGATGTCATCGATCTCGGGGTTGTTCAGGGAAGAACTGGGAAATGAAAAGCGGCTATTTGTCAATTTGTCCTCTGCTCCAAGCATGGAGCTAATGGTTTTGGTTATGGCTGCCAGCGTGTGCAGGAGTCTGGGGGAGATCAGACTGCTCTACGTTAAACCTGAGGAATACAAACTCTCCAAGCTCTTGAAGTCAATTTCTTCAGCGGGGAAAGACGAGAGCTCCTTGGATATGGTTTTGTCGGTCGCTGAGGAGTTCAGGGAGGAGGGGCTTGCGAGCGGGGTGGAGGAGATTATTGAGCTCTCACCGCTGCCGGTGGAGCCTCTCAAGGACACTGAAAGAGCCATATTGCAGGGCCTGGCCGAGGGGGACGCTGGGTCCGTTAAGGAGCTGGTGGAGAGACTCCATTTGAGAGGCAGGAAGGTCCCGAGGTCTAACGTTGTCTATCATCTGGAAGCCCTGAAATCCAAAAACTTGGTGAGCATGGAGACGGAGGGCAAAAAGGTGAGGGTGGGGCTCGATATGGTCGGTAAAGTCTTCTTGGAATCCGCTGCCCGGGATTCGTGGTAGATTCGAGCATTGGCATGAAACTGTCACAAAATCAGGTCGTTTCGATGCACAAGATTATAAAAACCGGTCTGACCGAATAAGGGGTGGGGGGTTTAGGACCCTCTAGTGAGAAAGGGCATGGTATTTATGATTGAAGATATGTCGCCGGTGGCGATATTCTCCCAGAAGGCCACCAGGCTTGCAAATAAGGAGAAGTTGGTCACCGATAGCGACCTGGAAGAGGTTCTGGAAGTCTTCAATTCTGCATACGAGGATGCGGGTCTTGACCCAAAGAATGTGATCCGCCAGGTGATGGGGGATTAGATTATGCTAGTCCGTCTGAGGGTCCGGGACTGGGGTCCTTTTCAGGAAAGGACTGTTGAGTTTGAGCCGGGAAGGAATCTCATCTACGGAAAGAATCATACCGGTAAGACCGCCCTCCTTAACGCCATCTTCTACGCTCTGACCGGGGATGTGCTGGCGCCCAAGGCCAAGGGCCGCGACTTCGTGCGGGCGGATTCAAGGGAATCCATAGTGGAGTTGGATTTCGTCGCTGGTGAACCCTATAGAGTAAGGAGGCGTCCGAAACAGAGGCAGTCGCACCTGATGAGGCTTGAGGGCGGCCGGGAGGTCACGGAGATGGCGAGCGGTTCGGATGTGGATTCTTTAATAGCCGAATTATTGGGCCTGGAGATGCCAGAGATGACGCAGGCCGTTTTCATGAAGGAGGGAGCGATAGCCGAGTATCTCTCAGAGAGTACTCCTGGTAAGAGAAAGAAGTTCATAAAGTCCTTGGTAAATTTGGATAGACTGGAAGAGATCTCCGGTGCCGCTAGCGATTGGAAAAAGGAGGTTTACCGGCGAGCAAGAGAGGCTAAGAAGGATGCGGTTGGCGTTAGGAAGCGGGTTACTAATCTGAAGTCGAAACCAATAGTAGGGGAAAAGGCCAGGCTGGAAGGTAGGATCAGGAATTTGGAGGCCCAGAAGGAGATGTTGATAGAGAAGAAAGGGTCCCTGGAGGAGGCGTCCGACAGCTTGGTCAAACTTGAGAGTAAGGAGCAGAAATTGAGAAACGTTCGTGACAGGCAGCAGATGCTTCAAGGCAAACTCGGAACCGAGAAAGGACCTTACGCCTCAATAGACGAGATCGAGAAAGAGGCCCGAAGCATCGAGGTGGCATCGGAGGACTTGGAAGCCAAGAGGAAGGCCGAAGAAGAAGCACTAACGACCAAGAACCATGTGGAGGGTAGGAAGAATTCAATCCAGAATGAGCTGGACTCGGTAGAGTCCCTGAAAAAAAGGGAGGCTAAGGAGTGTCCAACCTGCCACCAGGAGATTACCCCCCAGATACTGCACTCCATAATCAGGGATAAAGAGCGGGATCTGAAGGGGGTTCAGGATGAGTTGGAACAGGCGGAGTCACGATACCAGGCAAGGAAAAAGAAAACCAAGGATGTCCGGAAATCCCTGGAAAAGAAGCGTGAATTGCAGAATAAGGCGGAATCAATAAGGAAACTCAAAGATGAGCTGGAGGAACTAGAACAGGAGATATCGAGTCTGGATGATGAGATCCAGGAGCTGGAACGGAAGTCCGAAGGAGCAAGCAAAGTACATGGACTGGAGAATGAGATCCGGGATATGGACAAGGAACTGCAGGAAGCGAAGGACCAGAGAGACGAGGCCATTGCCCACGAGTCGGCCGTCAAGGAGGCGAAGAACAGGTTGGACTCTCTTGAAGAGAAGGAGGAGGAGCTGAAACACAAGAAGGCGGTGGCCAAGGTTCTCGCTAAAGCTTGCGAGGAGACCATAGTGGAGCTCGGCTCGATCCCGCTGAAGAAGGTGGAGCAGATTGCAGGTGGATCAATCTCGGATCTGGGCATCTTCCCTGGTTGGCACCTGGACCTGGAGAGCAAGAACATGTTGCCCATAGCGGAGACGGACCAAGAAACGGTGAAGGCGCCCACGATGGCTGCATCAGAGAAGATGCTGTGTTTCCTGGCCCTTAGGATGGCCTTGGTAAGGTCCATGATAGGTTCCGATTTTATGGCTCTCGATGAACCGACCGAGCATCTTGATACCGAGCATGTAGAACGAGTGAGGGATTTCCTGGGATGTGCGGACGAGCCGGAGCAGGTGATAGTGACCAGCAACAGCGAGGTATTGGCGGGGGGAGAATGGGACAAAGCAATAACTCTATAGAGGAATTAGCTTGCCTCCGGCGCTGCTAGACTCGAATCTTTTCATAGCCTTGGATCGGAAATTCAGCCTTTCGGAGGCTACCCAGTACTCGAAAGAGGTTCTCGCCCACGCCAAAAAAACCGGTATGGACCCGGTAATTCTGAGGTGCGTGTTAGAGGAAATCCGCAGAAAGGATATCCAAAGCGCAGTCCTGGCATCCTGCAAAGTGACCAAGATCGATGACGGGGAGGCAAGGATGATCGCCGAGCAGGTGGAGCCAATTCTCACCAAGGATGGAAAGCTCACGGACTACAAGCTCATAGCGGCCGGGCAGGCCCTGAATGATAAGAGGCCGGTACTGGTCAGCGAGGATTACCTGCTGAGGCAGGAGTACTCCAATATAGTATCTTCCGGTGAACCTATGAGCCCCTACCAGTTCACCGCGGTTCTGGATCAGAATTCGCCCTCCCTGATTATGAAGAGTATAACGAAAAGGATCCAACACCACTTCCTAGAGAATCAGGGACCGGATGCCTACAGGTCCAGGCACCAAGAGCTCAAACAGGAGGTAGTTACCCACAAGAAAAGGGAGATTACCGAACTGGGAAGGGCGAAGCTGGTCGAGAGGTACGTCTCCGGCAAATCCCTCACTAAGGGAGAGAAAAAGGAAATCGAGGAGCTAAGGCCAGTCCTTCAAGGAATCCGGGAATTTGAAAAAGGGGATGATCTGCTGGGAGAATTCGAGGAACTTAAAGGGCAGATATGCTCCAGCGTGGAAGGGGAGCAGCTATCTGATTTTGCCCCTGCCGTCAGGAGGTTGGGCATGCACCTCATCGAGAAAGGGCAGGAGATACACAATGCGGGGGACACCGTACTGGCTCTCCGGCTAATGGATGAGGCCGCAATGCTCATCGCCCTTTCATCAAAAGGGAGCAACGGCCTATACGTAAAGCTAAACGGCATGAGAGCCACCGAGTATCTCCTGAACCAAGAGCCGCTTCAATCAATCAGGATTCTGGAAAATACGGAAGACCTGCTAGGAAAATCGGATATTGAGGATAACCGTGCAATTGGTCCCATACTGGCGGTCGCCAAGTTGGTGTCGGGTAGAACGGGCGAGGTCGAAGACCACATAGATATGGAGAACAGGAATTGTAGGAAGATCATCAGGGAGTTTGCGGATCTATTTTACAGTCACCGCGACTACCGAAACGCATACCTCCTTTATCGGTTTATCGCCCTACGAGGGGGCGTGGACCTGGAGATGGTGGACCCCCTCTATATATGCTCGTGGATGGTTGGTAATGAGCTTGACGAGGAGATCATGGAGTCAATCCCGCCGCAGGACAGGAGGCAGGATAATAGCAAGTCGTCAATGCCCTACCTAACTCGTGATTACGCGGGGGACCGCACCGAGCTGGAGGATCCCGACACCCCCCAATACCTCCGGGAACCCATGAGAATACTGAGAAGGAGGGACACCGCCAAGGGCACCCTTCTAACATGCTGGAACAAGGGGTTGTCATCCAGGATAGGGGTCAACATCCCGGGTTACGATAAGGGGAAGGATGCCGATTCCATCAGGCTCAATACCGGGCCGGTGAAGGTAAAGAACACCATGCACAAACAGCTATACGGAATTAGGGGGGAGATCGATATCTACCAAGAAACAGATTTTGAGTTCCAGTCAACCAAGGCTCGGGAATGAGCCTTGTGTGGGCGCGGTTTTTGGTTTAGTGGTCTAAGAA
>CAZUNO010000036.1:0-19556 GCA_964621445.1 Hadarchaeota archaeon (SeqCode) | reverse complement strand
ACCGTAGACCGCTTCCCGACCCCGATTGACCTTACCTACAGGGTGAAAGCGTGGCCCTCTCTGCTAAAAGCTCTAAGGAATACGGATTGTGATATACTTCATTGTTATGATTATCTCCAGTTCCAGACTCTGGCTACAATACTCTCGAAAAATAACACACCGTCAGTGGTAACCGTCTTTGATGTTCAGCACCTGGTGCCCAGACCGTTCTACAAGGACATACCCATCTATTTGGCTGATAATCTCGCAGGTGGCACGATTACAGACAAATTCGATCGTATACTTGTTCGGGCTCCAAACCTCATCGACAGCTTGGTATCAATAGGGTTCAACAGGGAGGATATCTCCGTGACCCAATCCGGCGTCCGTGACGAGCTACTTGAACCCGGGCTGGGAGATGCTTTCCGGGACCAATACAACCTGGATGGGAAAATCGTCCTTTACTTGGGCCGTTTGAATCCCACCAAGGGACTGGAATATCTAATCAAGGGGTGGCCTAAGATAATCGCGCGTAATCCGGACGCAGAATTGGTTCTGGTAGGTCCGGATGAAAAGGGGCACAAAGCATATCTGACTAGGATAATCGAAGAATTGGGCATAGAAAACGGCGTTTCTTTCCTTGGCCCCATCTATGACACGGAAGCCAAGAAGAATGCCCTGGCCGCCAGTGATGTTTTCGTTCTCCCAAGCGGGTACGAAGGCACCAGCCAATCGGTCATGCAGGCCATGGCATGTGGAAATCCGGTGGTCAGTACGGATGTCGGCGGACAGCCATATTTGATAAGAGACCAATTCGACGGGTTTCTGGTGCCCTACGGTTCGTCCAAGGATCTTTCACTGCGTATAAACGAACTTCTCGAGAACCCGGCCAAACGGAAAAGGATGGCCAAACGGTCCAAAAATAGGGCAGAGAGGCAATTCCGTTATTCGGTTCTCGCCAAACAACTTGCTGACATATACGGGGAGGTTCTGGGATAATCCGGCTTTGCTCGAGACTCAAGGGATATTTCCCATTATTTTGCTCTTGATCTCCCTAAAAAGTTACCTACCAGGTAAGCCAAGAACACAAAAAATCCTGGAAAGGCAATAATAAAGGCTAGGGGCAGCGAAAATCCCGTCTTCATATCCGTGGTCGTGGCGAGATTAAGGCCATAGGTAGCATATTTCTGGACGGGGCCAACCCCCGTGTATTCGTAGGTCACCCACATAAGCTTCTCTATGAGGGACCAACCGGCAAGAAGCATGAGCCCGATTACAAGCGATAGAAGCAAGATTAACAGGGAGGTTTTGAGCCCCCTCCACTTGAGAAAACCCAGCACCATAGATGCCCCCACAAACTGAAGCCCGATTGATGAGGAAAGCAAAAGGTTATTTGAAGCCCTTATTTGCCGGCCTTCCGTCAACCACTGTTCGATTATTTCACTTGACCGGCCCTCGTCCACGCGGCTAGAGATATCCTGGAGAATAAGGGATTTATCGGACACCAAATTAAGGACTTTATTCCCAGGAGTTAGATTTGTGGTTAGGATCAGCAGTCCATCAGGTGTCCAGGTCAATCTCGCCGGCTCCTGGCAGGAGATGTCCGCCTCAATAAGATCACCTCCCGGGTTGATGGCCAGGGAGATCTCACCGGTCTTGTTTCCGTCGTTTGTGAGCTCGATTTTCAGGGCTTTCTCCCGGGTTTCAACGCCGGTTACCATGGTTTTCCTCCGTAGATTCACGTAATCCGCCAGCTCCCTTGCAGTACACCACCATAGTTGGTCACCGATTACTCCATCGGAATCATCCTGGTCATAACTCTCGAGATGTCGAAGACGTTCGTCGAATGCATCGAATGTCTCCCGGTGGAACAACTCCTCGGGGTGAAAAAAGAATGAAATTATGCCGCCTGAACGTATCGCATATTCGTAGTACCTTTCATAATCGGGATCGTGGGGATGGGCGTTGGAGGGCAAGGTCAGTATTCTCGTTCCTCTCTCCGTCTCATAGATCTCCGGGAAAACGGTGAAATGCTCATAGTAGCTGGTTCCTCCCCTTCTCAAATGGCGATGTAGATAGTGCCGCCCGCCCTTGATCATCAGATAATCGAAGTTGTTTTCGACAAGGGCATCGATCAGTGGATCCGTCCACCTGTTACAGGGACCCCTGAACCCCGTAATCTCGGAATTATCCAGGCCTATCTCGCTGAATATGGAGCGGATCAATTTCACCTGATCTCGACACCACTCTATGTCGGTGGCGTTTGGATTTCTATAGGGATCGAACTCCCCAAAATCCAGGTTCCTTGCCCCATCAGGGGAATGGGTCAAGCCGTGATCCTCGATATCGATCCATCCCAAGGACTCAACCTCGATGATCCAGTCACGAACGTGACCCGGGGCATATCTTACGTCGACATCGCGGTAATTATCGTGATCCACACCTGGGTCCCACCTGGCATCCCCGTTCTTATCCAGTCCATACCTGTTCCGGGCCACGAAGGTTGCAGATGTCCGGAACTGGGGATGTATATCATGGATATCAAAGACCTTTGAAAGAAGGGAATGGGTACGGTTTGTGTATGCCCAGTCATCACCGGCATCTGGGTCGCGCCATACCAGGGAATCGAATGAGCAGCAGACGGCGGCGTCTTTTCCTCCCAGATATTGGCAGATACTAACCCGTTCATCAAGCGATCTTCCTGATAACTTCTCGTCTGCCTCGGGAATCTGGACCGGGTATTTCCTTATCTGGGCGAAAACGAGGATAACTAGAAGCAGTATTAGGATGGTCGCAAGTAGAATGATGGTAATCTGCATGAAGCGAGCTCGCATATGGCGAATACCGGAAAATTGCATATCCCTCAACCAATTTAATGCCGAGCAATATATGTCGGCTGCCTGGTAGAAGAAATGCGTTTCATGAAAACCAATTGAATGGATCCCTACGTCAGGCCATGGAACCGGGGAAGACATATCTGATCTCCCTCAATAATAGTGTCATGAATGATAGTTTGGATCCGGAAATGGAATCGAAACTCGGCGGGCAGAGGATACTGGTAACCGGCGGTGCGGGATTCATAGGCTCCCATCTCACTTCTCAGCTTAGTAAGGCTGATTCGGAGGTCAAGGTGCTGGACAGCTTTGATGACTTCTACCCTGGTAAGAGAAATAACCTGAAAAGGTTCAAGAATCATGATAACCTAAAACTCATCAGGGGCTCCATACTGGACAGGGATCTCGTTAAGGATCTTTGTGAATGGTCCACGCTGGTTTTTCACGAGGCCGGTCAAGCCGGAATCAGGTACTGTAACAGGAGGCCCCGCAAGGCACACCGGATAAACGTGGAGGGCACTCTAAACATTCTCCTTGCCTGTCGCGAGGACCAATCAAAGAGGATCGTCTACGCCTCGTCCTCCAGCGTTTACGGGGATATACAGAAACTGCCAATTTCGGAAGACCACCCCAAGACCCCGATGTCACCCTATGCCGCATCCAAGCTCGCGGCAGAGCACTATTGTCAGGCCTTTCACCATGCGTATTCAACCGACGTGGTCCGCTTAAGGTACTTCTCCGTTTATGGCCCCAGCCAGAGGCCGGATCTGGTGATAACCATTTTTGCCAACAAATTATACGCCAATCAGAGGCCCACCATCTTTGGCGATGGAACCCATAGCAGGGACTTCACATACGTCTCCGATATCGTGGACGGAACCATTAATGCAGCCGTCAAGGAAGGGATATCGGGAATGGTATTCAATCTGGGGAAGGGGGAGCGAACAACCGTGAAGGCCCTCCTTGACATGATGAGGGAACTCATGGGCAAGGAGGAAATAGATCCGAAATACGAGGAGGAGTTCCCCGGAGAATTTCCCCACACACAGGCCGATATTTCAAAGGCAAGGAGGTACCTTGGATACAAACCAAGGATATCACTTGAGGAAGGACTTCGAATGTATCTCGACTGGTTCCTTGGGGAGAAGAGACGGGGAGATTGATGTCCATGGAGAAAAGGTCCCGGTTATTGTCAATGACTGAAGAAGAAATCAACCACAAGTATACCTCATCTGGATTCAACATCTGCGTTGTGGGAATGGGTTATGTGGGAACGGTTGTTGCTTCACTGTTCTCGGACCAGGGCCAGAAGGTAATTGGTTTGGAGTCCAGTCCCCAGGTGGTGGAGAGTATCAACAAGGGATCCTCTCACATCTATGAGCCGGGGCTGTCGGAAATTCTACGGCGGAGTGTCGAAGCAGGGAGGCTTAGGGCAACCGATTCTCCCGCAAGCGCGGTGAGCCCCTCCGACCTGGTGGTTATTACCGTCGGCACACCCATTGATGAAGACCATAACGTAGTCTTCGATTATCTGGAAAGTGCGGCTCGCTCCGTGGGGAAAAACCTCTCTCCTGGCAGCCTGGTGGTTCTCAAGAGCACGGTTCCGCCCCTCACCACGGAGAAGAAGGTGGCACCCATAATCGAGGAGGAATCCGGGATGAAAGCAGTGGAATTTGGATTGGCATTCATTCCCGAACGTACGGTCGAGGGACGAGCTGTTTCCGAGATGCGTACGCTTCCCAAGATCGTCGGGGGTATCGACGAGGACAGCACTCGGGTTGCTGCCGCACTCTTCGGTAAACTGGGAGGTCGGGTGGTTAAGGTATCCAGTCCCCGCGAGGCCGAGGCCGCAAAGCTATTTGACAACATATACAGAGATGTGAATATAGCCCTGGCCAATGAACTGGCGATCCTCTGTGAAAGCGCCCATGTAGATTACGTGGAGGCCTCAAACGCCGCCAATACCGAGTATAAGCGCACGAATCTACTGATGCCCGGTCCGGGGGTGGGAGGCTCGTGTCTCACCAAGGACCCGTATATATTCCTTCAGTCAGCTGGGGAAGGCTCAAATAAGGCAAGAATGATTCCCACGGGCAGGGATATCAATGACCGGATGCCGGAACATGTCCTGGATCTCGTACGTGATGGATTATCTGACGCCGGGAAGGAGCTTTCGGAATCACAGGTAGCCGTGCTGGGCTATGCGTTCAAGGGAGATACAGACGATACCCGAAACACCCCGGTGAGTAAATTGCTGCATAAGCTTAAGGAGGAAGGGGCGCAAACCCCGATTTTCGACCCTCACGTCAAAAGCAAGTCAACGGTGGGATCCATTGAGGCGGCAGTAAGGGATTCGGACTGCGTCCTTCTGGCAACTGATCATCCAGAATTCAAGGATCTGGATCCCGACCGGCTTGCCTCTCTGGCCCGGGGTCCACTGGTCATCGTTGACACCCGAGCCATGATCGATCCAAAGAGGTCATTGAAATACATCTACAGGGGAATTGGCAGGCCTCCCAGCAGCTTCCTTCGGTAAGTGGAGAAAGAAAATACTTCAAATGGTATTGATGACCAATAGCAGGTAAATCGGAATGATCATGGTTAGGTCCTTAATACCTGCATGCAATAAGGGGATTCAATGAAGGCCGCTATCCTAGTTGGTGGTGTTGGGAGCCGTATGCGACCGCTTACCTACCTCGTTCCCAAACCCATGCTTCCATTAGCCGGGAAACCCCTGCTGGAGAGAAACCTCGACTACCTGAAGCAGTACGATTTCGAGGATATCGTGCTCTGTGTGGCGTATCTAAAGAGGCAGATTATGGACTATTTCGAGGATGGGTCAAAATTCGGCGTCAAAATTGAATATGCCGAAACCGACGAGCCGCTCGGCACAGCAGGTCAGCTTAGGACGGCAAGGGATCTGCTGGTGGGAGACACCTTTCTGGCCATGAACGGTGATATATTCACTTCCCTCGAGATCCCAAAGCTGCTGGAATTTCACCAGGAAAACGACTCCTTTCTGACCATAGCCCTGAAGCCATACAAAGTGAAGATGCCCTACGGCAAGATAACCTTAAATGGTAGAAAACGCATAACCGAGTTCGAGGAGAAACCCGATATATCCTTCTTCGCCAACGCCGGGGTATACGTCTGTAACCCCGGAATTTTCGAGTACTTTCCCCCCGAGGACCCATGCAATCTGGAATACGACGTGTTTCCAAGGATTATAGAGAATGAGAGGGTTTTCGGTTACCAATCCGATGCCTTCTGGGGTGACATAGGCAAGATGTCCGATTACGAGAAACTTAACGGGGAATTCACCCAGAATGGCCGCCCCGGGGGTAAGGGACCCAAATAGGGAAATTCATGTTGAAGGGGCGTATCAGAGGCAGGCACAGGGATGTTAAATGTCGGTAATGCGAACCATCGCTCAGATAACCCTTCCCTCCTTGGTATTAGTCATCGTATTCCTGATCTATACTCGCTACCCCCAGCGTAAGGGACGCAAGGGGGCAGGCCTGGTAGCCCTGCTTTGCCTATTGGTCGTTGGCAACCTTCTTTCGCTTTACCCGGTAAAAATCCCGGCAATTAATGCCCAATTAAAGGGCAACGGATCATTTCTCGAGGGCAATTTCAAGCCAACGGTCCTAGTTATCGGGTCCCGCATGGATGGTACAGACTTTGAGTCAACGGACTGGTGCTACCAGTGGGCAAACCTGCTTGAACAGGAGACCGGTGGCCTGTCCATAGCTTCCCCCGAAATGATCGGGCCGGAATTCCTTGAAAATATAAGTCTGGTGGTGATAACCGGAGCTGGTGCCGGGGATAAATATGATATATCGGCTCTTAGAACCTGGGTTGAGGCCGGGGGGGTCCTGATAGTCGAGTTTCCGGCGGGGAAATTACTGGAACTTGGGGGGCTGGAAAAGCTTGACGATCCGACCTGGATTCCGAATGAAATATCCGGGGCGGAAAATGATGGGCTTGAAAGGATTGGGGATATACCCCTGTACACAAACTGCCAGAGCATCAGTCCAGTTGAGGGTACCGTGATCAAGATGAGCATGGACGGGGAACCGGTAGTATTCCTAAGGGAGATGGGAAAAGGTGGCGTCATCTCCTTCGCCTTCGACGTTGGGCGTGAACTCACGGTACTTCAGCAGGGCATTCCGGATGACGGCTTTCGCGTAGTTGACAAGAGGGGGTCGGAGGGAATCGTTGACTCCACCGACCTGTTGGCATCCACCGAACACATGGTATCCGACATACCCTATGCCGATCTCCTGGAAAGGTGGATAATATCACTTGTCGAGGAAATCAGGCCAATGCCAAGACCCTGGTACTTTCCCTTCCAGCATGATGGTGTAGTTACCATGACCCATGACGAGGATTGGTTTGGTGACGAGTCCTGCTTCGTTTTGGAGGAGGAGAGAAAATCCGACTACAACTCCACGTTCTTCATTATTTCCAAGGGTCCGGTAACGGACGAAGGGCTGGAGAGGATGAATAACCTCGGGGGAGATATTCACATACACTGGAATCGGGAGGTCCACCGATGGCTAATGGTCTTTCGAAGAGGAGAAGGTAGTCTGGAGGATCAAATTGAGGTCCTGGAAGATAAGTTATCGGACCCGGGGGGTGTATCCCTTTGCAGGATCGAGAGATTACGCTGGGGAAATCATTACACCAGGCCCTTTCGAATAATGGAGGCGCAGTCTATAGCCTTGGATTCATCCCTAGGGTCCGCGGGGAGAACCGGAAAGGGATACATGTACGGTACTGGGCTGCCCTTTCATCCATTAGATACCAACGGGGAGCCATTTTCCCTATATGAACTTCCATTCCAGATACAGGCCCAATATTCAGGCATAAATCAGATCTACATTGATGAGCTGTTGGAGAACAGTAGGAACTGCTATCACCAGGTTATCAACGCTCTTTACCATCCATGTGATCTGGTTGAAGGACAACCTTCCAGAAGGGACTGGCTGGTATTTGATGAGCTGGCTAGGAAGCACAACCATGCTCTATTCACATTATCGGAGTTCGTCCTTTGGTGGAAATCCAGGGGAAGGATCAATGTTAGCGGCCTACAAATGGACGGTGAAGGCCTCTCATTCTCCTGCGAATCCCCTGTAAATAACTCGGCGATAATGCTTCATCTCTCCAGTGAATCTGGGGATCCTTCGGTTTATGTCAATGGAGAGACAAGTTCCAGAAAGCGGGAGGTCCTGGTTCATGGTCGAAGATATCTCCTGATCGGACTGAACCAGGGCAGGCATGAAGTTAAGATAGACTTACGCGATAAATGATACAAAATGATTCTTCCAATAACTTGAAATAGATTCAAGTCAGATCGTGATTGATTTTGACCTTTGGCCGATCCACCTTCAAAAACCTGTATATTCGTAGAATGAAAAGAATCCAGTGCGATGACCAATTCGATATGGAAGCCTCCTCGATGGTTATTTCCCCCCATCCTGATGACGAAACCCTGGGTTGTGGGGGGACCATACTTCGGAAGCTGGAGACCGGGGCCCATGTTTCAGTAGTCTATATGACTAGAGGAGAGAGATCCCACACCAGGTTCGTGTCCCCTGCCAAGATGGGTATAATCCGCCAGAGGGAGGCGATCCAGGCATGCAAGTCCATTGGCATCCCCGAAAGCGACGTGCATTTTCTTCCCTTCCAGTCCGCAGGGACATGGAAGGGCACTGGATCGCTTGAAAAGGGGAAGGAGGAGGCCGAACGGGAAATTTTAAGTAAGCTTGACGATTCTGAACCCCGCCATATTTTCATGCCTTACCCAGGGGGGGAGCACCCGGACCACATAGCCACCAATCATATCGTCCGTCGGGTGCTTGAAAGCCATGGCATCTCCAAGGCGTTTGAATATCCGGTCTGGTTCTGGAACCACTGGCCGTGGGTTGGCTTTAACTGGGATCCTGATCGGGTACTTGGATTTATCAGAAAGAGCATTTCCGCGTCAATCAAGTTCTGGACGGATTTCTCCTGCTCGATCTATGTGGGCGACCTTCTTGAACGCAAGCGCCAGGCACTGGAGAACCACGTCTCGCAGATGATGCCGCATGAGGAGAATCCGGGGTGGAAAACGCTTGGGGCTATTTCTCGGGGCGAATTCCTTGACGCTCTCTTCCAGAAATATGAGGTGTTCCGGGAATGGCCTTAGGAAGTCTAGGGCTCTTCCTCCTCTGTGGGTAGACTATCCAGGTATTCATCGGCCTCCTTATCGAAGCCTAGTCTGCGGAGGCCCCATATATATTGACGGTCGGTCTCGCTCAACTCCCTTTCAGAGCGTTGCTTTTTCTTGATTCTAGTGCTAAGCCGGCCCAGAACCCTAATTGCCCTTCCCATAATCCGGAGAATCCTATCAAAACCGTCTTCGTCTACCATCTTCATCCAGGATGTTCTCATAACTATGGTAATGGTTGATGCCGCAGCAACTAGGAGAATGATCGCCAATAGAAGTTCATTTCTCAATCCGTCATTTATGGCCTCGTTTCCTGATTTCACAAAATCTGCTGCCTTCGAGAACATACGGGCAAGGGGCGGGTTTACCTGGGAGGAATTAATCTCTCGGGTGGCCATTATGCTTCTTAGACGCTCGATTTCTGCGAGCTGTCGCATGTTTTTCAGCTCCAGGGATATGATATCCTCGGATGATTGGCTGATACTCGCCTCCATCTGCAGATTTTCCTCCTTCAATAGCCGGTTATTCTCCCGGAGGGCTTCGATTACCGCCTCCAGATTTTCGATACCAAGATTTGCCGAACCGAGTTGAGCTCTCTTGGCATCGAGTTTATCGCTAAGATCTGCCACCATTTGAACCAGTGCGGTGATATTCTCCCTGGATTGGGAAAGAAGTTCCCGGGTCTGGAGCAAGATGAGGGCCAGGTTTTGGATTCTGGTTTGCGACTCCGATTTAGTCGATTCGAGCTCCTTCCTGGTCTGGTTATGAGCTGATTGGACCTCATCCAATTCCTTGTTTAGGTCATCTATTTCCGCCGTGAGATTATCCCTTTGATGTTCCAGTTCCATAATCAGGGCCGCCTTCTCATCGTCCGAGCTTTCCACCCGTCTAATCCGTTCCTGAAAGGTGGAAACCAGGTCCTCCTTTTCCTTCAGCTGTGTTTGGAGCTCCGTTTTTCTTATCTCCAGGGTATTGAGCTCTCTCCACAGGGAATCGATCTCGGAGGCCAGGTTTGTGTTATTGGCCTCCAGATTCTCGATCTCTGCCCTGAGGGATTCGATCTGTCCTTCATATGCCTCCTTCAGGGCGGTTACGTTTGCCTCGACCTCGACAGATACCAACTGGCTAGCCGAGAGGTTGCCCGAATCCAAAACCCAGATCTGGAATGAATCGTGTCCGTAATCGCTATCCGGGGCAACGACGGTCAGGACCGGGCCTTCCATCCAGGCGGTGACCAGATCTCCCTCATCAACTCCCCAGCAGAAATCCTCGAGTTGGTCATCAGGATCCTGAACGTGGCCTGACAGGTTCAATGATGCATTGGTACCCTCCATGATCGTGATATTTGATATCTCCGCTAGCCGGGGCGGGTCGTTTACGGGGTTAACCGTAACCTGAATTCTCCTGGAGACCGTCGAGGAGCCATCGCGAACGTAGACCCTAACCGTCTCGGAGAGAACGCCCTCGGGGTAGAGAAAGGTGATCACATGCCCCTTTACCTCCGTATATCCGGATTGAACCCCGACATCTAGCTTGCTCTTGGGGGTGTCCGGGTCCGAGATGTAGGGATCGAGGTCAAGCTCCCAGGCGACATCCTCAAATCCCTCCTGATCGGGGATATTCCCTATGCTGGGGGATCGCTCACGACGAGCCTCTAGATTTATGGTCGTGGTTCCGGCGACCAGGACGGCTGAGGCCTCTCCCTTTATTCCGGTTTCGCTAACCGAGACCACCACGGTGTCACCGGTGTTGAAGCCTGGAACGTCGCCGGTGTCGTATCGACCCTGGCCCTTGAGAAAGGAGGGAATGCTAGAGCCATCCACCGGGGTGGTCGCGGTTGCCCCGGTGTTCAGATCCCTGACCATTATTGAGGTGCCCGCGGAGGCCGGTTCGCCATCTATCTCAACTACCCCGGCCACTGCGTTTATGTCCAGGTCCGCATGAACGCCGGCGGCCGTTAGCAATATGGCTAGGACGATCAGGCTCGTTCGAGCGCCTAGCGAAGCTCTATCCGTTAATCCACATTTCAGCAAGTACTTCGACAAAATATGCTTTCCCTCTCTCTAATTCTGTAAATGAAGATGTCTCGCTCCACCATAAGTCAGCAGATGGGTAGTACTGAGTGAACTCGTACTCTCCGTCGACCCCGCTTCTCCAGATCTTGGTGATCTCATATTGACTGGGCTCCTGGGGGAAGGCCTCTGAAATAGCGGCATCCCCCCATTTCCAGACTATGAGGTTGGTCCCCTTCTCGAGTTTGGTGGGGCCCGAGTCGGTCATTTCGTTCAAATTAATCGTGCAGGCCTTTTCGCATTCCACGAAGTAGGCCTTTCCGTTTTTCAGTCCGGTAAACTGGGAATCGGAACTCCACCAAACCCCCACCGATGGGTAATACTCCGCCGAGGTATATGAACCATCAGGTTTTCTACGCCAGATCTTCTTGGGTCCATCAACCCCGTCCAGGGCCTCCGAAAAGCTTAGATTTTCACCAAACCACCCGATTAGATTCAACCCCTTCCTGAGGGATAGTTGGCCTCCATCCTGGACCTGGCCCTTCACGGCCACCTCGATATCTCGGGAAACCTGGCTCGAGATGTCACCCTGGAATCTGGCTGTTATGATCCCCGAGTAGGACCCCGGTTCCATATCTCCCGGAACGCTGTAGATTAGGGAGATGGTTCTCTGCTCCCCAGGACCAAGGGTGAAGGAGATGGGATCCGGATCAACCATGGATTCCACCTCACCCAGAACCTGAACTGCGAATTTCCCTTCCGAGGAACCCTCGTTCCACACTCTCAGGTAGGAGCTAACGCTCCCTCCTAAAGGAATCTCATGTGTCTGTTCCGGACCGCTAAGGCCCACCCCGCCACCTGATATTGAAACTATAACTAGAAGAGCTGCCAGAAAGGAGAGGACTAGTGCTATGCCACGGGTATATTGCATCTATTGGTCACCTTAAATCAAAAAATATGTGTCCATCGTACTCCTGGTCGTAGAAGGAATCGGGAATACGGATGAACAGGTGGACATTCATCCCGGAGTCCTGTGCCGGGGATCGGCCACCAAGGAATGTCTTCCGGGACCCCGAAAGCTCGAGTGAATTCGCTCCCTGTTCCGGCGGCTCTAAGCTATCATCGTCGTCCACTATGAAGGAGGCTGGGCCTATGGTCACCTCTGGCCTCTCCCGGCCAACGAAGTCCGTGGCCCAGCAGGCGAGATCAAGTTCATAATTTGAGCTATAACGGATCGATATGGGGTTCTGATCAGCCGGTGACGTGCTTCCCGGAACGCCGGAGAAGGAGATCTCGGAGGTATCAATGTATAGCGAGCTGTATTTGTTGACCGTGAACTCTCCGGTCCCACTGCCCTCATCCTCGTCATCACTGATCCTGGCCGACAGGGTCCATTGGTCGGAATGAATAGCGGACTTGTCCATCTTGACCGAGAAAATCCAGCTACCCATTCCCGAAGCTAGTGAAGAGGGTTCGCTTGAGATGCCACCAAATATCTCTCCAGTGCCACCGGGGTTGGTAAATCCATTTCCCGCCCGCCACCGGAAAGCGTAATGATTAGCGGGATCGGGGTTCCCCCATTCGGTTGAGAATGGTGAATAGAGTACTAGATCGATCTCATCGATATCGGCTACCGTGTTGTTGTCCCTCGCAGTCACGTTTACCGAAAACTGCATCCCGGGATCAACCGAACCGTATTCGGATCCCATTATCGATATCGATAGATCAACTAACTCAGGGGCCGCATTTAGAATGTTAACCACTATTGGAATCTCCTCCGAGGATGTCGCTGGTATTCCTCCAAGGATGATTAGTAATGAAATGAGAAGGACCATGAAGGCTCCTGGGCCGGATGATCTACCAATTTTCAATCCGTATTCTCCCTCCGGGCATCATTCTGGTGTGAAGCTCCCCTGGCAGCGGCCAGGATAAGGAAAATAACGAAGAGACCCAGCGAGGTTACGATCCAAAGCCAATCACGATTTTGCTCGACGTTATCTACCACAACCGATAGCTCCGCCCTCTCCAAGTCCTCCCCATCGCTCGCGGTGGCCGTTAGGTTGTGAGTGCCCTCCTCCACCTGGGTGGTATCCCATACGAAGATCTCAGATTCGGAGACCATATCGCCATCTACGAATATATGGATTGTCAGCCTGTCTCCGTCGGGATCGGAGGCATTGACTCTGATATCGACCTCACCGGAAACTTTGCCCTGAGTCGGGCTCAGAAATGCTATCTTTGGCGGTCGGTTGGGGGCCGTACCAGCGATGATTATCCTTACCCTCTTGCTCACGCCGGGGGATACCTGCTGGCCTCCGATGGAAACCAGGAAGGATCCGGTGTATTCTCCCGGTAGGTCGTCATGTTTGGTCCTATAGGTGAGTTCAAGCTTCTGGTTTTCCCCTGGATCTATCACGATACTATCGCTTTCCGGAGATAGGAAACGGGAGACGTTACCCTCAACCTTAACCGAGTATGTGGTTACCTCATCACCGGTGTTGTAGACCCTTAGGTAGGAACTCAGATTGCTACCGGGGGTGAGGGAGAAGACCTGGTCCGGGCCGGAGACACCTACCCCTCTTTTTGCCATAGTAGGTGACAGTAGAAGAATAGCTGTCACTATGAATGCGATCGGCCTTAGGGGCATCAGGGGGTTCCCCTTCTTACTATATGAAAATGTTTTCAATTAATATTAGGCAGGTCGATCCATATTCTAAAACTTTTCATTCAAACCCTTCGCATCCCTGTCCATGCTTTTGATTTGGCATGCTATCGGTGAAAATAATGACCTCTTTCATCCCACTGGGTCCCAGAAAACATCGGTTTCCCTGGCATCGCTCTTGACCTCCTCCTTGGTAACACGGGTGTCAGGTCGTCGATACCGATAGATTACGAAGACCATACCTGCAAAGGAGGGCGGGGCTAGAAGGGTAAGTGCAATGGTTAGGGGCAACCTTCGAATGATATCTCGGATTTTACTGGAGATTATTGATAGGATGCCGGCGATGTCCTGAACCTCATCCCTCACTTTGTCAATTCTTTGTTGTGCTCGATTGGATAGGTCTCCAATTGAATCCAGAGTCAACGATCCCAAATTTCCCAGTCTGGCAGATATGTCCACCGGAAGCGGTGACGAGAGGATTCCCGCTCCGGGCAAATCTAATCCGGATATCCCTCCTATTGTGGCGGCGCCCTCAAGCCGATATGGTTGATGGTCTTCCTCGATATTCTGAAATGTTACTATTACCAGGTACGCTTCGGTTGTTCCGGCCTCCAGACTTATCTCAGTGTTCCAGTTGTACCCGTCGACGGAGACCATGACCGTATCCCCGGTACTCATCTCGGGCATATCTCCCGTTTCATATCTTCCCTCGGATCTGGCGAAGGGTGGAATATTCGGTCCATCGACCTTGGTGGTAAGGGAAAATCCGGTCTCTGCATTAATTATCCTGATCTGGGTTCCAGCGGGAGCTGGCTCCTTGCCGATGACTACCCTCCCGGCTAGGGCATTCACATCGAGATCCGCAAGGCAGACGGGGAGGACGATAATGGTTAATGAGAATAGCAGAATTGCGGGGGGTTTCGGCATTCAATCATCCTCCTAGGGGGTCAATTCAACGCCCCTGTTGGCCTCAACGAAGTATGCCCTTCCGGTTTCCAGGCCCTGAAAATCCGGGGTTGAACTCCACCACTGGTCCTCCTCCTGGTAGTACTGGGCGAAGGAATAGCTCCCGTCACTCTCCTTCCTCCAGATCTTATCCACGTAATTATCGTCCGGGGACTGCGGGAATGCATCCTGAAAGCTGGCGGAGTCGTGGCTCCATCCGACAAGGTTCAGCCCCTCGTTTAGACCTATGTTATCCGCGGGGGGCAGTTCCTCGATGTCCAGGGTGCATTCCCGGTCAGTCTCGAAGAAGTAGGCCTCCCCCGTCTCGATACCAGTGAAACCGTCATCGGTGCTCCACCACAGGTCCTGTTCGGAGTAATACTGGGCCTGGGTGTAGCTCCCATCCTGGGTCCTCTTCCATATCTTGAACAGGCCCGAGTCGCTGGGTATAAGATCGCCAAAACTCCCGCTGGGCCCCCTCCAGGTCACCAGGTTTATGCCTGCCTGGAGGTCCATCCGGGAGGTGGTCCCGGTGGTAACTGCCAGAACCAGGTCACGAGATATGGAGGGGGAGATTCCGTTCCCCTTCACTGCCACCTGTAGGCGTCCCTCGTACGTACCCTGGGCTTGCCCTGATTGTACTGAGTATTCCAGGGACAGGGTAACTCCCTGGCCCGGGGACAAGGTGAAGGTCATAGGATCAACCGATAGCAGCTGGGAGATGTCGCCGGTCACCCATGCCTCGTATTCCTCCTCGGATCCTCCCTCGTTCCACACGATCAGATGTGAGGAAAGGCCGTCTCCGGGCTGGACATGAAAATCCTGTTCGGGCCCACTTAGGCCTATCCCAGAGGCCACCACAAAGACAAGGGAGATGGAGAGGAGAATAATGGATATCGAGAATGCGGCTTTCCGGATGAAATCTCTTTTTGGTTTCATGGTCTTCACGTGTATATCTGAAAACTAAGGGTTCCCAGGTAATCCTGATCCAGAAATGCCTGGGGAATGTCGATGAATACGTATACCTCTTCGTCCTCCTGGCCGGGGGATAGGCCTGAATAAATCTCGACCCGGTTCCCGGATAGAATTACCGGTGACATGCCGGTTTCCTGGGTCTCCTCATGATACGGGTCGTCGTCGATGCTAAAGGACGACGGGTCGATGACCACCGTATCCACCTCGCTGCCCACGAATCCCGTGCACCAACAGCCGATCTTGCAGTAACGATTTGAGGTATAGGTCATGCGAATTGGGTTTTGATCGGCGGGGACCGTATCACCGGGTGAGCCGGAAAAGGTGATCTGGGAGTCCTCAACGTTCAGGGATATGAATCCCGTAACATCGAAGGTGGATAGGGCCGTGCTCTGGTTCTCTTCATCGGTCACCGTGGCATGTACCGTCCATTCCTCGGCCTCCCTGGCCAGGCGATGGGTCCGGGCCGCTATGATCCATATCCCGGTTCCCGCGGTCATCTCCGATGGGGTCTGACACGATGAATGCATGATCTCTCCAACTCCCCCGGGGTTTGAGAAACCGGCGGAGGTCCACTGGAAGGTATAGTGATCCACTTCCGAGTCGGGATCCTCCAGCGTTGATTCCGGCGAATAGAGTACCACGGTTATGGTCTCCACGTCAAGCATGGTGTTGTTGTCCCTGACCTCGACCTCCAAAAGGAAGGTTGACGCCGGGTCTACCGATGTCTCCGGGTTTCCCTGTTCATCGACCATGCCGGTGGAGATGATCTCCGGTTCGGCGTTTTGGATGTAGGCCACCACTGGAATCTCCTCGCCGGCGCTGGAGGGTATTCTGGAACAAGCCATTGATAGCACCATGACCACCGCCGTTAGGGCCAGGAAATATATTCTACGACCGGACAATCTGAAACCTTCCCTTTCTCTGTAAAGAAAAAGATGGCGAAAGGCCTTTAAAGTTTTGCAGAGGCATAACATTCCTCTTTGACGGTTCGCAATACTGATTGAAATTTACACAATGGAGAAAATTGACACTGAGATAATCCCATACTAACGTGCTTCCTAGGCTGGTAATTGTAAAAATCTGAATCTAATTGCTTCAAGGCAACTAGCATTTTTCATTCCCCGTTTGTTCCCCACCTTCGTGAGCAAGGAAAAATCGGGTGTAATTCTAATTCTGGTGGCTTCCTTTGCCATGATACAAACGGCTACTTGTAGTCCTGGCCTGGCCATATCCGGACCCCAGCAGGAATTCAAGGCTAGCCTGGGAGAGAACATCACCTCCTATATTAGGGTATACAATGAGGGCAACTCATCGGGTCTATACCGAGTGGGAGTAGAGGGTGAGGGCAGTCGCTGGGTGATCATCCGTGAAGAGCTCTGGAGCCTGGAACCCGGAGAAAACAGAAAGATACCGGTCACATATGGAAGCCCCCCGGCCGAGGGTTCCTACGCTGGTAAGGTAGTGGTCTCGGTTGAGGGGCCCCAGATAATTCCACTGGCCAGCCGCGAATTCAATGTAACCTTTACAAAACCGGTCCATCAGCCCAGGTTGAGTATAGTATTCCCCAAGGACGGGGAAACGGTTTCCGGAGAGGTGCATGTCGCGGTCGAGGTCCTGGATTCCGAGCAGGGACCGATCAACATTTTCGTGGATGACGAGCTGGTATCACACGATGATTCCTTCACCTGGTCCACCTCCGAGTGGAAAAACGGGGAGCATACCATAAGGGCTGAACTTGGGGATGGCGATTTCATGGAAGATTGCAGTGTGACCGTTTACGTGCGCAATGAGGGAAAGAGTTTGATACCGGCGGTGGGCTCGGCCATACTGATAGCCTGCTCCGTTCCCCTATTCTTCGCTTTCAGGAAAATGCTCCAGAGAAAAGAGGAATGAAATTCTCACAGCTGGTTTGTGAAATGTCCATCACGGGTAAGCTTGGGCTGAATTTCCTTAAGGTAAGAACTTCCTCGGACCTTAAAGACCAAGTCGGAGGAAGAGCTACGAAGCAAACAACCTTCGAGAGATGTTTCCTGTTATTGGCCGTTTACCTCGCTCTTGGAGCCTCCGCCATACAGGTCATCGCGGATGGTGGGGTTGAGATACCCATTACCTTCTATATACTCAACGCAGGTCCCCATGTGGACGGGTTGGAGATTCTGGATGAGGAGGGAATCCAGACCGAGTTCATTGACCCCGGAGTTCCATTCTCCATTCAGGTAAGGGCCCGGGATAATAATACCGCGGAAGATATTCTCAACATCAAGGTCGTGATGTACTCGCCACGATCCGAGCTGGACGCGGATGATTCGCCCTCGGACCACTACACCTTTGAATGGGTCCAGGGCCAGGGATTCCAGGGAGTTAACCTGCTTATAGAGGATTGTATCTCCCCGACAAATCTCAGCGGTGCCAACGCTAACTGGCTTTTCAGGGGAAGGGTGAATAGGACGGCCTGGGCCTCGGAATGGTTCGTCTTCGTTGCCGTATCTGACGAGGAGAAGGAAGCTAATCTAACCCGGAGATTCACAATTAACCGATACCTATATCTTGGGTTAAGCACCAGCTACCTGCCCATAGAGGGGGCACCAGGAGGCGAATCCCGATCCGATCTGGTCCTAACATACCGAAGTAACCACCTTTTCAAGGTGGAGGTGGGATCAACGACCTTCGTGGGAAAGGAGAACCCCTCCTTTACGCTCAACCCGGAGGACTTCACTCTGGATGACGATGAATCTACTGCCCCCCCGGAGGTGGGAAAACCTCTACTAATCCTCTCTCCCCAAAATCAGCGGTTTCTGGACGGGCTTTCCGGCCATGGGGAAGTTCAGATCTTCGTGTTCGTTGCCATACCGGACCAGTTCCTGGACCAGGATTACCAGGGGTCCATCTACTTCGATGCTCGCCCTGAATAGGGAGGTTTAGTCCTATATGAGGTTTAATAGGTATTAGATTTCTATTCTCTAGTTACCAGCTCTTGGGGAGTCGGCTTTACGTCATCCGAAAAAAGGGAGGCCACAGGTAGGGAAAGATGGGTGTGGGAAAATTCCAGGGGGGATAGAATAGCGGATATCGGGTGTGCATACCGGCCACACGTTCACATGGGGATATCTAGGGCCAACCCTGGTTCGCTGGTGGTAGGCATAGATATCCGGGAGGATGTTCTCAGATCGGCGAGAATTCCTAATGGGCTGGTTGCCGATGGGCTTAGGCTGCCGATTCAATCACATAGCATGGATGCCGTGGTCCTGTCGGAGATCATAGAACACGTGGAGGACCAGAAACGTCTTCTAAGCGAGGCCGGCAGAGTATTGGTCGATGGTGGCTCACTCGTCCTCACAACGCCGAATCTTTATTCTTTGACCCGGGTGCTTAGATGGGCATTCAGGGGCGAGGTAAGAGAGCCCAAGGAGCATAAGAGGCTTCTGGATCCCCATTCATTGCGCAGGATGCTTGAGGAGACGGGGTTCAAATTGGTTGATCTTGAAACCAGAATCATAAGGATACCAATTGGTCAGGGAATAATCATCAATTTCCAGCTTCCTTTGATGGGCAACTTGGGACACAATCTATGTATATTGGCAGAGAAGAAATTGGAAGATTGATAGACGCCAGATAGTCAAAATTATTAGAAATATTACCCGCCTCTACGGATTCAGAAGTTCTAATGCTTCCAATAGCTTTTTGTACTAGGAAGGTTATTATGAATTTGACCGCGGAAATTGCATGGAAATCCCCTTTAATTTGAATCCTGAGGCATTTGAGGACAGAACTCACACCGCGTTTTTAACTGCCATTTTACTGGTTGTTTCCCTTGCATTTTTTGCTGCATTTCTACCGGTATTGAAGGGGGAATCGATAGAGCATCCAGAGTTCATTGGCATTACCAAGTACTATGATTCCCGTCAGTTCGGTATGATCGTTTCCGGTGATGACTGCGA
>CAZUNO010000035.1:0-20123 GCA_964621445.1 Hadarchaeota archaeon (SeqCode) | reverse complement strand
TCTTCATGAACGATGCCTCGGGGTTTATTCACCGCGTCAGCCATGAAGGAGAACTGGTTTGGACTTCCTTCCAGGCTGGAGAATCCAACCAGGGGCACCCCACAATCGCCGATATTGACAGGGATGATACCTTCGAGGTCCTGTGGGCCAGCCAGGACCACTTCCTTTACTGCATCTCAGCCGATAGCGGTACAGAGGAGTGGAGATTCGATTCCGGAGCTAACATGCAGACAAACCCCTGCTTCGTTGCCGATGTTACCAACGACGGCGAGTTCGAGGCTGTAATCTGGAATGATAGAGATGTGAATTCGGTTATCGTGGTTAGTTCCAATGGGACCGAGATCGACAGGTGGACAGAACCTCACGGCAGTAACATCAGGCTCACCCCGGCTATGGGGGATGTGGATCATGATGGGAATCTGGACATGGCACTCATGTCCGAATCGGCCATCTACGTCATAGACCTGGCCACCATGACCACCAAATGGGAGAGGGACGTTTCCCAATGGGTCGATCAGGAACTCATACCCCAGGGTGCCGAGGTCAGCCATTGGTCCAATTATCCACTCATCGCCGATATCGATGGCGACATGGAGCTGGAGGTCCTGTGGCTGGCACCATATCCTATCGTCACGGATGCAGTCACGGGGCAGCTGGAGGCATATTACTGGAACGATCATGTCGCGGTGAACAGGAGGCAGGAGAACGGTGGCTGGTGGGGCGATGTAGACATGGATGGCGAGTCCGAATGGATCGTCGAACTGAACGGCAACAGCCACACTGAGACACAGCTATACTGCCTAACCGCAGGCGGGTCCTTCCCGGCTGAAGCACCGTGGCCAGAGTACGTGCACTCCGCCTACCCGGCCGAGTACCAGGCCCAACAGGACTGGCTCACACTGAAAGGAGCCTACTCCAAGGGCTGCTGGTTCCCGGCAGCAGGATACTTTTTCTCGATCACCGTTAATACCGACAGGAGCTGGTACACCGGTGGTCAGAGGGCGACCATCACGGCACGCGTCGAGAACGCATCCAGACCTGCCCTTGGCGCCCAGGTCCTATTCACGGTAACCAAACCCGACCAGGATGTGGATGGTCCCTTCTCGATGTACGATGACGGTACACATGGGGATAGCACTCCTGGGGACGGTATCTACACAGGGAATTACGATATTGCTCATGACCATCCAACAGGGGATACCTACATCGAGGTGAACTCCACCAAGGGAGGTCAGGCAGCTTACCGACGGGCATCCTTCCAGGTGTATCTCTCCGCTAACCTGACCATCCGTAACGCGGACACCGATGAGATGTTCATATCTATACAGGAGGCCATCGATGACCCTGACACCGAATCCGGTCATACCATCGAGGTCGGATCAGGGAACTATAGCCAGCTCATAGTGGTTGATAAGGCACTTCACCTCAAAGGGCTTGACACGGGAACAGGCAAGCCACTCGTCGAGAAGTGGACGAGCGGAAGTGTCCTGAAACTGTCGGCTGATGGAATCACCCTTAAGGGCTTCGAGATTACCGGCTCCAAGGGCTGGACCAATGCCGCCGTAAGGGTCGTATCAAGCCATAACACGATCACTCAAAACAAATTTCTCGGCAACGATAACGCAATATACATTGATCATTCGGAGAGGAACATCATTACCGATAACCACTTCTACAACAACCAGCTCCATGCCATCTACATGAATTCGTCGAACCGAAACACGATTACCTCGAACCTAATTGAAAGGGGCGGGGACTCCGCCTTCCTGCTTGAGAACTCCGAGGGCAACAGGATCACCAATAACACCGTGGTAAAGAATTGGCACGCCATAGAACTGGTCTCATCAAGCGACAACATAATTGCCAATAACACCGGAGCCCAGGATTTTAAGGAATATATAAGGCTAGAAAACCTTCCAGCGGACCTCCTAAAAATGGAGTTGGAGTACCTCCTTGGCACGGTGGAGGAGATTATAGAAAGGGCGAGGGGATCAGGAAAATACACGGAGGCCCATGAGAACCTGCTTCAGAGGGGGATTGAGGAATATGACAAGGGAAACTATGATGAATCCAAGAGACTTGCGCTGAAATCCCTGTCAATAAACCCCTCGATAATCGGTGGGATAGGTGAGATGGGCATGTTCGGTACCCTCATGATCGTTATTTCATTCCTATTAGGCAGGCAAATCAACCAGTTTTTCTCATGGAAATGGTAAATACGGAAATCGAGGAATAAGAGGAATCCCCAATCTCCTTCATAATCGAAAAGGATCCTTCATTGCCAGGAGGCTCCATCTCTCTTTAAAAGCTGTTTGCTAGGTAGTTGTCCCAGCTCTTCACCGTGAAGTTGACGAGCGCGTACCTCGCTAGGATCATTGTAATAAATTGATGTTTCAGCCGTATTCCTGTACATTTATGTACAATAAAGTTAATAATGATCCCTTAAACATCACTTAAATTCATTTGGATTTGGTCGAATTGGAGCAAGTGAAATACTTACTTGACGAGGATGAGATGCCAACGGAATGGTACAATATCCAGGCGGACCTTCCAACACCTCTGGACCCGCCACTTAACCCCAAGACGGAGGAACCCCTAAAACCAGAAGATCTGGCACCCATCTTCCCCATGGAATTGATCAAGCAAGAAGCTTCAACCCAACGTTGGATTTCCATCCCGGAGGAAGTGCGGGATGTTTATCGTCTATGGAGGCCAACTCCCCTCTACCGGGCCAGAAGACTAGAGAAGGAACTTGACACTCCAGCTAAGATGTACTACAACTGGGAAGGCGTCAGCCCCCCGGGAAGCCACAAGCCCAATACCGCGGTCGCTCAGGCCTATTATAACCGGGAGGAAGGCGTTGAGAAGATAGCCACCGAAACCGGCGCAGGCCAATGGGGTAGTGCCCTGGCATTTGGCACCATGCTATTTGGCCTGGATGCAGAGGTCTACATGGTAAGGATCAGCTATGATCAAAAGCCCTACCGGAGAATATTGATGGAAACATGGGGTGCAGAATGCTATCCCAGCCCCTCCGAACGAACCGAATCGGGAAGACAAATCCTAAAGGAGGACCCTGACTCTCCGGGTAGCCTCGGTGTGGCCATAAGCGAGGCCATAGAGGTGGCCATGGGAGAGGAATCGACAAAATATTCCCTGGGCAGCGTTCTTAACCACGTACTCCTCCATCAAAGCATCCAGGGACTGGAGTGCAAGAAGCAGTTCGAAATGGCAGGCGATTACCCGGACCACATATTCGGATGCACGGGCGGTGGCAGCAACTTTGCAGGTCTATTCATACCCTTCGCGGGCGATAAGATCACCGGAAAATCGGACATCGACACATCAGGACACGACGTAAAGGAGCTTCAGATCACCCACTGCGAGCCCGTTTCATGCCCCACCCTCACCAAAGGCCCCTTCATATATGACCATGGAGATGCCGCAGGATATACACCATACCTAAAGATGCATTCCCTGGGCCATAGATTCATTCCGCCTCCAATTCACGCCGGAGGACTCCGGTACCACGGAGATGCCCCCATTCTGTGCAAGCTACAGAATGAGGGAGTTACAAACGCGGTAGCTTTCCACCAGAACGAGACCTTTGAGGCCGCTCACATATTCGCCAAGGCGGAGGGATTCGTAGTTGCTCCCGAAACTGCGCATGCCGTGAAGGGATGGATCGACGAGGCCCTGAGATGCAAGGAGACGGGTGAGGAGAAGACGCTACTCATGGGGAACAGTGGACATGGACACTTCGACCTCAGCGCCTATGATGCTTACCACCAGGGCAAGCTCGTGGACTATGAATACCCAAAGGAGCTAGCCGAGAAGGCCCTGGAGAAGGCACCAAAGCTGAACAAGTAGACCCCCCGGGTTTAGACTACATAATGAATCGGTGATTTAGATGCTCAAGAAATGCAGGAAATGCGGTGCTGAAATGGATGTTATCGACAGGAACCGTAGGGAGCTTATCGAGGAGGTTCTAGAACTCCATTACCGCTGTCCGGAGTGCGGATACGAAATTATCGTGCCCCAGTTGATTAACAAGCCGAAGAAATAGGGATCTGGCCGAATTCTCGGCTCCCAGGTTGGCAGCCCGGGCTTGACCTGAGGCGGGTTTCGGCATCCAGGTTCATTCTGGTGCCTTGACATTGACCCCACAAACCGTTGAAGAATCGGAGGTTTCCCTAGGATTAATCGTTAACCCCATAGCCGGCATGGGAGGTCGCGTTGGCCTGAAGGGAACCGACGGCGATGAGACCCTCAGAGAGGCCAAAAGGCGGGGGGCCGTTCCCGTAGCACCAGGCAGAGCCGAAAAGATGCTAACGTATCTCCTGAATGGCTACCTACCATCAATTCTGACCTATCCAGCTGAGATGGGAGAGAAAGAGGTCCTATCCTGCGGAATAGAACCAACGGTTCTCGGCTCAATATCATCAGGGCCCACCACGGCCTCGGACACCAGGGCCGCGGCCAGGGATCTAGCGGACAGGGAAGTTGACCTGTTGGCCTTCGTGGGCGGTGATGGAACGGCCAACGATATCTACGATGCCATCGAAAAGAGGGTACCAATCCTGGGCGTCCCGGCAGGGGTAAAGGTCTTCTCCGCGGTCTTCGCCAACACTCCTAAGGATGCAGCAAAGATGATAAGGATGTTTCTAGAGGGGGACCTCTCCATTCGGGAAGCCGAGGTAATGGATGTGGACGAGGCTGCCTATCGTGGGAATACCTTGAGAACCGAGCTGAAAGGATATGCCCTAACCCCATACGAAAGGACGCTAAGACAGGAACATAAGCTGTCCAGCAGCATTTGGGGCTCGGAAGAACTGGAGAAAAGGGAGATAGCTAGATGTATCGTGGAGGCAATGCGGAAGGACCATCTCTACATTCTGGGACCAGGAACCACCACTGCCCAGGTCGCAAATAAGTTGAAAATCGAGAACTCCACCCTTCTCGGCGTTGACCTCATCAAGAATAACCAGCTTCTGGCAGCTGATGTTGGAGAGAGCAGAATACTGGAGGAGCTCGAGAACCACCCAGGAACCATAATAGTTAGTCCCATAGGCAAGCAGGGCTTTATCCTTGGAAGAGGCAACCAACAGATCAGCCCTCGCGTGATCAGGAAGGTGGAAAGGGAAAATATACTCGTTTTGGCTACCCCCTCCAAGCTTCAGAACACCTCTCAGCTGAAGGTCGACACGGGGGATCCGGACCTGGACCGAGAACTCAGATGTGAAATTCCGGTCATAGCTGGATACTGGTTAAAACGGGATCTAACCGTCATTTAAAGGCCTGATGACCAATAGTCCCCATGGATCATATGCTTCATTTTTCAAGCCCCAGATTTGAAAATCCCACGGAGAACCTAGGATGAAGACACGAGTCAAGGTTATCTTTCCTGCCAACAGACCCGGGAAGCCTGGCTGGCCGTATGTTAATTATAACGTATTCGAGAAGAGCAAACAAGTCCTGGCTGACCTTCGGGATCAGCTACCCGAAATCGAATTCAGCTCCAGCATTCTGTATAGTACCGAAGAGGCAGAGGAGTTAATCCAGGAGGAAAAGGGAGAGTTCGATGGCTACCTAGTCTACATGACGGCCAATCCAACCAGAATCGAACAGGTATTCGCTCGCAAGGCGGCCCCGGTTATCATTGCCGACGATCCTTACGCCGGCTCTGGCCGCATTCTCCTAGCCAACTCCATAGTCCAGAGGGAAAACCTCCCAGTTGTGGCCATAGCCTCCTCCAGATTCAGGGATGTGGTGGAAGCGGTGCGACTATTCGATGTTATGCAAAAGCTCAGAGAGGCCAAGATACTGGTATTGACCCGGAGAGAAACCCCTCCCAAGGAGGGAAAGATACTGGAGCCCTTCGGAACATCCCTCCTTCCGGTTGACGTAGAGGAGCTTGAGAAACGCTATCGAGAAGCCGACCATGGACAGGCCAGAGAGGTAGCTTCCAGGTGGATGGCCGAGGCCAAGGACATAGTAGAGCCCGATGAACAGGAGATAATGAAATCGGCGCGTCTATTTGTGGGCATTAAGGAAATAATGGAGGGAAAAAAGGCAGACGCCATTACCATCGACTGTCTTGGTCTATACTACTCCCATAGCCTTCCCGCCTATCCCTGCCTTTCCTTCTTCGAACTGAACAACCAAGGGTCCACAGGGGTCTGCGAAGCGGATCTTCGATCCACGCTCTGCCAGCTACTCTTCCGATACCTAACCGGGCGACCTGCCTATGTTTCGGACCCGGTCATCGACACGGGCACGGATCGGATAATCTACGCCCACTGCGTGGCAACTAACAGGGTATTCGGGCCGGAGGGGCAGAGGAATCCCTATCTCATCCGCTCCCATAGCGAGGACCAAAAGGGTGCCTCCGTTGAATCCCTTATGCCCCTGGGTGAGGTGGTGACCACAATTCAGGTCAATCCCCAGAAAAATGCCTTCTCGATTCATACAGGGAAAACAGTGGCCAATGTTCACGAGGAGAAGGCCTGCCGCACCAAGCTGGCAGCCGAGGTGGAATCGGAGGCCATATTCGATAATTACAATTTCGACATATTCGGATGGCACAGGGTCACCTGCTATGGCGACCACAGAAAGGCCTGTATCAATTTGGCAAAGCTCTACGGGTTTAAGATTAACGAAGAGGACAAACGGCAAAGGAAGAAGGAGGTTTAATCTCCGGAGCTCGCTATATCTACCTGAATCATCCTTGGCGAGAACATGGATATCAAAATTATAGGCACCGAATCCCTGGGTGTGCGCGGCCTCTCATGCATCGTGAGCACCAGTGCCCGAGTTGTGTTATTTGATCCTGGAGTCGCCCTGGGTTACCGGAGAAACGGGCTTCTTCCCCATCCCACTCAAGTAGCAAGAGGGGAAAGGGTTAGGAAGGAGATCATCAGGTCCATACCAAAAGCTACCGATGTCATAAGCCATTTCCACGGAGACCACATGCCTCTCGCCGATGTCAATCCCTATCAACTTGATTTGTCTTCAGTAAGTAGGTGTCTTAAGGGATCCCGTATCTACACCGAGAAACTGGACGACGAATCGATAAGAATCCGGAAAAGAGTGGAAAGCTTTTGGGAAGAAGTGGGAACCCGGAGAATGAAGCCGGGAACACGATTATCAGAACTTGATTTCTCGGACGGTCCCATGGGAACGGTCATGATGACCCGTTTGAAGGAGAATGAAGAGGTTTTCGTGCATGCCTCTGATATACAATTGTTAGGAATAAATGCAATTGAAAAGATCCTCCAATGGCACCCAACCCTCTCATTGGTAAGCGGGCCGCCCCTCTACCTTGGTCTATCAAGCGCACAAAGAAGGAAGGCCTGGAAATGTGGTCTAAAATTGGCCATGGAAGTGGAGACCACGGTTATTGATCATCATCTTCTTCGTTGTACCAAGGGGCTTTCATGGCTCAGGAAACTCAACTCCAAAACGGATAACGAAGTTATATGTGCCGCCGACTTTATGGGCGTTCAAAGAAGAATGCTTGAGGCAAATAGAAGCGAACTTTACCAGGAGAACCCTGTACCTAAGGACTGGCACAGGGATTATGCGAAGGGGAAACAAACCATCAAGCGTTTCCAGGAGAGCTGATAGGGGGAAATATCTTAAGCGTGAAAAACCAGAGCTCAAAAAACAACCAGGAATCCGAGCCTTTCGATCGATATCCATCAAGGTATGATTCCTGGTTTGAGGAACATCCTTCCATATATCGCTCCGAACTCCTGGCCATTAAGGAGTTTCTGCCAAGATTTTCAAGGGGATTGGAAATCGGGGTGGGAACGGGACGCTTCGCTGGACCTCTTTCCACCCAATATGGAATTGATCCCTCGGTCCCCATGGCAAGACTTGCCAAAAGAAGGGGGATTTATGTCGTAAAGGGCGTGGGCGAGGCCTTGCCCTTTTCAAATTCCATTTTTCAAATAATCCTGATGGTCACCACAGCTTGCTTCCTAAAAGATCTGGATAGGGCATTAAGGGAGGCGAATCGGGTACTAGAAGGGGGCAAGACCCTAATAATGGCCATAATCGATATCAACAGTCCATTGGGCAAGCGATATCAAAGACGGAAAGGGGATAGCCCCTTCTATAAAAGGGCTACATTCAGAAGCCCGGGAGAGGTCCTGTCCCGTATGAAGAGAGCCGGTTTCCGTCAATTAAGGACCATTCAGACCCTAACCAATGACGAAGATGCGGGAAAACCGTGCCCCGGATATGGCAAGGGGTCCTTCGTGGTGATGAGGGGCACGAAAGTAAAGGAGACCTGACTGCCAAATCGTGCCCTATCTGTATCTCTTTGCCCATAGCACAAGGAATGTTGGAAGAACAAACACGGTGGCCAGGAAGCTGAAGGCGATGGTCAGGGCAACGATTCCTCCAAACTCCTGGAGCGGGGGGAGAAGTGAGAAACCGAGAAGACCGAAACCGGATATGGTTGTGGCAGCCGCTCCAAAAAGGGCTGAGCCGGTTTGGGTCACGGCCTTTCTACAACCCTCATCCACATCACCACCAGCATCGACCTCCTCCACAAATCTGTGTGTAAGGTGAATGCCGTAGGTGACCCCAAGACCGATGGTTAGCGCCGACACGGTTATCGTAAGCATGGTATAAGGTATGCCCAGCAGGTACATGGTTCCCAGAATCCATGCACTACAAAGCAGAACCGGGATCATGGTTATAGCCCCTAATGCAACCGAATCGTCCTTGAGGGCAAAAATTATGGTGAGCGCAATGAAGGAAAGTATCAGAGTCAGGATGAAGGAAAGAGTCATGCTACTTTCCATGCTTTCCGTGATCTCCTTCAGCATTATGGTCGAGCCGGTAATGCTTACCCTATCCAACCTCTTGCCATCAACTAATTCTTGCAGAGGTGTAGCGTCCTGTTCGAGCTCCCTCTTCAACACAGCTGCATCCTCCCTTCTATCGCTCTCCACCGAAATACTCATTACCGCGGCATTGAAAATTCCATTTTCATTTCTATGAACGAGCGATCGAGCAAGGGACTTTGTATTATCATTATAATAAAGCCAGTTCAGGAGCTCTCCCAGATTGTGATCAGGGACGTCGTCATTATCATCGATGCTGGACCAGAACATTGAACTGAAATTCTGGTTATACAGATCGAGGGGATCCGCGATTCTGTTGTCCTTAGCGACGTCTTTCATCAGGGACAGAATTGATTGAACCTGCGGGCGCTCGCCCTCCGGGGTTGCCATCCTGGAGACAAATTGATCATCCATCATATCCAGGGTCGAGGCTTCCATAGCTTCCAGAAATTCGGGGTTTGTAAGGTTCCCCTCTATTAGTATGCTGGCCGAGGCACCTGATATGTTGAAGTTATCCATTATGTATCTCAAATTTTGAGAATATTCCAGGTTCTTGGGAAGGAAATCCTCGATCTCAAACCTGGTATTCAAATTAGTTGCTCCGTAAAGAGCGCCCAAAGTCACCATGAGGGTCAGCAAGATTACAGCCTTGGGGTGTTTCTCGGCCGCCGTGGCCCCCGTACCCAAAACCCCGGAAATCACTGAAAACTGGCCCAGGGACTTTCCTTCAGATCTTGCTTTCGATCTCCTATCAATGAGCTGCTTCAATGAGGGAACGAACACCAGCATCACCACAAAGGCAGATATTATCCCCGTGGCACAGAGAATTCCAAACTCCTGCAGGGCGGAAAGATCCGAGGTAAGGTTGGACATGAAGGCCATGACGCTGGTAATGGTTGCTATTAGGAGCGCCGATCCCACCCAGGTTATAGATATCTGGGACGAGTCGGCAGGAGACCTACCACCAGATCTCTCCTCCCGATACCTCATCGTTAGATGGATTCCATAGTCTATCCCCAGACCGACTATGACCACCGGCACTGCCAGGGTCATGGGATTGAAAACGAAACCAAAGAGAACACCCAGGCCATAGGTCCATATCACTGCCAAACCCAATCCCACGATGCTTATGATCATATCGGTGAGGTTTCGATATACGAGAGCCAGTACAAATATCACCAGGGCGAAGGCCAGGGGGAGCAGTATCTTTAGGGAGTCCCGAGTTGCCGTCAATATCTCCCGGGATGTGAGTTCTTGGGCGGTTACTACCATCTCGCTGAAGGATAGATCCATCTCATCGATCGTTTCCTGCATTGCCTCCTCCGCTCTGAGCAGGACCTCCTTATCATCCCCGGCCGTTTGGGCCTTGCTCGAGTTGAAGTTAAAGGAGATCATCATGGCGTTTGCCGTGTAGTTCCCGTCTGAAGGCTGAAAATCAACGGTGAGGAGAAACCTAATCCCGTTCTTTATACCCTTAACACCGGAATTGAGCTGCTTGGTAGTAACATCGATGTTTATCTCCTCTGCCGCACCCTTCAACTGAGAAATTCCGTCGTCCATGGGAGTTATTATGAACCTCAGCATACCCATGGCCCCCAGCGCACTGATATTGCCCGCTAGATTTGGATCCGAAGCTGCCTTCTTCAAGGTCTGATTAAGGGCATTGATCTCCTTGGAGGTCTCGTTGCTGGTGGATATGGCCGACTCCACCACATCCACCATGGGATCTGTCCTCGATTCATCGTATTCCATCACCCTTTTGACAAGATCCACCAGCTCGGGCTTGGTCATATTCTGGAAGAACTTGACCTTCTCCGAATGATTCAGACTTCCGGAGTTGCCATTTCGGGATCCCCCACCATGGCCTGGAGCTCCTCCGGAGTACAATGAAATCAGTTCCATTGCCGTCTGCATTATACTTCGATTGGCGAGGATGATGGCCTCAGGTAACTCCTTTGTGCCTAAGGAGTTCTGAACTCTCATCCTCGATTCCCTAAGGACCTGATTTAGCTGCGATAGGGAGCTATTGATCTCGGAAAACTGGGGTACTAGAGCATCTTTCATCCCGTTAATGGTGTTAAGAAGGTTTTTACCTTGAATCAGGTTATTGGGCACGCTTGAAATCCTTCGAGGATCCGACTCACCAATCAACAGGACATTCACATCTTCATTATTCGAAATTGCCTCCTGGACCTCAACGACCTCTACCAGGCTTTCTGGGATCAGCACGTTACCACTATCGGCTTTAACAATGACCTGCACGCCTTGGGTTGATCCAAACTTTTCCCCGATCTCCTCGGAGGCGTTTACCAGCTCATTTTCTGGCATGAATGTATTCTCGGTGGCCTCCATCTCAATTCCCTGTAAGAGAAAAGCACCGCCAAAAAACCCGGTTAGAATGAATATTAAAGCTAGGAAAAGGAGGGGTCTATTGGAAATGGACGATGAAATGCTCGGAATCTTCATACCTCTTCCCGTCCTGAACCTTCCTCAGTGACGCCGCCTTTCCCCACATCCAGAATATCGGCCAGTTTATCCCTGGTATTGCTCAGAACATCGATCAGAGAATCGAGGGTTGACAGTATTGATCTCAATCTTTCCTCCCTATTCTCGGGCTCCAATTCATCGAGAAGGTCCACGTGGGTATGAATCCACTCCGCATCATTTCTGTTCATTGCCTTTACCAGGTGGATAATTGCATCCTCTGCCTCCGAGAATAGATGCAGCAACTCCTCTTTCCCCTGCTCTGTAATTCCGTAGACCTTCCTTCGGCCCTGGATTTTGAGAACCTCAATTAGCTTCTCATCGGCCATGGTCTTCATCAGCGGGTAGATATTCCCGGGCTTTGGGGACCAAAAGCCGTTGCTACGGGCCTCGATTGTTTGAATAATACCGTAACCGTGAAGAGGCTGTCTATAGAGATTGGCTAGAATGAAGAGCCTCACGAACCCCCTTTTCATCTGGGATGCCGATTGGCTTGTGGGCGTCATTTTCAGCTTGTGACTATATCGGTCATATATATGTTTACTAAATAAATTAACGGGGACTGGAAATATCAGGCCCTTACATGTACAAGGAATATGCCAAATAAAATCAAAGCGAATCCCGCCATCTTGTAAATCGTCAGGGACTCATTCAACAGCCAATTAGCCAGCACCGCTGTGACCAGATAGCTCAGGGAAAGAACGGCCACAACCTCTATCACATCTCCATAAGAGAGAGCCGTTAAGTAGAACACACCGGAGCCGAAGGTGAGGAGGACACCGGCGATTATCCATTTCGATCCGATTATTTCCGCAATGTATCCAAGGTTGAGCAACTTGGATGCCTCCAACTGTCCAAATGGATCGATGCCCATCTTATAGCAGATATTCGAGAGTCCAAAGAGAAGAGAGGAGATCGCGGCTAATGAAAAAGCAATTACCATCTTCAAATAATCACTGTCGCAATTCTAGTATTTTCTGAAATATATTGCCCATGCTTTGAAATCAGCCTCCCCCTACCGCCATTTTATATTCGCGGACGATCATTCCATCACAATGGTCGACATACCCTTCCTCAGCAGATGTCACATATGCGGAGCACGTGAAGATCTAAAAAAATGCATAATATGCGGAAAAAAGACCTGCCCCATTCATCTAGTTGGACAACAGTGCCAGAGATGTATAGAGAACGAGGCCCTGGGAAAAGTCAGCTTCTCAAAGGGTAAGGGAAAAGGATCGGCCAGGGAGGACGAAAAGGAGGAAAAAAGGAAAAATGAAATGGAAACCGAGTTAAAGATCACTATCCCTATTCATCCCGCACTGAGTGATTTGTTCCTCCTGATGGGAGGAAGACCTGGTTCTACCCGTTCTACCACCGCCACAGGGTCCTTGAATCTCGAACAGAACGACCGTCAGCTAATGCTAGATCGACAGGTCACCAAAAGATTGTATCTAACAACGGTGATATCCTCTCCCACCCATGGCAGGATTTCGGTGGAGACCCGGTCGCCAAGTGCATTTCTGGGCATCGAGCCTGAATTCCAACGGAGAACCCAGGACGAGACCTATGCCACGGTGAGAACCGCGCATGACATGGTAGTCAGAGCTCTTGACCTGATTTCCATATCCAAATCGCAACATGGAATTGAAATCATATCCGGAAAGGGTTTCATGGATGTCATCCAGCTGAACCAACAAATGGCGTGTCCCTACTGCGGAGCCTGGAGGGAGGTATGTCAATGCCCGAAAAAGTCGGAGGGAAAGATGGAAGCCGCCAGATATTTCCGGGCCATGATGACCAATCGTATAAACCAATTGCGCCTAGCATCTTCCTCAATGGACGAAGAGGAGAAGGAGGAACTAAGAGAAAAGATCGACCGCTGGGAAAGAGCACTAATTGATTAGGGAGGTTAAGCCGACCATCTACTAGTCGTATGTCCGGAAGCCAAAAGAGATGTTCTGCCCGGTGTCCAGAGTTACGTAGACTCTAGTCCATCTATTATCCGTGGTCCCCACCGGGAAGCTTGATATGACGGTCTTGTTTCCCCCTGCCTTTACAGGGACCCCACCGCTGTCCTTTACCTGGTCGCCAAGACGGGTTTCGTAATAATACGTGCGGTCCTCGCCTCTTCTATTCCCAATCTCAAAGCTTAATCGTACATCGGTAAATTCAAACACCTCGCGGGGGTACTCGTGGAAAAGAGACTCTTCCGAGGTGGCGTCCGCAAAGGTAAGATAGGTGTTCCCCATCTTGAATGTCTGATATATTTTCAGGCCGGTTGCGCTCCCATCTCCGGGGATGATTAGTTCCTCTTCATCCGTATCTGGACCAATGATTATAAACGCATTGCCAAATAAATCGCCGGTGACCGGGTTCAGGCTATCATTGAGATTCATATCGCCTGAGTAGGGCTCGAGACTGACCTTGTGTGTGGTAAAACTTAGCTCGGTATACCTGGTTGCGGTCCGGGGCTCGGCCAGGAAAACAGCTCCCAGAACAAAACCAACTAGGGAGGCCCCTACGAGTATTAGCATTATGGTCTCATCGGAGTTCCGAGCCCCAGTTTTCACGTTTTCTCCCCCCTCCAGGGAACCTTTAAATCTTTATCTCGGACAATAAATAACGTGTGTCCGGTATCCATTCCGTCCATCGAAGATGTTAGAAAGCTCAGGAAAAAATTGGGCCTCACCCAGTCGCGGCTTGCCGAGCTAGCAAACGTGAGCCAGTCCTTAGTATCCCAAATTGAATCGGGGGAGGTTGATCCACGCCTATCCACCCTAAATAGAATAATATCTGCTTTGAATCAAAGAGAGGCCACCAAGGACATCCTGGCAGAGGACATTTGTACAACGGAGCTGGTCTTCCTAACCCCTCAGGATCTGGTAACCAGAGCGGCTGGTCTGATGTGGACCCGAAAGATATCCCAGCTACCCGTACTGAAGGGTGGGAAGAACGTTGGAAGCGTGTCCGAGAAATCCATCACCGCTGAGATAGCTAAGGGATCACCCAAAAATCTGGCCGGAAGAAAAATCGAAAGCATCATGCAGGAGCCATTTCCAATGATTAGCGGTCAGACGACCATGGACGTTGTACTTACCCTTCTGCAGGACAACCTGGCCGTATTGGTGATGGACGAGGGAGAAATTTCGGGCATAATCACCAAGGCCGATGTTCTTACCAGTCTAAGAGATAGCGAAAAAGGTTAAGCTTCCTCCATAAGAAGCTCAAGATAGGATCTTGTCTCGCTCTCGAGGTCCATATCATGAAGGATATCGAGCAGATCCTCGGCCGATACATCCTCTCCGGATAGGGATTCCATCTCCACGAAGCTCCCCAACCCCTCCACCTCATCCAAGAAAAGCATGATGGACCCCTTCCTAAAGGGCCTCCTTGTCTTGTAAACGGTCTTGACCTCCGAGAAACCAAGTGATTCCAGGAGCCCACTAACCCCTTCCGAAGCCTTCACCTCGATTTCCTTCCTGGTCTTTGAGAAGTCGTCCCTCTTAGGCCCTTTATAAGTAAGGTAGGTATTTCCATCCTGGCGCCGGATGCGCAAGGCCTCGTCAGATTTAGCAAAATCTCTGCAGGGGTGAGAGAAGTAGGTATCACATTGATGTCTTTTCGGCAGAGATTCCCACTCAGCGACGTACCGTTCCAATCTCTTAAGGCCTTCCTCATCGGGAATACGTGCCTTTACTTCGATTTCAAGCATAAATGCACCACAGGACTAATGATCCATTCCTCAGGTCAGGGAATCCATACTTGACAATGGACCCTAATGTCAACGCGGCCTTATCCTAGGAGAGATCTTTCAACCTCTGGATCCTAGACCTGAAATACATATTCATTGTAAAGCAGAACGTATATAACGAACCAGGTGATAAGATAATAGTAGATGGTCTTCAGGTAAACCTTGGACCTTCCACCCTGGGCTTCCACATTTATCCCAAACATCTCGGCGACGAAGGTTCCGGCAAAACCAACCACGGCTACGGTAGAAAGTATGGCAGCGATAAGAGGAAGCGTTGTACTGTCTCCGCCTTCTTCTACCCTTAGTGCCAGATCTATGCCTAATGAAATGAAAGCTGCCACAACACCCACAATTACGAAGGCAAGGACACGCCGTGCTTCCTTGTTCATGATAAATGGACTCCCTTGGAGGGCTTCTAAATGAGAGAAATGCATGCCGTTGATATAAATTGTATCGTCAGGGAACTGCAACAGATACTGGGAAGTAATGTAGACAAAGTCTTCCAGGATGATAGAGACGTAATCAGGATAAGGTTCTACGGAGCATCAGCTGGTAGAAATGAGCTGTTAATTGAGTCGGGAAAAAGGATCCATCTCACTCAATTTAGAAGGAAGGCACCCAAAAGGCCAACCAGTTTTGCCATGTATCTCAGAAAACATCTGGGAAATATGAATCTAACCGGAGTATCCCAGCATGATTTCGACAGGGTGGTTCTGTTGGAATTTCAGGACCTGAGACTTGTTGTTGAGCTATTCTCTCGAGGTAACGTAATCCTCATCGATACCAACGGAAAGGTCATGCTTTCTCTGAAAAAAGGTCCTCAGGAAAGGGTGGAGAAGGATGTCCAATACTCCCTCCCAGAGCCTCCTGGGTCCCCCTTTGATTTCGTTGGTTCTGGACTCGGGGGCTGCCTGAAGCAGAAGGATCTGGTTCGTTCCCTGGCCCTAGACCTAGGCCTAGGGAGGTTATACGCCAATGAGGCTTGCGAGGCCACGGGCCTTTCCAAGGACATCACCCCGGATAACTTGACGGATGAACAAATCGACACCATTGCCAAATGGATTATCAGGCTACAAGAACTTATCACCGATATCGAGAAACCCGTGGCTTACGGTGAGCAAAAACCGGTCGAGTATGCTCCATTTGAACTGTTTTCCATGGAGGATGAACCAAGGTCATGGTGTGATAGCTTTAACGAGGCAGCGGACATCTATTACTCCCAAGGAGAGATAAGGGAGAAAAGGAGCGAGGCCGAATCCGCTCGACAAAAGGAACTCGAACGATTGCAGGAAAGGCTGGAGATCCAGAGGTCCCAGGTTCAACACCTCCTATCCAAATCGGAAGAACTCAGGAAAACGGCCGACATGGTTTTCACCCGATATTCAGATTTGAAACCTCTGCTTACAAAAGCCTCCAACGAAACCGATTCTTCTGAGGCCAGGATAAGGGATATCGTTTCCCGGGAAGGTACTGGTGTTTCATACAAGGGATATGACCAAAGACGCGGGAGACTTACCGTATCGCTGACTGGCAAGAACCTAACCCTTGATGTAAGCCAAAGCTTGGAGGAAAATGCTGGTAGACTGTACACCAAGGCCAAAAATATGGAAGAGAAGGCCAAGGGCGCCAAAAAGGCTATCAGAAAGACACTCATAGATATGGAGAAGGTAAAAAGAAGTCAGGTCGAGGAACAGAAGAGAATACGGGGGAAGCCAAGGAAACGCAAGTGGTACGAGAAGTTTAGGTGGTTTTTTACCTCAAGCGATATCCTGGTTATCGCGGGAAGGGATGCAAAATCCAACGAAATCCTGGTCAGAAGATATCTAGAGAAGCATGACCTCTACGCTCATGCGGACGTTCAAGGTGCGCCCTCCACCGTGATTAAGACCGAGGGCCAGGAGGTCGGCGAGGACATCTTGAAGGAGGCCTGTGCCTTTGCTTTACTGCATTCCAAGCTCTGGAAATCCGGTACAACCGCAGGCGATGCATACTGGGTCAAGCCGGAACAGGTAACCAAGGAACCAACATCGGGTGAATATGTAGGCACCGGAGCCTTTGTGATACGTGGAAAGAGAAACTACTTTAGAAACCTAAACGTCAAATGCGGGGTGGGGTGGCAGGGAGATAGGTTCATGTGCGGTCCTTTCCAGGCGATATCGAAGCATTGTAAAGATGTTCTGAAGATCGAACCGGGGTACCAGAAAAAGAGCGAGATTGCCAAGGAAATAATCAAGAAACTGGCTCCTAACTCCCCTCACGCCGATCTTGACCAATTAATTCAGGTTCTACCCGCTGGTGAACTGAGAATGCAACCATAACTTGGGGAACTCCCTCTCACGTTCCCAAAATCTCAATACCAGAAAAGAACGTTTATTAGCACCGACAACCCAGAAACGGAACATCACTTGCATGAATGATTCTTGCGGGTTAGTCCTATGCCGGAAATGCCAGTCAGAGAAGCAATGAAAAGCGACATAAAGACGGCAAATGATGACGAGACCGTCGACAAGATAGCTAGGCTGATGACGCAGTGGAAGGTAGAAGCAGTTGTTATCACCGATGGAAGCAAACCCGTTGGTCTGATAACCGGGAAGGACATAATTCGAGAGGTGGTGGCCAAGGATAGAAAGCCGTCCACCATGAAGGCGGAGGAAATGATGTCAACTCCGCTACTAACGGTATCTGCCGAAGATAGCCTATCCGACGCCCTGAACAGGATGATGGAGTACGACGTGAACAAACTTCCTGTCACCGATAGAGGTGATATGGTGGGCATAGTATCAAGGTCCGACCTCTCAGAAGCCAAGGAAAGAAGCCTTGAAACATTTGAACCACTGGAAGAAGGGGAAACGGAGGAATATCCATTTGGCCCCGCCATTTGTGAGATATGTGGGCAACATAACACACATCTCAGATTGGTGAATGGCCGATATGTCTGTGATGATTGCTCCAGCCTCGCCGAGATGGACGCATTCTAGCAGGGTCGCTAACATCAGTGACCGGTCCTCTTATTGAATTTGAGCTCGAAAAAATGCTCAATTTGACTTGGCCACTCGAACCCTCAGTATGTTCATCCTCCAAAAGCCGTCATCTAAGCCGAAGCTAGATGATAGACTATGAATCACCTTTCGAGGGGCTAGATATACTCTAGTGTCTAATCCGACATCCATCTCTTTTTATAGGTGATAAGTGCCAGGACTGAGATAGCCGATATCACGGTTACCAGATAATTGTTCTGCCAAAAGAGACCAAGAGAATATCTTTCGAAGCTAAAAGGATAAAATAGGGGAATTCCTCCCCCGAACTTGTATTGCAACCCATCGAGTCCTATATGGATCAACACACCGTACGCCAGGAACTTGAAGGCGTTTGCACGCTCCCGAAAGAACAGTGAGAAAAACAAGGCCAGAGGAATAAAGATGATTGGAGCATCAAAAGCGTAGAAAATACCATAGGATACTTGATCTGGAACGAAAGGCTCCAGCAGACGATAAAGCATCTTAAGATCCGGAAGTATCGAACCCAAAAGGAAAATTGCTTTGTCGTAGCCGCGGAGGTCCGCTAAGATATAACCAGCACCTAGGTGGGTAATCAGGTCAGGCATCGGCCTTTTCCTCCCACATAAGCAGCCGTGGAATAAACCTGTACTTGGAGAGGAAATAGGCTGCCATAATGACCAATCCAAGTAATCCAAGGAGGAATTTGGGTCCGGTACTGGCCACGTGGTAATTCTCCACCGATATCACGCCTTCCGATGCCAACCTGGAAATCCCCTTTACGCTTATGGTGTCGCCGACCGACATTTCTGGCTGGTCAGGGAAGGCTAATGGAACCGATATCCTTTCCTTATTTCGTGAAAAGGTTAGGGATATTATCTCTCCCCTTTGGATTTCCTTTATCTCGTGGGTAAATACGATTTTCTGGCCCTCATGGGACCGAGGATCATTTTTCAATTCCTCAAGATCCCAAGGCTGGTCTAACAGGAACCCTACGGAATATACCGCGAACAGAATTAGTATTGAGAGGCTAATCAGCAGGGACAGGACTCTGGATGAAAAGGACTGGCCCAGAATCACGTGTTCCCGGAAATCGCCTTCGGCCCCTGAGTCGCGCCTATCACCAATTTTGATGGGATATCCTCCATCAGTTCCTCCCATCCATCTCTATCCTCGAAGATATCAGGATCCATAAATTCATCGATGGGGCCCTCTTGCCTTGCTTCCTGGGTTAGACCGTACCAGTATATCATCATGCCCTTTCCGTAGGCATTTCTGTACCTCTTTGCCTGCCGGCGGTTATGTCTTTTTACATGGCTGAGATCGCCGAAGAAAGCCTTGCTTTCAATCCAGGAGATTTGCTGCCTTCCCTCTATCTTTTCCGGAGAGCTGAACAGGACATCTGGTGTGGGAACACCGGTCCCTCCTTTCTGCTCCTTCTCGGTCTTGAACTTAAGGCCCTTCTCATTTAACCAATCGGACAATAATTTTTCTCCCTCTCTGCCTATCTCCCTATATACCTCCAGGGACCACGGGGAGTCCATGTAATCCTGTTTCACAATATTTGGAACCTCATGCGCCATCCTGGATTGGTCCTTGGGAAGACGGCGTTCAATATTTTCGTTGTTGACCATCCGACGGAAGTCCTTCTTTGATATTCCAATATCGTAAGAGATTATTCTTGCGATGACGATAGGAGGAAAACCCTTTGTGGAGGCTATCTTCTTTACCGGCACGCCCCTTTTCCAGGCGTTAACCAATCTATCGGACCTGTCCTTTATCTTCCAATAGTTGCTTATTACCTTTCTTCTCAAACGTTGTGTGTGAATCGCCACGAGGACACCGGTTGGAAGGCCGGTCTGCCGACTAATTTTCGGAACATCTCCAACCCATTCCATGCGGTTAGAAAGCGAATCGTAATCTTTTTCTGTCAATTTCTTCAAGAAAACCATCTACAAGCGAGGCTATATTGCCCTTTCCAACTTTCTGCTATTCCTGGTAAGACCTGTCCCCATATATGTCTTATGATATAACCGG
>CAZUNO010000034.1:0-20249 GCA_964621445.1 Hadarchaeota archaeon (SeqCode) | reverse complement strand
ACCCGATGACCGCTCGAAAAACTACTGGTTATCCGTAATCCAGGCAAGCGGCAGGCGGGTGAACCGTATCCACTCCCGGCGATGGCCGTATCCCCCCTCGAAGACCAGACCCACGTCCCCGTTCGGGAGACCGGCCAGTCCAGAGTAAGAGGAGGGCCCGGGATGCACCAGCTTCTTAACGGGCCAAGTTGCCCCCTCATCATAGCTCACGCGGACAGTCATTTTCCTCCGTCTTGCGTCGCCGTAACTCTCTCCCGATATATCGGGATTTGCGAATAGAACCAGGGCCTTTCCTTCCCTGTCTGCATGGGGGTGGCGTATTAAGCTGGCCTGGCATGGGCATTCGTTCAACCTGCTATCGAAGGATACCGGGCCCCAGGATTCTCCACCATCCTCGCTGATGGCAACCGCACGGCACCCCCGACCGGCGCGTTGACGCATATTCAACATGAGCCGGCCATCGGACAGCTCTATAACCTGCGATTCGTTGGTATTCTCGTCGACCGGTTCCCCCATGCACCAGCTGTCCCCGTGGTCGTCGCTGTATATCACCCGCGATCGTAGACCTCTCCCGTCATTCCCGTCCACCCTACCCGAGCAGGTGTACCCAGGAACCACCAGCCTCCCCGTTCTGGTCTGGATGCCACAACCGGGCCCCGGCACGAAGGTATCATCGTAGTCCGAGATCAACTGGCCCATGTCCACTGTGGTGGTCCAGGAACGTCCTTCATCCCGGCTGGAAAGCATCAGGTGCTGCCGGTGCTCCTCGCCGGTTTCACGATCAACCACACAGCATACCAGCAGTATGACGCTCCTCTTCCCGTCCACCACGGCCACCGGGTTCATGACCGCATCAGTGCCTGCCCCGCGAACCAGCGTTTTTATCGGGAGCCAAGTCCGTCCACCGTCCAGGCTTCGCTTGAGCACCATGTCGGTGGGGCTGGCATCCTTCTGGCTCTCCTTACGCGCCTCGCAGAAAACTAGCAGCGTCCCCCGGGACGATTGGACCATTGCCGGGATTCGATAGGTGTGGACGCCGTTCTCCCCGGTCACGAATACATCGCTGTGCCACGGCAAGATTTCAGACATAAGGTCTCTCCTCCTTATCAATTAGGGCCGATGCAAACAACGCCAAAAGAACCTGGGCTGGGCCGGCCATCTCAACATCTTCACGGCTCTTGAGGCCCTACCAGAAAAGTATTGCCTGGCTACCCGTCCCCTATGACTGGAGGTTTGAAGGACCGTCTGGCTTTGAAATCACGGATCGTGACAGCATAGTAATGGTAAGGGAAGCAAAACCGGTTTCCGGATAAGGACCAAGACCGGCCACAGCCCAAACCTATCACTCCAGGTCCAGTCCGCTCCCCGCACCTCCATCTCCGGAGCTGACCTCTAAAGAACACGGGCGAGGGTAACTATGTCTCCAGAGAATCACGTATGACGGCGGCCGGGAATGGCTTTCCATGTCCCGGGTAGATGGTCTGCATGCCTAGTTCAAGCAGGTGTTTCCAGCTTTTCTTAACAAGGTCCAAATCATCGGCCAGTACCGGGAGCTCGGGATTCAGCCGCAGCGGGAACTTGTTTTGTGCCATGCACCCCACGAACGCATCGCCGGAGTCCAGAACAACGCTGACCGAACCGGTGGTGTGGCCCGGGGTGTGGACCACCCTGCCCGGGATCCCGAAGTCGGTCAACGACATTCCGTCGTCATCCAGAACGATGTCAACCTCGCATGGCGGTGCATGGATAAATGGTTTGAGAATCGGGAGTACCCCTCGAAGCAGCCCGCCCCACACGCCGACTCCTCTGGGAAAACGATTTAGCGGCTTCTCCAGGCAATCCTTGTCCAGACGGTGCATGGCGATCCTGGCCCCGGTGACCTCCCTTATGTCCCTTGCCGAGCCCATGTGGTCAAAGTGTCCATGGGTTATGACCACCAGTTGTATATCCTGGGGTTCTATCGGGAGCCTCTGCAGGGCCTCCAGGAAGTCACCTCTCCTGTTCGGTAGCCCTCCGTCCACCATGATGACTCCTTGGGAGCGAATAATGTAGCACTGATTGAAACCGAAATCAACGGTGTATATATTCACTTTCCCCATCTCGCTCCCAACGGCTCTGAATAGGTATGAGGGGCATTAAATGATTGCAGCGGCGAATCAGAAATACTTCTCTGTGAGGCCCCTTTAGTCTACGAACGGACTCCATATGGAAATGGTTTTCCGGGAACGCTTTAATTCCGGAGGATTTTTATGTCTACCACTTTTTTCATGCTGCGGGTGTAATTCATCAGGAAAACCGTCCTGCTAATGCTTCTACTTCTCTTTTTAAAGGCGGGTTGCGCGGACTGCAACCTGGATGAATCGATGTGTCCCGATTGCGGGAATCTCGTGGACTCCGAACTGGAAACTCCCGGACTCCTGGGCTACGAAGGCAACAGTCAACACCTCGCATGCGAGTACGAGGATAGGTTCACCATCCATTACTACTGTTTTGAAAAAGCAGAGGATGCGGAGGCCTTTTACCGGTTTGAAAAGGGGGAGAGTGATGAATTTCTGGATCTGGTAGACCCGGTCGTCCGAGATCATTACAGGAGGGAAATGGATAGTCTGCAGTGCCCAATTTGTGGTGGTGGTCAGTGCTGGTGCGAGGGAGGATATTTCATTAAGGGCAATCTCGTCGGGCATATCTATGCAGGTATTGTGGAACGGGGGGTGACCAAGGATGACGTATTTGAAAAGATCGATAGAATCCTGGCCTGTGTGGAAGGCCGGAGCGAACCCCAGGACCTCACCCTCAACCTTCCCCGGTCCCTCGACATCTATCCCACACAGCCCAACTCCACGGTCCTGGAGCTGGACCATCGAGGCGCGGAGCTCTCCGAACAGGTCGAGTTCGAGGTCCAGGGAGAGATGCCTCCATACCTGGAAATTAGCTTCGAACCCCAATCAACTGGGCCCTCGAACACGGGCATCACCAGCACCAAGCTAAACGTAACCCTCAAATGCTCACAGGACCCCGACCTGAAACTACCACGCCAACGAGAAATCAGGATCAAGGCAAGCAGCGGGAGCCACCAAGCCACCTCCCAGATGACCCTAAATCTTAGAAAGGCGGAATGGCTGGTCATGCTCTACCTTTGCGCCGACACCAAGCCCGACCTCCAAAAATACATGCTCGACAATGTACAGGACATGCAACGTGTATCCGACGCCACCGGCACCCCAAAGGTGGGCATGACCGCGTTGATCGACCTGTGGAAAAAAGACGCCATTGGATCGACCTCCCTCCCCGGAAATAACGCCCAGTTCTACCAAATCCTTAACGGCAGCCTGGTCAAGGTAGGGCCTGATTGGGGGCCATCCAACCTCAGCTCAGATGCTATCCTTGAAAGATTCTTGGAGGAGTCGACGACCGGAATACCAAGCAAGAATACCCACCTCATCCTCTCCGACCACGGAGCTGGGATAAGGGGGATAGATTGGGACTTTCACCAGGGCGACAGGCCAATGAAATTCAGCCCCCTGAAGGCCGCACTAAATGACCACCAGCCCGACATACTCAGCTTCGACGCCTGCCTGATGGCCCAGGTGGAGATCCTATACCACCTTAGGGATGTGACAGATTACTTCACCTGCTCCGAGCTCCCCGTACCAGGTTACGGATACGCATACCAGGACTTCCTGACCAACCTTACCCGTAATCCCGGCATGTCGGCACTGGACTACGTGAAGGCCATAGTTAGCCCCTTCGAAGCAAGGTACGACGGCTCCCCGGGATCCCTGTACAGGTCCAACTGCACCCTGTCAGGCATCGATTCCTCCAAGCTCGGCGATGTGGCCTCGGCGATGGACGACCTGACCAAGATACTGCACGCAAACTACACCGCCGGCAGGGCATCCTTCAACCGCACCATTTCAAAGACGGTATACGAGTCCTGGGAAGCCGAGGGTGAACCCTACACGGACATAGTGGACCTCGCCCAAAACCTCCTCGCCGACCCCAGCCTCGCAAACAAAAACCTAAGAAAGGCGGCCCTGGAAACCATCACCACCACAGAAAAAGCGGTGGTGGCCAACATCGAGGTATGGTTCAACGGAACCGGACACCGCCAACCCTCAGGATTCAATGGCCTGGCCACACTGATATGGAGGCAGGGATACGACTATGCCTTTTCCGCCGGGACAAGGCCCTCTACCATCTACAATCGGTACCTCCACTACTACGACCAAACGGAATTTGCTAAAGACACGGCCTGGCGGGCCTTCCTGGAGGACTTCACCAATTCACTCCCCGCCAACGTTACCGCGCTCACACTGCTCCATCCCGCCCACGAGCTCTACCCCCACGTATACGACACCCACGGGCGACACGTGGGATACAATCCCTCCATAGCGGATCACAACAGGAACCAGATAGAGATAGGAATACCCAACAGCTTCTATATAGACTACAGGAACGGGACCAAAGCCATTTTACTCCCACCAAGTGTAGTGGACTTCGAGTTTGTCGTCGATGGAACCAGCATGGAGGAGGCCAAGGAACCATACACCATAAACACGGCCACCATCAGAGAGGCCGAAATCATCGACAGCACGACCATAGAGGCGGTTATCCAAGAGGACACCACCCACACCAGGAACATCACCATAGAGAAAGGTGCCCTTAACATCAGCGAAAACGTGGTGAACTGGGAAATGGAACTCCCCAAGTGGTTTGAGAACAACCTCAACTTCCTACTCCCAATCCTCCCCCCACTACTACCCTACACACCACCCATAATCCGCCCCTACCTAGGACATTTAATCATCGGTGTAATGGTTCTATTTGCGCTAATAGCGCTAGTCCTCATCCGGAAGTCCATGGCAGGCGGAGATGAAAAAACGGAACAAGATTCCCTTGACTAGTACCCACCATCCTGGCAGCAAAAATGGTATGGGCCAGAACCGGTAACCAGGACAAACAAGACCAGCAACGACACAGACAGCCCCGGAGGAAACTCACTAACTGCCAAGGACCAAGACCTGAGGCCCCGCACAAGGTAGGTATTGCCCTCAGCGGTTCTCCCTGATCCATATAGCTTTTCCGCGTTCAATATCTCTCGTATAGATCCCAGGGGGATATCCGACTCCCTGGGGCTCTCCAAAGCCTCCAGCACTGAGGGATAGATTGACTTAAAAACCTGAGAGTAACCAGACTCCGAAAGAGGATCCAGAGTCGCTTTAACCTCACTATATCTCCCGGCCTCGAAATCCAGAAGCGCATTAGATAGCTTCGTCTCCAGATCCTCCATTACAAGCAACCCAAGGTCGCCATATGACTCAAGTAGGCTCCTAAGTTCCAGGATCAAGGACCATGCTTCAGTTGCTAACAGATCCCTCTCCTCAAAACCGTACATAAAACATGGGAGATCGACGGCGGCAATTCTTCTCGATGAGATTTTCCGCACGCTTAGATTCATGCCGACGTATTCTAGCTCCTGGGCACCGGTGATTAGGTAAACCTCATCGTTTGGATCCAGTTGGATTTTTGGCTTCATGAGAACCGATACCCCATTCGACCCCATGTAGGGCAGCGCGACGATTCCCGGGTGGAGGTAAAAAGAGGGGAGAGGTTCGGCCTGCGATTGATCCATTAATACATAACGATTGAATAATCGGAATGCCTTTCCATATTCTTCCTCCTCAGCAAGTTTGTAGGCTTGCTCCTTGTTCTGTCTATAGATCCAGAAGGCCCCATTATGCCTCGTTACCCGTTCCATGTCCTCGATCAGGACCCATGGTTTCATGGCCTGACACCATAGCCCAGGGAGCACCTGGCAATCAAGACCATGAACGCGGGATTGATTACGCAAGTATTCTACCGTTTTCTCCTCGTAACCACCGTACGTCTTTTCGGTCCAAAGGGTAACCGTGACACCATTGAAGAAACCTTCCAGAGTACTCCAATCCAGCCAAAAATCATTGAAACCCAGGACACCAAGAGAAAGGTTAGGGTTGATGGAATGAACAGCTTTCTCCGTCTCTCTGGCCATTTCCCAAACCACTTCCTCCTGCCAACTCATATAATCCTGAATGAGGCCTTTCGATGTCAGCCAATCATGCCTTTCGTCAGCCTCCATCTCGGGAATTTCAATGCCGGTGTAGTTCGCGAAATCCCTCAGCGCAGCCGTGTCGTAGGTATAGAAGCTTCGACGCCATTTATGGTCCTCGCCGGTATCGTGTTTAGATGCATAATAAAGCTCGAAATCAAAAACCAGCGCCGATATCGAATAGTGGAGCGACAAATTGGCAACCTTCAATGCGGGTTCATGGATCACCCTCAGCCAGTATGTCCTGTCAACCGGTGAAGGGGTATTTTCCTCCTCGTGACCATTCTCATTTATCGCCCTGGCGTATTCGAAATCGGGCTTTGCTTGCAGGTAATATAGACCCGCGATATGGGTCATATTGTTTTCAGCCGCCCTCAGGCTATTGGATTTCAATCTTTCAATAGCCTGTTCTGGCCCCATGCGGAACCAATTATTTCTGGTGTATTCCGTATTCAGCCCAAAGCTAACATCCTCGCTGTAATTCAGGGAATTGTAAATAGCCCTCGTAAAATCGAATTCCTCCGCCCCAAAACAAATCCCTACCGCTAATACCACTGACAAGGTGATAATCAGGGTTCTCTTATCCATAGCTGAGATCATGGTCGATCACTAATAGCTCTGAGCCTGCAAATTGGGATGCAGGTAATGTGTAAAATATTTGCAGTAACGAGTAAACTCTAACCCGAGTGATCTAGCCTTAAGAGATAATAACCCGGCCATTGCTACCCAACCGGGTATTGAAAGTGAATGATTACCTCATGGAGGAACGGAAGCTACCCCTGGACGATTCCTGGGACGTGGTGGTGGTCGGCGGGGGGCCCGCGGGATGTGCGGCGGCCGCGGCCTGCGCCCGGGAGGGGGCAAAGACCCTGCTCATCGAGGCCACCGGTGCCCTGGGAGGCATGGGTACCATGGGCCTGGTCCCCTGGTTCTGCGGCTATAGCGACGGGGAGAAGATCATCGCCCGGGGACTGGCAGAGCGGGTGCTAGAGGAATGCAGGGACGGCATGCCCCATCTCAAGGCCAAGATGGAGAAGAACCCCCTGGCAACGCCCGCCATCGACCCCGAGCTGCTGAAGAGGGTCTACGACCACATGGTCGGCGAGCTCGGGGCGCATGTCCTCTTCTGCACCCGGCTTACCTCAGTCGAGTCCGCCGATGGAAGGGTCAATGCCCTGATCGTCTCCAACAAGAACGGGTTAACCGCCATTACGGCCAAGGCCTACGTGGACTGCACGGGAGATGGGGACCTCGCCGCCTGGGCGGGAGCCGAATTCGAGAAGGGGGACCAGGACGGCCGGATGCAGCCCGGCTCCCTGTGCTTCATGATCTCCAACATCGACGAGGAAGCCCTGGCAAAGGGGCCTCGCATCCACTTCTACGACCCGGATAGCCCGGTCCACGAGGCCATACGATCCGATGAGTACCCGGATATAATCGACCTCCATTCCTGCAACATCAAGATCGGACCCGGAACCTACGGTTTCAACACCGGTCACGTCTACGGCCTGGACAACACCGATCCTCAATCCGTCTCCAGCAACCTGGTCAGGGGACGAAAGATCGCGGCCCAGTACCACCAGGCATTCTCAGAGCACCACCCTGCATTCGCCAACTCACACCTTGTGGCCACCGGCGGTTTAATCGGAGCCCGGGAGACCAGGAGGATCATGGGAGATTACTACCTGACCGTCCAGGACTACCTCTACCGTAGGAGCTTCCCTGACGAAATATGCCGGAACGCCTACGGAATTGATGTGCATTCCCCCAGAGAGAGTGCCAAGTCCCTGGCCGGCAAATCGGTGGAGGAAATGAAGGAATCCGTAAAGAAGAGCATGGCCAAGCTAGGTAAGGGAGAGAGCTTCGGCGTTCCCTACCGATGCCTGACACCCGAGGGGCTGAAAAACGTGCTGGTGGCCGGGCGCTGCATATCAAGCGACAGACAGGTCAACGGCTCCATACGGATAATGCCCTGCTGCCTGAACACCGGTGAGGCCGCGGGGATCGCGGCCGCCATGGCCATCCAGGACCAGGACGAAGTCGATGTGCACGAGGTGGACACCTGGGAACTCAGGAGAAGGCTGAAGGAACACGGGGCTTACCTACCATAAGCAGCCTGGCTATACTTGAAAATGCGAACCTGGGCAGCAAACGGGAATAGGGTAGACTACTCCTCAGCCATTTCCTTTACGATTCCCGAGGGGTCCCTCTCCTTCTCCGATGCTTTCAGGTAGGCGAGATCCGCCACCAGCTCCTCTGTCGAGGACACCCCGGTTACCGCGGTGCACACCCCGGGCTGTCTGAGGGTGTATCCGAGGAGGTTCACGGTCGTCACGGACGGGGGAACCCTCAAGGTCCTGGCCCTCCATCCCGTCTTGTAGGCCGGGATTCTGACCTTCTTCCCTGCCCCAAGCAAATGCCCTCCCGCGAAGGGCTTCATGGCCACCACCCCGACGCAGAGATCGCGGCAGGTAACCAGGGCATCGTCCCTGGCCTCATACCCGTCATTAGAGGCATTTACCTGGTACATCACCGTGTCAGCTCCCGCCTCCGCCGCCAGAACCATGACCCCCGGGTCGTGGGTGCTTACCGAGATACCATCCGCCAGACCACTTTTCCTCAGCTCTAGGGCCAGGTCGAATATTCCCTTGCGGTTGATATCCTTCCAGGCTTTGACGTTTGAAACGTAGTGGACATTGACCAGCGGGGCGAAATCCATGTCCAGGGCCTCCATCTGGGTCCTGATGTGCTTCTCGCATTCCAGGGGATCGCGGCTTCGCCCGTACTTGTCATTCACCACGCAGGAACCGAGGTGAAACGCGATTATCTTTTTCCCCTCCTCCTCGGCCAGGGCATCGATGTTGGGCGTTCTGTGGGATTTGCTTCCATAGCAGGAAAGGTCGTCATAACCAGGTCATCTGCCAGAAAGATTACGATGTTGGGTCCCATGCCCAGATATTCTCCTTATATCTCACTTTTCACAGTTGGGTCTTTGTTTGGGGAGTAAAGGTTTTAGCGTGCTTTAATTCACATTTGTGGAGGCATATAGGAGGCATAATATTTTTATAGTTTTGTTGTTCTTGCTGTATTGTGCACCTGAAGAAAGCGACAACTAGGTACAAGGGGGAAACGCGGGAGTACGCTCAGATTGTACGGTCGGTGAGAAGGGAGGATGGGCAAACTACTCAAAAAGTGATAAAGAGTTTGGGAAGGATGGAGAGCGAGGAGGATTGGGAGTGGGCTGAATCGGTTCTAGAGGCTATGGAGAAGGGAGAGAAGCTGGTGAAGCTGAAGGAGCTCGAGATTAAGCGTCAGCTCGAGCTAGGGGTTTTGTGGGCGGCTGACGAGGTTTGGAGAAAGGATAGGGTTCGAGAAGCTCTGGCCGGTTCTTTCGCCGGGAGGAGGTGCGAGTTCGACCTGGAGAGGGTTATCTTTCTCCTCACGGTCAACCGGTTGTATGACCCGTCGAGCGATCTGTCCGCGTGCAGGTGGATTAACGAGAAGGCTTACACCCCGGTCAGGGTGGAGAGGCAGTGGATCTACAGATCGCTGGACGTGCTGGTTGAGGAGAAAGACAGGATCGAGGAGAATATGTTCCACAACCTCAAACAGTCCCTGGACCTGTCGCTGGACCTGGTGCTCTACGATCTGACCAGCACCTACTTCGAGGGAGAGGGACCAGGGCTGGCTGAGTACGGGTACTCCAGGGATCACCGGCCTGACAGGAAGCAGCTCGTTCTGGGGGTGGTTATGGCGGACGGGATTCCAATCTACCACAGAGTGTGGGCGGGAAACACCGCGGACAAATCGACCTTGGAGAAGCTGGTGACGGATCTGAAGAAAAGATTCGGGATAGAAAAGGTAGCGTTTGTAGCGGATAGGGGAGTTATCTCTTTACCGAACCTGGACAAGCTCGAGGAAAATTACAGGTACATACTCTCAACCAGGCGCCGGAAGAACAAGCTCGCCGAGAAGCTCCTGGCCAGAGAGGTCCCCGACTCGGCGGGTTCGGGCAAGGTGAGGGCGAACGAGGTTCACCGCGAGGAGATCGACGGCGCGACACGTCGATACATCCTCTGCCTGGACCAGGAAACACGCAAAGCTAGACTGGAGACCCTGAAAAAAGTGAAAGAGGAGGCGGAGGAAGAGCTCCAAGAGTTGAGGGCGAGATTCGAGAAATCCCGGAGCGGAGAAGAACGCGGACGTCCCATGACCAAGCAGGGAGCCATGAACCAAGTCAAAAAGATCCTCGGCAAAAACAAACGCCTGTTCGATGTCGACATCGACGACACAGTCAAGTGCCAACTCAACCAGGAGGCGTGGCGGTACGAGCGAGCCATCGCCGGAAAATTCCTACTGGTCACCACCACCAATCTCGAGCCGTCACAAGCCATGAACTCCTACAAAGAGTTGAAAGACGTTGAGAAAGCCTCCAACGAACTCAAAAACCTGATAAAGCTGAGGCCAATCTACCACCACACCGACAAAAGGGTGAAAGGACACATCTTCATATGCATCCTAGCCCTCCTGATAAGAAGATTGATGGAGAAAAAAACCGGGCAAACATTCCGAGAGATCATGGACAAACTAGAACAGATCAAGGTAAACATCATAGAGATTCAAGGCCAGCAAATCTACCAAAGAAACCAAATCAACCAAACACAACAAGAAACCCTCAAAAACCTGAACGTCGAGAAACCCCCCAAGATACTGACAAAGCAAATGTAGAGGCAGAAAAACCCCCCCCAAAAAAAGAAGGAACCTCAGAACTCTACAACCCAAACAAAAACCTCACCACACCCCAATAACGGCCAAACCAAACTGTCAAAGATGAGTTATATCAGATATATCTCCGGTCGCCAAGACATGCAAACTTTTATTTTCACTACCTTGGCTCCACGTGAATGGTGGCGTAGCGGATCTCTGGTATCTCGTTCCTGATCCTCTCTATCATATGATCGGTCACCGCGTGGCTCCTCTCGATGGTGAGGAAGGGGTCCATGATGGCGTGCATATCAACCTCCGCGTAGGGACCGAAGTAGTGAACTCTAATTTTATGAACCTCCCTGACCTCCTTGACCCCGGAGGCGATCTCCTCGATCCGTTCAACCATCTCGAGGTCGGGAACCGTTCCGATCAGGTTCTCGATGTTGCTCTTCCCGACCCTGATCCCCATCCACCCGATGACCAGGGCCACTAAAAAGGCCAGCAAGGGGTCCAGGACCCCAACTCCCAGATGGGCGCCGGTGACCCCGAACATCACCGCCGCCGAACTTAGAGCGTCGCTCTTGTGGTCCCAGGCCTGGGCCTGTAAAGCCGGGCTATGGACCTCCTCCCCCAGTTTAGAGGTGTAGAGAGCGAGGGCGATCTTCACGACCGTAGAAACCCCGGAGGCCAGTATAGCCAGCCAGCCTACCGTTCCGTACCTCTGTTGGATCAAACGGAATACGGATTGCTTCCCGAGCTCGTAGGCGACGATCACCAGCGAGATCGCCACGAAGAGGCCAATCAGGGCCTCCACATCCCCGTGTCCGAAGGGGTGTTTGGTGTCAGGCGGCTTCCTGGCCTTTCTTAACCCATACCATACGAGCAGAGACCCGGGGAGATCGGATAAGGAGTTGAGGGAATCCGCTATAACCGCCAGGCTCCCGGAGAATAATCCCGCCGCCAGCTTGAAGACGGCCAGGCAGGAATTCCCCACGATGCCTATCAGAGATGCTTTTTTTGCCTTTCTATCCAGCTCGGGTCCAAACAAGCGGGTATTCACATCCGGATCAGGCTAAAAGCTCTTTCCGGGGCCAGGGACCGATTCTCCCACGTCATCCAATCTCATTGAGAACTGGTCAAAGACATTTGAGATGCATATTTCCTAGATCGATACCTGATCGGATCGGGTTAGGACCACATGCCTTCTGCTGCCCGGGGCGTTGGTCAGGTGCCATACCGTGTACTGCTCCGGGTAAAGGTCTCCCGAGGAGATGCAGTCAACAGGCACTATCACCCTAAGCCCCCTCAAGGCGGCTCTCGTAGCCGTGTGAAGGACTGCACCTTGGGCGGAGGTACCCGCCACGATGACCGTGTTTATTTTCTCTTCATCCAAAATTCTACCCAGCTTTGTCCCTTGGAACTTGTCCACGCTGGACCGGACCACCTTCTCCTCCACCAGAGGAGCGACCTCCTCCCGAATATCCGACCTATCCGCATTCCGGGTGAGGCTGTAAACCACTAACAACCCATTGGCCCTGGCCTCGGTGAGCAGATGACGGATTCCGGGAAGCGTTTCCAGACATCGAGGTCTCCTATCCTGGTTGCAGTTTCCGTACTGAATATCCAGCACCAGGAGGGCCGTCTCGCTCGGGGTAAGCCTTACCCGCTCCAGGTCCGGTGCTGGCGGGGGTTCCACTGTTGACCATTTCTCAATTATCGTGTCAGACATCCTTATCTAGACCAGTTATGTCTCCACATTTCAAAAAGGTACACATGTATCCGTGGGAGGCCCCTATAATCAGCCATTTTTAGATTAAAGGGACACTTTATTGATCGGTCATTCTCTTAATCTGTCCCGTAACCTAACAACGTGCAAAATTCTTCTCCTGAAAATCCCAGACTTAACTCAATCGCTCTTTTGGGAATTCATGGTAGCCGTTGGGGTTATATTGAATATGGTTCTCTCCATATGGCCCAACGGTTTCCTGAAGACTCTGAAAGATAAACCAAAAAGTAACGGACCCAGGGACCTGAAAGCTATCCGGCATCGAACAATCAGATGGATACATGCTAAAAGATCAATATTTCAACTCGGACTACAATCTTTTTATCTATCGAAGTCGAGGGGGCCATCATATGTCCTTTCACGGAAAGCTACTCCTTATCCTGATGACCCTGGTAATCCTCAATCAGGTCGCCTTTGCCGCAGTCCCTGAGCAGGAAAGGTTGCTGGAATTTCTTACCGTTGGCAATCTGCGCAGTTGGGTGAACCACCTTGGCGATGCCGAACCGGGTGTCGATGTCACTCTGGCCCCTGGGAGGGCCTTCTTTGCCGGACTGTCCGATGAACAGCTCCATCGCCAGATCAGGATATACTTTCCCAGAAACAGGGACAGCCTCCTGGAGTATGAGGTGCTGTTCATAAACGCTCCGAAGATGGACCTCTTTACCATGGAGCAGCAGCAGATGATGGTCAACTTTGTAGGTATGGAGGGGAAGGTGTCCTTTGGATACCCTCTGAGCACCTGGGCCGAGGTCCAGGACCCCTGGCTGGCCAGCCCGCTGTCGGACGTTTTCCCCATCGACTACGAGAGGTACGTGGCCGAATCCAAGAAATCTGGATTTGCCGAGTGGTGGCCCAACAGACCCCTAAGACTGGCGTCGGACCGCTCCCCAGTGTTCACCACCTTTGAGGAGACCGGTATCTTCGACGACCCAATTTATAGGACATGTCGGCCCTGTTATGCCAAGGAGGGAGCAACGATATGGATATACATGATCAACGGCCCGGCCTGGGAACCCGAGGCCCCCGCATTCATCTCCTGGCCCTACGGCGAATCCGAAGCTTGGTCCTTCGGGATCCACCCGGGCTACGATAGACCCCAGTGGCAGAGAGCCGGGGAATGGTGGGAGCTCATATTCCTCAACATCTGTTTTCATACCCTGGAATGGGATACCTTTACCCTGGATCAAGCGGTGAACGCCAAGAACGTAAAGGTCCAGTTCCAGTACTTCCTGGACATGGCCTCCATGTTCCACAGCGTAACCGACTTCGTTTCCCGGGTCGGGGCCAATACCAACCGGGCGCATGAAACCCTGTCCGATGCCTACGAGGTCAGGGAACAGGCCGAGTTAGACTATCTGGAACACAGATACCAGGAGGCCAGCGAGGAGATGGAGGAGGCCCTGGAACTTGCCAACATGGCCATGGACCAGGCCAACCAGGCAAAGGACAGCGCCCTTACCTGGATCTACATCTCGGAGTGGCTGGCCACCACCGCCGTTGCCCTGGTCTCCGGGGTGACCCTGTGGTGGCTGATGGTCAGGAGGGGCCTGTACAGGGAGGTAACCATCACCAGGCTATCCCAGGAGTAAAAATCACCCAGCCAGAAATCTAATCCTCCCCCAATGTATTCTACCGGTACCAGGGGCAATATTCGGTATCTCCGGATGGAGAATGGAAACCCCTTTATCTCCTTCCACAATCCTCCGATCGATCTAGGATGTCGGAAAAATACAAGTGCAAGTCATGCGGTCTGGATTTCGATACTCAAAAAGAATTGAATGATCACAAGAAGAAAAAAGGGGATAAGCCGAAATCCAAGAAGTAGTGTATAATAGCATGCCCCATAGGATTTCAAACCAATTTAAGTATCTCCATCCAATAATTATAGGGAAAGGGGGCCATGCCTTTGCAGTGCCACACCTCGATGAACCGTACAGACATAACGGAAATACCGATTCTTGGGCCGCTAACACCGGCGATCCTTCTTTCCCTCATATTCCTGATTATGCTCTTGCCCCCAAGTGGTGCGAGAACCGACGCCAAGACCGGGAGAATAAGGGTTCTGTACATAGGTGACTCCGATCTCGGTCCCGGATACCCGGCCCCGGCCATGATAGAGGACCCAAAGATACAGCTGACCAGGATCGAGGCCGAGATAGGCACCAGCTGGGCCACGGGTTACCGGAGCATGCAGAGGTGGCTGCGCCTTTACCTACCTAGAAGCGAAGATGACATGGTTGAGAAATACGACATGCTGATAATAGCCGGGATCCGTTCGGAGGATCTGAAAGCCAGGTTCCATGTCTGGACCAAAGCAGCGGTTGAGGACCACGGGTTCGGTCTGTTGATGGCCGATGACGCGACGTCATTTGGAACCACCTCCACGGCCTGGACACCTAAGCCCGGATCGCCCTGGGACCCCACACCAATCGGCCAGCTACTGCCGGTTGAGGGAACCGACCATGCCAGTTACCGGGATCACCTATTCAGGCTGAGGCCCGTAACCCAAAGCCCCCTAACCGGCGGTATAGACTGGGAGGACATGCCCATGATATGGTCGACCAACAGGCCTCACCCCAAGTCCGGCTCAACCACCGTCGCAGTGACCACGGACGAGACCCACCCCTCGGACCCGAAGGACGATCCCGCGCTGGTTTACTGGGATGTGGGGAAGGGAAGGACCCTGGCATTCATCTTCAACTGGGCTGGCCATGGAATGATAGATTTCTACCGCTGGGAGTACTGGAAGGATGTAATCGCCAGGATGGTTTACTTCCCTGCCAGGGCCAGTATACCAGAGGTAGCGGTGACGCACGAACTCCGCATGTTGATAACCAAATACAACCAACAAATGACGCTCCTCCTGTCAGTTATAGAATTTGCGGAGGGTTTCGGCGCCAACACCAACCAGCTCTATGAGCATCTAGCAATCACCGAGGGGATTCGTAACCGGGCTGACGACCACTGGATGGACGGGGAATACGGGATGGCCTTGGAAGAGCTCGGAAAATCGATTACCTCCATTTCAGGGAATATGCAAATGGCTCTAGAGGCCAAGGACCGGGCGCTGACCTGGGTGTATATCATAGAATGGTTGTCGGTTGCGGGGACCTCGGTCCTAACCGGTTTTCTGGTCTGGGAAATCATGATAAGGGGCAAGCTCTACCAGGAGACCAAAACGACCACCTTCGACTCCTAGAAGTAAACATACCACCATATCAACAGAAGCAGGAAGGACAGGATGAAATTACTTCATCTCGGTCGCGACCACCCATCGATGAATGACAGGGTGCCCACCGCTTCTCCTTTTTACCAATTTAGGTCCTCAACTTGTAGATCTGGTGGGCAAAAGCACCAAGTCCATCAGTGTCCCACTCCCCAAAACACATGCTTATCACCCCATTGGGTCTACTTTCTATTCAGGAAAACCATCCAGGCATGCCATATCCCATAATTAGAGGATAGGGTATTTCAAATCCTTTAATATTCCTAGCAATTGGCAGCCCGGCAAAGCTTTTCAACAAGTATCGCCTTTTCACCGTGATATATATGGTGGATATCCTTGGTATCGACTGTTGTGCCGTGCTCAGGGCGGCCATGTGCCCTGTCATCGCGCTGGTCCTACTTGAGATAGTTTGGAACATGGCTCCCGGGGGGTCCAGCCTCTTCTGGGCCATCAAGCTCGCTATACTCGGCTATGCGGGCTACACATGGGCAAACGGGGACCCCATTAGGGCCAGGATACTGGGGGGTGATTGAGTGGATCCTCAGAGCATGGATATGGAGAAGATCCTAGGCGGCAGCGCCCTGGGAGCAACGGTAGCCCTTCTCCATCACCTGATTGCTGGGCTCATAATTGCCCCGGTAATGTGGGGATCCATTTTCTACTATGAAGGACCAGGCATGATTGGGTTCGTGATCAGCGATACCATAGTCATGGTCATAATTGGCGGCGTCATGGGCGCCATTGGTGCTTTCGTCGCTTTGACCATGGAGGCCGATAACTCGGAATAGAAGGCTTACTGGCAGAATTTCATGGGGTGTACAGATGAACCGATTGGTACTTTATGACTCCTTTTTCGGTAATACGAAAAAGGTAGCCGAGGCCATTACCGGCGCCATCGATGAAGTCGTCATGCACAAAGTCGGGGAAATCGATGCACGGGGGCTGGAACCCCTGGACCTCCTAATCGTGGGTTCACCAACTCGCGCCTTCAGGGCCTCGGATGCAACTAGAAAATTCCTGAGCGATATCCCCAACTCCGCCCTTAAGGAGGTGAAGGTGGCGGCCTTCGACACCAGGATCTCCGGCGAGGAGGTAGGAAGGGGGTTGCGTCTATTCATGAAGATCGGCGGCTATGCCGCCCCTCGTATCGACAAGGAACTTCGCAGGAAGGGGGGTGTCCCGGCTGCCGAACCCGAGGGCTTCTACGTGAAGGACAGGGAGGGCCCATTGATGGAAGGAGAGCTGGAACGCGCTGTTTCATGGGCATCGGGCATCATCGGGTGGCGTTAGAACCATCCCTCTTACTGTAGTGTAGACATGAACCCTACCTGAACTGAAAGGAATAGAGCTTCGCGTTCTTGAAGTAGAACCGGAGCCTAACCGGTCTTCCCTGGAGTTCCCCGACCTCCGGCTCACCGTCCCAGGAGGCGATGTGGGATGAAGACGTACTGGTTATAGGGTCGGCATTCTGAAAGGTGAACCCCTCGATTGGGCGATGGATGGAGTCCAGAATCTCAACCCTGACATCACACGGACCTGCCCCCCACTGCTGGCGGGCAGATTCCAGGTTTAGGTAAAGCTTGCTACCGGAAAAGGAGAATGAACGAGTGACCGCACGGCTGAAGCTCGCGGGTCCCTTTTGGCCGGTGAGCACCGCCGGGGGCTTTCCTATCTTTCCATCCAGGGACACGAATCCATCGATCGGCAGCCTGGCCAGGCCGATCCCTGCCCTTGCCCGGTCTCCCAGTTCCAGAAGGGTCTCCGGGGACCTCCAGTTAACGCCCGTATAGTACACAAGTATCTCCTCCTGGTGAATGACTGGAGCCTGGACGTATATGCTTACGGCGTCGAAGTCCCCCAGACCTCCCTGGACGATGAACGGCTTCCGGTACCTGCGCTGGTAGTGTATACCGTCCCGGCTGAACACCACCTCCGGATAGTGCGTTGTGTTCGTTGTTCGAAAGTTCCAGAGTAGGCCTATATAGACACCCTCATATGTAGTGGCCGGCATGGCGTAGAACTGGGTGTCGGGGTAGTCCTCCCCATCGGGAATGATGATGGTTTCCGGCTCCGTCCAATCCAACATATCCGGGCTCTCCGATCTTCCTATAACCCGCTTGCCCAGCGGGCAATGTCGGTGATGACAGTTCTCCATGTGGACCGCGTACACCTCACGGATCGGGTCCCAGCCCATAAAGTGGGTAGGTCCCCACCGCCCGGGCAGGCTAGAGGTGTCGATGGCCGGGTTGTTCGGGAAAGGCGACCACTCAAATCCGTCGGGTGAGTAGTAGAGGTCGAAACGCATGCCGTCTTCTCCACTGGTCCGTCTGAGACCCTTGTACCTTTTTTCAGGGTCCTCCTCGTGCAGGTCCTGAAAGAGGTATGGCATATACATCTCTTCGGGCAGGATGTTATTGGCACAGGAACCCTCGAACTCGACTAGACCTAACTCCGGCCTCTCCCAGTTTATTCCGTCATCCGAATTTGCCAGGCATATGAAGCTGTTCTCTCCCCCTTCCACCACAACACCATCCTCTCCCTGGTGAGCCCAACATTCCGTGGCCGAGTACCACATCCTGAAGATACCCTCCCGCTCGTCAAAAATCACCTGCCCCAAACGAAGGTCGTTGCCCTCCCAGGGACGATCGGTAGCGAGTACCGGATTATCAACAACCTTCCTGGCCCGGTTTAGGACCTGCCTGGTGTCTGTAATACTCTCCATCAGGTAATCGTCGAACAGAAGCTGCTTTTGGGAACCAATATCGATCAATGCCATTTCGCATCTATCCTTTCCTGAAACATGGAATTATCCCCTGGGAAATGTGTTTGGGTCTCTCCCTGGGGTTGAATCCCTGTAATGATCAATCCATGCCTTACCTGGACTCATTGATAGAGGTGCTAAGAATCCTTAATCGGAGGCTTTCCGAAGTCTAGTATGGCTGACTCCCCTAAATAATCGCCTGCGAACCATCAGGTTCCATAGGATCGAGCCCGAAAGCAGCATTACCCCCATGACGCTCAGCCATTCCGTGATGTAGACCCATAGGAGGGCTCGGTCCTTTACCTCGATGGCAAGCTCCTCGATCTGACCCTGTTTATCCACAGCGGTCCGTATCCCCTCAAGAGCGGCACCGCTGTCCTGGTTTATGTAGTATTCTTCCGTCTCTCTCACCATGATATCCAGGTTCTCCACTTCCTCGTATATCTCCCCGGAGTTGCCCCCGAAGCTCTCCACGAAATCTATCAGGGAAATCAGGGTGTTTCTACCTATGAATAGACGGTGCACAAGCTCCCTGTACTGATGGAGGGCGAGGTAATCCGGGGATAACTCCCTCTTCGCTAGATATAGAACCAGGTTGATGGCATAATCCGGTAGGTATTCCCAGCGAGAGAAGTACCTGCCCCCTCCCTGGGTACCGGGATTTGCCCACTCATGCATCATGGCGTAGGTTCTGCCCGATGAGATGTCCCAGGTTGCGTAAAGTGGTGGATTTCCAAGTTCGGGATATATCCAACGGGCCAGCATCCTACCCCCCTCCTTCAACCCAACGAGCTGACCATTAACGGGCATCTTCATGTACCCGGGTTTTGGTTGATAGGGAAGGCTCGATATGAATTCATTTTGGTGATCCACAATCTGCATGGTCTTCCATCTTATCCAGTTATGTTCGATTACCTGGGGACCGGTTGGAATCTTGACCGGGAGAACCTCCTCCACCGGAGTCCCTGCCCAGCTGGCATCGGGTCGGCTACTGGAGGCCCCAAAGCTATCCTGTCCCGCGATCATGGTCAACCCCATCCCATCTTCCAGGACACCGTCCCTGAACCAGATCTGATGGGAGTGGTGGATGGATGCCTGATAGGCGTTGGAGATGATCATTACGTCGTATTTTTCCAGATACTGGTCATAGCTACGTGGCATATAGATCCGGATGTAGCGTCTGATGTTGGTCAAAGAGACGGCGTAGCCGCCGTGATGATAAGCCGCTATGGGATCGACCTCGATTATGGCATCCTCATTAAGGGGCACAAAGGGAGTGAACCCGTGAAGAGGATCACCAAGATAGAGAACCGGGACTCTCTTGGAAGCCATCTCCTGGGCACCCAGGGATATCGGAATAATAAAGAGAACAGAAAAAACGCAGATAACCAATATCCTCAAGAACAGGGCCCGGGAACGTTCTGGGGGCTCTGTACTCTCTATTAAGTATTTCATGATCCGGGATTTCCGGAAACGGATGGAGGAAAGGGGCAGCAACCGGTGCCCTAGAGTACTACTACCTGAACGAGCATATCGCGGTGAACAGGAGGCAGGAGAACGGTGGCTGGTGGGGCGACGTCGACCAGGACGGCGTATCCGAATGGATCGTCGAACTGAACGGCAACAGCCACACCGAGACACAGCTATACTCCCTAACCGCAGGCGGGAGCTTCCCAGCTGA
>CAZUNO010000033.1:0-21820 GCA_964621445.1 Hadarchaeota archaeon (SeqCode) | reverse complement strand
AGGATGGAATCCGAAGAGATTCGATCCGCATGATCCCCTCCGGGGTTGATGTCGATCTTTTTCAGGAAACGCCGTTGCCGGAGAAAACCGGTATTCTTTACGCGGGGTCCTTCAGGGGTGTCAAGAGGGTGGGGCTGATCGTTCGAGCCTTCTCGGAGGTTGTACTCGATAACCCGGAGGCCCGACTCATTCTGGCGGGGGGATCACCCGGGGATTCCGATTACGGTGAGGTGATGAGGATGATCCGTGGCCTTAGATTGGAGGACAGGATAGAATTGGTCGATCCCGTAAATCATTTTCAGATGCCCCAGGTATTCAAACGGTCCCTGATGGTGGTTCTGGGCAGCAAGATCGAGGGTTTAGGCAAGGTTCTTCTGGAGGCCGGGGCAACCGGTAGGCCGTCCATCGCCCCTAGAGTTGGTGGCATACCAAGCGTCATTAGGCACGGGGTCAACGGTCTTCTTTACCGTGGAAATAGCCTCAGCGGCATGGTATCATGCATGGAAAGGATCATCGAGTGTCCCTACGAGGCCATGAGAATGGGAAGGCTTGCAAGGCGTGTAGTTGAGGATAATTTCTCCTGGCAGTATGTTTCGGAAAGGTACACGGGGGTTTTCCAGTCTCTTCTGGAAGAATAATTCCTCAGTAGGAGCCAGCCCGCTTCCATTAGACCCTAGATATCGCAAAGCTGGTGGTAGATTACATGGCATTCCTGGGCAGCCCTTTTCCAGGTGAAGGAGCGGCGGACCCTTTGGGCATCCTTCCTCATCTGTCGCCATGTGGGAGGGCTGGATAGGGCCCTACGCACTCCCTCAGCTATGTCCTGGGGCTGGAAGGGATCCACGTAGAAACCGGAATCGCCGCATATGGCGCGGTTATCCTGGTTATCGGTCGCCACCACGCTGGTTCCACATGAGATGGCCTCCATGGTGGTCTTCTGGTATCCGAATGCCTTGGTAACCGCCACGTGTACATCGGCATTTTCATATAACCTGTTAATCTGGCGGTGACTCACATGTGGAAGGACGGTGGTCTCCATGGGTAGATCGACATCCCTAAGAGTTTCGGCCCATCCAGAGCCCACGAATACGACCCTGATGTCGTCTTTCCATTCTCCAAGCATGGTGAGGCTTTCTAGGAATTCAAAGGTTCCTTTGATGGGCTCGGCCCGTCCCACAAACAGCACCACTGACCGATCCCCCATTCCGCCTCTACTTTCCAGGCAGGGCAAGGGCCTCTCGCAGAGGGAGGCATCGATGCCGTTGTACACCACCCTTACTTTTTCGGGTTCAATATCGAACAGCTCGACAACTCTATGGGCCAAACTCCTGCAGTAGCATATCACCATGTCCGCCTTTCTCAGATATGCCCTCATGTAGAGATAGGCGTAGATATCATACCTCGTGTAACCAAGGTCGGGTTCAGTGGCGTAGTACGGAAGTCCATGGAGGTGAACCACGAGCTTCCCGTCGAAGCCGAAGGCCTTCACCGGGAGGCCTATCCGGGTATGGGCATGTATCAGATCGATATCCGAATCCTTGAGTCTACGGGCGATCTTGGCCGGGAATGTGAAGTACCTTCCCTTGGGAGCGGCATGAAAGAAACATGGCAGCCCGTCTATCTGCTGGGGGCAGGGATCCAATTCAGCCTCCCCTCCGGCCGGGCAGTGGATATCAACCCTGTCCCCGAGAGCAACCTGGGCTTCCGACAAGCGATTAAATCCCACATAATATCCATACGCATCACGTATGGGCATGAAATCCGGCAAAACCCTGGCCACGTAATACGGCATGAGATCACCTCCCCTAAAGCCCACCCCTGACCATGCTGGCCAGGCTCCTGAGGTGGGATTCCAGCCAATCAGCTAGCTTGCCCTTCTCGGCCAAATGGAGAATGGATCGCTCCGTCCCCCACTTTCTCTTATACACACAAAGCCCGTGCTGGGGGTCCAACGGGGACAGGCCCATATCTATCTCCTTGAATCCATTGTCAAGAGCCCATTCAATGATTTCCCAGTACAGCAGGTCGTTGGCATGGAGGTCCCGTCCCTTTTCCCGGGAAACGTTGGAGTATATATGAAGGGTCGAGGGATGGTCCCTGTCATACAGCACGATCACCCCGGCAACCCTCTCACCTTCAAGACAGGCAAAGGTTGCCCGGGCAAAACCTGGCTCCAGTAGTCTCTCCCAGAGGAGCTTGAAGAACCTGTACGACCTTTCCGGTGTCGACAGACGCTCGCTGGTATCCTGGTGAAGCGACATGTATCCCTCCGCATCTCCCTTTGACGGTCGGGCCTCTGCTACCAAGAGCTTATCCTTGGCCTTGTTGATCCCCCTCCTGCCATCGCGTCTAAGGGCCTGGAACAAACCACCCTCATCCCTCCCCTCCAGATCCAGCCTGAAGGTGGATGAATAGGGCCTAACTGAAAACCCATGGCCGTCCAATGAGCCCTGAATGGCCCTGGGGATCGCCTTCAACCTAATGGATGCCAGATCAGGTATTTCATCCAACAGCTCCCGCAAGACGGTCCGCTTTCCCTTCTCGGGTGCGATTACCGGGCCCCCATAATCGCCCAGAGGCAGGCTCAACCCTCTTTGTTCAGGGGTAACGAATAGGGGCAGGGCCCCGGTCATTTCGCCCTCCTGGGTATAGATTATGTGACAGGGTTGGAAATCCCCGCTAACCTTCCCGTATCTTTCCAGGAAATCAATCCATGCCGACTTGTGGAAGAACTTGCCCCAGGGGCAACGGTCCACCACCCGGTCCCATGGCTCCCGGTTCCCCTTAGAGGTCAGATCATATTCGTGAGAACGGGTCCCCTCCATTCTATTGTCCGCTCCTCGTTCCCATTCCTCGTCCTGCTAGGGACCTAACCCTTTTCCGGATTCCGGCCAGGCCAGGCATTACCTGCTTCGAAAACACGGAGTACTGGTCTATACTTCCCCCATACTCCCTTTTCCATCTATAAACCCCATAGGCCGAGGAATCCGGATTGGTGTCCACTCCCCCCATGTTGTATTCCCTGATCCCGTTCCGGTATTCGCGTTCCATTATCTTCCAGTGTATGAAGTCATTTGGTCTGGCGTGCCACCCCTTCTCGTAGGACCCGGCTGCGGGGCAGTATGCGGTCTCCCCGTGCCTGACCACCAGGGCGCAGGACACCGGCTCCTCGTCCACATCGGCGAAGTAAAGGCTGGCCATGCCTCTCCGTCCATAGATATCCAGATATGCGGCTAGCCATTTCCTGGAAATGGGTGAAAAACCACCTCTTTCGGCCGCAGTTTCGAACATATCCAGGGCAAGATCGAGCTCGGAGGGCCCCGTCTTCCGGATGGTCACTCCATGTTCCCTGGCCTGCCTAATCTTCCTCCTCTTATTGTGCTTCATCCGGTCCCACAGTTCCTCGGGCCCCCCCTTCAGGTCCACCTTATACACCTCGAGACCCCTGTCCTTTCGGTAACCCTTCTCCCGGGAAAGCCTTTCCAGGGGGGATTCCAGGGGACAGTAAAGGACTATCCGCCCGCCCAGTCGTTTCTTGAATGTCGATTCGAAACTTAGGAGGAGATGGGACAGGGCCTCCCGGTCGCCCTGAAAATCGGAGGAGATCACGGGACCACCGCTCACCCCCCCGACCTTGACCATTGACCCCGGTATCCTGGTCTTACCGATCCCCTGGATACAGGCGATGGGTTCTTCGTCCCGGACCACCAGGACCCTAACCGGATCCGATCCCTTGACCTTTTTACCGACCTCTCCAAATGCATAGCTCTGTTCATGAGCGCCCCCTCTCAGGGTTGACGCCCTTTCCCACTCCTTTTCATCCATCTCGGTCCTAGTCTCGATCAAGTCCGAACTTCCCACCGGTCAAGACGACCTATATCATAGGCCTTGAACTCCACTATTACGTCTTTCGAACCAACGCCTTGGAAAGTTGCGGACTGGAGGTGGTGCTTCCCCCACAAAAATGCAATTCATTATATGGAAATAAAGCCATGTCAATGCCCAGAACTACGAGAGGGAGAGAGTAATGCTTCATGTACTGATACTGGCAGGGGGCAGGGGAAAACGGTTCTGGCCCCTTAGCAGGAAGGAAAGACCCAAGCAGCTTCTGGCTCTGGGTTCGGGGGCGAGCCCCTTGGAGGAGGCCATAGAAAGGGCAAGATCCCTGACCAGCGAGGACGGGATTCATCTCTGCACAACCGAGAAACTGGGAGAGGTAATGGATGTTCACTCGCTGGGGATAAGGGAGGAGAATATCATCCTGGAGCCCTTTCGAAGGGACACCGCTCCCGCTCTGGCCCTGGCCAGTAACCTTATTTACAAAGCAGACCCGGAGGCGGTTGTGGTTTCCTTAAACTCGGACCACCAGATCGGTTCCCCGGACCTGTTCTCCGCCAGCATAGGAAGGGCGGTAGAAAGGGCCGAGGATGGGGATATAGTGGTCTTAGGGGTAGCTCCCACCAGGCCCAGCACCGGTTATGGATACATAAGGCTGGGGGACCGTATAGGTGACGGGTGCTTCCGTTGTCCGGGATTCGAGGAGAAACCCTCCTTGGATGATGCAAAACGTTTCCTGGACTCGGGGATTTATCTTTGGAACACCGGAATCCTGACCTTCAGGTGTGACGTATTCCTGGATGAGATGGCAAAAAAGATGCCCGACCTATCCCGGGAGATGGGAGATGCGAGGAGCCATCTGGGGACCAGGAGGGGTGAGGAGGCTATCAGAAGGGCCTACGAACGGATCGATCCCGTTTCCATCGATTATGGCCTGTTGGAGAAGACGGATAGGTTGGTGGCCGTCAGGGGGGAGTTCGCTTGGGAGGATCTGGGGTCCTGGAATTCTCTCTCCAGGATAGGGGAGCCTGATGTAAATGGAAATTTCGTGCGGGGCGGGGGGGATAAATTGGTCGAGTCCTCTAAGAACTGCATTATTTTCTCCGAAGGCCCTCTGGTTAGTACCTTGGGAGTCCAGAACCTGATAATCGCCGCTACCGGTGACGCCGTCCTGGTTGCTCGCAGGGACAGAGCCCAGGAGGTAAAGAGGATAGTGGAGGAACTCGAGAAGAGGAATATGGACTGCTACCTTTAGACCTCGATTCGGTCATCTCTCATATTTGAGGGAAAGGGCCCGTCGAAGTTTCGGGCCCAGCAGGGCCATGTCATCGGGATGCAGGAAATGGTTCTTCACGTAACCCAGGGCAGCGCTTAGGGTTCTGATGGTGGTCTTCTCCGTCAGTCCGGTCTTCAGCAGGTAGATCAACCTTCGGTAGGCCTTTAGCCTCCTCAGCGGTATTGGGGAGGGAAAGGGCGGCGTGTCCTTGTATAGCAGGGGGTCGTCGTTCCTGTAAGTGAACCAGATATCCTCGTCGATTAGTCCCTTATCCAGACAGTAGTGATAATCTGGGGATCCGGGATAGATCGAGTTGATTGAGGCCTCTATGGTCCCTATATTACGTGAATTGCGGTAAACGAAGTTGAGAGTTGCCTCTATGTCCTTCTCGGTCTCTCCTCTAAGTCCCAACATCAGGAAAAGATAGCTCTGGATTCCGGCCTCGGAGGTCATGGCCAGGACCTCTCTTGCCCTGGAGACCTTAATTCCCTTCCCCACCCCATCGACGACCTCCTGGCTCCCGGACTCCAGTCCGTACTGTATCTGTTCACATCCCGCCTCCCTAAGATGTTGTATTATCTCCCTGTCCATCCTATCCACCCGGGTTAATATGAAGAACCCGATATCCAGGTCCCTGGATACTATCTGCTCGCAGATCTCGATTGTTCTCTCCTTATTCAGGGTGAAAACATCATCGTAGAACTTGACGAATTCGACCCCCTGCTCCTCCACCAGATATTGGAGCTCGTCCCCCACGCTCTGGGGACTACGGAACCGGGACCCGCCCCAGAAGGGCTTTGAGCTGCAGAATGAACAGTTGAAGAGGCATCCCCGGCTGGTCATTACCACCGAGGACCTTCTTTTCCCGGCGATCCCCTGGGGGGCGTAGAGATCAAGGTCAGGGAGCAGCTCGTAATCGGGTAGAGGCAGGGAATCTAGATCTTCTATGGGAGGTCTTCCAGGGTTTCTATGCACCTCGGACCCATCTCTGTAGGTTATTCCCAGGACCCCGTCGAGGGGAGAGCGGTCCTTGACACGCTCCACCAGCTCCAGCATGGTTTTCTCCCCCTCGCCCCGGACGATGCTGTCCAGGCACCCTACGTGCCTTAAGGTCTCCCGGTCAACGAAGGTCACGTGCGGTCCGCCCATGGTTATGTGGGTTTCGGAGAGCCGCTTACGTATCCTGGCCGCCAAGTTAAAGGCCTCATACCTGTCCATGGTGCAGCAATAGAGGCCGGTAACCAATGGTTTTGATGAAACCGCCGACTCGATGATCTCCCTCTCGGGCATATCCAGGGGGCTCGGTTCAACCAGGTTGACCGAGTACCCCGCCTTTCTGAGGACGGCGGAAAGGTAGGCAATGCCCAGTGGAGGCCCGGTTCTCTTATAACCGGAGGGGGCGGATGCTATGAGAACCACATCTACCATCCAAACCATCTTAACTTTCTAGGGGCTTCCTCATAAACACATATGTGAATCGGGGTCAATTGGAAACGATGCGACCTCAGAGGTTTTTAATTCGGGCCGGGAATATATCACTTCGATGGTTGTGGGCAAGATAATGGACCGGGAAACAGCTCTTCATATCTCCAACCTGGATTCGTACCTGGACACCTGGACGGACGGCTCCGGGGGGTTACACGGCTATATAATCCACCACCACCGGGACTATGGAATCCTCCTTAGCCCGGCCACCTGGCAACAGTCGGTTCGTATCCTGGCGAATCTGGAGATATGGCGAAAAACCGGGGATGAGGGATGGCTCCAGAAGGCCTTTATCGGTTCGAGATACCTGACCTCCTCCTACGTCGGGGAGGAACACCTTTTCCCGGATTCCACGACCCCTCTGACCCTGGTCAACAACGCCTGGCCCTGCCTGGCTCTTTTCCAGTGTGCAACCGAACTACGTGATGCCGGAAAATCCGAGTGGGGGAATCTATCTAAGGTGGGTCTAGATTGTCTCCGGGAAAGCATAATACCCAGGTACTGGGACCTCTCCATGGGAGATTTCTTCTTCTGCCCGCCCGGTTTCAGGGGGAACAGGGTTCACACCTATAACCAAACTGCGGTGACCATATCGGTCCTCTCCTCCCTTGAACGGCTAAGACCGGGCGAGGACTACCTGCAGCGATATGCCATACCTGCCGCGGACCGGCTGGTCGAGGACCAGAACCAGGGATCCAGCCCTCTGCGCGGGGGCTGGGGCTACAATGACGGTTCCAGCAACCACCTCTATTACTACATCTACACCGCCCTAAACGTGATGGGTCTCCTGGACATCTACCATGCGACGAAAACGGATAGATACCTGGAGTCAGCGGTCCTGGGAGGCGAGCACCTTATGGGCATGATAGATCCGGAGACCAAGCTTTTCTCCCACAGGTACGTCGAGACCAGGGGGGGATACGAACTTCACAAGTATCCAATAATGGTATCGGCCTCCGGCCTGGGTTTACGACAGATCAATAGACTCAACAAACTGGGCTACGGCTTCGAGATAGAGGATAGCATAGACGCCCTGCTCGAGACCCAGCAGGGCCACGGCGGCTTCCCGACCTTCAGGGGAATTACCGACATCTGGACCCCGGAGATGTATCCCTGCGAGCCTGACAAGACCAAATGGAGGGATGAGGTTTGCGTGCCCTTCTGGACGGTCTTCGTCCTTGACATGCTGGCCGGTTTACTCCCAAATGGTTCCCGCATACCTGAGCCAGATGCGGTCCAGCACCTGGTTAAGGATACCGATGATGGATATGAGATTGATGAGAACCGGGACAGGGTGCGCCTGTTGAAAAAGGGAAGAACAGTGGCCTATTTCCCGAAGAAGGAGGACCACCTCCTGTACAGCACCGAGCCCCTGAGGGGGGTGCCCTTCGGCGCTTTCCCCAACGTGCATGTGGCCAATACAAAGTCCCTGAGCAGGAGAATCAAACTCGGTGTGATGGGCGCTGGAGGGATTATCATCGCCGAGACCCTAATTCTCCTCTATATGCTTCTGACCTGAGTGGATGTCCGTGAAAAGGAACTTGACTAGACCTCTCCGGGCCTTCCTGGTGATATATCGCGTGTATAGGTCAGACTTCCTTCTCTACGCAATTACCTCTCTGATTTCCCTCGCCATATTTCTACGCGCCTTCTGGCCCGGCATCCTGGTACTATTCCTGGGAGTCGGAGCAACTACACTCCACCTGATCCGCCAGATTAGACGCGAAGCCGAGAGGATCGAATCCGACCCAAAGGGTTTGGCCCTAAATGTGAGGGCCCCTCTGGTATCGGCCCGAGATGCCAGTAAAATGGGGCCCTCCAATGATTTGGATCTGGGGGATCGACCCTCAAGAATTTCCTTTGAACTTACTATAATCCTGCACAATATAGGGAATAATGAACTCGCCGCCTATGAGGGATGCGACTGGGATCCCGACATACTGGATATCTCCGGGCTTCCACAGGAAGATAAACCCATCAAAATCTCCCCGGGAGAGGTCAAAAAATTATGCCTAACCGTTACTCCGAAGTCTCCTGCTAGGGATGGAACCAGGATCATAATTGGATACCGCTGGCAGGGAGGAGAAGCGGTAAAGAGGCTAAAAATAAGATCGATATTCGACCATACCTCGGTATCCATTCGCGAAGCTTCGATATCCAGGTGGAAATACGGAAACCTGGCCGCCGTATGCTGGCGGGGGGACCTCGACGGCCTCGATAACCTTAGCAACGAAAAGACCCTAAATCAGTCCTTCAAACTCTGCCGACGCTTTCGATTTCCGCTGTCCCTGTTCATCTCCGGGAGGCTGACCCTGAACTTCGATGAATGGAGTTCCTGGGTCCAGCATTTCCCGGATAAATTCCTGGAGGAAAAGGCGACCAGGGAGAGATTCGATCGTTTCACTGAATATCTGATTGAGAGAATCTCCAGCGATGACCTAGAATACCCGATAGATGATGGCGATAAGCCGGTGAGCGTGGGCAATCATATGTACCTCCACTATGGCAGTTCGTATGGATACGATGCTGGGTGCACCTGGGGATGGAAGAAGGGACTGAGCCCGATAAAAGCGGGCCATTTGCTGGCTGATGGGATGACGGATCCTCAAAACCCGGTAGAGGCCCTGGCTTTGAATATTAAGATGAATCAGGAGATCATATCATCTAAACTGGGGGTCACCCCGGAAACCTGGGCAGCCCCCGCTGACACCAGTCATCCCAAGATGCCCAGGGCCCTGGATGCGTCAGGACTAAAGGGATCCTCTGAGGCCCACCCCCGGGGGGTTATCATGCCGCGGGAGATCGATCCCTACAGGCCGCCCCTGGGGGCGGTTAGGCCCTACCATCCCCCGGACAGGGAGGTGGTGGAGACCCAGGCCCACATCCATAGATTTGACCCCCACACCCCAACCCAGTTGATCTGCCTGAAGAAAGGGGTACTGGAGGCGTTGGAATGCGGTAAACAGGTAACCTTCCTCATCCATCCCCATCTAAGGCTATACCGCCCGTTCTACGGTCAGCATTCCTCTCGACGGCCACTCCGGGAGTTGATGAGGTTCCTGGTAGGGGACAAGGGCTCCCTGATCTGGATAACAACCCATGCCTCGCTGGTCAAGTACTGGGAAGCGGTTTTGTGCCCGGTTCACGGGGAGGTTAATCTGGATTGGGGTCCGGAGGTGGTGAGGATCGCAAATCCATCAGATGATCCCATAAGCGGTGTTCCCATTGATGTCGAGTTTGACGGGGGAAAGAGAGCGATGTTCATGGTAGATTTGCCGGCAAGGAGCTCATTGAATCTCCTCGGCTAGACCAATGACAGGCCATGCAATGGTTTGAAAGAGGAGTCATTTTGAACTGCGAGAATTAAACGCAATGGGAATATTACGGTGGAACCATATTTCATTATCACGAAAAAAACTGTTGTGGAATTAGTTGCTGACCTTATTTGAGTCCATAGCAGTTCTGGTTATCCCCTTTACCGTGGGCCTAGTCATAACTCCATGGATCTCTAGGAAATTCCTGGACAGGGGTATATCCGCTAGGGATATACATAAACCATCGAACCAGGAGATACCGGAGATGGGCGGGGTCTCCATCCTGCTCAGCGTTTTGGCCGGCTTCGTTGCCCTGATCATTCTTATCCCAGAACAAGCCCTTACCATACTCTGGATAGCCCTCTCCCTGGCCTTGATGTCCGCAGTGGGCGCCATCGATGATATATTCGGCCTTCGACAGCGACACAAGCTGGTTCTCACCCTTTTTGCCGCCCTGCCCGTAGTGGCCTCCGGAAGCTATGCCACGGACATCTTCCTCCCGGGATTAGGATATGTATCACTGGGGTTGGTTTACGCCCTTGTATTGATCCCCGTGGGAGTGGCGGTCACCGCAAACCTGGCAAACATGTATGCCGGCTTCAACGGCCTGGAAACCGGGGTCTGCCTTATTTCGCTGTTCTTCACCTCTGCGGTCATATATCTGGTGGGTAGAAGGGAGTCCATCCCCTATCTGCTACCCCTTATGGGCGGTATGGCGGCCTTCCTGATTTACAATAGATATCCATCAAGCGTCTTTCCGGGTGACACCGGGACCCTGCTAATGGGCGCGGGAGTTGGTATTGCGGCCATCCTGGGAGGAGTGGAGTTCTTTGCAGTACTCATCTTTCTTCCACTGATCCTTGATTTCCTGTTCAAGGCCAGGATATCCTTCTCCACAAGCCAATTAGGACATTCGAGCCTGAACGATGATAGTACCCTCACCCCGGCACCCTACATGAGTCTTACCCATCAGGTCATGAAGGTTCTATCCAGGGAAAGGAAGCTGGTGCATGGCTTATGGGGAATCTCGGCCCTCTGTGGTCTGGCCGCGGTGCTATTGGCCCTAATTCTCCCGGGATCAGGTGTTTTGGGCATCATCGGCTACCGAAACAACCCCTTTCATAGGCTGGTCATCGGGACTCTGCCGGTGGCCGGGATCATACTATCCTTCAGGGCCATTGTAGAGAAAGCCAATTTCAGTCCGGATACTACTTTGGAAGGTGATGAGAAATGAGGATAATATGTGCGGTGAGTACGCCCTTTCAGGTAAATTTCTTCCACGAACTGGTTAGGAGGAGGCCTGGTGAGGAGTACCTGTTTGCCGCCAGGGACAGGGACGTTACCCTATCCATGCTGGAGGATAAGGGATTAGAGCACGTCAATCTGGGAGGCTACAAGGGATCGAGCCTGGACATGAAGCTAAAGGAATTTGCCAATTCGCTTATCTCCATGGGGGATCTGGTCGATGATTACGACCCTGACCTGGTTCTAACCGAGAGGTATCCCCCCGCGGTTCACGTTGCCCACCTGGCGGATATCCCCTGCTGGACCATATTCAATGATGAGCGGGAGTTCCACGTAAACAGGATGACCCATCCCCTCGCGAGCAGGGTTCTGGTCCCTTCTTTTTACGAATTCGAGACCATACAGGGCCAGGGAGTGACCGATAAGGATAAGATCATCTGGTTCAATGGCTTCATCACCTGCTATCTAAAGGGTGCTGAGATACCGCAGATCGATCCCTTCCAACACCTGCAACTTAACCATGAACAGGCCCCCCTAATACTGGTACGTCCCGAGTTCGAGTTCTCGGTTTTCTTCGATAGCTATGAACCGATCCTGGAAGAGGTCGTGGAGCGCATGTTGAGCAGGATGGATCTTAACATAGTTGTCCTACCCCGGACCGCCGAACAGCGGGAGAGATACCGGAGGATAGGGGCCATAATCCCGGAATCATCCCTGCCAGGAAACCCGATTGCCCACTCCGATCTGGTGATGGGATCGGCGGAGACCATGCTATGCGAGGCCTTCACCCTGGGGGTACCGGCCCTCAGCTGCATCTACTGGGACCTGACCGTCCCCATGCAGGTTCTTCACCGTCACATCCCGAGGTCAACGGACCCCCGGGAGGTATGCGATCTGGCCACCGATCTGCTGGACCAGGATTCAGGAAAGGAATACCAAAGGAGATCCCAGGAAGTGATAGGTAGTATGGAGGACCCGGTGGACATAATCGATTCCCTTTTAGATTCCGATATTGGTGCATGAAACCTTTGCCAAGGCTTTGAAACCAATCACTCAGGTGACATCTGTCCCCAGAGTTGTCATATACAGAGGTTCTGCATAGCTATTTATTCCAAGCCGCCCGTCGAACGAGTAGGGTTAAAAATTGAGCACAAAGGTGTGGCTGGATATCACATCGATTCGCCAGGCAAATCTACTTGCCACCCTAATCTATGAACTACACCCCGATGTAGAGGTGGTGGTCACCACCAGTCGTAACCCTTCACTGGCGCGCGTTCTTTACGGGAACCAGGTGAATTTTTCCCAGTTCAATGGAAGTCACAATGGATCCAGCTCAACCCATTCATACGGCCACCGAATACTTGAACTAACCGATTTCATCAAGAGGAGGGAGCCGGACCTTTTGATCTCAGATCTCGATCCCTCGGCCGTAAGGACGGCGTTTGGCCTGGGCATGCCAGTTTGGACCTTTTTCCGCGAGGCGGCAAATTCCGTTCAGAGCAACGTCCAGAGAATGACCCTTCCTCTTTGCGAGAAGATCTTCGTTTCCCAGGATTTTCCCGATGAAAGGTTGGTATCCATGGGACTGGTCAGGGACCAGATACACAATTTCAAGGGATGGAACGAGTGCTATCTCCTGGAAGAGCCGTGGGCGAGCATGAGGAACTCCCAGCGGGAGGACACATCGAGAGTGCTTCTCAGATCAAGAGAACAAACAGAGAGGGCTTGGATCCAGAAGGTCACCCAAATGCTCAAGCAGGATGTAGGCGAGGTGATGACCCGTATCGAGTCCGAACAGGAGCCTGGTCCGAGTACTGGTGCCCAGGTTTCGGTCAACCCTCCCCCATTGATACATGACCTCTATGTGGGATCAGGGAGGATGGCGGCGGAATTCTTTGTCCTTGGAAAACCCCTGGTGCTTCTCCCCCATCAACGTTACGGGGACCTACAAGCCATGTACTCCCAGGTCCTTGAAACCAGGGATGAACACACCCTTAGAGACCAGGTTTGTTCCCTTCTGGATGCGGGAAGGAGGAGGAAGATACGGCGAAAGATTTCCCGGGTTATGAGGAGCATGGAGTCCCCGGTTAGCGTGGCCTCCCGCTTGCTTGGCTAACTTGGTTCCGATTGGGAAATCGCATCGCTTTCCAATATTTTCTGGGTCAACGTTAAATTTCCCTACTTACAAGGAGATCTAGATGACGAGCAGCAAGGTTCTGGTTACCGGTGGTTTGGGCTTCATAGGCTCCCACCTGGCCCACGAGCTGGTGGATAGGGGCAACGAGGTCAGGATTCTGGATAATCTCGAGCCCCAGGTTCACGGCGGGTCCGTTAACCCACCAGAGGGCCTAGAATTTGTGGAGGGGGATGTGCGAAACACTGAAGACTGGTCAGGCTGTATGGAGGGCGTGGAGGTGATCTTTCACCAGGCCGCCTCCGTCGGTATCGGCCAAAGCATGTATCAGATTGGTAAGTATGTCGACGTCAACATCGGGGGGACGGCAAATCTACTTGATTTCCTTGTTAACCAGGAGCATGAGGTTAGTAAGCTCATGGTCGCATCCTCAAACACGGTTTACGGTGAGGGAGCGTATATCTGCGATAACTGCGGACCCATGTTTCCTGGGCCACGAGGGTCAGAAAACCTGAAGCGAGGTTTATGGGAACCAAGGTGCGAGGAGTGTGGTCGAGAACTGAAGGCTGTGGGCACCGGGGAGGACAAGCCCAGGGATCCGACCTCCATATATGCCATGAGTAAAAGAGACCAGGAGGATATGGCCCTTCTAGTTGGAAAAACCTATGGAATCCCGACCGTCGCCCTGAGGTATTTCAACGTACAGGGAGCCGGTCAGTCCTTATCAAATCCCTATACGGGGGTCGCATCGATTTTTCTATCCCGAATCAGGGCAGGTAAACCTCCGATAGTCTATGAAGATGGTTTACAGAGCCGGGATTTCGTTAACGTCGCCGATGTGGTTAATGCCAATGTCCTGGCAATGGAAAGCCAGGCCATGAATTATGGCCGATTCAATGTAGGAACCGGGATACCGACCTCCATCATATCCCTAGCGAGGATGATGATCGATGAATGTGGCGTGGACCTAGACCCACACATTTCGGGGGATTACCGTAAGGGAGATATTCGTCATTGCTATGCGAAAATAGAAAGTATTCGCAATTATGGATTTGAACCTAGTGTGGATCTGAAGACCGGCATAAGGAATTTCATTCAGTGGGCCGAGAATGAGGAGTCGGCTGATGGTTATGAAAAGGCATCCCGGGAGTTGAGGAGCCGGGGCCTGGTGGTAGGAGATGGTGAAGATTAGTGAAAACGCGGAGGGAGTTGGTTTTGGCCGAGTTTGCCTGCTAGGCGATCACTGTGACTGGGCTCAAAGGCAGGTTATCGCATCCTCGATGGATAGGAAAATAGTCACCAGGGCCAGGAAGAGGGAGGGTGACCTGATCAGTATCAGAATTAGGAATACGTTTCACGACCAGGAAGAGGAGGCCGAATTTCGGCTCGACGAGGCTGCTAACCTCCCCTTGATGGAAAGCTCCCTTCGATATGTAAACGCCGTGGTGGCAGCTCTCCAGGAAAGGGGATGCCAGCTGGGAGGGACTGACATGGAGATAAATTCGGATGTGCCCATGAAGAAGGGACTCTCCTCATCGGCCGCTCTGTGCATCTCGGTCTGCAAGGCTTTGAACGTGCTCGATTTCCTGGGATTAGACATGGATGACCTGGTCCGCGTTTCCTACAGGGCCGAAAACGGCCTGCTGGGCATAGGCTGCGGGATGATGGACCAGACGGCGGCCGCCCACGAATCGCCCCTTTTCATAGATTTTGAGAACGGTTTTCGATACTCCCCCATCGAGATGAAGCACCAGCTCCCCCTGGTGGTGGTGGACCTGGGCGGGGAAAGGGACACCAAGAGGATACTGAACACCCTAAACCGCTTCTATTTCCAGGAGAAGGACCCACTGATAGTCCGAACCCTGGGCAAGGACATACCTGAACTCGTTCTCCGTGGCAGGTCGGAGATGGAAGGCAAATGCCGGCTGGAGAGGATAGGGGAGCTAATGAACAGGAACCAGGAGTGCTATGACCGCGGCTTGAAGCCCTTCTGTAGCCAGGAGCTGGGCGTTCCGGTGCTCTACGAGGCCCTGGAGGCGGTGCGCGATGCCGGTGCCCTGGGTGCCAAGTGGACCGGGGCCGGGGGCGCGGGATCGATAATAGCACTGGCCCGTTCCCCGGAGGAAAGCCGCAGCCTGGCATCGTCCCTGGAACCACGCTTCTCGGCCATGCCCGTGATCGTCGGATAAAGTATCGAACGGTGCGAATTGGTTTTCAACCTCTAGGGGTGACGTTTTTGAGCCTGGAGAATCACTAGATATCGGTATCACCATGAGGAAGATCACCAAGTGCGTAATCCCTGCCGCCGGTTTCGGAACCAGGCTCCTCCCCGCCACCAAGTCCCAGCCCAAGGAAATGGTCCCCGTGGGCCGGAAACCCGTGATCCAGCACGTGGTGGAGGAGGCGGCCAGTGCAGGGATAAAGCAGATTCTGATCATCACCGGCGCCCGTAAGAGGGCGATCGAGGATCATTTTGATCGGGACCCGGTTCTCAACCGATTGCTTGAGGATAGAGGCAAGGATGAGGTCCTAAAGGAGGTACGTTTCCTGGACGATCTCGACATTCAGCTTTACTACACCCGTCAATCCCAACCCACGGGCCTGGCGGATGCCGTGCTCTTGGGAGAGAGCTTCGTGGATGACGAGCCCTTTGCCGTTAGCCTGGGTGACACCATAATACAGAGCTACGAGGGGGGCAGATTTCTGTGGAAGCTGATCGATGCCCACACCAGGACCGGTGCCAGCGCCACCATAGCCGTGGAGGAGGTGGAGAAGGAAAGATTAAGCAGGTTCGGGGTGGTGAAACCCCGACTGGTGGACGGTCTTTCCCTGCGCCTGGATGATATCGTGGAGAAGCCAAAGGTGGAGGAGGCCCCTAGCAACCTGGCGGTGGCCGCTAGATACGTGTTCAACCCGCGGATATTCGACGCCATCCGGAGCACCCCTAGGGGGCATGGCGGCGAGAGGCAGCTAACAGACGCCATCCGGATAATGCTAAGGGATGGGGACCCGGTTTGGGCCTTCAAGCTTAACGATCGGGAAAAGAGGCACGATATAGGCGACCTGCTGACCTATGGACTGGCCTTCGTGGATATGTGCCTGGCCGACCCCGAGATCAGCACCGAGTTTAGAAGCAGGCTTGAGCAGATCCTTTCCAGATAATACCGGATCTACCTAACCACGTAACCGTTTCTGGAGATGTCGAAGTCAAATATCCTGGCGCCATCCAGTTCCCTCTCCTCTATGGCCGAGTGCATGGATTGAATTAGCTTATCCTTTTTTCCATGAGGAGCGAGGATGCACACACACCCTCCTCCCCCGGCTCCGGTTAACTTTGCACCCAGAGCCCCTCTTTTGATTGCCTCGTTAACCAGCAGGTTATCGACCTCACCGGCCCCGTGTTCGAAGCCGGCCTTTCTCATAACCCAGTCAATCCATCGATGGTTATCGTTCATCAGGGACCCGAATCCCTCCCAGTCCCCCTCCAGCAGCCTCTTCTTCCCTTCTATGGCCGTCCGGGCGATTTTTTTCATGCCCTTGAGGGCGTATCTTTCGCCCTGCGCCTGTCCGGCTAGCTCCTTCATGTACCGGTCCCGTAGTACTCCATGGACGTTGCCCGAGTCTCGGGCCACGCCGGTGTACACTATGAACATGGGCATGGACTGTATGTAGCGGTCCAGCCTCTCGTAGGTGGCGTAGGGCTCCTGGTCGATGGGCTTGTGGTGGAGCTTGTCCCGGTAATCGATGTAGGCCAGCCCACCCAACAGGGTGCTGTACCTGTCGGCGTAGCCGCAGGTGAAGCCTAGCTCGTCGCACTCGACCCGGGTGCAGATCTCGGCCAGGCGGTAGTCGTTGAACCTGTTCAGATCAAGACCATAGAGGTGGACGCATCCAACCAGGACCATGTTTATGACCGCCGAGGACCCTCCCAGGCCGCTGCGGGGAGGTATATCGGTCCAGGTGGTGAGCCTGAACTTGGTCTCCTCGAACTTGTCGGAAAAGCCGGGGCATTCCTTCTTGAGCCTGTTTATGGAGGCCTTTACGATGTCGTACTTTCCGTTGTACCTGTATTCGTTCTTGAGGACCGTGCGGTAGGAGTCGGCTCCCTCGGAGGTCCTGACGTCAACCAGGAAGTCATCGCTCTCCTCGAATACGCCGTAGGTACGAAGGGAAACGGCGCAGGAGATGGTGCAGAAGTCTCCTTCCAGCCCATCGGTTGGGTTGCCAAGGACATTGATCCTTCCGGGGACCGAGACGGATATGGTCAAGATAGCTCTGGTCTATATCTAACCATAGGGCAATAAAAAGCATGACAAACTTCCGGTCTCTGCCGTTTGGGGATGAATGGAATGCCATTGATCGAAGGTTTTGGAACGCCCTCGATATGGGATTTCTCGTGCTTGCTTTGATATCTGGATGGATATCCAGTTAGCCATGGATATCAAACATGTGATACTCGCATTTCATTTCGCGAGGATTCCATACCATAAATGAAGAGTGATATCGCCTTATAAGTTCCTAGAAATTCTTATTTAGAATTTAAAGCCCTCTGGAGACGTAAATGTCCAGATAAGACTTTACAAGGAGCACAATAAGCAGGTCAAATGCCCCGTGATACTCACAACGATAGGAAGCCGCCGACCTTCAGAGGATTACGAAACCTTTATTAAGGTTAAGATATTCCCAGTTGTTATATCAAAACCGTAAAAGAGGCTGTTGATGATGGTGGAGACCAAGAGGATAGGGAGCGTGGAGATAGAGCTGAGCGACATCGGTACCGTTCATTTGAAACTGCCGGTGAGCGACGTTAAACAGTTGATGGAGTTCATCCAGAACATTTCCAACGGATGGCAATCCCCGCAGCGACAATCATCAAATGGAATCAAGGTCAAATCAGTCGACGTCCAGGAAGGGGAGGATGAGGACCAGCAGGATGAGCGCAGCGCTCAGCAGGATGCGGGCGATGAGAGGGTCAGGAGAAGGAGAAAGGAGATCGAGGGCAGGATCGGCACCCTCGAGGAGAAGATTGGAAATCTCATCGAAATGAACCAAAAACTCATACAGAACCTCAATCCCGAGGACGACGAACAGGAACCAAAGATACCGAGCTCGGGCACCAAATATCATTCCGTCCTCCAGGAGCTCGTTGAGAGGTTCGGAAACGATACATTCACCGGAAGGGACGTGGCCGAGGACGATAGGCACGTGCTGTCAATTCTAAACAACAAGTACAATGCCCTGAAGGTCACCGAGACCCAGGGACGCACAAACATCTACAAGGTCCGCAGGGGCGTGATGCAGAAGATACTGGCCAGTGAGGGAACCTCCAACATAATCGAGATACGGGGCAAGGACAAGAAGAGCTGCGACGCCTTCCTTGACACCAATCAGAAGAGATACCCCGGGTTCACCTACGCCTTCCTGGAGGGAAACGGTCTAAGGCAGAAATACAGGCTGTTCTTCAAGGACAACTCCGTCCAGCTGTCGGTTACCTCCAATCTAGGACGTTTCGTGGGAAACAAGACCAACCTGATAGTCCGCGAGGCCTGATGGTTACTGGGCCGGAGTCTCCAGGACCTTTTTTTCGAAGGCCTCTCCGGCCTCCGGATCCGGGAAGAAAAACTCGTAGATAACCCCCGTCTTTCCCTCCCGGGTGTCCGCGATGAATTTCTTCTCTCCCCTCTCGGCCTCCACCAGGGAGTCCATATCCTCTCTATCCTCGGGGCTCACCTGGGTGGAGAACCGGTAGCCATTATCCCCGATCAGCTTCCTGGCTATATCCGGCTTGACACGATAGAAGTTACGCCTTCCCTTCTTCCGGGCAACCTCCAAAACATCGTACTCGTTCTTGAGGATTGACAGGATGTGCCGCTCGTTTTCCGGGACATCCTCGCTGGTGAAGGTTTGATCGATATTATTGGCGCAGAGGCTCCAGAGCCTCTGGAAGTACTTGGTTCCCGGTGCCGGAAGATGGGGCCTGGTCTCCTCCTGTTCCTGAAGGGCGCTGGCCAGCTGGTTGTTTATATCTATCAGCTGCCCAATTGAGTCCTCCAGGTCCTGGAACCGATTGGAAAGGGCCCTCATGCGCCCCTGGGCAAATGAGGTCTCCCGGAAAAGAGAGCCCAGTATCTCCTTGATATCTTCAATATCCTCATCCGATATCCGGATGGTCACCGGCCCGCTGGGCTCCTTGATAATTTCAATCATGATGGACCAAGGCCGTCTAGTTAACCTCGAGCTGTCTTATAAATCTGGTAGGTCCGGTATCATTGACCCTTCAATCCGTTTCCTGGCTCTCGATTTTCTCCCGGACCTGGGGAGATACGGTGTAAACGTTGGTACGCCCTCGCTTGGACACCACGTCAAGGGCCTTGTATTCGGTGTTGAGAATGGAGAGAATGTGCCTGCTCTTCTTGGGTATCTCATCGCTGGTAAACTGGGATCCCTTGAAGGTCTCCTCCAGATAGACGAGGAAGTCAAAGTACTTGGTATTGGGGCTGGGCATTAGCTTCCGGTCATCCTCCTGTTTCTCTGCCTGCAGCTTTTCCATCAGGGTCTTGTGTGTGGCTATCAACTGATCGACGGTTTCCTCCAGTCTTCCCAGTCGGCTGCCCAGCCTTTCCATGTTGGTGATTGCCGGGTTGGTGGAGGCTACCACCGAACGGTTAGCTTCCGGATCATGTACCATTGATTATCATTCCCAGACCTGTTGCTAATATGAGAAACCAACCACTGCTTATTAAGCTAGGTGGCCCGGACCCTTAAACGTGCTCAATAACATTCGACTCGGTAGCTATGAATGATTGATCAGAATTCGGAATGTCAAATCAAGGGTTGAAGAAGCCTTGTTGACGGGATTAGGACATACGAAAGGCTGTAAATGCATTGCAGCCTGTCAAAAAAGAGGGATCAAGGCGTGTTATGGGTTAATGAGGATGGATTAAAACACGGAGAATGGGGGCTCTCCCCTACCCCTAGTCAACGGCTTCCGGTATTGCCGTGGTTTCCTCCAGTATAATGCGGCGGGTTACGGTTCTCTGGGGTCGAATTCTGGAGGGGTTCTCCTTCACATATTCCAAAAGACATATGCTCTGTTCAAGAGCAGTGTTGACCTTTTCCTCGAGGGAGTCTATTCTCCTCTCGAGATCATCGAGGGCCTGTTCCATCCCCATTGTGGCAGCCATTACATTCACCGACAGGTGTTAATGCAATACATTCTCCACACTTAAAAATATACCAATCATAATGCATTAAAATGGGATATAATTCAAGATAGAGGAAAATATCGCGTGGATGGATTATACCTGGCGTGGGTCAAGGGTGAGAGGCTCACTGCAAAATAAATTTAAGTGAGGATCATCGTTTTCGACACGGTAGTTTCGAAACAATCTGACCTTTCCGAATTCGGGGAATTCGGGGATATTGAAACTAAGAGGTGGGTTGAATGAGTACTAAGGAGTCAAATAGAGTTCTGAGTAAACCACTTAAGCTTGAGGTCGAGATGAAACGGGACGGAACCCTTAAGATGACCTTCCCATCACTGGATGATGAAACTCTGATACACCTTGTTCAGAATCTCCCCCAGTTGAATGGAAGCCTTACCAAGGGTGAGGAGGGCGGCGCCAATGAATACCATGGCCATGCGTCATCCATATCCAGCTCGTTTAGGATGAAAAGCAGGAAGCTCGAGGAGCGAATTGAGAGGATCGAGGAAAAGATATCGAAATTGGTGGACATAAGCGAGGAACTATCCCAGTGCGTGGCCCCCTCGGGAAAGGAGGATCAGGATGAGGTTAAGATCCCCAGCAACGGTACCAAGTACAATAGGGTGCTCAAGGACCTGGCCCTGGAATTCGGGGGAAGCACCTTCGACTCAACCTCCATTCCCGAATCCGAGAGGCACATACTCTCAATCCTGAACAATCGTTACAACGCCCTGGAGGTCGTCGACAACAGGGGAAGGACCAACATATACAGCATCCGGGAGGACGTCATCCACGAGATATTTTCCGAAGAGGGCGAGTGCATAGACGTGGAAATACGGGGCAAGCCCCGGAAGGTTGTGGAAAGGGTCCTGCGGTCGAACAAGGATAACTATCCCAAGTTTAGCTATGTGTTGAAGGAGGGAGCCGATCAGCGCCAGGTCTACACCCTGATCTTTGGCGACCGGTCGGTGAAGGTCAGCGTCATGGAAAACCTTTCACGCTCGGTTGGAAGCAATAGAAACATGAAGATATACTCCTCCTAGGAAAGCTCAAATTTCGACAGCCAGTTTCCTGAAATTTATTTAAGGCCCCACCAATAGGGGACATCAGGAGGAATCCCCCTGGGCATATTCTCTAGGATCCGAAAGAAGGAGGAACCCCGGAAAAAGGAGGACAGGAAGCGCTACCTGGAGGCTCGGGTCGCCCTGATAGTGGGGACGTACGCCGTTTCCAGGGAGGAAGTCCTGGAGCTTGTATCCGAGAAGATGGACCTGGGATACGATATCGAAGAGGTTTTCGATGCCGTGAAAAAGGAGTTGGAGGC
>CAZUNO010000032.1:0-27186 GCA_964621445.1 Hadarchaeota archaeon (SeqCode) | reverse complement strand
GCGTTACCATGGAAACTGCAATCAATAGTGCTCCTAACAGAATTATCTTCTTCATATAATTTCACCTCCCGTCAAGTGGATTCGAGATAACTGAGGCATGCAAATTGCATCAGCCGGTCGAAATGACCGGTCGGCCCATTTCTCATGAGCAATTTGCGTCTTATCACTAAGAGGGCTTAAAAGTCTTACTCGAATGTATAGCCCAGAATATTTAGTATTTTCGACTCCCTGTTCCTCCACCATAACTAGTAGAATGAAACATATTTTTATGGAAAGCTTAAGGAGCGATATAGGAGGAAACTATATCTTGAAGTCATGCTCATCCAAATGCGTAAAATTCTGTGCGATCGCCATGGCGACGATGGTTGCCCTAGGTCCGGTATTTGGCATCTTCAATTTCCAAAATTTTGAATGGTTCTATGCCGGTGGACCCGGGGGCGGCTTCTCCGGAAACCTAACCAGTGGCATGGATGCCGACGAGGACGAACTATGGGTCGCCATGTATTCCCCTGCCTCCCCGAGTGCCCAACAAATCCACGTCTATGATGCAAATTCCCAGGAATGGGTAAAGACCTTCTCCGGAGGCCCGGGTGGAATACCGATATCCATATTCAGCTTCGTAACAATAGAGGAAGATGAGGTTATCACCGGCGGTTCAGAAGGCGCCGCAATATATGACCGTTCATCTGAGGAGTGGCGCACCATATCTGTCGAGGATGGCCTACCCTCCAATTCCGTCTACTCAGGTAGGAAGAAGGATGGCGAATACTGGTTCGGGACAAATAAAGGACTCTCAATACTAGACTCTTCCGGAAACTGGAGGAATTATGATATGGAGGACGGACTCCCCAATAACAAGATTCTGGAAATACTTTTTGACGGATCGATTGCCTGGATATTTACCGAGAATGGACTGGCAAAATTCGACCCGGAAACGGAGGCCATCGAGAGTTACACCCAGGAGGATGGATTGCCCGGCACTTCCGTGGGTTCTGCTCTTAAGGTCGGAGACGTATTGTGGGTGGCTATGAAGGGTGGAATAGCTCGGTTAAACACTGAAAGTGGTGACATTACCTCATATACCATGGATGATGGTCTATTGGGCACTGAATGGAAGGATGTAGCCATCTTTGAGGACACGATATACTTCGGTTGCAGCAAGGGAATTAATTATATCAAGAGGGGCGAGGAGGACCCGAACTGGAAGACCATAACCACCAAGGACGGTCTGCCCGAGACCTCGGCCAGAAAGGAAAGAGGCTCGGATATCACCCATCTTAATTCCCAGGGTGATGGGCTGTGGATCGCCCTCTGGTACGAGGGTCTGGTCAGGATGACCATACCCAAAGGGCTGGATATCGTGCCTATATGGTTCTGGATCGTCCTCCTGGCCGCTATAGGTCTGGCAGCTCTGCTCATAATTCGGCCCGGAGCCGAGAAGGGAGAGAAAAAGAAGGAAAAGCCCTCAAAACGCCGGAAGAAGACAAAGAAACCTTCCCACGAGATCTGTGGAGGAGTTCCCAAAAGGGAGCTATGCAATAGGTGCAACTTCAACACCCTGAGAGGCGGGGAGCTTTACTGCTCCAAGTACAAGAAGCCAATAGAGTATGGAAAGGAATCAGAGTAATTTCGATATTTAGAGAAATACACCCCGGGATCGAAAAGAGCCGGAGACAAGAAACGCTAAAGATCCCAAAACCCTAACTATAGGTTTAGTGTGGTTCTCTTCAGTTTTGGGTGAGTGGTTATAGTTGTGTGAAGTTTTGTGGTGGGTAGGTCTAGGTCTCCTGCTACGAGGTATATGATGGTTTTGAGATATTTGATCTTCTTGAATCCGTAGGCCCTTCTCATGGCTGTCTTGATCTTGTTGATGGGTCGCTCGATTATGCCGTTGCTCGTTTGGCTGTGGATGAACTGTAGGATTCAGTTCCAGTGTTTTTGACGGTTTTAGCGGCTTTGAGGATTTGGTTCGAGGCGAATGTGGGTGGACAGGAAGTACCACTTCTTGAGGTATCTCTCAGCTTCAATGGGGTCGGTGTGTTGTCACCAGGACGTATGCTGGGGACATGTCGAAACAGAACTGGTGGATCTGTCGATGTGATAAAACACCGAGACATAGTTATGCCCCTTCCTGACTGCGGCTTCATCCACACCCACCTTCCTTAAGCCGGATAGGTCATGCCTCTTCCTCGATTCCTGCACGTAGTGGTGAAATGTGCGCCACGCAGAGCCAGGATGGATGCATATGATCCTGGAGGCCGTCGCCACCGCCATCTATTTGCACAACACGACCAAGAAAATCTCGAAGGCCTCAGAGAATCTAGACTTAGGCCTAGACCAGGGGACCTTAACTCTCCTGGTGCCGTGATTCTCGTACATAACCCTGGGCATCTTGGCATGGATGTAGTCCAGGGTACTGGAAGAAGTTCAGATGCCTCCAAGTACGCTCCGCCGTGTCATGAACCGGACACAAACCTTCGCACTCAGGACAAGGCAACCTCGCCCCAGTCCTAAACCCAACATAGATATCGACCTGGAGCTCCCTAGTGTCGAACACCACATCCTCAAAAAACCACAGCTCCTTCAAACCCATGCCAAGCCAAAAAACACCTCAACACCAAAAAGCTTACTCACAGCAACTGAATAGAACCTTTATTGTCCTAGGCAGGCTGGATCACCCGCGTAGCTGAACTGGATTGCCTATGATGTTGAATCTCGTTTCATCCTCCAGTAGCTCCCCGTTAACCCAGAACCTGATCACCTGTATGGCCGGGCTTGCGAGGTCCCTGGTGATGAATGAGAGGTAGGCTCTCTCCCCCTTTTTTAGCTCCCCGTATTCTATGGTTCCAAACGGCGGGGCCTCGTTCACATGATTCGAGTTAGGTGGGACCTCCCTTATCTCAGGGTTATGATACGCGGTGGAATTGTCATCCTTTCCAACCTCCACCTCGGTTAGCGATTCCTCTCTGTTAATGTAAAAATCCGAGCAACCCTTCAAGACGGATATATTCCCCTCGGGAATTGTCACGAATGCGAACTGGGTGGTGGCACGGAACACGTCAGGATATGAGGAGGGCGGAACCCAGCGAAGCATCTCGCTGTAGTCATAGAAACGAATGCTCACCTCCGTCTTCTTTATCTGGAGGCCCTTTCTGTATTCCAGAAGTGCCTTTCCGGTCTGGGTTAGAAATCCCACATCGGTTGGCAGGGCCCCCCTTAACTCTCTGGTGCCTTCGGGTATGACCAAATATTCGAGGGTGTTTTCATCAGACCGAACTGATTCATTGAATCCCTCGATCTGGTACAACTCCTTAACCTCTAACTGGGGTATGTATTTGAGATAGGAGTACTGTACCCTCAGGCTCTGCACATTCTTTCTGGCCATCACATTGAGCCCGAATTTCTTGTCGGCTCTAATATCGCCGCTTTCGGGATAATCCACCTTCAGGATCTCTATCCTGTTTTCAGCATGTTCTCCAAAAAATATGAAAACCGCGACCGTAGATGCCACCAGACATATCAAAAGAATACCAATAAGTTCCCTTTCCAAGACGAACACCTTCAATCCATCTATTTATTCATCGGTCATCTTCAGTTTGGTCTCCCCGACCTCTCTGTAAAGCTTTCTCTTGACCATTAGCGTCCAGAGAAGAGCTCCAGCGATCATACTGGTACCGGTAACCACCAACCATTCGATGACAAATATCCATAGCATCGCTCTGTCCTTGGCCCTAATGGCGTCACGGATCAACTCCTCTAATCCCTCAAGGGCCTCCTGCAGAGCTACCCCCGCCTCCTCGTATTCCTGGTCAATCCAGAGCTGGTCAGCATTTGATTTCTTGTCGTCGAGTTCATCCAACTTCATTTCTAGGGGTCTAATGTTTGCCCCAAAGTTATCGGCAAACTCCATGGTCGATATGACATATATCTTATCAAAGTAGTAGTCCCCGAGTAGCCCCCTGATACTATGAATCAGGGTTAGATCCTCTGGGATGGGAACTCTCGAGGTATAGTAGATAACGTGGGCAGCAATATCATTGCTGTATTTCCATCTCCAGAATTCCCTGTTGCCAACCCAGCGATGGATCCAGGCCACGGAGCGTCCTCCGCCCGTGGGGTAGTCCCAGTACACCATCTGGACCTGGTTCCTATTAATCGCTATCTCCCCCGACATCCTGGTAACCACGGTGGAACCGGTCTTGGGCCAGGGGCGATTTGCCGCGGCCATCCACACCTCATTCCAGGGAACGTTACGCGTGAATTCATGCCCTGGTATCTGGGGCACGACATGAAAGGCGTGTTCCGGCCCATAGGGCGACCCCCCAACCGGTTCATCCATAACCGGAAGTATATCACCGATGGGCACAATATACCAAGATGGGTGGCTCCCGCTTGTACCGAATGAGGACGAATCATCGGCCATGACGAAATTCATTCCCCCGGTTTCCACCCCATCCACCAGCCAACGCTGGAAGGTTTCCCTCAGATCGAGTGATTGCATTCCATCAATACCCACCACATCATAACTATCAAGGAAGTGTTGCTGGGACCTGGGCAGGTATAGACGTAGATTTCTAAGTGCCTCCTTGCCCATCGACCAGGCGTGGGCAGGGACCGGGGTCCACTCGATCTTGGGGTCCTGCATGAAAGCTGGGCCCGGGGCATTACTCTGGCCCCATGCCTTACCAATGTGTAATAGTCGTATTCTTCCCGTCTCCGGGTCCACGCGGGGTTCAGCATTGACTAAACCAGGCAAAAAGCACAGCAGGAGTACTAAGGCAAGGAACTCTGATCTCATGATATATGTGATTCATCCAAAGCTAAAAAGTCTTCGGTTTATAATTCATATTCAAGGTCAGGGGAATCAATACCAGAACTACAGTCATACTTTTCAATAAAGACAAAAATTGTCTCTGCAGAGGATGATTGAAATTGTTTATTAATTTGCGTAGTTTCAATTTACTTGACGATCATGGAATCCGTTGCAGTAGCAAGGAGTTCATTTTTGGAACCGGGCATTCATACCGAAGGGCATTTTTCGGAAGCTACGTTCCCCGAGGAGGGTAATCACATGGAGATAACCCTTCCCGAGGAAACCGAGGACCGTATAGACATGATTTCCAAGGTATTTGCCAGCCCCAAACATCTTCTCATCTTCCGTGCCTTGACCAGAATGGATTCATTTGCTTCCGTTGCCGATATCGTTGAGAGTACGGACGTATCCAAACGTACCGTCTACAGGATCATAAGGGACTTCCGTGAGGCAGATATCCTGGAAAGCAGGACCGTTTCCAGGCGGAATATGTACAAACTTCACGACAAGGTGAAATGGATCGGGAGCTTGGTGGAGGAACCTAACATTTCACTGACTCTCAAAGGAGTACCCGGCAGGGACCGGATTCAACAGCTTCTATCGGAGGATGACCTGGCCAGGCAGATAGTGGAATCCCTGCTACAGTCTCAGGACGGCCTTACACTGCGACAGGTTTCGGCCGAGGCCGGGGCCTGGGCAATAGAAGTGAAGGAGAGGCTGAACTTACTTACCGATGAGGGCCTAGTGATCAAGCGGGACCGTTCCTATATGCTAAACAGGAAGGCTGCCTCGGATATTCTCCAGGGAGTTACCACGTCAACCACGAATTGAGATTGGTGAGCAGGATGCAGGGTATGAGGCAAATTGGAATAGAAGCGATGGGCGGAAACCCTCGGGGTAGCCATATCTGTCAATTCTATGACCAACCGGATGATTTACTGGAAGTTCTAATCCCATATCTCCAGAAGGGACTGCTCTCCAACGAGCGGTGCATATGGGTAACCTCTGACCCATTGGGCAACCGAAAGGCCGAGAAGAGCCTGATTGATCATCGCTTGGGAAAATTTCTGGAGAATGGGGCCATTAAAATCATCGAGGATAATGATTGGTATTTTCGTAATGGTGATTTTAGCGTAAAGGACTCTCTTGGGCTTCTAATGGAGGAATTCGAGAAAGCCCTCGATGAGGGATACGAGGGCCTCAGAGGAACAGGAAATATGGGGCAAGTGAGCTCCGAATACTGGGAAGAACTGATGGTTTATGAGAAGGGTATAGAAAACACCATACATGATTATCAGATGATGGCCCTATGCTCATACCCTTCAGACGGCCGTACCCAAGGGGAGATTAGCGATGTGGTGAATAGCCACGATTTCGCTCTAGTAAGGGGGATTAACGGATGGAAATCTAGCGGGGCCTCCGAAATCAAACGGATTCATGGGGCCTTGAAATTGAATAAATTTGGAAGTGTCATGATGAATGCCCCCACCAAAATCGAGATCAAGAAACGTATAAGCAAAGAGCTTTCCGATCTGGAAGAGAAACTCCAAAACCGCGAGAACTGGGCCTCATATCCCATCGTGTGTGAAATTAATCGGCAGATCGGAAACGAGATAGAGTCCTGGACCAAATCCAGAATCGGAGATCTAGGAAAGGACGCAATAAGCACCGAAAGCTTCTCGAAGCAGCTGGCAAGAATACACAAGGAGCTCTCTGGAGCTGAACGGGTGGACATTAGGACCGAGTCCAGAAGCATGGTAATGGAGGTCCAGGGATGCAACGGTTTCGATAGTTGCGAGATCAGAAAGAAAAGATCCCTGACCCACGGGTGCCTTCCTGACATGGTGGTCGCCGCAATACTCCAGAAATACATGGACACCCCGGTCAAGATGAGGATAAAGAGCACTGATAGGGTATGCAGGAAGGAATTCACTCCCGCATGGATGGTTGACCTACTCACCGACCTGGATACCGCCGGGGTGGCCGGGCTGGTGGTCCTCTACAAGGATCGAGTTCTCTTCTCACATATGCCCTCCGATGAAGAGGCTGAGGCTTTGAGCGAAAGCGTGCTTATCCGCGAGGAAAATCCAAAAAGCACGGACAGGGTAAAGACGGAGCGAATAACACGGAGCGATAGGAAGATCCTACTGATGAGCCTGGAGGACGTTTTCATGTCCGTATGTCTTCGTGCAGGAGCACCGGTTGAGAAGGCCGAAAGACGGATTTCTGAACTTATGAAGAGGACCGTAAGCCGCCTTTAGCCATAGTATCTAGGAACTTGGAGCAATTGGTTTCTGAAGAGATCTTATTATCGAGGAGCGGACCTCGTCCGGTATCTGGTACTTCCTCCTCTTTAGATCATTCACCGTGGCCAGGAACATTATACCCGCGTAATCACTTGCGCAAAGCTCGTTTAGCTGCACGTCCAGTTCATCGGCTATTATGTCCCATTGTGGCTTTATCTTGTTTAGGAGCAGCCTTATATCCATATAGTCGCTATCCAGGGTTGTACTGGATTTAAGGAGTATTACGTCCTCGGGACTCGCTATCTGCAGAGTTAGACTGCCAAGATCGGTACTGAAGGCCCTTCTCATCATCTCCTCGCTGATCATGAACTCCGAGAAGGATTTAAGGTAGAGATCCATGGTGAGGTACTTCTTATAGCGCATATAGAGGGTTTCCTCATATCCTGCTTCCAGCAGGGCGTCCACGAAATTTTGAAGGTCCTCCTCCTTCATGAAGGCCAGTTCAATCTGACTGCAGGTCTTCTTCCAGGTCCTCAAAACAAGGGGAGCTCCCCCAATCAGTAGAACATCCATTCGACGGTCGAGGATGTCGTTGATCTCCTTCAGACCTTCTATAACTTCCTCACTCGTATGCCCCTTTCTGAGAACTTTTTCGTAATCCGCTGCTGATATCTCCATTTCATCCTCTCCTCCGGTACATGTAGTCTAAACTGTGCCTCGAACTCCTCCATTAGCGGAGTCTGAAAACATTTCCAGAAACTCTGGATGGTCAGGATCCTGTTCTTGCTCCTGGTCTCCTCATCCTTCTCTGAGGACTCCGAAGGGGGAGGATTCAATATCCAAACGGAATCCTGGAAGGGATAGAAGCGTCTAAGTATCCTCAGTTTCCTCTTAACGTCGGGATCCGGATTGAGATAATCCGCGATCTCGAACAGGAGGCCCAGTTTCTGTATGAAGCTCTTGTCCTGGGTTACCGAAATGACGTGTCTAGGGTCGATTGATTGTGGGTGTAGGGCCAAGGAGACCGGTATTGAGGAGACCAGGGCCGGTAAGGGACGGTCCTGACCCAGTATCTGGATCACCAAATCGCTTAGATCAAGGACCTTTACCTTGTTCTCCCCGATGGTGGCCTTCTTGGCGTTTTCAAAAATCCTGTTCTCATCCGATACAATCGATCTCCTAAGAACCCTTCTTTCGAGCATCTTTCTTATGCCCTCTCCCTCCTCCCGCACGTAGATCTCGAACTTAGGGTCCTTGCGAAACACGCCGTACTTTCGAAATGATATATCTACTCCGTAAACATGAGGAATCTGAACATATTTCTCAATTTTCCTTACCTCGTCCTGCATACGGGACTATTTTTATGATTTCCTGAAAAAGGTTGTCCAAAACTGACAGCCGGTAGATATCCCCATGAAGGTCTATATCGAGAGCTATGGGTGTTCAACCAACCAGGCACTGGGTGAATACCTCGAAGGTATGCTGGTCTCACATGGCCTGGAGATCGCATCGGAGCCCGAAAAGGCCGATTTCATAGTGATCAACACCTGTACGGTTAAGGCCCGAACGGAGAGGAGGATGGTCCGCCGGATAAAGGAGATAGACAGCAGATACGAAAACAAGAATCTGGTGGTGGCCGGGTGCATGCCCACCGTCCAGCGTGAATTGCTGGATTCGGTGTCGCCAGATTCCATCAAATTCGGGACCAATGAATACCACCTCATACCACCGGCGATAAAGGATCGACACGGGAACGAGGAGAAAGAAAAGGTACCTTTCGGTGACAGGCCACTCCATAGGCCCGGCATAGGAATCGTGCCCATTTCCAGCGGTTGTCTTGGCAGGTGCACCTATTGTGTGGTCAGGAGAATCAAGGGGGACCTTAGATCATACCCCATGATCCTGATCCTGGAAGAGGTTCAAAGGCTAGTCGACAAGGGCGTGCACGAGCTCTGGCTAACTGCCCAGGACCTAGCAGCATATGGAATGGATGGAGCCGGGGCAGGGCTTCCCGTTCTTCTCAGAAATATCCTGGAATTGGTGGATGATATCCGAATCAGGCTGGGAATGATGAACCCCTCCAGCCTCAAAACGGTTCTGCCCGAGTTGCTTGAAATCTATCAAGATCCCAAAATATACAACTTTATCCACCTGCCCATTCAATCCGGAAGTGATGGGGTTCTGAAATCAATGAACCGGAGGTACACTGTCCGGGAATGGAGCGAGATGTCCGAAAGGCTACGCAGAGAGTTTCAGGACTTCATCATCTCCACGGATATCATTGTGGGATACCCACGGGAAACGGAGGCGGACTTCCATTACACCTTACGGTTCCTGAGGGATTCCAAGCCCGATATAGTCAACCTTTCAAAGTATGAGCACAGGCCGGGGACGCCTGCATCATCGTTGAAGGAGCTCCCAGGCTCCGAGGTTAAGAGGAGGAGCAGAAAGGCATCCAGGACGATATCGGAGCTAACTCTGGAAAGGAACCGTCTCTGGCTGGGCTGGAAAGGGGAGTGCCTGGTCTCCGAGAAGGGCTCAAAGGGAGGATTTGTTGCCAGAAACGATTGTTACAAGCCAATCATAATACAGGGGGAGAGAGACCTTGGATCGAGAATGGAGGTCTGCGTGGTGGATGCAACGGAGAATTACCTCATTGGGCGGGGTGACTGAATGGCAGAGGAGATGCCACCGGTACTGGATAGCGAACGGGCCTCGGAACTTCTCTCTCTGAGCCAAGGGTCCCACCGCATAGGTCTGCCCTGCCTACGGGCCGAGGTGGAGGTTGAAGGTAGATGGATATCGGTGAACGGGCATAGGATTTCAGCCAGCGAACTGGAGAGAGCGAAGAGAGAAAACGCCCTATACGCGATAATTGAGGGTAGCCTACATGAACTTCAGATATTCAGCGATGGCTATTTCAAGCTCGCACCGACCGATGGTTACCCCGCACTGGAGATAGACGGAATAAGAATGCACAGGACCAAGGATATGCTCCCCGAGGAGGAGGCCAAGATAAAGGTTGATCTGCTGAATCTCTCAAGGGGCGACCGGGTCCTCGACATATGCACCGGGCTCGGATACAGTTGTCAGGAAGCGGCAAGCCGGGGCGGAAGGGTGCTGACACTGGAAAGGAATATGGCGGTGATAGAGCTTGCCCGTCTAAATCCATGCAGCCGCGTGATGTTCGACTCCATGGCTGGGAACCAGGTTGGTATCGTTATCTGTGATGCAGCGAGATTCATTAGCTTATTGCCCTCAGGGTACTTCAGCTCCATCATGCACGACCCGCCCACATTTTCCTTAGCCGGGGATCTCTATTCACTGGGCTTCTATCGAAATCTCAGGAGAGTGATCGCCGAGGATGGGGTTCTACTTCACTACACCGGTCAGCCCGGTTCCCGATACAGGCGTAGGGACCTGAGGAAAGGGGTTTGCGAGAGGCTACGTCAGGCCGGTTTCAAGGTCCGTTGGATATCCAAGGCCAGGTCGGTCCTTGCCAGACCTGTGGATACCAAAAACGGGGTTGATCGTCGATGAAATTGTCCCGGATGCCTGTTGAGGTCACGATAAAGCCGGGTGACAGGAAAAGAAGGCTCCTTTTAGAGCCCAGATCCACCATAAACGATCTGTTGGAAAATCTGGAGCTTCTAAGGGAGGAATACGTGGCCCTCCTAAATGATCAGGTAGTCTGGGAGGGTGAAACCCTCGAGGAAGGAGACCGTGTCACCCTGATCCGTACTTGTCCAGGCGGTGTTGATCATCAACGATGATCGTAGATGCGACTCATGTGGTGGGAAGGCCAGGTACTTTCAGAGGTACTCGGGAAATTTTTTCTGTGGAAGATGCTTCACCGAGAATCTCCGGAGGAGGGTCAGAAGGGAGATTCGAAATAATGATATCTTTGACAGAAATGATCAGGTGCTGTTTGCAGTCTCTGGTGGAAAGGACAGCATAGCATGTCTGGACATCGTCCAGCCCATTGCCAGGGACAGACGACTTCAAACAGGGATTATCTCCATTGACGAGGGAATCAAGGGCTACAGGGACCGGGGCATAGAGATCGCTAGAAATGCTGCAAGGGAAAGGGATATGGATTTTCACCTGGTATCCTTCACCCAGGAGCTGGGCCTTGAGCTGGACGCAATTCTGGAAAAGTCGGGATCCATCGAGAAGGCATGTACCTACTGCGGGGTTTTTCGGAGGTGGCTAATCAACCGGAAGGCTCGAGAATTAGGCGCGGACAAGCTGGTAACCGGGCACAACCTTGATGACGAGACCCAGTCAGGCCTCTTGAACCTTATCAGGGGGGACGTCGCTCGGGTGGCCAGGTCGGGGAGGAAATACGTCGTGGACCATGGGAAACTGGTTCCTCGAGCCAAGCCCTTGCGCCGGATACCGGGAAGGGAAGCCCTTCTCTACGACCTTTTTCGGAACCTTGAATTCCAGCTGGGGTCCTGCCCTTACTCAAAATATGATATGAGGAACGATATACGGACCTTTCTCAACCAACTGGAGGAAAACCGTCCCACCAGCAAGAACTCCTTCCTCTCGTCCATGGATAGGATCGCGGACAGGATACGGAACACATATGATGGGATCGAGCTAACCGAATGCCAGTTATGTGGCGAGCCCGCCGCAGGTCCAAGGTGTAGGGCATGCAGTCTTCTCGATACCCTTGGACCACTCTAGGGCCTGGAGAACCCCTTTCCCACCAGATAGATCTCTGAACTCCTATCCCTTGAGGCGTCCGGCTTCGATCTCTTGCAGAAGCTGAAATTCCCCTTCATATCTTCCTCGAAGGACTTTAGTTCATTCCCCTGGAAAACCTTAACCATCATATTTCCTCCCTCAACCAATAGTTGATCACAGATCTCCAGAACACGGCGTGCAAGGTCCACGGACAGGAGGTGGTCCCGGCTCCAGATGCCGGTGATTTTCGGGGAAGCATCGGAAACCAGGACCTCAAACTCGGGTGAAATTGACCTGATGACCTCAAGTGTTTCCTCAGCGAGGATATCCCCCTTAATAAAGGCAACGTTATCGTATTCCAGCGGGCGTGTTCTCTCCAGATCGACGCCCACGACCATTCCTTCTGGCCCAACTCGCTTCCTAGCTGCCTGGGACCATCCCCCAGGGGCACAGCCCACGTCAAGAACCCGGTCACCCTCACGGATAAGGTGATGTTTCCTGTCCAGCTGCAGTAGCTTGTAGGAGGACCTGGATCTGTAGCCTCCCTTTTTGGCCTTCCGGTAATACTTCTCTCTCTTCCTCTTCCTGGTCCATTTTGACAACGCTTATTTTCTCCTTGCTTGCAGCTTACCAGAAAGATCCTCGTCCCGCAGCGCCAGTATCGAGGCCGCCATCAGCGCGGCATTATCACCCCTATCGATGCCCACGGTAGCCACGGGGACGCCGTTGGGCATCTGGACAATCGACAGAAGTGAGTCAAGTCCACCCAACTTGGCGGAGACCGGGACCCCGATTACCGGCCTGGTGGTCCGGCTGGCAATGAACCCCGGCAGGTGAGCCGCCAAACCGGCTATGGCAATGAAAATTTCGGCATCGGTCTCTTGGATTATACCTTCCACCTTTTCCGGATTTCTGTGGGCGGAGGCGACGTACACCACGTGGTCGATGCCCAGTTCCTTAAGAATCCTGGTGGCCTTATCTGCTATCTCTCTATCCGATTCGCTTCCCATCAATATACAAACATCGCTCATTTTAGATACCCTCCAGTCCGGCTCCCTTTACTGCGATCATACACTCCCTTCCTTCCTGGCCCTCAACCTCAAACGAGAGGTCCAGGAACTCCTGTACCACATATATGTTAGTAATGGCATGCTTTGTCAGCTTTGATGACCTTAGGACCGACCTTCCCTTGGCCAAGGCCGCGTAGGGAAGTAATTGGTCCAGGGCATAATGGTCCACTGGCGACCCATTTTGAATGTAATCGTTCATCTCCTCGGCCGCTTCCCGTCCTACCTTCTCCGCAGGCTTGCCCTTCTCCCCCAGCGCCGATGAACCCAAAATGCAGCCGGTGCTGGTGGAGCCCCATAGAGTTATGGCACTGCCGGGACAAAAGGCATCCTCGGTGACCACATCTATTTGGGGTTCACCCGAGATCGACAGCGAACTGGAAGCCGACTCAGCCTGTCTCCTGGGCACGTGGGACGGAAGGTTGGAGGCCCTGGATACTCCCTCCATGGACTCTATGCTCCCAAAGGACTCAAGATCGATGGCCTTGAGGGGAGCGCAGGGCCGGGAATGAAAAATCACCTGGCCCCCTCCCTTGGGATAATACCCAGGTTTCCTCATCGATAAGGATGCCTCATACCCCATCTTCTCGAGCAGAGGGATTGTTACGTGGTCGATATAATCGATATTTGGCGACCACCTGACATGGGTGCCGCCTTTCAGGGAAATCTCCATCCCTCCATCGATGAAGGGAAGGACGATCATCAGGATCTGAAGTATGAGCCCCGTGCTCCCAGCCGTGCCCACATCAACCGAGAGCCCCTTATGCCTCGGTTCCCGGGGATCGAATTCAATTGTGGTCGAACCCAACTCCATACCCTTGGTGCGTGCGCCGAAGAGGCTGGCCATGGCCTTTAAACCATTGAGGTGCTGAGGGGCCAGGCCAGGCCTTGGACGGTTCCTCCTGATATCATTCACCGTAACCGGTTTGCCGGTTACCGCCGACATGGCAACGGCCAGACGCAGTATGCTCCCGCCGCCCTCTCCATACCTGCCATCTATACGTACCGAGTTTAATTTGGACACGGAAGATATTTGAAAACATGGGGATAAAACTTTGACCAGGAATGCCGATATCCGATATAGCGGAGGCAGTTATCCTCGCCGCTGGAGAGGGAACACGTCTCCGACCCTTGACACTGACCAGACCCAAGGTACTCATACCAATCATGAACCGACCATTTCTCCGGTACCAACTGGACCAACTGGAGAATCTGGGTATAGATAAAGCCGTCATAATAGTGGGCTACATGAGCCAGGAAATAGGTGACTGGCTGGATGGACTTCGGGGGTTAGACATGGATATAGAAACCCGGTTACAGCGGGAGGCCAGAGGAACCGCCGATGCCATCAGGTCCGCCAAAGGGGCGGTGGATGGCATGTTCCTGGTTCTAAATGGAGACGTTCTCATAGATAACCAGAGCCTGGGAAAAATGCTGGGTTCGGACACGGTAAGCGTGGCTGCCAAGAAGGTCCCAAATCCGAGGGACTATGGAATCTTTGAACTCCAGGGGGATTATGTAACCAGGGTCATGGAAAAACCACCGGACCCCCCTTCCAACATGGCCAATGTTGGGACCTATATCTTCGATAGGGACATCTTCGACAGGATAGAAAATACCCCACCAAACCGCATTAGAAATGAAATTGAGATAACCGACACCCTTCAGGACCTTATAGATTCGGGAGATATGGTTCGTTGCTATGAGGTAGAGGAATGGGTTGAATTAGGAAAGCCCTGGGACATACTCGACCTTAATGAGAAGTTTCTAAGGAAGAACCGGGGGAATATCGACCCGTCAGCAAGAGTTCTCGGAACGTTGGAGGGAAAGGTATCCGTGGGGAAAGGAACACTTGTTGGTAAGGAGGTCGAGCTCCAGGGGCCATGCGCCATAGGTGAAGGCTGTCGGATCGAGGGGCCCTCCCGTATCGGTCCCTTCACATCCATTGCTGATGGGGTTATTATTTCCGGCAGCAAGGTCCAGGGATCCGTCATCATGGATGAATGTGAAATTCAATCCTCGTGCGATCTCCTATGTTGTATTCTTGGCTCCGGGTGCTTGGTGAAACCAAATGCCCATTTGATGGGAGAGAACGACTCCGAAAAGGAAATTCGGATGAGGATAAAGGGGGAATGGAGAAACTCGGGAAGGGAGAGAATGGGCCCGGTGGTGGGAGATGAATCCATCATCGGAGAAGGAGCTAAGATAGCTCCCGGTTCATTGATTCAACCGAGAAGTCGAGTGGAAGACCGGGAAAAACGCTAAGATTGATGCATTCTTAACCCGAAAAGATATTTATTGATCTCAGCCTCCGGACCTATTCAAGGGGCCATGGTGTAGTCCGGTAAGGATTCACCCCGGAACCATAGTGGGCTCCAGTCTTAGACTCCGGAGCGGCGAGGCAATGAGCCGATGAGCAACGGAGGGTCTCGGAAGAAACCCACCGACCAGGGTTCGAAATCGGGTCTGGACCTGACGAAAATCCCTGTGGCCCCATCCTTTTTCCATTAACTCCTTTATCTAAATGCAGTTTTAACCATACTGTATGATTGATGCCACCGATAGCCCCCTTCTCCCGCGTCGACACAATAACCTTTATAAGCCATTTGGCTTCCTCTCAAAACCGTATCCCCCAGGAGGAGTTCTCATAGCTAGAAAAGGTGGACCAGTATTCCTAGCCGGAATAGGTCTAATGTGCATAGGAGCGGTTGTCGGCATGGCTACCATGTTCAATCCAACGGCATCCACGGATGTGACATCGCTACTTATGTTCATCATGATTTTTGCAGGTCTCATCCTTTGTATTGTCGGTTTAAGGAGGAGAATTTCCTGAGGAGGTTTGTGAGTGGCTGAAGCACCTGAAGAAAGTAAGGAGCCAGAAGTCGAAGAGGAGGAAGTGCGGTACGTCGAATCCCCAACTAGGAGGAAGATTCGTCTTGGCATACTTGTAGTGGCGATCATACTGCTTTTGATTGCTGCTTGGGGAATCTTCACCAAGACCAACTGGGTTTCGAAGTGGCTCTACGAACCGGAAGTTACGGGACACATGGAATGGATAATGGAGTATCCAGAAGAGTACAAGGAATTCGGCGGCAACAGAAGCAAGTGGACATCATACCAGGTGAAGAAAGAGAATCTTGACCTGATATTCGAGCCGGTAAAGGGAAAGGCCAAGGGGGTCTCCATACTCCTTGAACTTGGAGAAATTGACTTTACCGAAGCGAATGAAACCTGGACCGAGCGAGAGGGCAAGTATCAGTGGAGATTCACGACGCTGGACTCTCAGAGGGCAATAAGGGTCACCATAATGTGCCCACAGCTGCCTGAAGGAGCCAACCAGAGCACTTACGACGTAAAGATGTACTACGCGTACACAAACGAAGACCCGGTTTCCCTGGACAATAGGACGCTGACGGTGAAGCTGCTGGACTAGTTGGCTTCACCGCCCTTCCTCTTTTTCTAATTTGCTAGCTTAGCTTTTTTTTCTTGTTTTTATCTCCATTTTCCATATCTTTGGCGTTGCTTTCAATTAATGGAATCTATCTGACCCTCAAGCTATGGACCGGAACCGGGGAAAAATCTCATGGCCCCCCGACCCTCTCAAAGCGGCAACTGGACGATCAACCTAAAAATTCGTATATTATTACCCTTCCGCCCCTTTCTCCGGAAAAGGAAACTTTGTATTCAAAACCGTCCAGAGGCGGTAGTTCCTGCTGCAGGAGGCCCCTGGAAGCCATCCTGAACAGGGGGCACCTTTGACCCTTATCCAATATCATAGTCTGGCCATTCTCATCCACTGCCATGTAGTCTCCGACATTCTGTTTGGCGATAACTGCCATAGCAGTCCATTTTCCACCTATGAAATCATCGGAGACATCAATCACTATGTATCTGACATCGTACTCCAGACAGAAATCGTGCGCAGCCGACTCGGTGGTGATGAACGCCCTTGCAATTTTGCGAATCTGGGTGCTGTTGGTGGTTGCTCCATCCGCTATGGTTGGTCTTCCCGCGTAGGTCTGTATCCAGTAACCGTAATCCCACCAGGACATAACCACGTCATCAGGCTGGCTATTCTCCTCCAGCCAATCAAGAGCCTTGAACCAGTCCTCCCGAAGACCGAGGGGATAACCCCTTGCGGTTTTATAGGAACCCGAAATCGGCCACAGCAACAGGAGAACGATTGCTACTGATAGAGCGATCTCCGCGGTAAATACATTATCCCGCCCCTTGGACGTCTTCTTCTTTTTGCTCTTCCTTCGTGCCCTCCTCGAGCTCCGGCTTCTTGATGAACTGCTAACCTCCTCCTCCGATTTGCCGAATCTGGAGTTTATGAACCTGATCCCATATGAAAAGCATAGGCCGGACTGAACCGCCACGAACACCGAGAACAGAATGTTCAACCTGATCATGTTCTTGAAGAAATAGGCTGCCAGAAGGGCAAATAGCATGACCAGGAACTCGCTGTTACCTGGTCGATTCTTCTCCGGGGTTATATACCACAAACCCGCCATCCCTAACCAAACCAGTCCATAGCACATCAGGGCCGGGTATGGGTCCAGGGCCAGGAAAAGGAGAAGCGTTGAGAAAACCAGCAATGATAGGACATCACGATTGGCGTCCTGTGCGGAGGAATGCTGGTAGAAGGGGAGGATCAACCCTAGGGGAACCAGGAAGAGGAAAATCCCGTAGGAACTCAGTGCCGGCCACTCCAGATTACCATTACTCCAGCTTAGGCGCATGCCAGCGTGCTCTGCCACTGTCTGGGATACATCTCCCGAAGGGGCCTGACGAAGGGGGTTTACCACCACCTCATATCGCCCGCTCGGAAGATTACTTACCGTGGCCAGCATTCCAAGGAAAAGTACCAGGGTCATTCCGGCGGTAATTACGGGGATTCTTCTCCTATCCACCCTCTTTTTTAGAACGAATTCGTAAAGAAGAGCGCTAATAATAATGACAAGGGGGACCGCGAATTCGGTCTTGGTAAAGAATCTAGTTGCTAGGTTTGGCCAGAAGAAGGTCGACGCTAGGGCCAGGCCATCGGTAATGATGAAACAGTACAGCATCTCACGGTCCAACCTCCTGGTAAACATCATGAAAAAGATGAAAACGGCAAATCCGTCCAGCAGGAATCGGAATCCAGACCAGGTCCCGGTTAAAAAAACCAGGGTAAACCCGGATAGTACGGAATATATCAAATTCTCCCTTCGGGTATCGGCCCTCATCCCTTTCACGAAAAAGTAGATACAGGTAATAAGCAGGGGGATACCCACATGCTCGTGCCGGTAGAAACCGGCGATGGTCCTGGTTAGGTAACCCGAAGAAACGACCAGGACCCCCGCGGCCACAAGCCCTGATTTCCAGTCCCATATTTCGCGGACGGCCAGAAACATGGGAATAACCGCAAGGGGAGCGAAGAAGGCCGGGAAAAACACGCAGAAATCATAAAGGCTTAGCCCCATCCCCATGGCGTTGAATAACCAGTAGATTCCGGCGGTGAGATAGTACCTGAAGTTGGGGAGCGTGGTCTCCCAGTTCTGTCCCCAGGGATACCAGGCCAGATCATCCATCCGTGGAAGGTGACCGTTTTCCAGGACATATTCAGTTAGCCTCACATGTAGAACCGGGTCATCCGCCGTTACATAGACTCCCCAATTCTCTATGGGAGCAAGCCGGACGAAGGCCCCGGACGTGTACAATAGCAGAAGACATCCCACCTGGAAGAGAATGATGTATCTGCCCTGGAAGAAATCCTTCATCATGGCCAGCTCGCCTGGGAGTTTGGTTCAGGGTAAGTTTATTACTTGTATGGTTACCTCGGCGGGATATATATTTCAAACTCGGCATTTGGATAGGTGATAGTCGGTGAGAAGGACGTCATCCCAGATATCCATACCTCCAGAGATCGAGGAGAATTGGGCCATCATTGCCCTGGTACTCATCTTTTTCCTAGCGGCGGCCATAAGGATGGTTCCCACCAAGTATGGGACCATTATGGATCCCGATGCATTCTTCATGTTTCGCATGGCCAGGAACGTGGTGGAGAAGGGTTATTTCCCGTCCTGGGATAACCTCGGTTGGCAGCCAGTGGGAAGACCGCTCCATGCATCGATGCCGTTGCTTCCCTTCTCAATCGCCTATACCTACATGATCGTAAAGAATCTGGGGGTGGAGACGACCCTTAATTCATGGACCATCGTTTTCCCCGTGATTTTTGGTTCTCTGAGCATCTTTCCGGCCTATATGATCGGTAAGGAATTGAGAGATGACCTGACCGGGATATTGGCCGCCTTCTTATTGGCCACCATTCCGGAATATCTGAACAGGACCATGGGAGGGGTGGCGGATAAGGAATGCCTGGCTCTAACCCTAATGCTCTTTGGATTCGTTTTCTTCTTCAAGATGCTCAAGGATACTAAAATGGAAAAAAGTCTGGTTAAGGCACTAGGAACAGGATTATTTTTTGGCCTAGTTGCACTTACCTGGGGAGGTTTTACCTACATTCTCCTGCTCCTGACGGCATTTTACGGAGTAATGGTTTTCCTTGATATCACAGAACTAGTGGACATAGGTGATAATGTCATCATCGGCAGCATTGTTGTGTCCATTTCCATGGTAATTATCGGAAATACAATAGCTAACTGGGGCACCTCGAATCCTTTCATTCTCATACATATACTTTCCGTGCTTGCCCTTGTTTTTTACTTCGCACTTTGCAGGTTAATGGTTAGAAGAGCAATTGTTACAAGAAAGAATGGCATAGCTATCTTTCTCATAGCGGTTGCTCTGGCCGGTTCATTTCCCTTTGTCGGTTCTAGCCTGGGAATAATCGATTTCAAGGTTGCCCGAAAGTTCATTATTTTACTTAACCCATTTGAAACTCCTGAAACCGGAATGCACGTTACCGTCCAGGAGTATGCTAAACCGACGGTAAGCGATTGGTTCTCCAGGTACAGTTTCTATCCATTCCTCGCGTTAGCCGGAGTCATTTACTGTCTTAGTCGTAGAAAATTACAGGACATACTTCTCATTCTTTGGGCAGGTTCGGGTTTCTATGCCGGATTATCTGCTATCAGGAGTACCATGCTATTCACACCAGCCTTGTGTCTATTGAGCGCTTTTGCCACTCGCGAATTCATATCCATACTCTCCCGGGGTCGCTCCATACGGTCATTGGTGGCATCAAAATCGAAAAGTGCCCGCGAATTGGCCAGAAACGAACTAACGATGGCAAAGGTCGGGGCACCATTGGCCATCTTAACCGTACTCCTAATCGTTTCTCCATCACTCATTCTCGGTCTCCAGTTGGTCAGGGGCAGGGGACCGGTATTGGGACAAGGATGGTATGACGCCTTGACCTGGATGAAAAGGGAGACACCCGAGGATTCCATAGTTGCCTCATGGTGGGATTATGGTCACTGGATAACCTCCGTGGCCGAGAGAAGGTGTGTTACGGATGGGGCGACCACCAATTTCAGCACCATTCAGGCCACGGCCCGTGCCTACCTATCACCTGAGGATGTGGCTACGGATATATTTGAGAGATATGACGTCGAATACATAATGGTACCCGAACACGACTTCTGGCTTGTAGGGGCATTTGCACAGATAGTGGGTAATATAACGGACTTCCCCGACGGATATTACGAGATAAATCAGGAAACGGGGTCCGTTTCATGGCAGGATCTAACTCCAAAGGCTCAGAATTTGACAATCTATAAACTACTTTTCGGAAGACCAGATTCCGAGTTGAAGAGATTTGAATTGATTCATACGTCACCTGCTTCAGAACAGGGGGACACTACCGTTAGGATCTATAAGTTCAATCAAGACTAGCAAAACTAGCTCACAACATAAATAAAAAATTGTATTAAGCCCCGCCAGGGATCTTATAGAAAGAAAAAAAAGCTCTCCTCACTGAGGCACGGCCCGGTGTAATTCTGACCCAGAGCCAAGAAGAATCAGGTTCCTATACAATTTTTGCCAAAAAAGTTTCATTGGTAGCTCTGGCTAATGGGCTTTTAGGAATCCGTGGCCTGTTCTTTATACCCATAATAACCAAGTACATGGGAGAGGCTCCATACGGAATCTGGACCCAAATAATATTGTTTGTTGGCTTGACTTCCAAGGTCGCTACCCTGGGACTTAGAAACTCAATTAGTAGATTCCTCTCAGCCCAAGAGGATACATCCAAGCTGAGAGAGGGGTTCTACTCTTGCGTATTCTTCTCTCTAGGAATCAGCATGCTCATGGTTCTCATTGCCAAAATAATGATATTATCACTCGAAACCGTGCTTCAGATACAAGATCTCCAAGTTATCAACCTTGGAATACTCCTCATACCGCTTTATGCACTTGATATCGTTTCTTTTAGCTTCTTCCTGGCCAGAAGGAGGGTAAAAACCTACTCGATTCTCACCATATTCAAGGGATACGGAGAGATAGCCCTGGTATATCTATTCATAAACCTGGGTCAAGGGCTTCCAGGAGCTATTCGAGGTGCAATCATCACGCGTGTAATTCTCAGTTTCTTCTTGTTGGCTCTTGTATTCCGTGAAATCGGTTTCTCGGTCCCAAAATTTACCAGGATGAGGGAATTTCTTTCCTACGGAATTCCAACCATTGCATCAACTCTATCCAGTTGGATTCTAAGATTCTGTGATCGCTATATAATACGCCTTTTTTATAACGATTCCATGGTGGGTATATATAGCGCTGCTTATGGGATAGGTAGATCCGTCAACTTCATACTACCTCCCCTGACCCTAGTCCTAAATCCCACCATCTTCAATCTGTGGGAAAAGGATAAGAAGACGCGGGCTCAGGAATTCATCACTAGGACGCTGAAATTTTTTCTACTACTTGCCATACCGGCCTGCTTTGGGTTGGCAATTCTGGCCAAACCATTACTCCTCTTCTTATCAACAAAGACGATCGCCGAACAGGGTAGCATTATTGCCCCGTTTGTGGCAGTTGGAATCACATTCTATGGGATATGCGTGATTCTGTCCAGAGTTTTCCCACTTCATAAACATACTCGTAGGCTAGGCACTATCTGGGTGCTGGCCGCGGCATCCAATGTCATCATGAACTTCGTTCTATTGCCAGGGCTTGGAATATTGGGTGCTGCATTAGCTACTACTCTCAGCTACTTAATCGCCCTGATTTTGATCTATGCCTGGAGTAGAGGATATGAAATTGGGTTGGCAAAATTTCCATCAGTCTTCGTTCTAAAATCACTGCTCGCCTCAACTGTAATGATTATCGTGGTGTGGTTTACCAAAGGATTGATTAAGAGTTTACCGCTTATGCTCATTATCTCAGTGGGGTCGGGTATTGCAGTATATTTTGCAGCAATACTCCTAATTAAGGGACTAACTAAACAGGAACTTGAATTCATAAAGCAGTTCACGAAAAACCTATTACCATGATCTAGTGAATATTTGATATTCTAAGGATATTCATACAAATGGCTCTTGTGGAAACTATCCTTTGATCGATGGGAAAAGTCGGCCCGCAAATTTTTTGAGTCTTTTCTCGATTCTACGTTTGACCAAGTTTTTACGAAATTCGACTAGCCATGGATCAGGTTCAAATTCGGATTCTAGATAGCTTGACATCAGGTTTATTGAGCTGTCTAAACCTGATGAATATGACAACCTGAGCGTCCGCCAGAAGACCTGTAAGATATCGGCTCCGCATTGACGCATGCCTTTCCCCCTTTCTTGCCAACTGATTTCAGAACCGGTAGCACGTTGCGGAACAGTAACCAGGTCCTTATCTATATAGGTAGAATACCCTTTCCACCAAGCAAAAAAGACTAGAAAGGATTCCCAACAGTACAATTCACGATAAAGTCCGGGAGGTTCATGCTCTCTTTTCCACCAGATATAATCGACCATACGTATACCGCGGGGGGTCCTTGTCGGCCCACTTCCCGCTACAACCCCAGAGGCGATTACTATATTTTCGTTCTTTTCCATCGATTCGATTAGACTGGCCGACCACTTCGAGGGTATTATATCATCGGCTCCAACGATCATTACGTATTGTATTCCTTTTGGTAATTCCATTAATCCATGATTTACTGTTTCACATATCCTCAGGGTTCTGGCCTCATATTTATGGTCGGGGCCCTGAATAACTTCAGCTCCAGCTTTTCTTGCGGTTTTTCCCGTGTTATCGGTGGAGTTATCATCCACCAGAATTATTGGCTGGATATCTATGGTTTGTCTTTTTACAGCTTCGATTGTTTTCCCTACAAATTTTTCTTCATTTCTAGCCGGTATAACACAACCCACTTTCATTCGAAAACCTGATCCATATATCGAACCATACGTCTGCCTATCTGAATCCTTTTTGCCGCTCCTTTCCAATCAACCGACATTCCGCATGCTTTCCGCAGGGCCAAATACGGAAAACAGACCTCCTTCTGGTGCACAAAACTAGAAACGCGGGGATTGATCTCCACAAGTTTTCCGCCAATAAATTGGACATTTATACACCATGAAAGAGGAATTTGATCCAGGATTTCAATGGCCTGTCCAACAAGCACTCGATCTCGCACCAAGGTACTAAGAGTTACCACTCCCCAGCGCGCTCTCTCGACGGTTTTTACTGAAGAAAGAAGCAGTTCACCTTTATCACAAATTGCATCGACCGTTCTCTGTTCTTCCCCTAAATATTCCATTACAACCATAGGAACTGGCAATTCACCTTTACAATCCCGGCTTTTTAGAATATCACTCATCATTCCAGGGGTAATCCTCTTATTATCTGGTTTAGAGTGAAGAAAATGCTGATATGCATTCATATTGGGGTCAACGACCCTAACGCCTCGGGACCCTTTGCCTATTGCTGGCTTTACTACGATTGGCTGGCCTTTAGCAAGACCCATTTCATTTGCCATTTCCCACAATTCATTCTCATCATCAACCAAACACCAGCGAGGAAGTTGATCCTTCAACTTTCCTTTCTCCAGTGCTTCATACATAGTCGCCTTGTTTAGCGAAACTTCCAACGGTTCCAATTCCGAAACTAGGACGGGACACGGAAATTCCATTCTGGAATGAGATAGGGGAACGACCTCGTTTGAGGATTCAGGCAATAATGCGTCTACTTTCAGTTTTCTACATAATGATATAATTTCTGGAATAAACTTTTCGCTATCTCCGGAAGGCACTTGGTGAAAGGAATCACACAACCATCTTCCAACCACATCCCGATCCATGTCCACACCATGGACTTCGACCCCATTCGCTTTGAGCATTCTGATGAGAGTTGAGGCACCAGGGCAACCAACAGCTGTAAGTAGAATCTTCACTCCATTTGTCCTCCTATGAAGCATCTCACAACTCCAAAGGCCTCGGCATATTTTGAATTTACCTGGGCTCCCCTGACTCTTGCCAAGGATTCAATAAAGACCGGATCAAAGTAATGATGTCTCTGCTGTGACTTATAGCATTGAAGGGCGTCCTTCTTTGCTGAGAAATCCTCCTCTTCTAGGATTGAGAAGGCAGTTATCTCGGATCTAAATTGGTTCCATGGGGTTTCGTAAGTATAGATCGAATGATCGTATTTGAATGCTCTGAGAGTTTCATTATAAACAACGATGTGATCTTGATGACCGTCCATTTCAGAGGGACAAAAAACTATACTGGGCTTCCTCTCTTTTCTGATATCGATAAGTGTATCAAGGATCTCCTGCCGCTTAGAGGGAAAACGACGCCTAGGATATCTATATAAAACGGGATTTGCTCCAATTCTCTCGGCGGAATTAATGAACTCCTCCCCTAGGTCCGGGTGTGGGGCGGAAAGGGATACTATTGTTACGTCACCGATCTTAGAGAGCTTGTGCAGAGTCCCTCCGCATCCGAGTTCAGCATCATCTGTATGTGGTGATATGGCCAGTATTCTCTTCAATTAATCCCTCATCTAACTAGTTGACCGCCATTGAGGGCGAATCACCGAGAATTAAAGAATGGGGTCAATATTACCTTCTTAAGTGTTCTTGAAAAAATGGTACTTTATGACTCCAATCGTCATTTTGAGTGGTATTATATTTCTACCACTATATCTGGAATTGTAAACCATGGAAATGGGGTGTGTTATTCCGGCAAAAGATGAGGCCAGGTTTATTGAAAACACTATCAGAGCTATTAGAAACCAAAAGGTAGTGCCGGACCCTATAATCGTTATCGATGATCATTCTAAGGATAGAACCAAAATTATCGCAAGGAAAGCAGGTGCGAGAGTAATAGATGGCCCCGTACACAAATCAAAATCTCGAACTATTCGCATTTGCGAAACCATCAACTCGGGGCTACGTCAACTCTCTCCAGATTTTGATTTCATAATCATAATTGGTGCTGACAGCATTATTTCAAACAATTGGGTTAATAAATTAATGGATCGCATGCTTGCCAACGAAAAACTAGTAATCGCATCGGGGATGGTGGAAGGTGGAAGAGTAAGCCGTTTTCTCCCCAGGGGGACAAGGATGATCCGTGGGAAATGGTGGTATAATGATTGGAATAATGATGGTCTCTATAAAGAAGTTTACGGCTGGGAGCATCTTCCAATCTATCACGCCAAGTATCACGGTTTCGAAACCCGCCAATTCACGGATATATTGGTTCACCCTCAGCGTAAGCCAGGAAAGGATACGGATTGGTCAGACAGAGGGAAGGCAATGAAGAGGATTGGACAAAATATGATACAAGTGGTATTCAGAGCGTACAGACTTGCATTATTTGAAGGAAATATACAAGGGGCGAGTAGGCTTCTTAACTCCTATTTGGAGTATGATGCAGAACCTGAATCTTGGGCCAGAAAATTTCAAAAAAGGGTCACTAGATATAGAATTTCAGAATTCCTCTTCTCAGGTGGCCCGTTTCTCGACGCCAAAAACCTCTAATTGAATACGGATTTTCTCGGTGTTTCCCTTTTTTGGGTTTCGGATTCATATTCGACAAATCTCAAGTCCAAGAAGTTCATTTTCCTGGTCTAGGAGGAGATCAGCCGCTCAAACTTCGGGAAATAAGGGAATACTATCTAATCATATTTAATAAAAAGGGCGGGGCAGCGGGTGAAATGAAAAAAGATTGAAAAGATACGATAACTAGCTCTTTAGAATCACCATAGTTTGGTACCTCCATGAATATATCCAAAATGTCGAAACGAGGTTTCTACTATGCTCTTGGAAAAATAGCAAACCCCTTACTGAAAAGATTAGAATCAGGATCTCTGAAGAGATCCACGGGTAAGCTACGATACCCACCTATATTCATAATTGGCGTCCCAAGAACCGGAACTACATTATTTTATCAACTAATGCTTCGTCGTTTCAATCTAGCTTATGTGCCAAATATTTCTGGTATCTTTTATGAGGCTCCCATCTTGGTTGCGGAGTTAGGGAAATGGCTTCTGGCCGAGCATGAGACAAGTTTTGATAGTAGCTATGGAAGAACAAAGGGATTGATGGCGCCCCACGAAGCAGGAAAGATATGGAACCGATGGTATCCGACAGAACAAAGGGAAGGGTTCAATTATTCGGCGGAGAATACGGTTGACGAATCCGAAAAAGACCTTATGTACCAGACTGTTAAGGGATTTGAGGATATTTTTGACGCTCCGTTTCTTAACAAAAACGTTATGCATGGTGTAAGAATTCGCTCTTTGGTAGATATTTTTCCACATGCACTTTTTATTCAAATGAAAAGAGATCGCTTACGTGTTGCGGTTTCCATTCTTCATGCTAGAACCAAAAATGAGGAAAATGTTTCGAAATGGTGGTCCGTTATGCCCAAGGAAATTGAGCATCTAAGAGATTTACCTTACCTTGACCAGGTTGCCGGGCAGGTATATTACGTCGAAAAAAATATTAGCCGGGACATTGAGAGGGTTGGTGATTGGAGATTGAAGGAAATCCACTACGAGTCCCTTTGTAAGAGCCCTAGGAAAGAGATAAGGAAGGTAAGATTATTCGCTGAGCAGAACGGTTTGCAGCTGGATACTCGGGCCGAAATTCCGGATAGGTTTCAGTTGTCTCGAAGTAAAAAGAATGTGTCGTTGCGTGAGAAGCGTCTTCTTAAGGAAAAACTCGATAGATTATACGAAAGCTAGATCGTTATTCAAGCAAACATCCCCTTTGTTTTATATTTGGGTATATGTGATAAGCTCAGAATCTTTCAGGATGGTTTTTTTTGGCAAGTTTTGAAGTTATGATCCTTGATTCCTCTCAGGATATGAGTGAGTGGAATGAATTTGTGGATGGGTCGCCCTACGGGGCAATTTTCCACACCTCCCATTGGCTTAGAGCGTATAAATGGAACTTTAGGATATACACATTATAAAAAGGAGATGA
>CAZUNO010000031.1:0-29142 GCA_964621445.1 Hadarchaeota archaeon (SeqCode) | reverse complement strand
ACCCCTACCAACAAATAACCCAAACCACAACCAGCTAAACAGTTACGGTTTTTGGAACATAAAAGGGTCTGAGCCGGCGGAAAAAATTCTACCACCGGCGGTAAAACTTAATGTCTTGAAAAAGCTGTCACAAACCCCAAAAAAGAGGCTTTCATCATGCCTTGATGCACACGAAACGGGGGTTGATACCTCCATTTCATGCAGTACAAGCACTAGTAACCCTGATTAGATTCAGATCTTCTTCACATTTACTGCCTTTGGCCCCTTTTCGGCCTCTTCGATTTCGAACTCTACTCGGTCTCCCTCGTTGAGAGGACTACCGAAGGGTGAATCGCCTTCTACGTCGGCTCTGTGTACAAAGCAATCTTCGTTTCCCTCGTCGGGCTCTATGAAACCGAAATTCTTTCTGTTATCAAAGAACTTCACCGTTCCCTGCATTTTGCTCACCTCCGCAAATTATATTGTACACTCCCTTTTTAGTGATTCCCTTATCGGCACTCTCAGAGCTATCATTTCGTGATTATTCCCATTATTTTACCTGTCAAATTCCGTATCCCGAGCTGTCTTGCGGTATCTTTTTCCGTGATAAGAGTAAATGACCACAAGAGATGGTCTGGAAATGATATTTCGGAAGATTAGGTCGGAGGGTTTGGCGCATATCTCATACTTCCTTGGCTCCGAGCCCGAAGCGGCCGTGATTGACCCAAGGCGTGATTGTAAAGTCTACACGGAGATGGCCAGGAAGGAGCGCCTAATCATCAAATACGTCCTTGAAACCCACAGAAATGAGGATTACACCATAGGCTCCATTGATCTGCAGGAGGCCACGGGTGCTGAAATCCTCCATGGCCCCGGACTGGACTTTCAATACGGAACAACCATAGATGATGGCGAGAACTTTTCGGTCGGCGAGCTCGATCTAACGGCCATCCATACCCCCGGCCACACCGATGAGAGCACTTCTTACTCGGTTTCAGATCCCACAACCCAGGGTCAGCCCCTAATGGTGTTCACCGGTGATGCCCTCTTCGTGGGGGATGTGGGAAGAACTGACCTCTACGGTCCAGAGGAATCAGAACGACTTGCTCGTGCACTATACAAGAGCATTCATGATAAGCTACTACCCCTCGGAGACGAGGTTATACTTTGTCCTGCACATGGCGGAGGCTCAGTATGTGGAGGCTCCATAAGTGAACGGGAGGAGAGCACCCTGGGCCTGGAGAGGAAGTTTAACCAAAAGCTCCAGTTGAACCGGCAGGATTTCATTGAGAAGAAGTCCCAGGAAATCCTGCCCACGCCTCCTTACTTCAAGATGATGGAGAGATATAATCAACAGGGAGCTCCACCCAGGGACCACCTCCCGACGCCGGGCCAGATGGGAGCGCAGGAGGCACGGGATCTACTCGATAGGGGAGGAGTTGCACTTGATGCCAGGCTCCCCGGCTGCTTTAGCTCAGCACATATCCCCGGATCTTACAACATCTGGCTGGAAGGTATCCCCCTCTACGCCGGGTGGGTGATGCCCTATGACGAACCAATTCTTTTGGTTCTAGATGACAGCTCCGATCTGGATCAGGCCACCAGGTTCCTTTTCAGGCTCGGTTACGATAATATTGACGGATACCTATGTGGTGGTTCCAAGATATGCGGAATGGAGGAGTGGTACAAGGAAGGGATGGAATACGACCAAATCGATCTATTATCCCCCACCCAGCTCCTGGACCGGCTTGAAAGGGAACCCGATATAACCGTCCTCGATGTTCGTAGCGATGAGGAGTTCCAGGAGGGATACATTGAGGGGGCCAAAAACATCCATGTTGGCGAGCTGGAAAACGAGGTTTCGGATCTTCCTGAAGGTCCGGTGGTCACGGTTTGCGGGATCGGGACCAGGTCCAGTATGGCCTCCAGCATCCTGAAAAGGGAGGGATGGGAAGAGGTATCAACTCTCCTCGGGGGCATGATGTCCTGGAACAAGTCGGGTCTCCCCGTGGAAAGCTAGGATTGGCAAACCATTTTCAGTAGGTAGTTAGCCGATTTTCCTATGAAAACTCAACCCCATAAGGACGGAAAGGAAGCCGTGCCAGATTACGACGTAGTTGTCGTGGGCGGCGGCATGGCAGGTGTATTTGCCGCTTTGGGAGCCTCTAAGCACACGGAGAATGTACTGCTGATTGAACAGAGCTCAAGACTCGGAGGTCAGGGAACCCTTACCGGCGAAAGAGGCTTCTGCGGGGATATAAAGCGGGTAAACACCCCCTTCCAGCAAATACTGGAAGGGCTTAGGCGCTTCGGAGCCCTGGGGCCATACAAACCGACAAGCGGCGGTACCTGGTTCAAGGGAGAGATTCTGGCCTTCCTTCTCCAGGAGAAGGTCCTGACCAGCGGCGTGGATCTGCTGTTTCACACCTGTCTGGTGGACGCGACCAGCCATAAGGGCGAGGTCCAGGAATTATTAATTTTCAACAAGAGCGGACTCCAGAGAATCAAGGCCAAGTGCCTGGTGGACTGCACAGGAGACGGTGACCTTGCAGCGATGGCCGGTTTCCCTACGGTTAAAGGAGGCAAGCCACACAACCCCGACGGTACGGTTGAGGAAGACATGAACCTACAGCTCCCCATGAGCCTCTGCTTTTGGATGGAGGACGTGGGGGAAAAGGTCAACACCGTTCTACCACCCGGTTGTCCCCAATGGGAGAACGACGAAGATCTACCCATGACCTCCGTGAAAAGGACGAACCCTTACTCCGTGTTCGTCAAGATGAAGGTGATCGGCGGGGACTCCACCGATGGCAATAGCTACTCACGGGCCGAGATAAGGGCCAGAAGACACATGACGGCCCTGGCTTACTACCTGCAGACCAAGGGTTACAGGAGAGAGAAGTACGATACATATGAGATCAGCCATGTCTCTCCTGGCCTGGGGGTGAGAGAGGGCAGAAGGATAGTGGGCGAATATGTCATGAGCGAGGACGACGTCAGAAAAGGGAGGAGGTTCGCCGACGCAGTGGCCGTGGGCACCTACCAGATCGATTATCACTGGCCTCACATACTCCAGAGAGCAGGCACCGGGGTAACGCCAGTCGTACCACCCTACCAGATACCGTTGAGATCCCTAATTCCCAAAGGTGGCAAAAACATCGCGGTTGCCGGCCGATGCGTGTCCGGGGATCAGATGGCAATGGCATCCTTCCGGGTCATGACCACCTGTGCCCAGACCGGGCTTGCGGCTGGAACGGTCTGCGGCATTGCGGCCAAGGTTGGGATGGATGTATCCCAGGTCGATCCACGAAAGGTCCAGGGAGCCATCCGGAAACTGGGCCAGGTTCTGGACACCACGCCTTATAGAGAACATAGACGCCAGAAGAGAAAGGTAAGCGAATTGGTTATGGATGATCTAAACCTCGAATCCTGTTATGAAAGCACGCACATTGAGCTAGAGAATGGGGAAACCCTGGTGGCCTGGTCGGGTCGAAAGGACCCCGGGACTCGAACCGGGATATGGACTGCCAGAAGGGCAGAGGAGCAATGGAGCTCGCCTACCAGGACCCTGGCCGATCACCAGGTAGAGTATCGAAATCCGGTCCTACATTCTGACGATCATGGAGGAATATATCTCTTCTACAGAGTAATTGAGAGCGGCCAAGGCTCACATGCCCGTTTACAGGTCTCCCAGGATGGGGGACGCTCCTGGTCCCCCGCCCGGGACATATTATCCCAGGAGGATTATCCGGGAGGCGATTTCCACCAGGTCGTGGCCTCCCACGGTGATGAATGGCTGATCCCCATCTCCAGGATAGATGGCCAAACCCAACACATCTCGTTTGCCCTATCCAAGGACAAGGGAGACTCCTGGCAAATTGCCCATGATATTTCTCTGGACGACATACCGTCAGGGGATAAGATAAGGCCGGTCATTTGGGAATCGGAACCCGGAAAAATGCACATGCTTGTCTGTACGGGCTCTAGTCCGGTTTACAGAAGTGACTCCCACGACTCAGGACGTACCTGGAGTCGGGCCCAAATCACGGAGCTTAAGGGCGAAGAGCCCTACATGGACCTCACGAAAATGAACGGCGGCCAATTGGTGCTCGGCCATTATCCGTCTACCCGGATGGAAGGGGAATCAGGCAGAGTTTCACTGGTACTTGCCCTTTCCGAGGATAACGGAAAGAGCTGGCCCCACAGATACCGGATTCAGGATCGGGGAAATAGACCGGGTAAAGAGGTTGTCTTCTCAAACCCAGCCCTTACCCCCAGCCCGGAGGGGATCTCCCTAACCTGCATATACGGGGGAGGAAATATCGCATTCAGAAGACTCTCGGTTGAACATATCAGGGGAGAGATCTGAAAGCCCAATTAATTACCATTTGACTTCCCGGAGATTCAGGTCGACCTCCTCTCGTTTGCTGCCAAGCGACTCCTCCACGCCACACGGGTTTAGGACATTCAACGTACCGGTAACGTCCCGTAAACCCAGATCGCTCTCGCTCTCCGTCATCCTGACCACCGGACGTCGGTAGTCGTCCTCAACCCGGCAGTCGACAAAGTCAATGCCCCCGAACCGCGTCGTCTGCTGGGTTCTGAAAAGGTCGAGCCAGATAGGGCTCCAGGCACCCTTGTAGGCTGGATTTCTGGCCGCATCCCTCACCTTACATCTAACGAATCTTACTCTGGCCCTATCAGCTGACTTGTCCTGAACCTTGATCCCGTATCCCTGGGTATTCTCTATAACGCAGTCCCTGAACTCTATTTTCCCGTCCGGACCGTTGTCCGGCACCTTGGTGACTCTGATGCCGGAACCTCTCTTGCTGGTGACCCTGCATCTCTCGAATAGGATCGATACCTCTCCCGAATCCTTTCTGAGGTTGGATAGGAAAACCTCGATCCCATCTCCATAGTTGTCACGGAAGCTACAGTCCCTGAAAACCACGTTTTGGATCCTCTCATCCGATGAATCGGGCTCGATATCCACCCCGGCTGAAGGAGGGGTTCCCCAGGTGTTGGAGAAGGTGCTGTTCTTAACATCCAGTCCATTAACGCTTATCACGCTCATGCCCTGGCGATAGTTATTATCACAGGTCACGTCCTGGATACTGATATTCCTGGACCAATCGAGCTTATCGCCCCCATCTATGTATATCCCGTCGCCACCGCTGTCACAGAGCTTGAGCCCGTTCACCTTCACGTTGCTGCAGCCCTCCAGGGAAAGCGGTGTGCGCCACTCGGCCTTTTCATAGGTTCCAAACCACCGATCCCAGCCGAGGTCAACCAGCACCTTGCCTACTATGTAGTCCTCCTTCTGCATCCGGATGGTGGCCCCGTATCCACGTATGCTCAGATTGGATATGTCCCGGGCCCTGAACACCTTGTCTCCTGACCCTCGAAACTCCCCTCTCTTGGCGGTGATCACCGTTCCTGGCTCCAGGACCAACTCCATGTCTCCCACTAGATCAATGGGTCGTACGATCCACTCCCTATTCATGTCGGGAATTACCACTCTCCTGGCTCCGGATGCAATGGCGTTTTGAATGGAATCGGTGGAATCGATCTCATTGAAACCCCACCAGGCTGCATTAGCAACCTTTCTATCCCCGGAGAGCACTTCCTGCACTGCCTCGGGGTCCTCCTTCGCGCGGTGATTACCCAGGTCCCTACATCCCATCCCGTGGTTGCCCCCTAATTCAAGATGGTATATACGCGTCCTGGCTATTTATTTGATTCCCGACCTGCAAGGCTCTCAGTCCAGACCTAGCTCATCCCCCACCTCGTCCATGCGAGCCCTCATCGATCTTGACAGTGATCTCCTCATCCTCTGGGCCTGTGGATCATCGGAGTTGATGAGGTTGTGACTTTCCTCGGGGTCCTCATTTAGATTGTATAGCTCATCGGAAACGGTTCCCGCGAAATCCCGGACCAGTTTCCACCCACCGGATCGGTATGCACGGAGCTTGGCCCCGGTTTGGTTCCATTCCCACATGGAGTACTGGGCGAAGAGGTCATTATCCCAGTTTACATCCCGTCCCTCCAACAATGGTACGAGACTCGTGCCACGAATCTCTTGACCCTCGTATTCACACCCCGCCATGTCCAACATGGTCGGGAACCAATCCAGGTGGGACACCGTTTCCTCTATTATAGTCCCCGGCTTAATCCTTGCCGGCCACCGCACGATGGCTGGGAGCCGGAGCGAGTTATCATAGAGATTAGGACGATCCCCCTGGTTATCAGTGAGAATCCATCTCCCATTGCCCTTGTGCCAGATGCCGTTATGCCCCATGTTGTAGCCGTTGTCGGAGGTGAAAACCACCACAGTGTTCGCCTGCAAACCGAGCTCGTACAGGGTATCCATCAGCCTACCCAGGTTGCGGTCCACGGCGGCCACGCTACCGCAGTATTCCCTGGTCATCCTAACCAGCCTGGGAATGTCCAGTTTCGGGTAATCCCGGTTCGGGAGCACTGGTTCCATGTTCCTGAAGGGCGCCCAATCCTCATCCCGCAGCGGAAGCCAGGTGCGGTCGCCGTCCGGGGTTCGGTTCTTGGTATTGGCATGGGGCGACCAGTAGTGGAGGGACAGCAGAAATGGCTCATCGTCCGGACGATCGATGAAGTCCACCGCAAAGTCGGTAAGTATGTCCGGAGTGTAACCCTCCATCTCCTTATCACTTCCCTCGACCTCCACCACAGGGTCCTTTGAGATCCCGGCTCCGTGCCTAAAACCAACGAACTCATCATATCCAAAATTGGTGGGATGATGGAGGTCACCGCCCCCAAGGTGCCACTTCCCAACCAGGGCCGTCCTGTAGCCCCAGTCGGATAAAACACCGGGCCATGTGTTGGTACCTGGTTCTAGCCCGGTTTCCTTATCCCTTCTGGGTATATAATCCGGAATACCCAGTTCACTGGTATAGCGGCTGGTTATCAAGCTGGCCCGGCAGGGGCTACACACCGCCGAGACCCCGAACATGTTGGAGAACATGGCTCCTTGACTACACAGACGATCAAGATTCGGGGTTCTAAAGTTGGGATTACCGCCCGCCTTAAACGCCCAGGGGGCCTGGTCATCGGTCATTATGAATACGATATTTGGACTTTCCTTCTCTGCCATCCTATTCATCCCCTCCCAGAGCGCATTCCGATCCTTTTGTATCTTGCCATGGATGCTTGAATCCCCGTGACATTGTCTGGAAGAAAATCGAGCCTAGGAGGATATTCAAAAAACGGCCCACATTGATCCTCCATGAAGCCGTCCGGTGCTAACCTCATTATGTTGATTATCATCTCCATGGCCATCATCTCCTTCTCACCGGTTATGGCCCAACGGATGGGGCCCCGGGGGCCGGATAAGGATCTTATGTTTCGGTGATATAACCGACCAGTACGTGGGATACAACATCTTCACAGTGATTGATGAAGATCCGGCAATAGAACCGACCTACGTACCCTCAAGGGCCGATTATCTGGGAGGCCGGGAGGACGCGGTCAGAAACATGAGAATCTACATGCCCAGGACTTACCGGAAATTGATCGACGACTATGATATCATATTGATGAGCGACTCCGATCGCTCGGTATTTGAAACCCGGTGGGTTATCTGGCTGGCCGACTCGGTTCCCCAGGGAGGGATGGGCATGTTTTGGTTGGGAAATATCGCCGATGCGAGGTTTGAAACCTGGGAGGACACCAACGTGGCGGGAGTTCTTCCCGTCAAGCAGGTCGAGGCCCAGTTTGGGAACAAGTACATAACCTCAGGGGTATTGTGGCTCACCGTCACCGACGAGGATGAGCCCATTATGGAGTCCCTGCCCTGGTCGCAGGCACCTCCGGTGGACAACATCAATCTCCAGCAGGCCAAGAAAGGGGGCATGTATGGGCCAGGGTGGACCGGCCAGAGGCCTATCCATTGATGAGCTACTGGAATCTTGGCCAGGGAGCCGCCCTTAAATTCGCCAGCAAGTTCCCGGCAGGGGTCCCAATATGGGCCCGGAACTGGCAATACTTCCCCCAGGCCATGATGTATCTGGTCTACAGGATCTCCGAGAAGGAACTGCCCAGGGACCCTGATCTCTTTCAGATAGTGATGAACACCTTCATCTCCTTCAGGGAGAGAAACCGAATGCTTGACTCACTCGTATCATGGGTCGAGAACTTTGGTGGAAATACGGTAGATCTACGTAACCGGATCGAGGATCTGGATACGGTGATGGATGATGCCTATGAGGACTATCTCCAGGCCGACATGGATGGGGCTCTCGAGGATCTGGACCGGGGAAGAGAGGAACAGATGGCCATCCGAGAGGCTGCCTCGAGTGCCAAGGACCGGGCCTTGGCCTGGGTATATATGATCGAGTGGTTCTCGCTCATAGCCACCTTCATGATCTCCGGATTCGTCCTGTGGACCTTGATGGTAAGGCGAAGGCTGTATAGGGAAGTCGGTACATCCAAGCTACGGAGCGAGTAATGATGTATAGGGGCCTTACGTAAAATCCGGGGTAACGCGGGATTCGCGGATGGAACCTCAGGCCCCGAGAAGGTTCCGTCGTCCTCTCGGAAAAACAGTTGCCCCGCCCAGGAACGGGATCCAGGGAAATGCTAATGGTCGGCGCGACAGGTGGAAAGCTCTTGGAACCTTTCAAGTAGTTTCGCTGCCATGACACCGGAATAAGATAAAGAATTAAGGGTTTGAGCTTCTTCAGGGGTGTGGTTATGAATCGCTCCCATCTCCGAACCACCCTGAACCGGCTATTGGGCATTCCCCAGGAAAAACATGACCCGTCACCCGTAAGCAGAGGGAACCTCAGGGTGGACGGAACTGTGATCGAGAAATGGATCATTGACTCCGAGCCCGGCTCCCGGATACCTCTCAATCTCTACAGGCCAAAGGATGTTGATGGTAGGATCCCGGCCGTGGTTCAAACCTGCGGACATGGTGACAGCAAGGGAATACCCCACATGTCCTACCTGGCCCGGACCTACGCCCGGCTGGGAATTGCCTGCCTGGTGGCCGATCCTCTGGGGGAGGAGGAAAGGAATTCCTCGGGAAAAGTCGGCACGCGCGCACACGATTCACAGGAGGTTTCCTATCGCTCCGAAATGGCCGGGCGCCCGGTTATGGGTAAAATCGTCTTCGATACCATGCGGTGTTTAGACTTTCTAAAGACCCTTCACTGGATCGATGACATACGCCTGGGGGTGATTGGGAACTCACTGGGCGGGGCAATCGCCGGGTGGTTATATGCCCTGGAACCCCGCTTACGAACGGTAATTGTATCGGGGTGGGCCTTCTCCGATTTTCTATGTCACAACGGGAAGCACTGCACACGGATACCTAACCTCAAGCTCCGGGCAGTATGCAAGTGGAAGGAGTTCCTGGAGCTAGGTGGCCACTCCCACCTTCTGGTCATGAACGGGGATTCCGATGTGGTCATCGACAGGGATGGAAGTGGCCGGGTCTGGAGGGACACCGTCTCCAACCTTTCATCGGTTGACCCCGCACATGACAACCTAAGGGCCTGGTTCTGCCCGTCTGGGGGCCATCGCCCCTACCATGGTTACAGGGAGGCATTGCTTTTCTCGGAGAATTACCTGGGACCACTCCAGATGGAAAAAGGGGAGATAAAATCCCTACCCGAGCTTAACTTCGGCCAGTGGTGTGACCGACATGGGGTGATATTGGAGGACCTATACGGTACTCAACTCCATTATCGAGGAGCGATTCTACCCGACCTGGACCTATCTCTTATACCCCGGGACAAGCTCTCCGTGCTGGATGAAGATGAGATCGGGTTCCCGGAATTCACGATCGAGGGATGGCTCCGCACCATTTCTCCATAGGAGGCCCGGAACACTCTTCTCTCATCTAGCCTCCATGGTAAGGGCATAATATGCCGAGTAGGAAAGAAAACCTACCCCGAAGAGCAGCTCTCTTGATTCCCATAGCCATAGGCTCGGAACATCCGATCCTATAACCGAGACCAGGACTGCAAGGGCGCCCACCACAAGGATAGATAGTACATGCAATCTGGGTGACTTCAGGCGGCGGAAGAGCTGGGGCGCGGCCCCCGTCAGGTAGAGTCCAAGGGGCACCAATGATGCCAGGACGGTCAACTGGGCGTCCAGGTTCCCCAGATCTAGGGGGCGAAATATATCTGCAATCATGAACACTGGAACCAGCTCTATCCCAACAACCGGTAGTCCAATCTCCTCCATAAACCATCGGGCCCTGGAAGACATGATTCTGGATATGGGGACCAGGTAACAGAAGGCAAAGACGAATAGGGTAACGACCCAGTTGAATACCGATCCGTGGATATTGTGAATATTGGTCTCGCCCTGTAGGTTCAGATCGCTCAGGAAGGGCGGGGTTTCCCAGTTGAATAGTCTCTGACCCCAGCTTATCTCCTCCATAGCTATAACCAGGAAGAGAATAAACAGGAAAAAGTGAAGGTGCCTCCCGTAGGTTCCCCCATCCGCACGGCGGAATACCAGCCATAGCTGGATGGAGCCCGACGCGAAATAGAGAAGGGCTTGCAGGCTCTCCACCCCTAGATCCTCTCCCCATATTCCCGGCGCCTCCAGGAAAAGCAGGAGATTTAGGGCCAGTATGGTGGCAACCGGATGTTGAGATGACAACCGGGACGTTCTCTAGCTTCAGGACTCGGCATCCCCTGGACTGGATGGAGAGAGTTCGTCCTTGTTTAGATAGGTTACCCTTCCGTAAAAACGATATCTTCTCTAGAAATGCTGGGTTGATAGTAGAACCGTACTTCCCACTCGATAGGCATCAACACTAGCTCACAGAAAACTTCTCACCCGGCGATGGAGGACTTCTCCCCAACCAGGATTGGCTTGTGATCATGCTAACTCATTCCTATCCCGGAATCGCTAACGAAACCCTTTTCCCTCCCCAGGTGATTTAGCAGCCCATGGAATACATATGAAGAGCCCGGATTCCAAAACAAAATTACCAGATTACTACCCTTGCGTGGCCCTAGATATAATGGAGCTGTGTAACCGTACCCACGGGCTTTGTATGGACTTGGGATGCGGTCAGGGGCAAGTGGGTCTCGAACTCGCACAGCTTTCCGATTGCAGGTTAATCATGGCTGATCCAAACCGGAAAGCCCTGGCCAAGGCTTTGAATAGATCCCTTGAACTCGGCCTTGGTGAAAGGTCGACTGCCATATCGTGTAGAGCTGAGAAGCTGCCAATGCGGGAAAATTCCCTGGACCTGGTTATTAGCCGTGGCTCGATCTTTTTCTGGGACGATCAGAGGGCTGGCTTGAAGGAGATACGCCGGGTATTGCGCCCCGGAGGCGAAGCAATGGTTGGCGGAGGTATGGGTAAAACCTACCCTCTTTGGGCTCGACGGCAATTCACACAAAGAAGGCGCAGAGCGGTAAGAAAGAAAGGACCTGGGGCCGTGGAGAACTTTACCAAGATGAGGGACCCGGAGACCTTTGCCCGGTGGGCCAGAGAAGCTGGGCTAACCGGATTCCAGGTTGTTGGTGAGGGTGGGTTACCTCCAAGCGATCCCAGAACTGGTCTCGGAATCTGGCTTCTCTTTCGAAAAAGGAGAGATTGACGGGGCGGATCTCCAACCCACCTGCTTTCTATCGCATGGAACCCTGGAGGTAGTGATATCCAAATCGATGGGGCAAAATTTATTTGGCGAGTTGTTAAATTAAGGATGTATGCGAGCCAAGAACCCTCTAGGCCTATTACTCATTATTATCCTTATCTCCTCACCATTAGTACTGGCCCAAGACGAGTCGGAACTCTCTAAAAAAAGGCTGATATGGGTTGGGGAGGTTTCCGGATATGTGGATATGTATATTGATATGATTCCCACTGATCCTAGGTTCGACCTGGTTAGCGTGGTGCCCTGCAACCTAATCCTACTACCCTACGAAAAAGCAGTCAGATTCGTAAGAATATACCTACCCAGAAAATACAGCGACCTCCAAACAACCACAGACGCCATGATATTCCACGACTTCTCACCCAAAGTACTAACACCCAAATACCTAGAATGGTTCAGAAAAGGAGTACACGACGGAATAGGACTCTGCCTAGTAGAATTCGCACAAAGAATATCCCAATGCGGAATGGAATACTGGCAAGACACCAGCCTATACGACGCCTTCCCCGCCGACTTATTCCCCAACTGCATAGAAGCCATAGACGGCAGACAATACTACAAAATAGTACAGGAAGGACCCATAGTCGACTTCCCAGGAATAGAAAAGATAATCATCAACTGGGGCCACCACGGCGACCTCATCCCTCGAGAAGGAACCACCACCTGGGCCATATGGAGAGGCAGGAAAACACCCGCACTAGTCTCCAGAGAATACGGAGAAGGAACCGTACTCCACTACAACCACGGCTGGGACACCATACCCGAAGAAGTAAAAAGAACCTGGAGATACCTACCCGACTACATCTTCTCCCACCTAAGCTTCGTAACCGGACTACCCTACCCAGAAGACCTAGAACTAACCCACGAAGTCAGAGCCCTATTCTCCAGCCTCGACGAACAAAACCGAATGGCCACCTCAGTAATAGAATTCATAGACAAATTCGGAGCCAACCCCACACCATTCGAAAACCAACTAGCACAAATAAAAACCAAACAACAACAAGCAGAAACAGCCTACCTCAAAGGAGAACTACAACAAGCCGCACAAACACTAACACAAGCAAACGAAGAAATCAAAGACATATCCAACAACATGATGGAAGCCAAAAACAGAGCCATGCTATGGATATTCATCATAGAATGGCTAGCAGTAACCGCCACCGGCATGGTATGCGGATTCCTACTATGGACACTAATGATAAAAAGAAAACTCTACAAACAAGTAAAAGCAACCAGGCTAACTGAGGCCTAAGCCATTAAGGGTCTCCTTCTCAAAGGCTCTAGGGAAATTTATTAATCCATCAAGGATCCTTCCTGCGGGGGAATAATGGGCCATGCTTTTGGGGGTAATACTTGTCGGATTGGTTCTCATTCTAACCATAGCCCTATCGGTGTTCCTATGTATTTGGGTTTACAGGGATGCAAATGCCCGAGGCGAGAATGGAGCTCTCTGGCTAATCGTGGTCCTGGTGGGCAATATAGTGGGCCTACTCGTTTGGCTGTTGGTGAGACCGAAGAAGAAACGGCGAGGTACTCAGAGTAATTTGAGTTATTGTCCGAATTGCGGGCATCCCGTGAGACCGGAGGCGAACTACTGCGAGATTTGTGGCGAAAAAATTCTCTGACTGCATCCTACTAAAATCGGGAATGGGCGGAGGCTTCGTAACAGTTTAATAAAGGTGGGTAGCAATTCAATTGGTAATCTTGGCAAACTCAAGGGATGGAAAGCTGGTACTAATTCCGGTGGTCTTGTTCATTACCTCGCTAGTTCTCCAGAATTGGATAAATTATATCCTTCCTATTGGTATTGTTGCTGGATTTCTATTCGTTTTAGCCCTTAGATTTTGGCGGGGCGCGCCTGAAATGTCCAGGACAATTTCCTCCTGCATATCCATGACCGTCACGGGTGGCCTTCTATCACCGCTGATATGGAACCCCATGACCCCGGGCTCAATCGTTTATGCCCCGCTAGCCCTGATATTAATGGTCACTGACGTACGCATGTGGGATGGATATCTAAAGAGGGATGCCAGGCCCCCCAAAATGCCGTCAGCTACATCTCAATGAAGACCCGGCCAAACCGGGCCAATATTTATCGGGAATCAGGTTGAAACCCGGTTCTCAGGAGGAAGGGGTCTTGATATCGCGCAAAAACATTCCACTGAAGGAATCCGCCAGCGCCTCCATACATGTTAAGGCCCACCGGACCTCGCCCATGTTAACCGAACTGGGTTGGGACACCGAGGGAGGTGATCACAGCCAGCACAATCTGTTGAGATCTCCCTTGAAATTGAATATCATACTTCCCACCGGGAGGTTAGATGCGGAGAAGGTTCGGACGGTCACCGAGGTGGTGGATGATGAAATTCACCACCTTCTTAGTATTTCACCGATCACCGATCTCTCCTGGACAACCCGGGTCAATGGTAACCTGGCCATGCGCTTTGCATTGAGTGGTAGGGTCAGGGATCTGTCTAGAATGGAGATATCGATTCCCTTTAACCCCAAGCTCACGGCAACCACGGTGATCGGTCCTCATACGGTCACCGAGGGCAAGATGGGACTTCCCGCGTTGTTAAGCGCGCCGGACATGGGACAGATGATGGTTACCTGTCAGCGTCCGGTAACCATGACCGTGGCCGGGGACAGGCAGCGTCAAACGGTGGACCTCACACTGGACCTCCCCTCTCCGGGCCGTGCCGGCTATGAATTGGAATTCTCACCCCTGGTCCTTGAAACTCCAGAGGGGTTGGAGGATGAAGATCGCTGGTCGCTAGCACGTAGAGGATGGTTCAACTTTATCCAGGTCAATTCTCAGCCTAGGGGTTGGGGAACCTGGGCAAACAACGCTATCAGCAACCCGGTTAGTTCCACCTTGTTCTGGCTCGGGGACCATGTCCTTCTGATCCCAAAACTGTCCCCATCCATCCCCCTCTGCCCACTGCTCCGGAGGACCCTTGAATTCTGGATGCACCGTGCCGTGCAGCCGGACGGGAGGATTTCGTACACGGAGACCGAGATCGATTCTGGAACTGGGGATAGGGGGCCCATGATGGACTCCCACCCCTCGGTACTTACAGCTTCCTGGTGTTACGTGGAGGCCAGCGATGATGAGAATTGGCTGACGAAGGAGATCGAGAGCCTGGAATCCATTGCCGACTGGATGGAGGGCAGGGACACCGATGGAGACGGGCTCATAGAATCTCCACAGAGCGGGAACAGGGGGACACGCTCCTTCGGCGATACGGCCTGGGATACCTACTCCAGCGGACACAAGAACGCATATGTAAATGCCCTGGCCTATCGGGCCTACCGGTGCATGGCCGATCTTGAGAGAAGACTGGGAAGAACCGGCAAGGGTTCACGCTACGATTACCTTGCCGATCGTATCCACTCCGTTTTCATTTCCACTTTCTACAACCCGGACACCGGCTGGCTGGGATGGTGGAGGAGCCGAGATGGTATGCTGCATGATATCTACTCCGATGTTCCCACCAGCATGGGTGTCATATATGGTCTGGTCCCAAAGGATCGAGCAAGCCAGATGCTCGATGCCTACTGGGAGGAACTCCGTAAAACGGGGTTCGATCGTTTTGACCTCGGGGTCCCCCTGAACCTAAGGCCGGTGCACCGGGATGACCAGTACCATAGGCTCGGCGAAGAGCTGGAGGACGGCTCCGATACCTTTGGGCAGTATCTCAATGGCGGTTGCTGCGTTAGCAACACCTACTTCTTCCTGGTTGCCAACTATATCGTCGGGAACCGCCGGAGGGCCGATAAGATTCTCGATGCCATGTTGGAGCGCCAGCACAGGGGCGTGTTCCCCAACGGGGGTGGTTTCCAGAACGGCGTGGTGGACGAGATGGGGAAGGGGGCAGAGTTCTATGACTGGGAAGGTAATCCCTGCGGCTACGAGGGGCATTTGGTCTACAGCTGGACCTTCCTCCAGGCCCTTATGCTCAGGGAACGTCGGTTCAGGGAGCGGCTTTTTGGCCTTTTGGGAAGTAGACCGGACCGGGTAAAGGGACCACCAACAACATAACTCTTTTCAGTCTCCGAGATTTCCTTGCCAGGATCGTGATATCTCCATGTACTCCGTAATCCTCAGCGAAGGAGGGATTCCGACTTTCCTGGAACGTCTCCACCAAGATGCTTCGGTTTGCGGTCCCAGGGGCGAGGACTCCGAGTATAAATTCGGCCCCATCGATGACCCGGAGGACCTTGATCTAGGCTACGACACCACAATACTTCCCATAAAGAAGTACTTCTTCCCGCCTAGAGAGACGATTTTCACCTTCGAGAATGGCCAGACATCGGAAATATCGGATATAATTCCTCAGGAAAAGAAGATACTCCTCGGTGTCCATCCCTGTGACCTGGCGGCTCTGGATTTCCTGGATCGGGTCTTCCTTGGTTTCCGGAGCGATCCCAGGTACCTCCGGAGACGGGACAACTTCCTTATATTTGCCCTAACCTGCAAGGAGGTGGGGAAGGAATGCTTCTGTCTCTCCATGGGAACCGGCCCCGAGGCGTCCGACGGATATGACGTGCTGATGACTGACATCGGGGGTAAATACCTCCTGGAGGCGGGAACGCCACAGGGGGAGGATATCCTAAGATCCCTTCAACTACCGCAGGCCAGGGAAGAGGACTTCGAGGCTAAAATGTCCTTGATCGAGTCCCTGAAGGAGTCCTTCACCAGGTCGATAGACATGGAGGGCATGCCCGAGCTGTGTATGCAATCCCAGGATCACCCGGTATGGGAGAGGGAGGGGGAGATATGCCTGGCCTGTGGACAGTGCGGCAACGTATGTCCAACCTGTTTCTGTTTTGATATCAGGGAGAGGGTGGAACCCTCCCTAAATAAGGGGGAGAGGTACCGGGAGTGGGATGTCTGCCTGCTAAAGGAGTTCTCCCAGGTGGCCATGGGCGGGAACTTCCGGCCGGAGAGGAGCGCTCGCTTGAGACAATTCATCTGTCATAATCTTAGCTATGGCTCCTATCAATACAGCATGACTAAGTGCGTGGGGTGCGGTAGGTGCATCAAGGTGTGTCCCGTGGATATCGACATAACCGAGATAGCTCATGAGCTGCGGGAGAAGCCGGAACAGGAGGCGTTAACATGAAGGATCCCTACGAGAGACATCCAGCCCAGGTAATGGAAATCAAGGTAGAGACCCCAAATACCAACACCTACACCCTGGCCTTCAAGGAGGAACTCCAGGAGGACTTCTCCTTCATCCCAGGACAGTTCATAGTGATCTCCTTTGCCGGTGTGGGCGAGGCCATGTTCTCTATCGCATCTGGGTCCTCCACCAAGGGCAGCTTTGAAACCACAATTAGAAAGGTCGGTCGGGTGACCACTAAAATACACCAGCTGGAGGTCGGGGATATCGTATGGGTAGCAGGCCCCTACGGTAATGGTTGGCCAATGAAGAGGCTTGAGGGCAAGGACGTACTGATAATCACCGGGGGAATAGGCCTCCCCTCTCCCAGACCGGTGATCATGAACATCGAGGAACGAAGGGAGGATTTCGGATTCCTGGAGATCTTATACGGGACCAGGACTCCCGAGGAGAGCATATTCGAATGGGAGTATGAGAAATGGCACAGGATGCCCAGGACCAGGCTGAGATTGACCGTCGATCGGGTCCCGGGAGGCGTGGAATGGAAACACGGCGTGGGCGTGGTAACCACCCTATTCGAGGAGATGGTCACAAAGCCCAGAAACGCGGGGGTGCTGATCTGCGGTCCGGAGGTAATGATGCACTTCGCCGTACAGGACCTCCTGCGAAGGGGATTCCACGAGGAACAGCTCTACCTCTCACTGGAACGGAGGATGAGATGCGGAATCGCCCAGTGTGGACACTGTCAGCTGGGTCCCTACTTCGTGTGCAAGGACGGACCGGTATTCAAGTATTCCGATATCAAGGGTATTCCCGACTGCAGGATCTGAGGTATTAATCATGAGCGACGACAAACCAACCGTGGCGGTATACAAGTTCACCGGATGTGCAGGGTGTCAGATGGAACTGCTGAGGCTGGAAGACGAGCTCCTGGATATCGTGGACAAAATCAACATCACTTACTTCATGATGGCCCAGACCTCGGTCGAATTGGGACCTTATGACCTATGCTTCGTTGAGGGATCGGTATCAACCCCTCGTGAACTCCAGGAGCTCAAGAAACTGAGAAAGGTATCGGAAACCCTGGTGGCCTTCGGTGACTGTGCCATAACCGGATGCGTTCCCTCCATAAGGAACTGGATGCCCCAGAGAGAGGCCGAGGAATACGTATACCCGGACCCATCCACCATATCCTCGTTCAGGCTAAAGGGACTCCACGAGTACGTCCCGGTGGAGCTCAAATTACCGGGTTGCCCGCCCCACAAGGATCTCATACTGGACACCATCACCTCCGCCCTCCAGGGGATAGGACCCGATCTCAAGCACCACCCGGTTTGCGTGGAGTGCAAACTCCGAGAAAACGTTTGTCTTCTCACTCGCCGAGGGATGGCCTGCATGGGACCGGTCACCAAGGCCGGGTGTGGAGCGATTTGCCCCACCTACGGACGGGAGTGCGAGGGCTGTTATGGACCCATGAGCGACGCCAACCCCCAGGAGCTGGCCAGGGTGTTCAGGAAAATTGGCCTGACGGATCGTGACATCGTCCGCAAGTTCAGGAAATACGCCGGGGACACCCCCGAATTCCGCAAGGAGGCCCAGATGTGAGCGACGGAAAGGAGGTTGAGGTCTGCTACGTCTCCCGGGTCGAAGGTCAGGGCGCCATCAACGTCGAGGTAGGACCTGACGGAGAGGTCAAGAGGTCGGAATTCGCCATATTCGAGCCCATGAGGTTCTTCGAATCCCTGCTCAGGGATAGAAGCCTGTTCGAGGTCCATGAAATCAGCTCCAGGATATGTGGTATATGTCCCATAGCCCACCAGATCACCTCGCTCAGGGCGGTGGAGAACGCCTACAACCTGGAGGTCAGCGACCAGACAAGGATCCTGAGGCGGCTTCTGGCACTGAGCGGCTGGATACAGAGCCATTCGCTGAGCGTATTTTTCCTCACCGCCCCGGATTACATGGGTTATGACGGCGTGGTATCCCTGTCCGCCGATCACCGTGACCTGGCGGAGATGGCCCTGAGGCTCAAGAAACTAGGAAACGACATCGGGGAGGTCGTTGGTGGCAGGGCGGTCCACCCCATATCGGCCGTGGTGGGTGGCTTCACGAATATACCCTCACCCTCCGACCTGAGACCATTTAAGGACCGTCTCCAGGCGGGCCTCGACGACATGTCCATCGCCGCCGACCTTGTGGGCGGCTTTGACTACCCGGTGATCAACCAGGATAATGAACTGGTAGCGGTGAGCAATCCCCATGAATACGGTTTAAACAAGGGAAGGCTGGTGTCAACTGAGGGACTAGACATCGGGGAGCAGAACTACAGGTCCATGATAGTCGAGAACCAGGTCGAACATTCCAACGCCAAACAGTCCCGGGTCAAGGACAGGGACACCTTCATGGTGGGCCCCCTTTCCCGGGTTTCCATAAATAGGGACCAGCTTACTTCGCTTGGAAAGAATGCCATCGAAGCGGTGGGGCTGGACACCGGCTCAACCGACCCCTTCATGAATATCAAGGCCAGGGTGGTGGAGATAATCCATGCCCTTGATGAGAGTATCCAAATCATAGATGAACTTCCATACGAACTAGAAGAAGAACCGTTGAAACCGGAGGTCGGGGTCCCCTGCCAGGGAGCTGCCCTGACCGAGGCCCCCAGGGGGTCCCTGTACCACTGGTATAGCTTTGACAAGACGGGTTCGGTTATAGACTGCGATATAGTTCCTCCCACCGCTCACAACTCAGCCCAGGTGGAGAAGTCACTCTCCAGGCTCAGCCGCAGGGCCGTCCGGGAGGACGGTGATCTGACCAGGAACTGCGAGATGCTGGTCAGGGCATATGATCCATGCATCTCCTGTTCAGTACATGCGACCTTAACTAGAGGTGGGAAATGTTGAAGAGTGGGTATAGTTGGACCGAGCTGGTGGAAATGTCCCTGAACATCGAGGAGGCAGGGGAGAAATTTTACACAAGAGCGGCTCACGAATCTGGGTCAGACCAGGTAAAAGAGGCCCTGTCCCTGTTGGCAGATGACGAAAGGAGGCACGGCAAGGTGTTTCAGGGTCTTCTCCCCGATAGGGAGGAGACCAAGGGCATAGAGATCGAGGAGTCAACGCCCTACATTCAGGCCCTGGTGGACACCGGGATCGGGAGGTACCTGGACCAGGATGCGCTGGAGGGGGATGCGGGGAGAGGCATGGAGTCAACGCTGGATTTCGCCCTGGGATTCGAGAAGGAAACAATTCTCTTCTACCAGTCCCTGAGCGACCTGGCAGCTGAGAACGCCGAATCGACCCTGGACCAGATCATCTCCGAGGAAAAGGGGCATGTTCGAAGGATTCACGGTCTCCAAGAGGAACTGCTCGATTGAAATGGGTTCACGGTTTTTTGGTGCCAGCATCGAGGGATCACTGAATTGACATCCGGTTTTAACTCCCTGGGAACGATCACGGAGGAGAACGTTGACGTGCCCATGCGGGATGGGACCCTATTACGGGCAAATGTATACAGGCCGGATTCCAGCGAGGAGTTTCCGGCCATCCTGGAGAGAACGCCCTATGGAAAGCACAGGGCGGATGGATCGGTGCCAGCAGGTTACCGGCGTTTGGTCAGGGCCGGATATGTCATCGTTAACCAGGATACACGGGGCAGGTATGACTCCCAGGGGGAGTATACGCCCTTCTGTGTTGAGGAAACGGGAGATGCGGAGGATGGGTACGACACCGTGGAGTGGCTGGCCGCCCAGCCTTACTGTAACGGGAAGGTTGGAACGATGGGAGCCTCCTACAACGCCTGGATGCAGTGGATGCTGGCCAGGCTCAGACCGCCACACCTGGTGGCGATGTGCGCTTTCTCCATACCGGTCGAGCTAACGGACCTGGACTATCCGGGCGCCTTCCGGGCGGCCAGAAGAGTCCACTGGTGGTTCACTAGCATATCCCCGGATATAAGAAAGCGCCGGGGCCTCCCGCCTCCCCACACCGCGAAGAAGGCCAGAGAGATCTGGGACCACATCGAGGCTTCCAGGTGGCTATATTTCATGCCCTGGGGTCAGCTGCCACAATTCCTTCCCCAGGGACTGGCCGAACACGTGGATGGTTGGCTTTCCAACCCAACGGCGAGGCCATGGAAATTCGATGAGGCACACGAGGAGATCGAGGTTCCCAACCTCGATTTTAGCGGGTGGTTCGATCACTGCAACGGAACCATTGAACACCTGAGCGGGATGCAGCAGCACGCTACAACCCAAATGGCCAGGGAAAGTTCCAAACTGGTTATCGGGCCCTGGAGCCACGCCTCACTTGGAGAGAGATCAACCGGAGAATTCGATTTCGGCCCTCAGGCCTCGGTGGATATGCAGGATGAGATAATACGGTGGTTCAACTACTGGCTAAAGGGTATAGAAAACGGTACCTGCGCATTGCCCGCCGTTAGGTACTTCGTAATGGGCTCCAACCGCTGGAGGAGTGCCGACACCTGGCCTCCTGATGGTGACCGGAATGTGGTATATTTCCTGGATAGCGATGGAGATGCTGGGGATGTGAATGGCACGGGTCGTCTGGAACGGGGAAGAGCGGGAAACGGGCCCCAGGACGGTTTCACCTACGACCCCAAAAACCCGGTTCCCACCCTCTGGACTGAAAGGCTGTTCACCGTCCCCTCCGACAGGAGGTCGCTGGAGTACAGGAATGACATACTCTACTACAGAACCCCGCCACTAGAGGAGGAGGTGGAGGTGGTCGGGAATCCAAAGGTGGTGTTATTCGCCTCATCATCGGCTCGAGATACCGATTTCTTCGCCAGGTTGGTCGATGAAGATCCCTCGGGCCCTGCCCTGGAGGTCTCCTACGGGATGATCCGTGCCAGGTACCGGAACTCGATGGATAGGGAGGAATTATTAACTCCAGGAGAGGTAACCCAGTTCGATATATCTTTAGGCCCCACCGCCTGCCATTTCAATAAGGGCCACAGGATCAGACTGGAGATAACCAGCAGCGATTTTCCCAACTTCGACAGGAACCACAACACCGGCAGGAATGACCTCATGGAAGCTGACATGCAACCTGCGGAACAGAGGATCTACCACACCCAGGAATTGGGGTCCAGGCTAATATTTAGGATAAAGGATAGATCCGACTAGCCCTTATTAGAATCCGGCCCAGGTCATAGCCATCACCTGATATGATTTCGAATTGCTGGGGGGAGAAAAGGAGCCTATTCGGAATAGGTGGTCATTAAGGGTCTTGGCTCGCCTGAATCCACACTACCTGCCTTCTTTAGATTCCTAGGTAGAATATAGTTACCGAACTTCTCTCTGGCCTCTAGCAGCCTCTCCCTCTGTCTCTCGAGGACGGTGAATAGCCTCTCCGGGGTCCCACGGACCTCGTTTTGGTACAGATCCATCATCCTCTCGATCTTTTGGAGGTTTTTGCCTACTCTGATCTTAAACTGCGCCTCGTACTCCTCTCTGGAGTATTTCCTGCCCAGAACCTTCCAGAACAGTCCCTTGAGGTCCTCATAGAGGGGTGAGTATCCCATGGGGGTCTCTATGGCTTCCAGATCCCCGTTGGCCCGGAGTTCCATCCATTTTAGCCATACCCTCTTGTCGTCGATCTCGTTTAGGTACTCTCCTTCCTCCGATTTCAAAAAGTAGTTCACGGAGAATATGCAGGGGGTATCCCTTAGCTTTCTCCCGAACTCCAGGTGATTTCTCACATACTTGCCGATGGGAATGGATAGGAAATCGAGGTTGGCCATGGGATTGAACCTGCGCAGTCCAGCCTTACCCAGGGTGGCAAAGGTGGTCTCCGACTCGAGAATGGCTCCCATAGTTATGACCCCGTGTTCCCAGCCAAATGCCTCCTGCACGGGCAGCCAGGTGTCGGCATCCCTGGCTCCGTATATTATGCCTCGAAGCCTAATTCCACTTGGATTATTCAGATTTGGATCCATATTCTCCAAGTCGGATATCCTGACCGCGTACCTGGCGTTACGGTGAGCAAAGCCTATCGGCTCCCCATTTTGGTCCTTCTTTCCCTTCCACCACTCGCCGGAATGGTTCAGTCCTTTTTCGGGCACCTCGCATCCCATGCCCAGCCAGTATGGCTTGCCCTCGCATGACAATAGATTGGAAAGTATAACCTCACCCGGGGAGGTGACGGCATCCCATATCAGGGGGTCGTCCTCGGGGTTGACATCCCTCATTATTCCAAATACCCCCCTTTCCGGATTCACTGCTCGGACCTCGCCATCGATCTCCCGAAGATAAGCTATATCATCGCCCACTAGGGTCTCTCCCTTAATCATTGATGTGGACGTCTTTCCACAGGCTGACGGGAAGGCTCCCGCGAAGTAGGAGGTCCTCCCGCCGGGGCCGTTGACCCCCATGATGAACATGTGTTCCGTAAGCCAACCCTCCCGGTCGGCCTTCCTGATTGCCAGGCGCATGGCCAGCTTTTTGGCGCCTATGGTGTTTCCCCCGTACTGGGTATTGACCGAGTATATGGTGTTAGACCTTAGATCGGTGTAGATCCTTCTCTTCTCGATGTCCTTAGACACCGCCCCCTTTAGGGGACCGGCTGAATGCACGAACTTGAAGATCTCCCGCTCACTTTCCATATCTGACTTTCTAAAGATGTCATAGCCATCCCGGTACAGTATATCCTCGGAGTGGGCTACGTAGGCGGAATCGGTGATCTGCAATGCAGGTATGCAGAACTCGGAGTCCATGGGGCCCAGGCCGAAGAAGCAGACATAGGCCTCCTTTCCCTTCATTATGTTCTCAAGATAGCCATGTATCTCGTTAAGCCCCCTATCCCGGTCCGTGGAGTTGAAGTTTGACCCCAGCTCCTCGCCAGGTCCAAGGAGAAATTTTGTATTTTCCTTGTCCCGGGCTTGATCGTTATAGCCGTCGTAGTGAACGGTGTGTCCTTTCATATAAAGGGGAATTTCCTCTCCCTTCTCGATCGCCCTGCGCCTTATGTATTCCGCGTCCTCCTTGCGGCCTCCCCTGACGAAGACCCTTTCCGGATTGCAATGCTCGAGGTATCTGGCTATGAAATCCCTGACCGGAGGATTCTCCAGGATCTCTATCTTCTCAAGTCCCTCTAACCCACACTTCTCGAGCAGAACCTCCTCCACGTTTGCAGGTTCCCGACGGGTTCTTAACTCAACCATAGTCCTATTACCACCATGAATACCTTTTCTAACTATTCGACAATTTAATGAGTTCTATCATTATCATAATGATGTATCTTTTAAGTCTTACTTAACATTATGTTAACTACCGCATTTTATAGTATCGCTTACAATTAGCAGTACATGAATGCCCTTGAACGCAGGATACTGATCCAGCTTCTCATTGACGCCGAACGCACAACGGTGAGCATAGCCGAGAGGGTCGATGCCTCAAGGCAAACGGTCTCCAAGAAGATCGAGAAATTCGAGGGGTCCGGCCTCATCGAGGGTGTCAGCGCCAGGATCGACCCCTCCAAGGTCGGCCTGGAGGAAAGGGCCTTCGTCTTCATACAGGAGGACCCCGAGATGAGCGTGAGGCGTAATATCGAGAGGGAGATCGACAGAATTCCCCAGGTCACCAGGTTCTTCAGGCTATTCGGTCGCTACAGCGGGCTGCTGGAGATCCTCACCAGGGATCAGGAGGAGCTGAGCTCCCTGGTTAAGGAGATACATGAACTGGAGGGTATGAGGGAGACGGAGACCTTCATCGTCCACAGCTCGGTGAAGAACAGGCCCCATCAGGCCCTAATTCACGCCCTGAGAGAAGAGGATAGCTAGGCTGGCTAAAGGTATAATTCATCATTACCAATGCCCAGATCATCGTGGTTGGTGGAGACCCGGCAGGGGTTTGCGGGGCAATACAATCCGCCAGGTTAGGCATCCAAGTTGGCAGATGGGAATTCCTCCCGGGACTTGGACCAATACCCACCTGGTATCCGGTTCGCCGGGAAGGTTTAGAAACCCTGCCATCTTTCCCGTGCCCCCAACTCTAGATTTCGGATATTCAAGGTCGCTGGCCATCAACCCCATCAGATATCTTTGGGGCCATGCTTGCTTGAGACTTCCTGCTGACCGGGGGAGGCCCTTTGCTCAGGCTCAAATACGGTAACCGTGGGATTCCTGCCCATAATCAAGGTGACAAGGAAGATGATAAAGCCAGTATATAATGATCGCCAACTCCAGGATCAAAGGATCCCCCGGAGGAAATATCGCACCAGAACGGTTCCACTTCAAGAGAATAATGGAAACAGACCAACCTGAATCAAGGGATCCTCCATTGACCTGATGAAAGCAATATCCTATCAGCTTGGATCATGAGGTATAATGCAATGCCCAAAAGGACCCATGGCATGGCTGGAATTTCAGGCATGGGGAACCACACGGAGTTGGACCCCGCGCCCTTTAGGGTTATCCAGTCCTGTTGGGCCTGGTAAGCTGCGGGGTAGGCGGAGTGCACGTACTCCGGCCAAGGTGAGTGGGCTGGGAAGCTCCCGCCTGCGGTTAGGCAGTATAGCTGTGTCTCGGTGTGGCTGTTGCCGTTCAGTTCGACGATCCATTCGGATACGCCGTCCTGGTCGACGTCGCCCCACCAGCCACCGTTCTCCTGCCTCCAGCCAACATCAACATGCTCATTAGAGTAGTAATACTCTAACCTTCCGGTTGCTGCTTCTGTAACGATGGGGTAGGGCGATAGCCAGAGTATCTCTAGCTCCAGGTCCCCGTCTATATCGGCGATAAGCGGGTAGTTAGACCAGGTGTTGGTCACCGCTCCCCCAGGTATGAGGCCTCCCCGGGTCCATTGGGTGACATCCCTCTCCCACTCAATACCCATGGTGGCCAGGTCTATCACGTATATAGCGGCTCCGGACATCAATGCCATTTCAAGCTGACCATCATCATCCACATCTCCCATAGCAGGGGTCAACCTTATAGGTGACCCGTGTAGCTCGGTCCACCTGCCTACCTCGGCCCCGGAAGCACTGACCGCTATCACCGAGTTAACAGGGTCATCATTCCACACCAACCCTTCAAACTGGTCATCGTTGTTGATGTCAGCCACGAACACCGGGTTGGTATACATCTTGGCTCCGGAATCAAACCTCCACACCTCCTCGCCAGTGGCCGCATCCACACAGTAGAGATAGTGGTCCTGGCTCGCCCACAAAACCTCGAAACTACCATCCCTATCCATATCGGCGATGGTGGGGTGCCCTTCATTCGCACCTCCAGCCTGGAAAGAAGTCCACACCAGTTCTCCTTCATGGCTGATGCGGTGGATAAAACCACCCGCATCGTTCATGAAGAACTCCGGGAACCCGTCACCATCCACATCATGTGCCTGGGGCGGCCCTAGCATATGGGCACCCGTAGGGTTATCCCATAGCCAGAGCTCGCTACCGTCACCGTTCAACACGTGGAGTCTACCACCCCTGCCAGAGAAACAGAGCTCGTAGGTCCCATCGCTGTTAACGTCGACGAGGGATACACCCCACGGGTCGTTGGGCAGTCCCTCATCACCTATGTCCGGGTAGACCCACTCAAAGCTACCGGTCTGGTCAATACACCAAAGCCTCTCGCTATCACCCCAACGCGTGCCGAAAACAACCTCGTTCACACCATCACCGTCGACATCCCACACCGTTTGGCAGCCCTGGTGACCGGCGCCAAAGGCCTTGTCGTCGAACACGGCGCTGGTGTTGAAGGTCCACTCGACATCCAGCCTATCAACCATCTCGTCCGTACCGGTTACCGTTATGTATCTTGATTTAGTCTCAACATCACTATCACCATCTTCCTCTGTCACGGTAAGGCTCACAGTATAGGTACCGATCTGGGTATAGGTATGGCTAGGGTTCTGGAGCCTACTGGTTGACCCATCCCCAAAAACCCACAGCCACGAAACCACACGATCAATAGACTCGGACCGGTCAACAAAACTAACCGTTAAAGGCCCACTTCCATCAACAACATCGGAAGAGAAATCCGAAACAGTCAAATCGCCAGATAGCTCTAGCCCAACCTTCAATAACCAACCATCCGACAGCTCGGCACCATAAGAAGATGTACTCCCGGCCAGGACATAGATACCGTTACCAATTCCCAGAACAGAACTCCCCCAATCCCAATCAGTACCTCCATAGGCCCGGTCAGTCTCCAGGACACCCTCGCAATCAACCTTAACCAACCAAGCATCAGTCTTCCCGGCACTATACGACTCCGTTTGCCCGGTCAAGACATACCCACCGTCATCGGCGGTCGCTGCATCCTGCAAATACTCGTAGTCCTCACCGCCATAAGTCCGATTCCACTCCAACACCCCCTCGCAATCAACCTTAACCAACCAAAAATCATATAACCCGGCACCAAAAGACTCGGTCTGTCCAGCTAGGACATATCCTCCATCACCGGTCTGCAAAACATCCCGAGCAGTATCATATTTGCTACCACCATAGGTCCGATTCCACTCCAACACCCCCTCGCAATCAACCTTAACCAACCAAGCGTCACGTCCACCTGCACCATAAGACTTTGTATACCCGGCTAGCAAGTATCCACCTCCATGAGTCTCCACCACACTCCTACCCCCATCGTAATCCTCACCACCATAGGTCTGGGTCCACTCCAACACCCCCTCGCTATCAACCTTCACCAGCCAGACATCAGTCTTCCCGGCAGCATAGGATCTTGTATCTCCTGCTATAATGTAACCACCATCACTCGTTGCTGCCATACTCCACGCCTCATCGTCATCAAACCCCCCATAGGTTTGGTTCCACTCCACTGTCCCCTCGCTATCAACCTTAACCAACCAAAAATCAGCCTCCCCCGCACCATAAGACTCTGTGTACCCGGCTAGCACGTACCCATCGTCACCAGTCACCACCACATCCCACAAAGTCTCCCGGTCCTCACCACCATAGGTTTGGCTCCACTCCAGGACACCCTCGCTATCAACCTTAACCAACCAAGCGTCATACCCACCACCAAAAAGCTCTATGCTCCCGGCTAGCACATATCCACCGTCATCAGTCACCACATCCCGGAAATTCTCCCGGTCACCGCCGCCATAGGTCCGATTCCACTCCAGACTCCATTGTAGATATGGAAACTCGGACCCAAGACCACTACTCCCAGAAACACATGAAGCACAAACCGGCTCATTCACAACCATGAACAAAGACAGAGCCGATAATAAAAATAAGGCAAAACCCCTAGTGAAATCCATTCAAAAACACTCCGGATAACAAATATCCTCTTACTTTAATAAAACCCGGGCTTTGATACCTAGCTTCCCCTATCCGAAAGTAGATTCACTCATTCGACCACTTCCAGGTCCAAAAAAATTGAAAGATTGTAACTATTTCCTCTTACCATCTTCGGAATCCATAACCGCAAACTACTTATGCCTGAAATCCCTCGATAATGGTGTCAGTATGGGGGTTTCTTGTCGCTTAACCGATTCCTGTGTAAAGACTTTGTCCCGGGTCTGGTCAGATGGGCTTTGCTTGGCGGGTTTGTGGCATTGTCTCTCGGCCCATTGGTTCTTGGGTATTCTCTGGGAGAGTCGAATGGGTCGGGTATAGACTATTCTCCGTGGCCCATGTTTCGAGGAGGTCCACGCCACACCGGGAGGAGTCAATATCTAGGGGCCCAGAACATCATCGTCAGGTGAATATTCTGGACATCGGATTCGGTGGTTTCTTCCCCAGCAATAGGTCCTGACGGAACCGTTTACGTGGGCTCGAATAATAACAGGCTCTACGCCTTGAACCCCAGGAACGGTAAACCCAAATGGAGCTATAATACCAGGGCTAACCTGCGGGGTTCTCCGGCGATCGCTCACGATGGAACGGTGTATATCGGCGGTGAAGGGTGTGGATTCGTTGCCCTGCATCCAAACGGCAGCCTGAAACGGCAGTACTCAACGAGTGCCGACCGATCCTCTGCCACCATCGACCGTGATGGTAGTGTCTACTTTGGGGGGAGTAATATCCATGTGCTTTACCCCAATGGCACCGTCAAGTGGAGCCGGGCCATGGGTGATGCGGATACCTCTCCCGCTATCGGGCCGGACGGAACAGTTTACATAGGGTCCCATAACGGCAAGCTCATAGCCCTCACTGGCGAAAAGGGCCTCATCAAGTGGACCTACACCGTATCAAAAGGACACCCCCACACCGGCGGTACACCTGTTTACTCATCCCCGGCTGTAGGTCCCGATGGAACGGTGTATATCGGTGGGTGGGGACTTGGCTTTATGGCCTTTCATCCTAACGGGAGCCTAAAATGGAGGATAATATATGGTAACTATATGAAATCCTCTCCGGGCATTGGACCGGATGGGACCATATACATAGG
>CAZUNO010000030.1:27858-30061 GCA_964621445.1 Hadarchaeota archaeon (SeqCode) | reverse complement strand
CGGGTTGATTTGCTTATCCGCGATATCCAGGACCAGATGATTCTCCCCTGTATCGATCTCGATTGAATCCGGCAAAACAGGCGAGACATTTCCATATTTGTCCTGCGGCCGCACCAGCAGGTCGAATTCTTCCCCGGCACCAACGGACGATGGGGCCAGGGCACGCAGCTCCCCTAGATCCCCGCCCACTACCTCGAGAACGAAAGCACCGAGCCAGTTGAAATGGTTCTTGGGAAGCGAGTCCGGCCGCGGACCGATGGTGAGGGGGATGAAGGTCCTGCTTATGGCCGTGTGTGGTGGCCTTATGCCAGACCTGTCCCCTATCACCAGCTCCAGCCGGGAATGGATGGGAATCCCGCCATCGGGAACCCGGAAGGCCACCCTCATTATGTCTCCCATGCGGGAAGGAGACCCCCTCTCAATGGGCTCCAGAGATACCCCATCAAGGAAGCAGGTAACGTAACCCTCTGAACCCGGGTCCTGGTTCTGACAGGCCATGTTCAGGGACAGCCACCTGTGCCCTCCAAGCCAAAGCTGTAGTGTATCCCCTTCAACCCTCTTATTCACCTCAATATTCAATCTCCAGGTACCGGTCTTCCCGGCAACCATGTTTGGAGGTTCCATCCTACCAATTTGCACCTGGTCCGGAATTCTCAGCGGCCTGTTCTTGAAAGCAAAATCGGGTCTACTGGAAACCATTGATCACACCTGGCTTGTAAGGGCGTAGATGAAGCACGGCATATGAAAAACAACCCTTCCAATAATAATGTCGAGCAAGTCCGGTTCCCCTAACTCTGAAATATTCCTGTAGAATGACAACCTATTCGGCCCGATGAAGATTGGCTCTACGATATCCTTTTCTAAGATATCATGGAAAGAACTCCGGCGCTTCGATGAAAGGCAAAATTGACTACATAAAACCGGAACCTCCTGGATTCGATATCCCTGAGTACCCCGGTGATTATTACGATTCATGGGTACCGGCCACTTTAGACATAGCACAACGTGCCGGGCTTTGCATCAACGCCCTTACGGAGACCACGGACCCCGAATACGATGATGAGCTATATTGGATAGTGGACCTCCTGGCCCAGGAGCCCACGATGTACCACTCCGTTGACGATCACGTCCAGGCCAAGTTCCTGCTGGGCCTCCCACTGAACCGGATGATATCGGGGAGCCCGCAAAATATTGACGTTGAGAACAGGCTGCTACGAACCTACCTCAAGATGCAGGGTCCCGACGGGTTGATTTACATACCTATCAAGGGCCGCCCCTGGGCCCTGCCGGATAAAGAGGAGACCTTCGCCGGCCTTGACTTCCTTCCCCAAGGCGATCACTGGTGCTCCATAGCAATGAACGGTAGGGTACTGGGGGCTTTCTGCGTATACGCGCTGAAGGACCCCTCCGGGCCCTGGAGGGATGCCGCCCTGCGACTTGCCCGGGGCCTAATGGGACTGTGCATAGTGGAAGGGGACATAGCCTACCTCTTTAAGGGTTGCACCGAGCCCGGGCTACCGGTGACCAGGCCTCCCGAAAGGCCCAGAGGTACTCGAGCCGCCCTTGGGGGTTGGGTGGCCCATGGTCTTGCCAAGTGCTCCCGGTTCCTGGGATACGAGGATGCGGGCGAGATGTCAGCCAAACTCATGCGCTATATAATGCGCGATTCCGGGTACTTTCTAGAAGGGGGCGAGTTTGGTCGGGACTCCGACGACCTTGATTTGGCCCACTTTCACGCCCACACCACGCAGATAATGTCGGCCCTGGAGGCCTTCGAGGCTACAGGGGACCATGAGCTTCTGGAGTTAGCCAAGGCCGCCTACCAATATGCCATAAGCAAGGGGGAGCCGCTCCTTGGCTTCTTCCCGGAATGGATCGGGGGCAGGGGAGGAACCACCTCGGAGATATGCGGGGTCGCAGACATGATAGTGTGCGGTCTTAAGATGAGCAGGATGGGTATGGATGAGTGGGATAACGTGGATCGCTGGATCCGTAACCAGTTCGCGGAATGCCAATTGACAGGCACGGGCTGGCTGACCGATGGACACCTGGAAAAAGTTGACAGGGAAGAGATCAAGCTGCCCAGGGCCGGCGGGGGTCCACCCGAGAACGGCACCACCGACCGGGTCCTTGAAAGGGTGGTGGGTTCCTTCGCCGGCTGGCCTTCTCCCTGCGACTTCGTAAAGGGCAATGGGTGGTCGAT
>CAZUNO010000030.1:9628-27758 GCA_964621445.1 Hadarchaeota archaeon (SeqCode) | reverse complement strand
CGCCAGTTGAGATACAACGATAGATACGCCCTGATCGGTTCCGTCAAGGGCGGTGATCAGGTCTGCCTCGAGTTCCCAATTCACGAGAGAACGGACAAGCTCACCATCGCCGGGATGGATTACACGGTTGTTCGAAGGGGAAACGAGGTGGTGTGGATTGATCCATCGGGGAAGAATTGCCCTCTATATCAACGGGGCCACTACAGGGGCGGTCATACTCTCTGGAAACGGGTAAAGAGGTTTATCTGCGACCAGCAAATCACATGGTTCTAGGCGATACGCCTACTACTCCAGAAAAACCCTCCTTCCCTTCTCCGAGGACTCGTAAGCCCCCATGACCACCTTTTGGTCCTCAAGGCCCTCATAGCCTGAGTTGACGGGATCCGAGCCCTCCTCTATGGCCCGTTTAAAGTCCTCAACCTCTCCCCTGTACATGTTTAGTGGCTCCGGCTCCACGGTCCGGTCACGACCGGATACATCCCGATATTGAACGGTCCCCGTTGATTCCTGGCCTACGGAACCGATGGATTTCAGGTAACCCTGAGTCCCGTAGATCTCGAGCGCGTTGGCCGTCCCGGAATGTCGCAAGTTGAAGAAGCTGTCCACCACCCCCAGCGAACCGCTTTCAAAAACCAGGTTAACGAGGGAGGAGTCCTCAACCGGATATTTGAATGAGGTGGTGCGATTCTCCGCAAAGACCTGGGTAACATCACCCAGTAGCATCCTCAACAGATCTATGCCGTGTATGCCCAGGTCCATGAGGCAACCTCCCCCTCCAAGCTCCGGGTCCTGACGCCATGCCCCCTCCATGTCCGGGTACCAGCACCCGAAGTGTAACCGGGCAAAGACCACCTCGCCTAGTAGTCCCTCATCGATAATCCTTTTTGCCTCCCGGTGGCAGGAGTGGAACCTCATCATGAAACCCGCGGAGAACTTCACTTCATTCCTTTCACATGCGGATATCATGTCCCGGACCTCCCCGACATCCATTCCCAGGGGCTTCTCACAGAGCACGTGCTTGCCCTCCTCGGCGGCGGACAGTACCTGTTGGTTATGTGCGTAGTTGGGCGAGGCTATGTAGACGGCATCTACGCCTGGATCTCTCAACAGATCCACATAATCCGTGTACCTACCCATCACCCCGAACTCATCTCCGACCCTGTCAACCGTGCTCTGGTGCGGGCTCATAACCGCCTCGACCGTACATCCCGGAGAGGGAACGATGCCCTCCGGAATGGTCCTCTTCTCTGCAATTCCTCCGCAGCCGATAACTCCCCATCCCAAGTTCTCATCCATCTAAACGCCTCTAGTTCTTCGAGTAATAATCAAGCACCTTCAGTATGCCATCCGCGATTAGCTCCATGTGTTCCGGCTCCAGGGTTGGATAACAGTGGACGATGAATGTCCGGTCCTCGAGCCAGGCCGCGTTGGGGCAGTAGACCTGGTCGTACCTCACGGCATCCGGATCGGTGTATTCACGGGATTCGAAGGGGAACCTGACCTCACCAAACCCGTTGTGCTCAACGAACGCCCTCTCCTTGTAGCACTGGGGCCAGAACTCCCTCCACACGGGCAGACCCTCGGCGGCCATCGCCTCCAGGATTTGAGATTTGTCGACCCTCAGGTTCTCCAGATTCAGGACCACTGGGAAGACGTAGAACCCGTTCCGCTTCTCCCGGTTGTGAACTGGAAGCGTCCTTATCTGCTCGCAGTCGACTAGCCGCCTGAGTAGGATTTCCCCATTTCTCCTCCTGTTTGGCAGATTCCAGTTATCCATCTTACGGAGCTCCTGGAGACCTATAGCTGACTGCATCTCGGTCATGCGGTAGTTAAAACCGACCCTCTGATGTATATAGGGAAGGCTCTCCTCGGCCTCCAGGAGCGACATCCTGGTCTCCACGTCATACCCGTGATCCCGGAAGGACCTGCACTCCCAGGCCAAATCCTGGTCATCGGTTATCACCGCGCCGCCCTCCCCGCCGGTGGTGAACGTCTTGTTCTGACAGAAGCTGAAGCACCCGGCATCTCCCATGCTCCCCGCCTTTTGCCCCCTGTATTCGGCACCGTGGGCCTCCGCGGCGTCCTCGATCACAAGTAGGTCGTTCTCGCTGGCGATCTCGTTAATCCGGTCCATGTCGCATAGATTTCCGTATAGATGTACCGGGATCATTGCCCTGGTTCTGGGAGAGATCTTTCTCTCCAGATCATCGGGATCCATGCAGTGGTCCTCCCGCCTCACGTCCGCGAATACGGGTATGGCTCCCGCCTGGACCACGCAGAACGAGGTAGCGATGAAGGTATATGAGGGCACGATCACCTCGTCCCCGGGTCCAATTCCCAGGCTGGAAACCGCGGTGTGCAGTGCACTGGTACCGTTGGTGGTGGTTACCGCCTGCGATACACCGTTCCACTCGGCGAACTCCCTCTCGAACTGCTTTCCCGTGTCCCCGGTCCAGTAGTTTATCTCCCCGCTACGAAGGGGCTGCATGGCCGCCCTTATGGTCTCCTCACCAAACCAGGGCCAGAGAGGTAGATCCTCCTCGATCGTCGGGGTGCCTCCCTCAATTGCCAGGCGGGAATCTTCGGTCATCCTATCACGGCCCAGCGGGGGCTCTCAAGGCTCTTAACTATTCCTGCCTTTTACTATTTGACCTGGAAAAGACCCATTCATCGATGGGCTTACACCACAAACTGAAACGAGTAGAGATCGGCATCCCGGAGAGCGAATCGGAGGCGCACGGATTTTCCGGCCAGATCTCCCAGGTCCTTCTTGGAATTCCAGGTTACGCTCCGCTCTAGATCGTCACCGAAAATATCCCCGCACTCTTGGAGGGAGAAACCCTTGAAGGGCTCTCCATCAGGTTGCTGCAGCTCGACCCGGATGCTGCCCGCAGCGCTGGTCGAGAAGTTCAGAATCAGCTCGCTCCCGATGAAGGTGAGGGCCTTGGTCACCATTTCGCCCCCCGTAAATGGGGCCCAAAGGGAGACGAACCCGTCGCTCCGCAGCGTGTATCGACGCACGCCGGTGCTCCCCCCGGTGGGCCGTCCCTCATTGGCGTAAAGGGACATTTCTTTTGGAGCGCCCTTGATTGGAGACCGTGTCTCCACCACGTGCCAGGCGATGTACTGGTGTCCGTAATACCATGTTCCCGGCCTCTGGATTCCGGGACGCAGAAAGGCCTCGTTCCACCTCTTGAACCTTACCCCGTCCCGGCTGGCCATCAGAAGACCCTCGGTAACCGCGGTGCCGTACCGTCTATTGGCCGAGGCCCTCAACTCCCGCTTCTCTAGCTCTGGCAGGGCACGCGTTGAATCCGACCAGCCCCGGTCCACGTAACGGGTGGGAAAGCCTATCAGTATGTGGGGAGCGCGGTAATAGGGCTTGATCTGGTTGGTGTACAGGTGTTCCTGCGGCGAGTCCTCATATTTGAGATCGGAATACCCGGTCCAGTTCAGGAAATCCCTTGAGGTCGCCGTGCGTATTGCCCGATAGCCGGAGGACGGGGCATCCTTTTCCTCGTCTCGTGGTTTGGCAAAGAACCGCCAATAGGCCCTGTATTTGCCAATCGTCTGGTCCCAGAAGGCGAGATTCTGTGAGTCGAATGCCCCCTTGGTTATGACCGGTTCATCGGCCATCAACGACCAGTGAATCCCGTCCGGTGACCTGAAGGCGTATAAACCGCCCTCTTTCTTGGTTCCCCCCAGGGCCTTGTAGCGCGATTCCTCGGGGCTATCCGGGTTCCGGTCTTTGAAGGGGGCGAAATTGTGGGTGCCCAGACCCTTTAGGATGATGTTGTTACTTCCTGACCCCTCGAATTCAACTATCCCCAAGTCCGGTTTTCTCCAGTTGACCCCGTCCTCGCTGTCAGCGTAGCAATAGTATGGCTCGTGCAGGTCGGGCTGTCGCTGTTTTTTCGAGTCCAGGTCCAGCCCCCTGTAATACATGCGGTACATATCCCCGTCACGGAAAACGGTGTGGTACCCGCAGCAGCTACCCTCCCAGGGCTCGTCGTGCACTATGGCTATATCCTGGGGAACGGGATGGTGTAGTCTCAGCTGCGCGCCTCCCGTGAGCTCTTGAATCAAAAAGTCATCGACGAAAAGCTCCCGCCCGGAGCCTAGCTCGACGGGGCTACGCGTATCATCATCCCTCATGCTCGAGTCACTCCCAAGTACCTGGAAGTGGCCTGGATGGGGTGGATCTGTAAAGTGTTTCGTGGCCCGTGTCTAGGAAACGAACTAATCCTGGGTGGATTCCTCCCCCAGCATGGTGACCACTCTTAAGGCAGCTCCCGCCAATGCGCCCAGGACAAGGGGGCCCAACCAAAAGAGGGATGGAAAGATAATCCCCCCTTGAAAGGGTGAACGAGCGTTAACGATGCCGGGAATATCCATATCGGGAAATGTCTCCGGGTAGTTCTCCATCATGTATTCCTTATAGGCTCGAAACTCCTTCCTCAACACATCCTGGTAGAGATGAGTATCCAGAGCCTGGGTTAGAGGCCAGATGACTAGAAATACGAGAATAATGGTCACTGCCACGGCCCCGGCAGACATGGGTAGGCTCCGAGCTCTAAGCACACCAAGGAATCCTATCAAAGCTGGGGCTATGACGACCGTCCACCAGTCCAGTGTTTTCTCCAGGTGAAGCTCCTCACCCCCATAAAGACCATTGGCAATGGAGTATGGAAGCCACATCAGTCCCAGCACGAGAAGCACCATCAGAACCAGGGCGCCGCGATTTGAGCCCTGAAATCTCCTAACCGCCCTTCGGGTACTGCTTAGTAAGCCTGACGCAATCTCGTGTAAACGGGCCGTAAATCGGCCTTCTTTGGAGAAGAACGGTAGTACAAACAGATGCAGAGCAAGCACCCCCAGCAACTTTCCAGCAACCCACCTGCTTCCGATTATTACAAAACTCATTTTCCGAATGGGTCTTTCGGCTAATAAATGTGGGTAATCGATGGCTCTAAACCTTATTGAAATGAATTTTCGGTCCAGGTCTCCAATAAACTTGAAATCTTAAGCTAGGATGACACTTCTGACCCTCTTTCCCTGAGCCGGTCAAGAAGAGTATCACGATCTATGCCACCGATCTCGATTCTGGGCGAAAACCCCAGACCGTCCCAGAAATCCTCAGCTTCGGGGTTCCCCACAACATACCTGACCGATATGTCATCCGCCCCGCGGCTACCGAAAAAATCACAGAGACACTCAACCAAAGCCGACCCAATTCCCCCTCCTCGATGGCCGTCCAGAACATAGGCCCTGTCTATCCTCCCCACGGTTATCCCACCGTACCTGTCCAGGACCCTGACGCTGGCCTTTGCGAAGCCCATTACCTTGCCTGCCGGGTCTGCAGCCACCAGGACCCGACAATCCCGGTTGGATAAAGCCTCGATCAGAGTATTCCCCAAATAGTCAAGTCCTTCCTGGGATGCTCGCCAGATATCGGGGTTACAGCCCTCCACATGCTTCTGAAGCTCAATTGCCATCCTTCTTAGAGCCTTCTCATCGGCGGCCTCGGCATCCCGAACCCGGTAATCATCGGCACCAGATCCCCTTGACTGCATACAAATAAAAGACCCGTCCTCCCATATATAAATCCTCATCACCTGGGAAAGAAGGTCCGCACTATATTCTCCCGGTCAGGAACATCACGGGCCTCGAGATCCTGGAACACGGAGGAATCGTCGTACTCAACACGGTGCTTCGAGATTATGTAGCCATCCCCGTCTATCTCCAGCAGGTGAAATCTAGCCACGGGCTTGGAGTAGCACCCCAGAGAGCCGGGACTCACGTATCTGGAACTGTCATCAAAATCCAATTCACGGTGGATATGTCCAAAATATACGACATCCGGATCAAAACCGAACATGTCCTCCAGTTCGGAGGGGCATGGTCCTCGAGCGGGGGCAGAAAACGGCTTTGGGAGGGATACCGGCCATAATGGATGAAGTTCACGCTGCATCCCCGAGCGATCCAATTTCACGGTCCGGGATGATTCCGGCCTCATTACTCGCACCCTTTCTATTAAGCCATATGGAGAAATGCCTGGACCTGAATCGTGAAATGTTTTCTCTTTTCCCTCAAACTTTTATTAGCAAGTAAGATTAATCTTACATGATGATATTGAATGACTCTTTCTGTTACTAGGACCTCATCGAAAGGACAGGTCGTCATACCAAAAGAGATCAGGGAAAAGCTAGGATTGGGGAAAGGAACCATGCTTTTGACCTATACAACGGGAGACAGGATAGTTTTGAAGAAGCTATCGGAGCCGGAAGAGGGGATATTCTCGGAGCTATCTGAATCGGTCAGGAAACAGATCAGCGAGCTTGGCATTGAAAAGGAGGATGTCGACCGGGCGATCAGTGAAGTACGCAAGGGTTGACATATGAGAGTCGTGACCGACACGAATGTCCTAGTGTCCGCAATCTTCTGGGAGGGCAACGAGTCGAAGATCGTCGAGTTGATCGAAGAAGGGGAGTTAGAGTTGATTACCTCAGTGCAAATTTTGGATGAACTCAAGAAAGTACTTTCTTACGAGAAGTTTGAACTCGAAGAGAGGAAGGTGAACGAGCATGTCGATTACTATCTTTTCCTTGCAGAGCTGGTATCCCCCAACGAAGAAATGGACTTTATACGGGATGATCCCTCTGACAACAAGTTTTTGGAGTGCGCAAGGGAGGGAAAGGCCGATTACTTGGTTTCGGGGGACCATCACCTACTTGACCTAGAAGATTTCAAGGAGATCGAAATAGTGAGCGCGGGAGAGCTACTTCAAATTCTAGGTGAGTAAACCTGAACATCAGGATACCAGCTTCGGTTGTTTTGCGTTTTCCTTCCCTCTTGTCTGGAATAATTTCCTCTTTGATTGGCGATCGCTCTCACCGCGGTGCGGTTGACCATCCAGACCTACTTTATCTTCGGCCTGACCTATAGCTAGGGCTACCTCTGGCATTCGCCGCATCGCATCGCCGTGCCGGTGGCGATGATCGGCGCCAGCAATTTTTTTCGGGCTAACTGTCGCGGTCGTCATCTCCGTCTACGTGCTTGGCTCAGGAGCGGCTCTGGCTACCATGGGTGTGCTTGTAGGTACTCATCATGCTGAGCCTGGTAGCAGTGGCCAATCGGACGAAAAACAGATTCGGGGAGGGGCCATTAAAAGAATACTGTTCGTATGCGTGGAAAACTCCTACCTCAGCCAGATGGCTCACCTGTTCACCTCCAGAAAGCTAATTAGAAAATACATCATCAGAGACCAGGCAACTGTTGGAGGCCTAGGGGATCGATGTTATCTCAACCTCTCGGTACATGGACCTCTTTATCATCAGCGACCAGAGAACGAAGCCGGACACCATTGCAGCCGAGGACACCACCAGCCACTCGATTACGTAAACCCAGAAAAGGGCCCGTTCCTTGAATTTGACGGCCAGTACCTGAAGGCCTTCCAGCTTCGCGATTCCCTCCCTTATGCTTTCCAGGGAACCGGCATAGTCGCCTTCCAGGTAGAGATCGTCGGACTCCTTCCTCATTGCATGGGCATCCTCGATCCCCTCCTCCAGCCTGGAGATGTCGGCCCCGTACTTTTCCGCGAACTCAATCAGACTAAACAACAGCGACTCCTGAACTGTACCAAATCCCACGATCCGCGTATCTGGTGAACTACCTCAACATCCCCGGGGATCGGAAAGGCCACTGCGTAATAGAGACTATTCAGGGTTGCATCCCAATAGAAATCCCAGTTCAGGAAATCGGAGAAGAAGCTGTTCAGGTTCTGGACGCCAAGGAACCTGCCCTGCCCAACATCCCAGTAGAAGTAGATAAGGGTCTCCTCCCGGTTATCGGAAACTATGAGGGGCACACAACCCAGTCTGGCTTCCACTATGTTGGGGGGATAATAGCGGGGCGCAGATTCCCATGGGATGGAGCTTGCCAGCTCGTTTTCTGGCGCCACCACTCTGAGCTCTACCATGTATTCCTTGGAATGTCTTCCCTCGGCCTGGCCGTGGAAATATTTGACGGGGAGTATCTCGTCCAGTGCCGTCTCACACCAGTTGGTGAAGGGAGGGTTGGCCCCGAAGCTCATGGCTCCCCCACCCATTATGAAACCTAGTCCCTTCTTGACCACCGCGTCCCTGAACCAGATATGATTGCTGGGAGTGAAGCACTGGGTATCGATCTCAATTATCAACAGATCAGTATTCTCCACCAGGTGGGCATAGGTCCTGGGCATGTATATCCGGGCAATGCGCCTGGAATACCCCAGATCGGCCATAGTACGCTCATATGTCAGGGGCGGGATTACCACCCTCACATGGATCCGGGGGTCCTGCTGGGCACACCTAAGGGCTTTGCCGGAGGCAACCCCCCATACGACCCTGATGGTCCTGGAATCCGGATCATAACGTGTTTCCATACCCCAAATGCCGTTAAGTGATAGACTCATGGCCAACATGAGGAATATCGAACCGGGAACAATCCCACTTCGCCAGCTCAACCAAAGCCCCCAAACAATTCTGATCAAATATCCATACCTGTATATATAATTAGCTTGCCTGAAAGGCAAAATCCATATCTTACAAATTAAATTTCAAATTTTTGAGATTAATTGCTCTCTATTTAGGATCGAACGAACCGACCCCTGGGAAGAGCGATATCCTGACTTGAGAATAATCTTTTTGTATTTCAATTGCATCTGATAGATCAGTGTGAATTCATGAGAATTTGGGGGACGCTTACTATGTTCTGCCTCGGGGTACTGCTCGCGGTTTCACTGTCGGGACAGGTATCCTGCGCAGAGGTTCCAGAACATAAAAACCATACCAACTTTGTTCCCGGTCAGAAATCCATCTCATGGGGAGAGCTCACCATTCACTTTTTGGCGGTGGGGGACGTGGACGGCGCCCGAAGAATGGTGGTGTGGGTCCTGGTTGAGAATCCCAGCAACCGCATGATCTACTTCTCCCCTTCGGCCATGAATGCCAGGGCCGATGACGGGGAGCCCAGACCTGTGGTCCATCAATGTGCCTCGATACCCGGCGGCCGTTTATTTTGCGGGAGAGGCATTGAACGTACGAAATGGCTCTCATCGCCGGTGACCGTCGATCCCAAAGACACCCTGTCCTGTTGGGTGGTCTTTGAATTTAGCAAATCGGAGTTTGAGTCCATGGAGATCCTTACCCTGAACTACATTGGGTCCGAACTGGATATCGCCATCTCGGCGACCCGCGGTCCGGCGGTCATCCCGGCCCTTAATGTGGTGTGGCCCCGCCAGGGGGGCAGGTACACCGAGGCCAATAGGGTCATATTCCAGATCCATGACAGATATGTCAACTACAACTTCACGGTGACAATCGATGGAGTGGAGATAGGGAGGGGCTCGATGATTTTGGACGACCACATATGTCCAAAGGAGATGAAAATCCCCTTGTCTGTGGACATAGGCTACCACACAGCGGTTATCTCGGTCTCCAGCGGCGATAACTTCGAGACCTCGACCATCAATTTCATTATTGACCCTGATGAAGAGCCAGACCTGGATGTCAAGTGGGTTTTCAACACCAGCGACGCCCTGGGCGGGGTGTTCGGTTCGGGGCACCGTTCGGGGTTCACCGGATGGGACGTGGACGATGATGATGTTCGGGAGCTGATTTTTGGAACCCGTGAGGGTCAGAGCAAGAGGATATGGTGTATAGATGCCCGTGGGACCTTTGAATGGATATATCCGCCGATCGAAAAAGAGGGGCTGCTGGGAAACCCCACCACCAAGGCGTCCCTGTTGGATCTGGACGGTAACGGGGTGCACGAGATTTGCCTTGCGGGGGATGGAGGCAGGCTTCACGTACTGAACCCCGACGGCTCGGTGTACTGGATATGGGACAACCCCAGAGGGGTAAGACCAGCAAGCGGTCCGCCTCAGGCCATGGACGTGGACGGTGACGGCCAAGTGGAGTTCTTCCTGGTTGATGATACGGGGTACCTTTACCGAATAGAACATACCGGCAAGACCGTTTGGAACCGGACGGTTACCGGGGGATCGCAGGGAACCCCGACCCTTGCCGACATTGATGGGGATGGGGTAATTGAGATAATGTGGACCAGTTTCGAGGGTTACATCTGGTGCGTATCCAGCCAGGACGGAGAGACGGAATGGAGATACAGGCACCAGCACGGCTTTATTGAGAGCCCGGTCATGGTTCTTGATATTGACGGTGATCGGGAATACGAGGCACTGTCTTGGACGGGTGGACCCCCCTTCCAGGTACTGGTGCTGGATCCCGAGGGACGGGAGGCGGCATCATGGACCTCACCTTACATGGACAAGGTCAGGTTTGGACAGGCCCTGGGGGACATCGACCGGGACGGGGTGCCGGAATTGGTCTTGGTATCGGGCACCACCATATATTGCCTCGGCTTCCAGGGACGACAACCATACACTAAATGGGAGAGGAATCTGGAGCGGTGGTTGGAGCAGGGCAGCATACCGGAGGGAGCCATGCTCACTGACTGGTCTTCAAATCAACTGATAGCCGATATCGACGGGGACGGCGAACAGGAAATACTCCTGGCGATTCCCTATCCCATAGTAATGGATGGAGCTACTGGGAGCCTGGAGTCCTACTACATCGATGACTATGTACGAACCTTGGATAGGCACACCACTGGGTCATGGTGGGGCGACATCGATGATGACGGGATGTCGGAATGGGTGGTTGAGCTCAGGGGATGGTATCACCAACAGACACGGGTCTACTGCCTGACCATGGGTGGCCAATTCCCGGCCCCGTCCCCGTGGCCGGAATTCCATCACTGTGCCTACCCTGCGGACTACCAGGCCCAGGAGGAGTGGCTGACCCTCAAGGCCGCCGGCTCGAATTCCCTGTGGTTCACCGAGATTCCTGAGGTGACCGGACCCTCCATTCTATTTATGATGATTTTCCCAGCAATTGCACAGTTTATCTCCCTCTTAGAGGGCAAAGATTCGACAACATGTGAGAGTTGAAGAGGCCGCTATACCACCTTGTCAAGGTACCTCCTTGACCCCCTGTCCAGCTTGGTCCAGTCCTCTATCCGGTATCGATTGCCGTCCACGTCCAGCAATAGCAGATCCCCCTCGCCCGGGTCGACGAGGAAATCTCGTATTCCCTTGACCACGAACCTTCTGGATCCCTTATCGGTCTGCACCCGGTAATAGACGGCGCCGAACTCCTCCTTGATGTCCTCTATGCGTTGTATGGTGGGCGTGAAGTATCGGCGTTCAAGCCTCTCCCTGGCCAGTTCTCTGGATCCCTTGTCCATCTCTCGAGGGGTTCTTGACCAGCTCGATGATCTTGTCCTTGCCGTCGAGGAAACCCAGGTATCCATCAGGGGAGGAGAGCGGAAAGGCCCGGACAACCTTAACCTCCGGGAAGCGTCTATCGTCCTTCACCACAAGCCGGACCCTTCCGGACCCGTCGGTGAAAAGCCTGATTTTTGAGGGGTCCAGGAAGTCATAGACCGGTTCCCTCACCGTGCTGTGCTTGGTTTCCAACTCCAGTCACCTCCTACCCGTCCACCGCCTTTATGCCCGAAAGCTTTGACTGAATGTTAACCAGCTTGTGATAGGTACCCTCCTTGGCCAGCAATTCCTCGTGGGTTCCAAACTCCGCCTTCTTTCCATCCTCGATGACCAGAAGTCGACTCGCGTTCTTGAGGGTTGAGAGCCGGTGGGCGATGTCGAAAGTAGTCATGTCCTTAATTAGCCTCGTCAACGCCTCCTGTATCAGCTCCTCGGTCTCCGTATCCACCAGGGAGGTGGCCTCGCCAAGGATCAGGAAATTGGGGCCATGGAGAATTGCCCTGGCTATGGATATTCGCTGTTTCTCCCCTCCCGACAGCCTGGCCCCCAGCCATGCGGTCAACCTTCCCCTGGTGATGCCCAGCCCCACCAGACTCATGCCCAGGCTAAGCAATAGGCCCGTACCGCCCTCGCCCTGCAGGACATCGTCCACCAGTATCTTAACCAGATACGGGGGCACCAGGTTCATACCAGTTCCCACCATGATGAGGACGCTGACCAGGGTCAACCTCCTCCAGTGAGGCTTGATATATTTCCAGAACCTGGCCAGGACCTTGGTCTTCTTCAACCATGCGGGACAGAAACTCCCCCTCTCTGGTAACAGCCTACCGCAGGTGGGGCATACGCGTTCCTCTTCCTCCTCCAGGTCGAACTCAGGTTGCTTATCCTCCTTTCTGGCCTCGTTTAGGGACTTTGCCATCCTGTTGAACCTGCTGGAGAGGGAGTCACTGCACCTGAGCAGCTCCACCTTTCTCCCATCCAGCTCGGCCACCAGTGCCATCTCGCCCACAAGGTTCTCGGCCACCGCCTCCAAACTATTAAGCTCGAGTTCCAAGTCAGGTTCATTCTTTCGGGGGGAGAACACGAACAAACGCTGGGAAGAAACCACCACTAATTCCCTAGCTCCCCCGTTAGGAGATATCGGTATCGGTTATCAGGATCAAGGTCTCATCCGGACGGAGCATGGGAACCTATCCTGGCACGTATCTCATTCTCTCCATTATCCCTTGAAGAACCAGATTTTGACCTGTCGGGGATCCCCACCAACGATAACAACCCTTCGGACCGCAATCCATGATCAAGATTCAATGGAACCCCTAGCCCCGCCACCCGATCAAGGATAACAGATTCGGTCACTTACGGTCAACCCAGGGAATTTGGATATCGCCGCAAATGCGAATGTCCAGGGTATTTTGATCCCGAATGGAATCAATACATCACACCCAAACATCCCGCCTGGACAGAACCGCCATTTCACGGCTTTGCCGCCGATTAGATATTTTTTGCATTATGGCTGCCCTCGGTGAGTGGGCATGGTCCTCCTGGTTATGCCTCGGAGAAAGAAAACCTTTTTACGACAAGTAATTGGTTTTATTCGGTCCATGAATGATAGAAATCGCCTTTGGATCGGGATATTTTTCGTCCTTCTATATTCTCTTTCAATACCCGCTTCCCTGGCCGGGGAGCAGGTTAACACCCTACTAATCGGCATGTTAACGGGAAGGGGACTGCTAGACAAGGAACCTCTCGTGGACTATACACCAGTAATGACCCGCGGTGCGGACTGGGAGACCATGCAGAGAATGGTCCGACTATATTTCCCCAGGACCTACGAGGACATGCAGAAGTACGACTACATCATGCTCAACTCCCCCGAGTATTACATCTTCACCGATCAACAGGACAGGTGGATGCACGATCGGATCCAGGAGGGAGGGGGCGGATGGAACGACGCCAGCGTTTTTAGTCAGATTGCCCAGATACACAACGCCTGGGCCAACTCCCAGACCCAGAAGGCCTTTCCCAACGACGCGCCGGCGGTGGTGGACAAACACGGTGGCGGGGAATCCCTGATCGAGAGCTACCGGGTAAGGATAAACCGGGACTTCCCGGATCCCGTCCTCACCCCATTCATCCCCTACGACGTGGAAAGCGCGGTGGGGTTCACCGCCAGGTTCATCATAGCCAGGCAGGGGTCCGGCATACTCGCCTACCAGGTCGACAACCACCCGGGATACACGGACGTTCCCTTTCTAACCGTCTGGGATTACGGCCAGGGGCGAGCCATGACCTCCGGGTCCATAATAGCCTCCGTGACCTGGTTCGGGAGGGACAATCCCTACGCCGGTGACATCGTCACCAATCTGATTCTCTACACCATGAAGAGGGACCTGATCGAGGATGTGGACATCTTCCACAGTCTCAAGACCGAGTTTGGCAACCTGAGGGACAAGATGGCCTATCTGATATCTGTAATGAACTTCGTGGACAGGCTGGGAGCTCACGTGGAAAGGGTCCAGACGGAGGCCGACAGGGTCCGTCAATACTGGGATGACGCATCCGACGCCTATCTTGACGAGGACTTCAACGAGGCCCACGATCTCATCCAGGAGGGACTTGACTATCTCAAGGAGGCAGAGAAGATAGCCATAGAGGAAAAGAACAAGGCACTGTGGTGGATCTTCGTCATAGAGTGGTCGGTTACCACGGCGACGCTTTTCGTCTCCAGCTACGTTTTATGGTCCCTGATGGTTCGCAGGAAGATGTACAAGGCGGTTGAGACCTCTCGTATGTCCAGAGTGGAATCCAGGGACGAGTAGGCAAGCTCGACTATATATTATAATTGGTATTATATATAGAGTATAGATAAGATTAACAAGGCACCTGACTCGGCCTATAACCATAAAACTGAGTCTTGTCATATGCCGATCGTCGCCGAATACTTCGAGGAACCCCAAAGGAATACCCCGATCATCCCAGCCAGATCGGACAGGGAGTGGATAATAAAATATCTTCACCTCTCTGCACCGGAAGGCGAGTCCTCGGTGGTCAAGATAGGGAACACCGCGGTTGGGATGGTAGGGGGAGGGTCAATATATCTGAGCGACGTAGACGGCATGAGAGACGGCCCAGGAAAACCCATAGCCCTGTCAAGTACCGGCTCCGTGGGTATCGCGCTAATATATGAGGAGCACAGGCCAGGAACCCCCAATCCCATCCCAAGAAGCAATATCCAGCCCAATAACAGGGGGAGAACCAATCATCAAATGCCATCTTGATTCCGAGCACATGACGGAGATTGTTATCCTCCAGACTAAGATCTCCGCGGACCCATGAAAACGGAACGGGCGCTTTCTCCCCTGGAAGTAGCTGCTCTCGGCCCATTGGTGCCCGTTCCCATATACCCGCTCAAAAAAACAGGCACAAAATGGTGGCAGTTGGAAGATAGCTAGTTGCTTCGGGTATTTCAACCCAATCATTTAGGGCCTTCAGCATGTACATCCTCCATTTGGCCTGCTCTTCCTCTTCCAGGCATCTCTTGGCGATGTTTATCTTGTTTACAATTATGAACGGAATCGTGGTGTTTCTGGGATTAGCCAGGCTTTCCTACACCAGGGGCCAGGTCCTATTCAATGCTAGATCATAGGTCTCAGCCAGGGATCGGTTTGCCTCCCTAGCAGCCAGCTCATAATTTCCTTGCCCGAAAAAGAGGTGGGCCTTTTTCGACTCCTCCCGGAGAGATTTGTTGGACGCCAAATCAAGGAGAACCATTCTGTTAACTAGATCTTCAAGCTCATGCATGATGCTCCAGGCCCTGGTAGCCTCGATGTCAATAATATCCAGGCCATAGATGAATCCGTCCTCTTCCAGCGGAAGGGTGGTATTGGTCCGAAGTTCGATTTCCATATCCTCCCCCGTGTAGTTGAATTTGGATATGGTGGGCGAGATTTCCAGGGTAGAGGATGCCAATCCCATCTCAGTGGCCCCAACGTCGGAGTTGATGATGGCAGAGGCCCCAAATTCATTCACCCAGGGCATCAACTCCACGCCGGGATATATGTAGAAGGACGGTAGGAAGTCTGGCGTACCGGGACAGATATGATCTTGTAGAAGCCGGAAGGCCTCTCGATACTCCTCCTTGCTACCCAAGGCCCAGGGCTGCCTCCCGTGTTGATAGATCCAAAAGGTGCCGTTATATTAGGGCGTAAGCCATGTTGAATAGAAGCTGGTAGGGATCCAGCTCGTAGGTCCAGAGTCCAGCTATCACCTTACCATTTATCCAAGCCTTGCAAAATCCTCATGATTATCATCTATCTTGGACCTTTTGTACCCTCCCCAGAAGGAATCCTCGTGCCACGCCGTTATCCTCTTATCCGTAGTGGAAAAGCCCCTCAAAATGTTTAGATGTAACCAGCAATCATCCTCAAATCCCAGGACCCCTAGTGATAAATCGGGATTGATTTCGTGAATTGCCTCCCTGGTCTCCAGGGCCATATGGTAGACGGTCTCCTCCTGCCAGGAAATGAACTCCTCCAATAACCCATGAGTCTGGAACCACTTGTGCCTCTTCCCTCTTGGAAGCTCCGGAACGGTGATACTCATATCTTCGGCAGACAGGGAAATGGCCCCCTGATCGTAGGTATAGTCCCAATCCTCGAAATTACTTTGCATCGGGAAAGCGATCAGTTTTTATATGATTAGGTTTTTATATGAATCTATATTAATGCTTGTTGAATGTGAGGGGTTGGTTTAGTGGTTGAAGAAGAAATTGAGAAGGAAGCCGAAGATGTTGGGAGAAAGCTTAGCTTCTTCGAGAAATATCTTTCGATATGGGTGGCTATCTGTATAATCGTCGGTGTTGCTTTGGGCAGGTTCGTCCCTTTGATCCCGGACACTTTGGGCGAGTTTGAATACGCCCACGTGAACATTCCCATCGCGATCCTGATCTGGTTCATGATCTATCCGGCGATGGCTGAGATCGATTTTAAGAGTATTCTGGGCGTGAGAGAGAAACCGCGAGGTCTCTTGGTGACGTGGACTTCTAACTGGCTGATAAAGCCCTTTATCATGTACGGATTGTTCTGGTTCTTTATGACGATCGTGTTTAGCGGGTTTATTTCACCAACTCTGCAAAGTCAATACATAGCGGGAGCGGTGTTACTAGGGGCAGCTCCCTGTACCGCGATGGTGTTTGTGTGGAGCTACCTTTCGGATGGTGATGCTGCCTACACCCTGATTCAGGTCGCCTCTAATGATCTTATTCTTTTGGTTGCTTATGTCCCGCTCGTCACTTTCCTTCTCGGGATTGGGGGTATCTCAGTGCCTTACGATACTCTAATACTCTCGGTAGTCCTCTATATCGGAATCCCCCTAGCCGCAGGTTACTTATCAAGAACATATCTCATAAGTGAAAAAGGGAAAAAATGGTTTGAAAACGTATTTCTTGAAAGGATGGGAAATTTAACGATTATAGGGCTCTTGCTTACATTGGTACTTCTGTTCTCATTCCAGGGAGATATTATAATTAATAATCCGCTTCACATCCTGCTAATTGCGATTCCCTTGACGATCTTCACATTCACCATATTCTCCATAGCGTACGGATGGTCCTATCTTTGGGGTCTGGACCACAAGATCGCCGCTCCGGCAGCGGAGGTCGGCGCGAGCAACTTCTTCGAACTGGCTGTGGCCGTAGCAATTTCAGTCTTCGGAATAACTTCAGGAGCCGCTCTCGCTACGGTGGTGGGGGTCCTAGTAGAGGTCCCCGTGATGCTGACTCTGGTTGCCATAGCAAACAGGACGAGAAAATATTTCCAATAATCTCCGACAGAGGTAGGGTTGAAAATGAACGAGATAGAAGAAAATGAGATAGAGCTCCTCAAATGTGTCGGTAGCGAAATACGGTATAGAATTCTCCAGCTTTTGAGAGAAGAAGAGAGATGTGTCAACGAGATCATGGAAAGCTTGGAAAAGGAACAAACCCTCATCTCACACCATCTCAAAAGCCTGCACAAGTGTGGTCTTGTGGAAAAAGAAAGGAAAGGTCGAAAGATTATCTACAGTATTAGCGATCCTTCCGTCCTAGAATTTATGGAGAAAGTCAGAGATATTTCTAAATTGAAGTGTTGATGGTTTCAAAGTGCTGTGTTGCATAATTGGTTAGTCTTTTCATTTTAACGACTGTGGGACATTATTGTTTGTGTGGTTGTTTTGGTTTTGGGTCTAGGGTTGCTGTGTAGTATTTTGCTTGGTATTTTTTGAGTAGGTGGGTGATTTTGTGGGTGTCTTGTTCTTTGATTAGTAGTACTCCGTTGATTATTTGTTGGTTGGCTATTTTGTCTAGTAGTCCTTTTCTCTTGTAGGTGTATCTGCCGTGGTTGGATCTGTCTTTGTATCCGTGTAGGGCTCTGGATAGTTGTACGGATTTAGATTTGTCGTCTACCCTGTACACTATGATTTTATCCCACATACCAGTTTCTCTCTGTTGGTTGTATGTCTATATCTCTAACTTACTGCTAACCCTGACAACACAGGGCTTCTGGGTCTTTGTGTATGTCTGGCTACCTATGGCCGGGAAGAGATGGAGGCAGCTCGTTTTGACTTTGAACACCTATACCGAGAAGGGTAGGGAGAAGGGTTTCTACCGGGCGAGGAAGCCGGCTACCCGGAACTGGCCGGGTTATGACCGGGCTCAGGTCCATGAGATGGTTGACGTATTGGAGTCTATAGCTATAGCTGTGGACAGGGCGTTCCTTGACCTCGGTCCCCGGGTCAGGTACAGGGGTC
>CAZUNO010000030.1:0-9528 GCA_964621445.1 Hadarchaeota archaeon (SeqCode) | reverse complement strand
CTGGGCCTGGTCGATGTACCGGGGTACAAGGATGTGGAGCGTGCTTACGGTGACCTGGAGGTCACGGTGGTGTTGTTGGGTGTGTTCGACCTCACCGTGGAAGCGGTAGCAGGAGAGCGAGATTTCGCGGTGGACGGCACCGGTCTCTCTACCCCGATCAAGGATAACTGGGAGAACTACCTGGTTGGTAAGAGAAAGTACGCGGTGTTCGAGAAACCGGTCTGCATGGCGAGAGGTACGGGTTGCTATCCAGGTTCAGAGTGTTGGACTCCATGCACGGCCACGAATCCCCAGCCCTCAACCCACTGCTAGAAGAGCTAGCAGGGAGACACAACGCAGTGGACACGGTGTGTGGAGACGGTGCCTACCTGTCCAGGGATAACTACACCCAGGTAGCCGCGCTGGGAGGTGTTCCCAGATTCTACCCCCGGAAGGACTCCACTCTCAACAGCAAGGGATCCAAACCCTACCAAGACATGCTCCTGTCATTCATCCAGGACCCACAGGCATGGCTGGAGGAGTACCACAAGAGATGCATGTCAGAAACCGTGTTCTCATCTCTGAAAAGAAGATTCCACACACCTCTACGCAGAAAAATCAAAACCAGAAGAAAACTAGAGATAATAACCAGAATATGTGTCTACAACCTAACCCAACTATCCTACGCCACCTGGACCAAAAACCTCCAAACACCACTCAAAACAAAAAACCAAACAAAAATGTCCCACAGCCCATTTTAACTTTTCTCTGATTCCTAACGCCGGACTGTCCTTGATATGCGATTCCCTACCTCCCCGCATGAACCAAGTGGGGGGAAGACCCGCGCATCTTTTGATTCAGCTGGCGCAAAGATGAATGCTTGCTGCGCAACCCAAACCTAGCCTATGTCATATGCCCTGCCCGTGATGTGGCCAGTCCCTAATACGCCAGATCAAGAAAGACTTGGAGAATGATGAAGGCGCCAACCAGAATCAGCGTAGGTGTTTGATCGTCTCCAGGGTATCCCGGCCTTTCTGTGTTAGGCTGTAAACTATCCACCTGCCCCTCTGCTTGCCCTTTATCAGACCTGATTGCTGCAATGCGGACAGGTGGTAGGAGAGTTTTGAGTCACTTACCCCCACCGCTTGAGTCAGTATGCAGGGGCAGAGGGGTTGGATTTCCAGAAGCCCGAGGATCTTGAGTCTGATGGGATCGGATAGTATCTGCAGGATCCCGACCAGTCTGTCAACGGTCTCGGCATCTGGGAGACATCCAATCAGGCTTTCTATGCCGCCTCGCCTCTCAAGCTCTTTTCGCACGACTTCTGGAATCTCCAAGATATCTCCTTCTCAAAGCCTTAGCCTCACATAATATATTTCAAGCCGCCTTGAAATAGGTGACGGGGAGACTTGTAGAGACATGCCTGAAAAATCTCGCCCAGACAGATCCCAATGCGATTCTGGCCCCCTGGGCCGTTCAAGACGACCTATTCAGATGCTCGTCGCTCTGGGAGCACTGGTCCTGGCCTGCTGCAGCATGGCATGCATTTGGGATCGTGGAGAGGACGGTAACTCATCCGGCCCGGTAGGGGTCACAGATGGGGAGTGGGTGAGGATGGCCTTCGAGGTCACTGTCGAGGCCTTCTCCAACGAACCCTCTGCCACGGTTTCCTTCTCGTCGGGGACCATGAACGTCCTCAAGTGGGAGTCTCTGGTATTTGAGGTGGAGAGCCCGGAGCCCCGACCTCCGGATTACTATGGGGCCATTTGTTTGGACCCCGTGGGGAGGCAGGCAGGGGCTATGAATTGATTGATAGTATAGAAAAGGAATAATTTATGGAGGTTTTAGGATGAAGATAGAAATATTAGGAACTGGTTGTCCAAAATGCAAAAAAACTGAGAAAAATGTAAAACAGGTTATTGACGAACTAGGAATTCAAGCTGAGATTGTGAAAGTTGAAGATCTACAGGACATTGTCAACCGTGGTGTGATGATGACTCCTGCGGTAACTGTAGACGGTGAGGTGAAGATCGCGGGACATGTTCCCAGTCCGAATGAGATTAAAAAGTTATTGGAATAGTTTGCAAAAGTTCTTCGATGGCGAGGAAAATCTGCGGTGATTACGTAATGAGTAAAAATAACAACGCGGATACATGGGTTATTTGCCCTGAATGTAAAACAAAACTAAAAAAAGAGAATCTTAAAGCTCATTTGAAGCATGTGCATAATAAAAAAATAGAGGATGTTGATGAATCATCTATTAAGGTTTTACCTAAAAAAGGGAAAAAACAGCGAAAAACGATGAAATTTGTAGTTATTGTAGTTATTGTGGTAGTTATTGTTGCTGCTGCTTTTTTTGTTTTATCTGGGTCTTCTGATGAACCAAATAACAATACCGTTCCAGATGGTAATAACAATACCGTTCCAGATGGTAATAACAATAATCAAAACACTGGAGCATGGCTTGATGATTACAAGCCAGTACATTCACTTGGAACAGGTGATAATGACTTTTGGGTAGATCATCCTATAAATGGATCTATTTCTCATCCTCAATGGGTAATTGACAGTTTGAAAAGTAATTGTGTTGTTTTTGTCGTGCATAGACATACATGTGCCTGGTGTGATCCTCAAGCACAGAGAGTTATTGCCTTATCAGAAGAATATGAGGACAGTGTGTATTTCTATGATTTAGATGTTGACCTTGGAGGCGATATTATGATGAAGGGATACAGCTCATTAATCTATGACCCTGATGGGGCACCGCATTACATAGCATTAACCGGTATTATTACTTTGATTGAAAACGATGGTAAAGTAGAATATGCTTGGCATGCTTGGGAAGGAGATATGACTGAATCTGAGATTGAAGGCTGGATCAAGGATGCAATCTATTACCATCATACAAACAAGGAAAAGATATAATGAAATATGGATCAGATATCCTGTTTACATTTATCCTGATTGTTTTAGTTGTTTCACTATTTTTACCAGTGGTTTCTTCTGACCAATACGAAGTCAAACCTGCACCAGATTTCACAGCAATTGATGAACATGGGGTTGAATTCTCTTTAAGTGACTACCGAGGAAATGTTGTTATCGTTCATTTTACACAAGTGGAAGAACCAGTTTGTATTGAATGTCTAAAGGAGATGAAAGGTCAGATAGTCGAACTTGAAAAACTGTCTAAATCCAATCAGAATGTTACTGTTATCACAATAAACATCAGGCAAAATCCATACTCAGTGACTGGTAAGGAGATGGCAGAACGGGATTTTGATGTGAACGTGAGTTGGCCTTGGGTTGAAGATTTTAGTCCTTTTACTATTGCCAATCCATATCAGAGATACTGGACAGTTGATGGTGCATTTTCCAACCCTTGTCTTGTACTTATTGATACGAACCAGAATGTTGTTGGTGTATATCATATTTATTTAATGAGCAAAGGCGCTATTGATGGGATACAGAGTGCCGAATCCCTTTCTCAAGATGTACAAAAAATAGTTGAAGGAAGATGGGAGGGGTTTCAGGGACAGATTTATGATGAAAGCATTACGTTCATTGGAATATTTGGATTAGGTATTCTTACCGCGTTATCACCGTGTTCAATTGCGCTTCTTGTCGCAATGATATCTTATGTCGGCTCTCTTCAGAAAGACAATGAAAAACAAGATAGAAAATTGAAGAAGATCTCTGTTCAAGGGATATGGATTGGGATTGTTTTTACGTTGGGCATGGCATTAGTGTTTTTTGTCTTTGGTTTGGTGATTTCTTCGTTAAATATTTTCATTAAAGCTTCGGCCTTGTTCTATTTGATCTCTGGAATTATTTTAGTGGTTCTGGGCATCAATGTGTTTATGCCATTGAAAGAATACATTAAGAAGGATTCTGGTTCGGAGAAGAATGCGGGGATGACGGAGAGAGGTCAACAATTATTCTTTAGATTAAGTAAGAGATCAGTGTATGTGGGAGCGTTTTTCTTGGGAGTATTATTTTCTATTGGTTGGGCTCCTTGTGCGATATCATTGATGATGCCGGTGTTTATTCTCTTGCTTTCTCAGCAGATCCCATTGTTGATTGGTGGGTTAATGTTGTTTGTGTTTGGTCTAGGTCATGGTATCCCAATTATTCCTTTGTGTGCGGTTACTAGTAGTGTTCGAGGAAAAATGGGGAATAAGTATGTGAAAGCGGGAAAGTGGATGCAGTGGATATTTGGTCTGATCATTATAGCGATTGGAATCATTATGTCGTTGCGGTTCTGGGGGATTAATTTCTGGTGAAACTAAAATCAGTAAAAAGCCTATTATTCTCTTTCTTCTATGATAATTCATGAGGGTTATGAACTTCGTTCATAGCCTTCGTGTTGTTTTTTTTAGTTCTATACAGTTTAGAGGGTTGGGAATGGGGTCGCTTAGGGTTTATTTTCTTGAATACGGCTAGCAAAAGGGCTTATCTTCGGATATTAATTCAAATAAGGGTTGGATAGGTGTTTAGAGCCCTGAAAGCACAGATTTAAGGAAATACGCCTCCCAGAGGCTTGATCACATATATACAAACTTTTGCACCCTGGGGTACGTAAAGGTGTCAGAAACCGAGACAGGGTCCGACACCGAGAGCTGGAAACAGCTCCTGAGACCAACAAGGCGACAGGACCTGTTAACACTCTCCCTCACCGAGGCCAGGGCCCGCCAGGTAGCCGGCAGCCCTGAAGAGAGAACACGGAGGCTGCTGGAAGATATAGAGACAGGGATACAGAAGAGGCTGGACCAGTGGTGTCCTGGGAGGACACAGGACATTCGGAGACCCAGGAAAAACGTTCTGAGAGCGCTGCGGAAGAGGAGGGAGAAGCAGACCGGGCCCAGGCAGTACACATACCCCGAGATAATGCGACTAGTACAGGCAAGGATACAGAGAACACTGGACAACACATCCAACATCACCCACTCCCGCCCCATGGTCTATGCACCGAGAAGGAAGAACCCCTGATGCCTGCCCGAGCCAAGCCACGCTATACCGGAGCTTAGGAGGAGGGCGTACACAAACTACCCCACCTATCTGGGCAGTGACCAGGACCTGTTCAACTTCTACCGGCTGGAGAGGTGGGACCAGCACCAAGATGTGGCCGGGGCCTACCGGGGTCCAGGCCAGGCCTAACCTCCTCACCTACAGCCTTCTCCAGACCGATAACCACCAGAAACTATAAACCTAGGTCAAAGAAAGCCCAACAGGCACCAAAAAACAAAAAGAAGACCAAACAAAACCCACTCCCGACCCTCTTTATACTGTGGATAAGCTTTTTTGTGCTCGGGTGTGTTTTGGGTTGGCATGACTCTGGAGGATGTTTTTAGCAGGATTTTGGGTTTGAAGGAGCCGTGGTTTGTTGAGGATGTGGACTTTGACACCGGGAAGCTTGAGGTCGATATCTATGTGGGGTTCAGGGCTGGGGCCCAGCTGCCTTGTCCTGAGTTCGGAGGTTTGTGCCCGGTCCATGACACGGCGAAGCGTACATGGAGGCATCTGATCGTTTCGGGCCTCGAGGCCCAGGGAGGGGATCCCCGCATCGGGCGAAGGTTTCGCAGCATCCTGACGCTGCGGGCTTATCCGTGGAGGTCGGAGTGCACCCCGGGGTGGGGGATATTGACCGGCTCGAAGCCGATACTGTTCAAGTACAACGCCATATTCTATGCCATCGGGAGGAGGCGGTAGGGGATTCCGGCAGGATACAACCGTATGCCTCCGGCCCTTCGTGCCCTTCGTCAAAGCTTCATGCCCATACAACCAAGGAGGAGCACGTCCATGGCAAAGCTCATCATCAGCATCCTAGCTCGGATTCTCCCAAGTAACCAGACACCGTGTATGCCCTTCGGGGTTTCCTACACTCTACTGGTCCCTTTTCCCAGCCCCGCCCCATAGACCCGAGACCAAGTTAGGCAGCGAGCCTTCAACTGCTGGGCCGTTGAACAATAACAGCGGTTCAGACCGCCAACCGCCATTATCGCTCCTTCTGGGGAAGGCCTCACAAATCAGCACTGTGCGGTTCTAGCAGCAAGTCATGCCAGAGTCCCGACCAACTCGACTAGACGTTCTCCCAGTTGCGCTGCGTCACTCACAGCTGGCTTATCACGCAGGATGTCATCCCTTTCAAAGGCGAAGCCGCTCACACCCCGATTAGCCATCATCATGCCGTGCTTGAGGAAGTAGGCATTTCTCGCCTCGATCGCTCCCTCGATCCCGAAGCGACGCCCCACGGCAACCGCCCCGCCGACTTTGTTGGACAGTCTCCCGCGAATGCACCATGTCCGATCCATGAAGACCTTCGTCTGACCAGTCACGTTGTTGAAGAAGACGGGGCTAGCAAGCACGATGCCATCAGCCTGGATAAGCTTCTTACAGATATCTTGCATGCCGTCCTTTATCGTGCATTCACCTATTTCCAGGCAGCCCCAACAACCCCCTGCAGGGTTCAATCTCGTAATCGGCTAGACGCATAAGTTCACTTTTCCCGCGGCTGTCACTTATGGCCTCCAGCGCCACCTTCAATAAGTACTCCGTGTTGTCACCCTCTCTCGGACTGCCCGAAATGCCCAACACCCTCATCTCACATTCATCTCGTGCTCCTTCTCAAGCCCCTCCTTCTTCAATAGTTCCTCCATGCTGCCCCGAACTGACGTCTTGCAGGGAGACCGGTAGGATTGAACTGGACGCGGGGCTCGGTAGCGCCCATGGGAACAGCTGCAGAGTCCCCTGGGTTCTTCCTCGACCCATCTCAGATCTTCCACTACGCTCTGCATTTCAGATCCTCGGCGAGATCATGGAGGAGTACCGGCCGTCAATCCCATCCTCCGCCATACACATAGCGGCTGCCGCACCAGTCAGTGGGGACCATCCTACAGCCCCGCCCATGATAGGTGACACACGGAAACATCTCTGGGTGACCCCAGGTGTCAAGGACTACGTCTCTAAACTCTCCCAGGATGGTGCCCCCCGCGTTCGAGAGCCAAGGAGACCACGCGGGGTAGGACCACCCCGCCGGTGTTCATGATTCGTCCTCAACGGAACTCTCAAACCATTGACGAGTTCGCAGGCATATCTTGACCAAGAGCAGCATCACGGGTACCTCTATGAGGACACCGACTACCGTAGCGAGGGCAGCCCCGTTCCCGGGCGAACTCGGGGAACCATTTTTCCAGCAATCGCATGCTATCCTGCCTCCTCCAGCAGCTCTCGTATCTCTCTCGGACTGGGTACATGACCAACGATCTTTATCTCGCCATCGACGGCAACGGCCGGCGTCATCATCACGCCGCGCTCCATAATCTGGTCAAGGCTTTCGACTTTCTGGATGTCTATGTCCATTTCCAGCTCGTTGGCGACCTGCCGGACCACTTTTTCCGTTGACTTGCATTTCGGGCAGCCGGTTCCCAATATCTCTATTTTCATTTTTTCACATTCCTTCGTTGCTCCAACTGGAGCTCGTCAATCAAACTCTTTACATCTCGTATGACGTCATCCATTTTTTCGTCGTCCTTGAGATTCTTGTTCTTTCTGATGCCGTATCGCTCGGTCATGACAATTTCCATGTCGACCGGTATATCTGCGCTTTCCAGTGCCTTGCTCGCGCATCTTACCGGACAGCCGTTGATTGCGATGTAGCGGTCGCTGCTCTTTCCCTGCTGTATGATGCCTTCAATGCCCAGGGGGAGCCCGAGGGCGCACACGAAATCGCTGTCGTCCCGTTCGCCGTGGATGTTCACGACCGTTCTCGTGGACATCATGCCCACGTTGCAGGCCCCCGAGCAGGGCAATATCCCTATTCTTTTCATGTATTTTTCCCTCCTACTTTCAACCTCTCCGGTGCAAAGGGGGTCATATTTTCTCGTCCTCCAGTGTGCCCAGCCACCGGGGGCACATTACCAGTAATTTCTTTGGTCATTTCATCCATGTTTTATCTCCTGTATCTTTTTCAGCTGCGCGAGTATCTCTCTTCCATAAGAGGTAAGCGAATAGATGATGTAGTTTCCGAGATGTTCCGGTTCAATGAGTCCGGCGTCTTTCATCTTCGTGATATGATACGAGCATTTTGAATAGGTAGAGTCCGTCAATTCTGCTATCATGCATACGCACATCCGTTGGCGGTCCAAGGCGTATAGAACGGCCAGCCGTTTCTCGTCTCCCAGTATCTTAATCGTCTCCGCAAGGTTTTCGATGTCCAGCTCTGAGAGGGAATAGCATATTTTTTCAAAGCCGCCGCTCTCTTCCACTTCTCGCTCGATTTCATCCGGAATTTCAACCTCAATATTTTCAGTTAAGCAACATTTCTTCATGCCATCCCTCCATACAGATATCCAACCATAGTTGATATCAAAACCACGAGCAGGATATAAACACCTGCCTTTTTCAGTCCCATCACTCGGGCGATAACCACCATGTTCGGTAGGCTCAATGAGGGCCCAGCCAGCAACAGGGCCAATGCCGGGCCAGCTCCCATGATGCCGGATCCGAAACCGAATAGGGTGTTGACGATGGGAACCTCCAGCAGCGTCGGCATGTACAGCACCGCCCCGATGATGGAAGCCGTAAAACAGGAGATGAGACTATTCCCCCCAATATAGTCTTTTATTAGCACGCCCACCGCCTCCTCGGCCGGGGCGTCCACGAACTGTGCAGCGATACCGCCAATAAGGCCCACCAGAAAAACACCGCCCAGCAAAATGGGAACGATACGTTTGGCCAGGCCCCAGGTCTGGTTCCCCCACTCCTTAACCTCTCCTCTGCTATAGTAAAAGATGAGCAGGATGGTGATGATGATGGTGAACGCATAGATAAAGGGGAATTTTATCATCCAGGAGACATTGGTGGTGGCGACGACCAAGATGGCGACAAGAGCAATGAACACAGTGAGTGAAGGCCACCGTTTTTCCTCGACGTTTTCTTGATGATACTGAAATTCGCTATTGGACTGTGTATTTTGGTCATGTTGCCTGAAAATGGTAGCCATAGTTAAGCCGATTATCACTGCCATCGAGATGGCAGCCACGGCCCGAGCGGCACCCATCTGCCAGCCAAGCACCCTGGCAGTGAGTGTGATGGCAAGGATGTTGACCGCCGGGCCTGAAAACAGGAACGCCGAGGCCGGACCGATGCCCGCCCCGCGCTTGTAGATACCGGCGAACATTGGGAGGACGGTGCAGCTGCAGACCGCCAGGATGGCCCCGGAGACGGATGCAACGGAGTATGAAATATATTTTTTGGCCTGGGCACCAAAATATTTGAGGATACTCTGCTTGGAGACGAAGGCGGCAATGGCCCCGGCGATGAAAAAAGCAGGTATAAGACAGGTGAGCACGTGCTCTGATAGATATCTGGCTAGGGCGTCAATGCCGGCCTGGAGTATCCCTATTACCACGATACCACTTCAAGTAAATTTGAAACGGCCCACTATAAAATGTATTCATTTCAAGTTCTTTTGAAACAGCTTGCTGCCCAAACAAATCCGGCAAGGACAGCGTTCGACAAATCCTCACAAAACAATCAAGTTAGTTATTGAAG
>CAZUNO010000029.1:5185-32544 GCA_964621445.1 Hadarchaeota archaeon (SeqCode) | reverse complement strand
GACCTGATATCGATTGAGCTTACCTTCAATCCTACCAAGCTTGGTCCCGGCAGCCCAAATGTCACCACCATGGTGAGTATTGGTCTGGATGCCGTTCACTCGGAGGACATAGTGATCTTCTTCGACCGAACCGAGGCCTGAACCTAATCCATTAGACCGGGTCCTGAGGAAAGTGTTCATTCAAGACTGGATAGCGATGCGCCCTTATCTGCAGGCCCTGCAGCCTCGGCATATCTGGCCAGCCATCCCCCAACTTCCCTCTGCGACATCTCTTCGATCTTTCTGGGAACCATGTCCATCCGGGAAGCCATCTCATCCTCGTCTATTAGGAGGTCCAGACGGCGGGAGGGGATGTCAATGCGAACGGTGTCACCTTCGCGAGCTGCGGCAATGGGCCCCCCATCCATGGCCTCAGGGCACACATGCCCTATGCATAATCCTCTGGTGCCCCCGGAGAAGCGTCCGTCGGTTATGAGACCCACATGTTCTATCATTCCAACTCCGACTAGGGATGAGGTCGGGGAGAGCATCTCCGGCATGCCAGGCGCTCCCTTGACCCCCACGAACCTAATTATGATCACATCGCCCTCGTCTATATCTCCGGATAGGATGGCGTCCATGCTGTCCTCCTCGGTATCGAATACGCGGGCGGGTCCTTCATGGACCATCATCTTGTCGGGCACTGCCGGTTGCTTGACCACCGAGCCATTGGGAGCCAGGTTTCCCTTGAGGACCGCGATTCCTCCCTCTGGGTGGAAGGCGTTATCCTTGGTTCTGATTACCTCTACGTCCTTGACCTCCCCTTTTTTGGCTGATTCCGTTATGTCGATGCCAGAAACGGTGGGCGAGGGCTTTATGTCATCCTTGAGCCTGCTGAGTATACCAGGGACTCCTCCGGCCCTGTGAAGGTCCTCCATGAAATAGGGCCCGGAGGGCCTGATTGAACATATGTTGGGGGCATCACGGGATATCTCGTCGAACCTCTCCATCTCTATCTCTATTCCAAGCTCTCTGGCGATGGCTATGAGGTGTAGTACCGTATTGGATGAGCCGCCTATGGCCATATCCATCCTTATGGCGTTTTCGAATGCATTCTCGGTCATGATCCTGGAAGGGGTAATACCCTCCTCCAGTAACTCCAGTACCCGTTCCCCGGATCTCCTGGCGATCCTCTTCCTCTCGGGATCTAGGGCCAGTACCGAGGCCGAGCCCGTAAGAGACATGCCCAGGGCCTCGGTTACATAGGCCATGGAGTTAGCGGTGAATAGTCCTGCACATGACCCGGCACCCGGGCAGCCCAGTTCGGATATCTTCTCCCCCTTTTCCTCCGTCATGCCCCCGGATTTCACCCCTCCCACGGCCTCGAAACAGGATATGACGTCCAGCCTCTCATCATCTAATTTTCCGGCCTCCATGGGGCCGCCGGTGACCATTATGGAGGGTATATCAAGCCTTCCCGAGGCCATGAGCATGCCTGGGGTAATCTTGTCACAGTTGGTCAATCCTACCCAGGCATCATATGAGTGGGACCTGACGACTGTCTCGATGGAATCGGCTATCAGTTCCCTGGAAGGGAGCGAAAACCTCATCTCGACGTTCATCGCTATGCCGTCGCACACCGAGGGCACCCCAAAGGATAGGGGAACGCCCCCCGCCTCCCTTATACCGGATGCGATCTCCCGGTGAAGGTCCATCATGTGGACGTGCCCGGGTATCGCCTGGTTCCAGGAATTGGCAATCCCTATGAGGGGTTTGTCGAAATCCTCGGTCTTCAATCCACAGGCTCTAAGCAGGGCCCTGTGGGGTATGCGCTCAACTCCCTTTTTTACAGCATCGCTTCGCATCATTTCACCTTCCGTGACCTGAAGTAGGAAACGGTTCTTTGCAGTCCCTCGTCCAGACTGAATACGGGCTCAAAGTCTAGTTCACTCTTTATAAGTTCGAGGTCGGCCCAGCTGTGGCGAATATCTCCCGGTCTCTCCTCCCCGTAGGTTGGCTTGAGGTCAGTTTTCATGGCCCGGTTTAGTTCCCGGACCAGCCTGTTTATGGACACCGGTCGTCCCCCGGCCACATTATATACCGAGCCCTCCTGATTACCCTTTTCCGCGGCCATGCAGTTGGCCCTGGCCACATCCTGAACATAGATGAAGTCCCTGGTCTGTTCTCCATCTCCAAATATTATCGGTGGTTTGCCCTTCAGCATCCTACCGATGAACTTGGGAACCACGGCCGCATACTGAGAGGAGGGGTCCTGCCTGGGGCCGTAGACGTTAAAGTAGCGCAGTCCGGCTACTCGAAGGCCATAGGTTCGGGAAAACATGAGGCCATATTGCTCACAGGACAGTTTGGATACCCCATAGGGGGAAATGGGTTCACTGGGTTCGCTCTCAGATAGAGGCGGTTCGGATGCCTCGCCGTAAACCGCGCAGGAGGAGGCGTAAACCATGGATCCGACGTCAGCCCTTCTGCAGCCCTCAAGACAGGATAGGGTCCCACCAACGTTTACGTCATTGGTCCCCATGGGGTCTTCGAGGGACGCGGGAACGCTGGCCACCGCCGCTTGGTGGAGGAGGATGTCCGCATCCTCCAGTAGTTCGAAAAGGGATTTCGAATCGCGAATATCCAGCCTGTGAAAGCGGCAATTAGGGCGTTTCTCCGCCCAATCCAAATTGGACCTAGATCCCTTAGATAGATCATCGACCATGATAACCGAATTTGAGTTATCCCGGCTCAGGATCTCGGCCAGATTGCTGCCGATAAAACCAGCGGCACCGGTGATCAGTATGGAACGGTCACTAATCAGGCCGTCGGTCGAGTAGTCCATCTGGAGTTCACTTTTGGTTATGTCGCCCTGTGGGGCATATCAATCTTATCTCGGGCGGGTGAAGTCAGATTTCCGTGACCCTGACATCCTCTCCTAACCTGGAAACCAGCCGTTGGGACGCCTGATCCGCCTCTTCGCCTAAAATCTTGAGCCTAATTCTGCCCTTCGATGGATATGACCGGATCTCCACTCCCATTTCCTCCATTATACGATTGAGCTCGGGAGCTAGAGCCGATTCACCGATCCCTTCCACAAACAGGCAATGAATCTTTATGGCATCGATCCGTGAGAGCGTGGGAAGCACGGAGCCTTTAAATATGGACTTGAGTTCATCGGGTACCCCGGGGAGGCAGATAATGGCGGTTTCGCCCTCCTTTATCAGTACGCCCGGGGCGGCTCCCTCGGGATTTGGTAGCGGCTTTGACCCATCGGGGATCTTTGCCATTTTTCTTCTGGACTCTGTCATCAGATTATCAGGGGCAACCTCGGGGTGTATCCTGGAATATCTGTTGCTGACCATCTCCAGAGCGCCGGGATCTATTTTCAGCTCTCTGTCAAGGGCCAGTGATAGGCCCTGAAGGGTTAAGTCGTCCTTTGTGGGTCCCAGACCGCCGGATACGAGTATTAGGGAGGGCCTCCTCGATAGGGCCTCCCTGAGGGTCTTGGCTATTACCGATGGTTGATCCTGAATTATGGTTATCCTGGCCACCGTATTGCCCGTGGATGATATCTTTCTGGCCATCCAGCTGGAGTTGGTGTCCTGGACGTCCCCCTCCAGGATCTCATAGCCAACGGTTATTATCTCGACTTCCATGTATTTCTAAGGGATGACCATGATCTGATAACTTTTATACTGCCAAAAACGTTCCTTTTGGCTATGGCCCACTAAACATTAATAAGACTATGATAGCACCCGAGTCCGCCTTCCTAGGGTGGTAAAATGCTTAGCTTCCTCTTTTTCGGCCTCTCAAAGAAGAGAAAAAAGAAATGCGCCTTCTGTGAAACCCTAACTATTAGGGAATGCAAGAGATGTGGGAGGCCCATTTGCGACGATCACACGAAAAATTTAGAGGGTTCTGGAGGACTTCGTTGGGAAGTCTGTCCGGAATGCTACGGCCAGAGACGTGGCAGGGTAAGAACCTCCAAGAGGTAATTCCCTTACATCTTCCTGTCCGTAGAAGATGAAAGGTGGGTTTTGGTGAGTTCTGAATCTAATGAATCAGTGTTTACTGTTACACCATGGGAAGTTGAGGGTGAGGTTGACTACGATAGGCTGATAGATGAATTCGGTGTGCAGAGAATAGGTCCCGAGATACTAGGACGTTTTCGGGAACCGGTTCATATCTATCTAAAGAGGAGATACTTCTTTTCCCACAGGGACCTGGACAGGATACTCGATGGATTTGGCCAGGGAAGGAAGTTTGCACTGTCCACGGGGAGAGGTCCCTCGGGAAACATGACCATAGCCCACTACATACCTTTAGAGTTAACCCGTTGGCTCCAGGAGAGGTACGATGCAGATGTATACATACAGCTAACCTCGGATGAGAAGTTTTACGTAAAACAGGACCTTTCCTTCGAAAAAGCCCAGCAGTTCGCAGAGCAAAATGCGAGGGACATAGCCGCAGTGGGATTCGATCCCGATAAGACCTTTATTTTCAGCAATCTGGAGTTCACCAACATATATCGCCCCGCGGCAAGAATAGCCAAACACATAACCTTCAACACGGCAAAGGCCACCTTCGGGGACTCGGTCCTCCGAAATATCGGGTGGAGCTTCTTCCCGGCCATCCAGGCGGCCCATCTTTTACTGGCAAATTTTGTCGATGGTCCAACCCCGGTCATAGTCCCCATGGGAATTGACCAGGATAGCTTCCTGAAGATGGCCCGCGATGTTGCTCCCAAGCTCGGTTACCCAAAACCAGGAGCAATTCATTCCAGGTTGCTCAGCGGCCTGCTGGAGGTGGGGGGGAAGATGTCGGCGTCAAGACCGGAGACCGCGATATTCCTCTCGGACACTCCCGAACAGGTCCGGGAGAAGATATGGGATGCCTTCACCGGGGGAGGGGCAACCAGGAAGGAGCACGGGGAGAGGGGTGGTGACCCGGACCGGTGCGTGGTGTTCCAGTGGTTATACACGCTATTTCTGCGGGAGGATGAAGAGGTGGACAGAAGAGCCAGGGAATGCAGGCTCGGGGAGAGGTTCTGTGGTGCCTGCAAGGAGGAGCTAACCGACCGATTGGTTGAGTTCCTGGAGGGCCACCGGGAGAGGAAGAATAAGGCCGAAGGCCTGCTTTCAAAGTATATGTACGATGGAGACCTGGCATCCAGGGCCTGGGAAAACGTCTAGTGCGAAAGGCCTTGGAGAAGAAGGGGCCAAGGAATGAAACACTAATAAGGAGTATATCAGGCTTTTGTCAAGCCTATCTCTCAGGTCAGGAGAGTTTGCGAAATGGAATATGATCAGAAGATCAAGAATCAATTGCTTGAGTTTGACATTGACGGGATTAAGGATAGCGTCCAGAATGCCCTTGACGATGGCGTCCGACCGATAAAACTGGTCAATACATTGGGAGATGCAATGAAGGACGTTGGTGACAAATACGAGAGCGGTGAGTTCTTCTTCTCCGAGCTGATCATGGCCGGGGAGACCATGAAGGAGGCCATGGAGATCCTAAAGCCTGCCCTGAAGGGGGATGAGGTGGAGGCCAAGGGAACGGTCGTCATAGGAACCGTAAAGGGCGATCTACACGATATCGGAAAGGACTTGGTTGTCTCCTTGCTGGTGGCGGCCGGGATCGATGTGGTGGACGTTGGCGTCGATGTTTCCAGCGAGAAATTTGTGGAAGCGATCAAGGAGGAGGACGCCCAGGTGGTCGGCCTTTCCGCCCTCCTGTCAACCACTATAACCTACACCAAGGAGGTAGTCAAGGCTATAGAGGAGGCCGGCCTCCGTGATCGGGTAAGGATAATCGTGGGCGGAGCGGCAGCGACCGATGAACTCGCAAAGGAAATGGGTGCAGATGCCTGTGCAGGGGACGCGGTCCTGGGGGTAAGGAAGGTAGAGGCCTGGCTGGAAGAGGAGTAGTCAAGCCAGTTCCCATATTGCTTCAGGCCAGGTAAAAAAACTGGGTCAAGCAAGATTTTGAGGTTATTTAGTTAGCCGGTCGTCTGAACCCATAGAGCAAGGGCTAGGTAACGGGATTGCATGGCCCTGAACCAGAGAAAGGGCAAACGCTAGTACTCGAAGCGTTCATCCTCGTAGGTATCTTCCTGTTCTGCATGCTCCTCGCAGTATGGTCCACAGTTGGGGCAAAGAAGCTTGTCGCAGTATGGATCCCCGCACGCGTGTCCGGTATCGACCAGGAACAGCTTGCCGCAGTCCGGGCACTGGGCGTGCTTGGAACAGAACCTGCACTTCGGACACAGAATTGTGGTGCATCCGGGATATTCGCATTCGTGGCCGTATTTCTCCTTGTTGAAATGCATGCCACATCCGTTACATTCCGGCATCTCTGCCCTTAGGACTGCAGTGGCACGGAAGAAATCGGATATCTTTTCTTTAATCCTGCTGGCCAACAGAACAACTCCGGAACTACTCGCATTTTTTATCTTTTATATATTTTCGTGGCAAAATCCAGATACGGATAGTGGCAGCCCCTAGTCCGCCATGGTCCCTGGCTCGGTTCTAACCACGATGGCCGGCCCCCTTTCATACAGCGATATGGTCTCATTCAGCGGGAAGTACGTTTTCCAGAGCCAGCCTGAAGTGGTGATGGTTCTGTTTTCGAACTCGAACAGGTGATCGCCGGATGCCTGGTAGTGGTTCTTCAGCCTCCCCCTGTGGAGAAGTTTCTCCTTGGAGAGGATTGGCCTTAGCTCCAATACCAGAAGAATGGATCCTATTATGAATATTGATATTATGATCGCTCTGAAGGCGGTCTCCTTTCTGCCCATCATCCATAATGGGGAACCGGGGATTTATATCTATGATGGAACAGCGGGTTTTACAACACGAGATTAGATGATTTGACATGCTTCTTTATTAACTGACGTTTAATTTTACATGATAAGGGAAAAATAGAGCTGCTAAGGCCTTGTTTTAACGCCGATCGTTAAGCTTTTATAGGCCAATGACATTACATTAATCCCCGTCGTGACTGGCAGGGCAGATAGGAAGTGAACGTCACGGGAAAGACCCCGGGTCCTCTGGATCCAGGGTTCGTGTCCGGTGTCGACCGATATCAGGCGTCAAGCCTAAAACGGTCAGCATCGTCGGCCACGGGATTGCCCCGGTCGTGATCGTTTTCCCCGAGAACGTCCGGCAAGATGTGGCTACCCGTTGAGGATCTTGCTCCGTTGAGGTCTGGTCGCCTCCCCCGTCCCGGGAAGGTGGCTGTAAAGGAGCAAGCAAAGGATCGGGGTTCCCAGATCCGAGCCTCAGAAGAGGACTGGTAACCCCATTCCCTGTTCGCCTCCCTGCAAACCTGTCGGTTGGAGGGGCATAGGAGCGGTCAGGGGACGGATGCTGCCGGAAAGAAGCTCCGGGCTTTTTGCCTGTTCTTGGCAGAAGGGTCAAGCGTGCTCCAGCACGCCAAGACCTTGCTGTGGAAGACGCTCGTGTTTTCGCCGTCTTTTCCGGGGAAAACTCGATGAAACAGTGTCCTTTCGAGGAGCTGGTCTCACTGAGGCGCGGCTGATCCCGATTCTTCCATCGTGATCGGCTTGAGGAACCAGCTAAGAGGCAGACCTCCACGCCGAGCCTCACAAGAGGTGTGGCGGGATGTCTTGTCGTCCGTCTCCCCGCAAATCCATCTATTTTTTTAGGTCTTTCCATTTGGTTTCTAGCCTACTGAACAGATTTTTAGGCGAGTGGAACCAAGGTATTGCTACTTGCAAATTGAATTCTCGACCATAGCTGAGTGCAGCTCCTCCCTCTACTGGAAGGCCTTGAGGGTTCTACCCGGAGATGTTAAGAGGCGTTTGAAAGAGGCCAGGGAGGGGGAGACCGATGCCAACGCCAGATCGGTTCTCGATTCCATGATTCAAAATGCCGAGATGGCCGAGGAAAAAAAGGAGCTCATTTGCCAGGATACCGGCTTTCCCGTATTCTTCGTGGATGTAGGCCCGGGCTGTGTACTGGATTTCGATCTGGATGAAGCGGTTGCTGAGGGTGTGGCATGGGCGACCAGGGATCATTCTCTTAGGGCGAACTGCGTGGATGTCCTGACCAGGGACAATACCGGGGATAATCGCGGTCGAGGCTACCCCATGGTACACGCGAGATTCGGTGCCGGGGATGAAGGGATCAAAATGACCTTGCTAGCCAAGGGCTCGGGTTCCGAGAGCAGGAGCCGGTTGGCCATGCTGGATCCGGTTAAGGGTTGGGAGGGAATGGAGAGGTTTATCCTGGAGACTGTGGCCTCCGGGGGTGCTAAGTCATGTCCCCCGGTGGTGGTCGGCGTGGGAATAGGGGGGTCATTTGACTCGGTGGCCGTGTTGTCAAAGAGGGCCCTGACCCGCCCTCTGGGGAGTAATAATCCGGACCCGGAGCTGGCTGGATTGGAAGCCCGGCTGTTGGAGAGGATTAATGGACTGGGAATAGGCCCCATGGGGCTTGGAGGGGACTCATCGGCCCTGTGGGTATCACTTGAGTCCGAGGACACCCACATAACCTGCAGTCCCATCGCCGTAAACATGAGCTGCTGGGCCCATAGAAGGGCCACCGCGGCTGTGGATGATACGGGGTTTGAGGTGATGGATTGATAACCGTGGAGCTGAAGACCCCCCTGTCGAGGAAGGATGTGGCGGATCTGGAGGTGGGGACCAGGGTATCGATATCTGGAACCATCTACTCGATGCGGGACCAGGCCTGCCTTCGCCTCCTTCAAATGATAAGGGAGGGGAAGGATTTGCCGGTGGACCTTGCCAATTCGGTGCTCTTCCATGCCGGCCCGGCCGTAAAGAAGGAGGGCGGGGACGTGAGGATAATGTCCATAGGACCCACCACATCGGCGAGAATGAATTCCATCACCCCCGAAATGATAGGGTCGCTGGACCTAAGGATGATCATAGGCAAGGGGGGCATGGACGAGGGTGTGCTCTCCCAGATGGGAAAAACGGGCTGCGTTTACGCATCGGCTATCGGGGGCTGTGCAACCCTCTATACCAGGAGCATCAGGAAATTGAGACGGATTATCTGGGAGGAGATGGGTCCGGAGGCCATATACGAGCTCCAGGTGGAGAGGTTTTCGCCCCTGGTGGTGACCATGGACGCCAAGGGAGAGAGCATTCACGCCAGTGTGGAGCGGGAAATCCGTGAAAATCTCGAGGAGATAATGGAAATATAGGGTGCTGTTATCTCGGGAATATTTAAGAAAATTAGGGCCCAGAGGGGGGCCGAGGAGTTAACAAATGACAGGCCACATGGTGAAGAATAGAGATCAACTCATTGACAAGGGTCGAAACGAGGAGGAGAAGAGGGCGAGAAGGGATCTCATGGACATAGTTGAGGTCACTCTTTCCGCAGTCGATCCCTGCACGCTGGTAAAAAAGGCGGTTGCCCTTGAGGGCGATGTACTGTCCGTTGGGGACCAGTCGATCGATCTATCCGGTATCGATAGGATATTCCTGGCCGGGGGCGGGAAGGCCTGTTTTCCCATGGCCCGCGGCATGTGGGAGGTTCTAGGGTCCATGATCAGCAAGGGGATTTTCAACGTACCCCAGGCGCCTGAGGAGGACCTGGATGATCGCTTCGTCTTCCATGTGGCCGGCCACCCCACTCCGGATGAGGGCGGCCTTGAGGGTTCAAGGGAGATCGTGGACCTGGCCGAGGAGGCCGGGGAGAACGACCTGTTCATCATGCTCATATCCGGAGGGGGATCCGCACTTCTCCCCCTGCCTGCCGGGGACATAGCCCTTCAGGACCTTAAGGATCTAACCGATGTACTTCTGGCCTCGGGGGCCAATATAAACGAGGTAAACGCCGTCAGAAAGCATGTTTCCCGGATTAAGGGTGGGAGGCTGGCGGAATCAGCGTATCCGGCTACCGTGGTAAGCTTGATAATGTCCGACGTGGTGGGGGATCCCATCCAGTCCATTGCCTCCGGCCCCACCTCGCCTGACGGCACGACCTTCGACGATTGCGATTCCATCGTGGAGAAGTACGATATGCGGGACATGCTCCCGAAAAGGGTGAGGGCCAGGCTTGAGGGAGGACTGGCCGGCAATGTGCCGGAGACGCCAAAGGCTGGTGCCCCCGCCTTGGAGAAGACCACCAACCTGATAGTGGGGAATAACAGGTTGGCCCTGGAGGCAGCACGGAGCGAGTCGGAGAAGAGGGGCTACCAGAGCCTCATCCTCACCGATAGAATGGAGGGAGAGGCCCGGGAGGTGGGGATATTCGCGTCCACCATCCTAAACTCCATAAACTTCTCGAAGCTGCCCATGAAACCCCCATGCTTGGTTCTCATAGGGGGGGAGACCACGGTTACCTTGGTTGGACCTGGTGACGGGGGAAGAAATCAGGAGCTGGCCCTGGCGGCGTCCAGGAAGATCGAGGGTAAGGGTCTATTCCTTAGTCTGGCCACCGACGGAAGGGACGGGCCAACCGATTCTGCGGGGACCCTGGTGGACGAAAGGACCTGCCAGGAGGCCGAGGACCTGGGAATGAGTCCCGAACAGGCAATTGCCGACAATGCCGAGTACGAGCTGCTGAAGCAGCTGGGAGGGCACCTGTTCACGGGCTATACGGGGACCAATGTCTGCGACGTGATATTCATCCTGGTGCCCTGAGGATGGGGAGATGAAGGATTCGAAACGGGTGCGCGAGATAGCGCGGAGGCTACGGAAGCTCTACGGCCAGAGGTCAAGGGACAGGGAGGACGTGGGGGACGTGCTGATAAGGACAGTTCTCTCCCAGAACACCTCCGATATAAACTCGGGTAGGGCTTTCCGGAGGCTTAAGGATAGATATCCCACCATTGAGGAACTTGCGAAGGCTGAGGTCGAGGATATCGAGAAGGCTATTGAACCCGGGGGTCTATATCGGAGGAAGGCAAGGATAATTAGCAGCCTGGCATCCGAACTCAAAGAACAGGAGCCCGAGCTGGAGTCCATGAGCAATTCGAGGGCCCGAGAGTACCTAAAATCTCTTAAGGGGGTCGGTCCCAAGACCGCTTCCTGCGTACTCCTGTTCGGACTGGGGAGGGATGTTCTACCGGTGGATACCCACGTTTACAGGCTTTCACAGAGAATCGGGTTGATAGATGAATCGGTTCCCAGAAAGCGAGCTGGAGAGGAGCTGGAAAAGCTGGTTCCACCGGAGATTAGATACCAGCTCCACCTGGATCTCATAGCTCACGGTCGGAAGGTATGCAGGCCCCGAAATCCGAGATGCGAGAGCTGCGTTATCCAGGACCTATGTGATTTTGGTAGCTCCATTGGAACGGAATTGGGGGAAGAATAGCAAAAAGATATTTGTCCGGTGAGCCGGGACCGTGAGCCGTGGCCGGAATTCCATGCAGGATTTCCTGGGTCCTGCTCGTCGCACTGCTCATATTTCCGCTAACGGTCCAGGCCGAGGACCAGGGTCCCTACTTGCAGATGGATCTCTTCGTGGATACCAGCGGGGAGGTTTTTTTCTACGGGGAAACGAATTCCGAGACCAGGAAATTGGACCCCTCTCTGGGGGAGCTGGTCTTTCAAGATGGACATTTCTCAAATACCAGCGACATGCTGACCAGCAAAATTGGTAGGAACTGGACTTTTAGTCTGGATATTATGGAGGAGTACTCGGAGGTGTTCATCAACGTTTACCTCCCGGAGGGCGGAAAGATCTATGGAGATCCCCAGGGGGGTAACTGGTCCCTCATATCTGTGCAGGAGGAGGGCCTGGTGATCAGCTTCCTGGGTACCGTCCAGGCGGGGGAGAGCATGACCGTTCAATACCGCCTGGATGATGGTTCGTCCGCCGGAATCGATATGTACATCATGGCTTTGGGTTCGGCGGGGATAGTGGCCCTCGTGATTGTGAGCGCCATTATATTCTGGCCTAAATACAAGAGCGGGCTGCAGGAGCAGGGTGGCCTGAAACTAGAGGAGTCAAAGCTGGAGGCCATAAGGCCCACCCTAACCGAGAGGGAGAGAAAGATAATTGACATAGTGATCGAGGAGGGCGGCAAGGTCTCCCAGAAGAAGCTCCGGCATCTATCCGATATACCCAAGTCTTCCCTGTCCCGAATAACCGATGAGCTACAGAGGAAGAATCTCATAGAGAAGATACCGGTGGGCCAGACCAACGAGATACGCCTGCACCGGAATCTGGTGGAGGGAGAGGGAAAACGTTAAGTGCCTTTAAGGGTGGACTGGGTTTTATGAACACGGCCACAGAAATCGCGATCTTTACTATCATTATGGTTACCCTGTCTTCGGCCGGGGCCATGGCCTCGGACAACACCTCGCAGAGGGCTATCCGTGCCATGAGGGATGCAACCCGTTTTTTCCGGACCAATCTGTCCTGTCACGGGGGATACCTGGGTGAATACAGCGAGGATCTCACCGTGTGGATAGGGGAGGGAACGGAGGCTCCCACCAGAATCTGGGTCCAGCCGCCTGGTACTCCGACCTTTGGCCAGACCTACCTCAGGGCATACCAGGTAACGGGTGATGAGAGGTATCTGGAGGCCGCGGTAGCGGTAGCGGATTCCCTGATATGGGGGCAGATGGAGAGCGGCGGATGGCGATATGTTATCGATTTTCTGGGTGAGGGAAATTATAGGTACAGGCACGAGGCAGATGGTGATCCCGACGATGATAACTGGGTGACCTTCGACGACGATGTGAGCCAGAGTGCTATACGGCTACTTATGGGCGTGGACCAGATAATGGAGAGGGATCCCTACACAGAGGCGACCATGTACGCCCTGGATTTCATGATGGAGAGCCAGTTCCCGAACGGGGCGTGGCCCCAGGTATATCCGCTATCAGGGGATTATCCCGACAGGTATTCGGATTACTACACCTTCAATGATCAGGTCATTAACGACTGTATTTCCACCATGATGGAGGCCTATGAACTCTACGGTGACCATAGATATCTGAAGAGCGCGGAAAGGGCCGGGGATTTCATAATAAAGTCCCAGCTCCAGGAGCCTCAACCCGGCTGGGCACAACAATACGACTGGGACATGAATCCCGCGTGGGCGAGATCATTTGAACCTCCGGCGGTCTGCAGCCGTGTAACGGGAGATAATATCGAAACGCTCCTCGAGCTTTACCTTTTCACCGGTAACGAAACCTACTTGGAACCGATACCAGCGGCCATAGAATGGTTCAATCGATCAAGGATAGGAGAGGACACATGGGCCCGGTTCTACGAACTGGGGACGAACATACCCATTTACTGTGATAGGGACAGGAAGCTCACCTACAATATATCCGATCTTGGTGATGAGCGCAGATACGGATATGGCTGGCAGGGGGGATACGGAAAGGGAGCGATAAGGATGTATCAGATGGTCATGGACAAGGGCCGGGAGGATTACCTGGCCTGGCGGAACCGTGAACTTACCGAGCAAGAGAAGGAGCAGCGGGCCGAAGAGATGGAGGACGAGGTGAATTCGGTCATCGATGCTCTGGACGAATGGGGTAGATGGGTCGATGACGGTTGGATAATCTCCCGGACCTTCCACAGGAACATGGATACACTGCTTGACTATCTTGAGTACCGTAACTGGAGCGGATCACCTCCCCAGGTGCCTTCTTTCGGGGAGCTGTCGATGAATTCAACCGAGCAGGGATTATTGATCTCTCTGGAGGTAAATCATCCCGCGGGAAAGGAGATATCGGGGGTCATTTTCAGGCTCAATCCCAGGATCGAGGGTGGTCTGAAGATGGAGATGAGGGATGATGGCACGGGACCCGACCGGTTTTCGGGCGATGGACGTTATTCTCTGCTTCTAAACGTCAGCCAGGCCATGGCCGATGACGTCTTTCAGGGATATCTATTGGCCATTGACAAGTTTGGGGAATGGAACCTGACCAAGGCCCCGGTGGGAACCTTGGCAGAGATCATGTTAACCCTGGACCAGGTGCAGGAGAAGCTGGAAGAGGCACGTGGCCTGAACCTTAGCGTGGGGAACTGGACGGAGAATGCAAGGGATCTGGAGGCCCAACTGGGTGTACATATTGACGGGGAAACCCTGGCCCACCAGTTGGAGCAGGCGGAGAACATTGCTTTCCAAATTGAACGGGATATCGTGTCCAAATTGATCGATTCCGCCGCCGAGGCCATCGAGATGGCAAAGGACAAGGGCATAGATACCTCCAGGCACGAGATTTTCCTGGAACGGGCCCGGGAGTTCTTCGACGAGGGTCAGCTGGGACCGGCCAGGAAGTTCACCGAGTACCCCCTCAGGCTCAGGGAATCGATTTCCGAGGGAATTACCTTTTTAGTATCGGTCCTGATGGTGGGAATCCTGGTAGGATCCGTGCTCCGCAAATTGGAAAGGACTACTTGACTAGCTTGAGTATGCTCTTGAACCTATCCCCTTGGGCAATCTTGAGAAGCTCGAATAAAACCATCTCGGTAGAGGTGATTCCAGCCCCTTGGCTCAGGATCCTCTGGATGGAGACCCTCTTGTCACTCTCCCGGCGAGATGACACCGCATCGGCCACTACCTCCACCCCGTACCCGAGTTCCATAAGCTCAATGGCCGTCTGGTAGATACAAACGTGGGTCTCAATGCCCGATAGAAGGACATGTTTGCGTTCGGTGGCCCGTATACTGTTCAGGACCCTCTGGTTGCCGCAGCAACTGAAGGTCATCTTCTCCAAGGGGTCCAGCTCGGGCATCAGCTCCGCTATCTCAGTCACGGTAGGTCCAAGCCCCGAGGGGTTCTGCTCCACCCATATTATTGGGACCTCAAGGATCTTCATTCCTTTTATGAGACGGCGAACATTCTCAATCAGTTGCTCCTTTCCGCTCATAAGGGAGACCAGTTTGCCCTGTAAATCTACTACCAGTAGAGAGACATCCTGCGGTTCCAGCATGCTGGGTGATACGAATCCGGGGATATAATCCTTTACATCCCGGGGCTATCAAATATAAGAACCCGGGGAACCATTGGTGTTGTTTGCCGTTCGAACGCGAATTAAGCTCGGTTAAGGAAGAGCTTCTGGAGAGGATGAGGGCCGGGAAGACGATTTTCCTGGTTTGTGAGTGTAAGATAGATTACAAGGGAAGGGCCAAATCCAGGCTTGGCAAGGGTGAGAGAATACTCATCCTCAAGAGGGATGGCACGGTCATAGTTCACCAGAAAATGGGGAGAAATCCGGTGAACTGGATGCCGCCCAGGTCCAAGACCAGGCTGAAGATGGTCGATGGAGCCCTTAAGATGGTGAGCACTAAGCACCGTCGCCGGGAAAGAATGGAGATCACCGTTCATTCGGTAAAGATTCTGGAGAGCTTCGACCTCGAGGACTACGAGAGAATAGATCTACATGGTACCGAAAAGGATTTCGTCAGGGACCTGATAAGCGATCCCTCCTTGATTGAGAAGGGGTTCAAGCTGAGCAAGAATGAGAGGGTTACCCTGGCAGGGAGGATCGACATAAGCGGGGTCGATTCCGAGGGTAACCCGGTGGCTGTGGAGGTTAAGAGGTCCAAGGCCACGCCCCATGATGTTGAGCAGCTTAAGCGATATGTGGAGACCCTGAAGAAAAAGACCGAGGGTAAGGTGAGGGGTGTCCTGGTGGCGCCCTCATCGTCGAGCAAGGCCAGAAGACTTCTGGTCAGGTATAACCTGGAACTGAAGAGGATCGACCCTCTCAAGCTCCGGAGGAAAACGCCCCAGAGCGACCTATCGCGGTTCATCGATGATTAGCGGATAGCACCTTCTCCATGGACGTTACCAGCCCCTGGTTCATCTCCGGGGTGCCCACGGTGATCCTGACGTGCCGAGGTAGCTGAAAGCTGGTGCAGTCCCTGATGGCGTAACCATGGTTGAGGAGTTCCCGGGTGAATTCCGATGCGGTCATGCCCGTGCCCTCCAGGGAAACCAGCAGGAAGTTGGCCTCCGATGGCGCGGGCTCAAGACCGATACTCTCCAGATCCCGGCTAAGTCGATCTCTCTGTTCCTTGACCTTCTTTACCGTTGAATCGAAGTGCTCCCGGTCCTTTATGCCCGCTATGGCCGCTTCCTGGGCCAGGGAGCTGGCATTGAAGGGCATCCGGACCAGGTCCAGGTAGCGAACTATCTCCGAGGTGGCTATGCCGTAGCCGATTCGGAGACCGGCAAGGCCGTAGGCCTTGGAAAAGGTCCTGGTCACCACCAGATCCAGCTGGTCGGGGACTATCCTGTTGGCCGGGGATTGGTATTGATCCGAGAAGTCATAATACGCCTCGTCAACCACCAGTAGCATTCTCCTCTCGCTGGTGAATGAGACCAGCCTGTCCACATCATCAGGGCCAAGAATGGTGCCGGTGGGGTTGTTGGGAGTGCATACCAGTAGTATTCTCGTTTCCTTATCGCATGCATCCATGAGGGAGTCCACGTCGATACCGAGGTCGCCGGGACGACCAACCAGGCGTCTCTCAGCGCCCATGCTGGCCGCGATGGTCTTGTAAGTGGAAAAGGGGGAGTGGGTCACTAGGTTCTGTCCCTCGGAGAGAAATAGCTTGGCTAGGTTCTGTAGAAGATCATCGGACCCATTGCCCACGTAAATACAATCCTGGGGGGTTTTCAGTAGGTCCGAGAGGGCCTCCTTCAAATCCCTGGCCTGCTTGTCCGGATATCGGTTGACCTCGGTGGAGTGTTCCCTTATGGCCCTCACCGCCAGGGGGGATGGACCGTAGGGATTCTCGTTCGAGGACATCTTGGTCAGGGGTCGTCCCGTGTCATGGCTGGATGTTCCCGGTACATAGGGTTCGATTTCGGATATGGTGGACTTGATCTTGATTCTCGACATCCACTTCGCTCTCCTGGCCTCCTAGGGCTTCTTGCTGACCTTTCTTGCCACTAGGGCCACCTCGACCGGCGAGTCGTCCGGTAGCTCGTTGACCCCCACAGCGACCCGCGCGTGTTGTCCGCTGTCACCGAAGAGTTCAAGTAAAAGCTCGGAGGCCCCGTTTACCACCTTGGGCTGTTGGTTGAATCCTGGAGCACTGTTCACATACCCCACAACTTTCAATATGCGATCTATCCTGTCCAGGTCCTTGACCGCCCACTTGAGACAGGCCAGGCAGTTTATGCCGCAGATCCGCGCGGCCTGATATCCCTCCTCCAGGGACAGGTCTCCGCCGACCTTTCCCCTGAATTTCAGTTTTCCCTTCACCGATGCCTTTTCTCCGGAGACGAATATTAGGGGTTCAGATACCACTGCCGGAACGTAAGCACCCAGGGGTTTAGGCGGTTGGGGCAGTTCTATGCCCATGTCGAGAAGCTTCTTTTCGATATCCATGGTCTCTCGCCTGGTAGGTTGAGATGTCGGGCAAAATATGTTTCGATTTATACGCGGATAATGGTCCTTGCATGGTGATTCAGAAAGAAAATTAAGGTATGCTAGGATCCTCGGAAGGGGCGTTTAATTGATTTTTGAAAAGATCCTCATCGCTGCCGATGAGTACCGGGCCTCCCTGCAAGCGGTGAACCTGGCGGCAGTTCTGGCACGGGAAATGGGATCGCCGGTCAAGGTGGTAAACGTCATCCCCTCGTTACCCGAGGTGCCCCAGTCCTCCGAGTTCAGCTATGCCGGCTCCCCATACCGCACCATAGCGGTTGAAACGGAGACCGGGGGTTCGGAGGTCGAGGAGTCCATAAGCTCGGGCCTTGAACAGAGAGCTGAGGCGGTGATCGCCGATGCCAGATCGGTTCTCGATTCGGAGGGGGTTGAGGCAAAAACGGATATAATCAGGTTCAAGGAGCCCTCCGAGGTCCTGATCGATCTTGCTAAACAGGGGGATATGGATCTGGTGGTGATGGGAAACGGGGAGGACGACCGCTGGGAGATGGACACCGTGGGGTCGGTGGCCATGGAGGTGGTGAAGAAAGCCCTCACATCGGTTCTGGTGGTGAAGCGTACCACCGGTTTGGCCAACATATCCGTTCTAGCAAGGGATGAGAACTCGGCAGCTTTCCGGACAGGTTTGGAGATGGCCGAGATCTTTGACTCCCAACTGGATGTGGTGGTACCCCATGAGGAAGGGGAGGCCAAGGCGGAGGAGCTTCTAAGGACCCTGCTTCAGGTGGCATCGGACGCTGGATTGTCCCGGGAGGGAAGGATATTTGATGGGGATGAGGTCGGCGATCTGGAGGAGCAGATAGAGGAGACCGAGACCGAGCTCCTGGTATTGGAGAAGCCAGTTTCGGGTGCCCTGGACAGGCTTGTGGATAGGAACCGTCGCCTGTGGGAGATAGTACAAAAGATGCCCTGTTCGATTCTTCTGTATCGCGAGGAAACCGGATAGATATTCATCTCCGGTCCATGGAGCATGTTGAGATGCTGAGGATATTGGGAATAGAGAACATGCCACTTGTCTCGGAAGGAGACGATCTGGGCGAGCTAATTGCCCTGTCCTTGAGGGAGTCCGGCCTGTCCCTGAAGGGTGGTGACCTGGTGGTGGTGGCCCAGACCATCGTCTCCAAATCGGAGGGCAGGGTGGTCGGACTTGACGAGGTATCTCCGGGGCGGGAGGCGGAGGAGTTGGCCAGGATTACCGGGAAGGACCCACGCCTGGTTGAGGTCATAGTCCAGGAATCGAAGCGGGTGATAACATCCTGCCCAGGTTTCATGTTGTGTGAGACCCGGGACGGATTTGTCTGTGCCAATGCCGGGGTTGATAGGTCGAACAACGACCCCGGCGTGGTTTCCAAGCTGCCCCTGGACCCGCATTCCTCCGCTAAGAGAATCTCCGGATCCCTCCGCGCCCAAACCGGGGTGGAGGTCCCGGTCATAATATCCGATTCCCAGGGCAGACCCTTCAGAAGGGGGGCGATCGGGGTGGCGGTGGGAGTTCACGGTTTGGCCCCGGTAAGGTCGCTTTCCGGGGAGAGGGACCTGATGGGGAGGGAGCTGGAGACCACGGAGATATCGGTGGCCGATATGATAGCAAGCGCGGCTACCCTGGTGATGGGTGAGGCGGGACGGGGGATTCCGGTGGTGCTGGTCAGATGCCTGGAGCTGGAGGAAGGTTCCGGGGTCAGCGAGATGGGTTACCAGAAGGATATTTTCAAGGAACTCCTCTCCCATACGAGGAAAGACTTTTCCGTGGAGCCTGGCGCCTTTTAAGGAGACGCTGAAGAGGGTACATGAGTTGCCAACAGAGAGCGAAAAATGTAAAGGAATGATAGATGGACCCCAATTCAGGATTCTGGAGGCCCCGAATTGACCACGGCCCTTTTCCTGGGCAGATTCCAGCCGGTTCACAAGGGTCACATCCAGAGCATCAAGAGCATGCTCAAGGAAACCGAGGAGTTGATACTGGTGGTTGGAAGCGCCCTGAAGTCATTCTCGGTCAGAAATCCATTTACGGCCGGGGAGAGAATCGAGATGTTGAGACGGGCCCTTCTGGAATCCGATATACCCATGTCCAGGGTGACCATCGTGGCCGTTCCCGATACCCTGCCCCCAAATCATCACTCGATCTACGTTTCGCAGGTCAAGACCTACTGCCCTAAATTCGAGGTCGTGTACACGCGCAATCCATTGGTGAAGACCCTTTTCCAGCAGGCGGGTTACGAGGTACGTGAACATAACGAGTTTAAGAGAGAGAAGTTCTGGGGAACCACCATCCGGCAGAGCATGATCGAGGCCGGGAACTGGGAGGAGAATGTACCCGAGAGCGTTGCCGATTACATAGAGGAAATCGACGGTGTCGACAGAATAAGGCAGCTTTCAGGAACGGACGAGCCCGATAATTGAGGGATATATCATGAAAAAGAAGATAAAGGTGGGAGTAGTGGGCCTTGGATGGGCCGGAAAGGAACACCTGAAGAGATATTTGGAGAATTCACACGCCAAGGTGGTGGCCGTTGCCGACCCTGCGGAGAAGACCACCGACAAGATCTCATCCCTTCACAAACTGAAAGGTTATTACGACTCGGAGGAGATGTTCGAGGAGGAGAAGCTGGATGCCATCAGCATCTGCACGCCGAACATCTTCCATGCCCCCATAGCAATATCCGCGGCCGAGAGGGGAATAAGTGCGATCACCGAAAAACCCATGTGCACCACCTCGGACGAGGGGAGGAGAATGGTGAAAGCCGCAAAAAAAGGGGGAACGAAATTGATGGTCGCGGTTTGCAGGAGATTCCACCCCGCCAGCGTCTATCTTAAAGAGCTGGTCGAGGACGACTTCCTGGGTGACATTAACTTCGCCCGCTGTTCATGGCTCAGGCACAGCGGCGACCCCGGAAGGTGGTTTGCAAAGAAGAACCTCTCGGGAGGAGGCCCCATGCTGGATATCGGGGTTCATCTCCTGGACCTCACCTGGTGGCTGATGGGTTGCCCGGAGCCAAAGTACTGTCTTGGCCGGGCCGTCGGCTCCGATAAGGAGAACGCGGTGGAGGACATGGCCATGGCCGCCATAACCTTTGAGGAGGGGCAGATAGTACACGTGGGGGCCAGTTGGTACTCGGGTTGGAAGAGCGAGATAATGAGCATATTGATGGGGGACGAGGGAGGAGCTTCAAGGTATCCCCTGGAGATATACAAGGATATCAACGGCAAGCCAACTACCCTGAAACCCGAGATAAGGGACGCGGACAGCTTCCAGGCAGAGATCGATCACTTCGTGGACTGTGTGATTGAGGACAAGGAACCAATATCCAACGGGGAGCAGGGCTGGACGGTGGTAAAGATTCTAGAAGCCGTGTACAGGAGCTCCGAGAAGAACGAGCCGGTGAAGGTCAGGTAGCCTCGGTCGGCTGGTAACCGATATCTACCTCGTCTCGGATTGTCTTCCCACCCTCTAGCTCCAGATTTATGACGTTTCCGTGCCTGCCCAGTGAGGGATGATGGCTGGCAACGATTATCTGAGGTATTTCCTCGGTGTCGGCCAGCACGTCGCCTAGCTTTTCCACCTCCGACTCCCCGATATTCTGGGTTGGCTCGTCTATTATCCAGCACCCGATCCTCATCTCCATGGCCTTGGCCACGGCCAGTCTGAAGGCGATGGCCACTATGGCCTTCTGGCCGGCGGACAGGTTGTGGGCGCTGATCTCTCCAAGGGAGGGGCTCAGCAGGGATATCTGGTAGTCATCCGATACCTCGACATCGTGGAAATCCTCATAGGTGTAGAGGCGGTTGAATTCCCGGCGCAGGGTTTCCCTGAGCACGTTTATGAGATCGGTCCTTATCATCTCCCGGGCATCCTTGTACTTATCCCGGATCTGCTGGAGTATGTTCTTGGCCTCGCTGTAGATGGTATACTCCCTCTTTGCCTCCTGTGCCTTCTTCTTGTCCCGCAGGTACTCCTCTATATCCTGGGCGAGCTGCGATATCTTGTCCTCCTTCTGCTTGAATTGGGATGATAGTCGGGCCTTTTTGACCTCCTTTTCCCGGATACCGTCGTTTAGGGTATCGATCCTTTCCTTGAGATGGTCAATCCTGCGGGTGAGCTCGACCACTGGCTGCTGGGTGGAACCAATTAGGGGCTCATAGGCCGACTTTAGCTGACCGTCGGCCGAAGCTATCTCTGATTCCAGCTTGGATATGGCCTCGCCATTTTCTTCCCGGAGCTCTAGCTGTCTCCTTTTCTGCCTCTTCTGACGTTCTAGCATGCTCTGGCATGATTCAACCTGTGCTCTGCAAGAGGAAAGGTCGTTTCTCAGTTCGTTGACCTGCTGGGACAGCTCCTCGGTTCTAGAGTTCAGGACCTGGACCCAGTCGTCGCTGACAATATCAAGCCCCGACCTGATCTCCTGCAGCCGGTTTTCGGTGTTTCGGAGACTCTTTTCCTGCTCCTCCAGATCCGATTCGTGGGACTCCTTTCTCCCTCTGCAGTCCTCCAGGTTCTGGGATAGGTTGCTTTTTTCCTGGTCCAGCCTTGCCAGGCCGGTCCTGAGAGTGGTCAGGTCCTCCTTGGCCTGGTCAAGTTCCCGGGAGGAGGACTTGGCGGTTTCCTCCAATGATTCTAGTTCCTCTCTCAGCTGTTTGGCCGAGCTCTCCTGGGATTTCCTCTCCCTGGTTAGGGACTTAAGCTGGTCCCTGAGCCGGGATGATACCTTGCTTCTGTGTTCCGCGGTGATGACCTGCTCACAGAATGGGCATTTGGCCCCCTTGGAGAGGGAATCAAGTTCATCTATCCTATCCCCTATTTCCAGAATCTTCTGCTTGAGAGTTCGGGATCTTATCTCCGATTCGCGGATATCCCTCTCCTTCTCCGAGACCTTCTCCCTGAGATCCTCAATAGCCTCCTCCAGGGACCCGATTCTCTGGAGTTTATCCTCCTTTTTCTCCTGGAGGTTGGCGATCCTGGCCTGGACCTTTTTTTTTCTCTGAGCTAGGGTCTCCTCCTGGGAGGCCTCCTGCTCCAAGTTGCGTTTGAGGGTAGAGATGTTTTTCTCAAGATTATTCTTCTTCTCTAGGAGGCTTGAAGCCCTGGATTTTTTCTGGTTCAGATCCTCGAATTCCGATTCAACCCGTTCTTTTCGTTGTTGCAGTTCATCGATTTTCGGGCGGAGTTCCTCCATCTTGGATCTGGTCTGGGACTCGTTTTCCCGTATCTCCTCCAGGCTCTCCTCCAGCTCCTCTACGCGACCTCTCCTGGCCTTGAGATCCGATCGCTTCTCGGAGATAAGGGCTTTCAGCTCCTGTATTTGCTTGTTGGCCTCCTCCAGAGGTTTGAGATCGGACCTCGCCTCCTTGAGCTGGGAGGATAGGGATGATATCTCGTTTCCCAGCGACTCGATGCTATCCGATATCTCGATGACCCCTCTCTGTTCCTCCCTCTTCTGGTCTCTGAGCTCGTCGAGGTCAACCCGTTTAAGGTAGGACTTAAGCTCAGAGAGCCTCCCCTTGGCGCTCCCTATATCCTGGTCAAAGTATTTCACGTACTCGCTGAGGTATTCGTATGTCTCCCTGAGGCTCTCCGCTCCCAGTAGCTTGTCTATGCTCTTCTGGCGTTCCTCGGGACTTCCGGTGATCACCTTAGTCAGCTCACCCTGGGCCGAGTAGAACAGATCACGGAATTTCTTGGCCGAAACCTCCAGGGTCGATTGGATGAAGTCATTAATCTCGTGGGAATTTTCGGAAACCAGTGTCCATGAATTACCGTCCGGGGAGCTCTCCAGCCTTATCTCGTTCCCCCGGGCCAGTTTGAAATGGGTGTCATCGAAAAAGAAGGTCAGCTCTATCTGGAAGTCATTGGAGGTGGCGTTTGTTCTCAGCACGTCCTTCTTCCTGGTTCCCGATCTGTTGAAGCCGAATAGACAGATCAATATGGCCTCCAGGACGGATGACTTCCCGCTGCCGATCCTTCCCAGTAGGACGTTCAGGCCCGGCTTGAATTCGAGGGTTGTGGTGTCATCTCCGTACGATCTGAAGTTTCTCAACTTGACCTGTTCGATCCTCAGGCTGCCTCCTCCTCTTCGGTTGTGGGGTGAATGGACTCCGCTATATTCATCAGGTTCTTGTCCAGTATAGTGGGGATCTCATCCTTCTGGTCCCTCTCATAGGCAGTGAAGATCTTGTAGGCAACCTCCGAGAGCCTGGAGACCATCTTTTCGGCCCTTATGGGGTTCCCGCTCAGATCCCTGAGGTTTCGTTCCGAGAACAGCCTACCGAAGGTCTCGGGAGTTATGCTTACGTTTCTCCACTCGGCATCGGAAACCAGCTCCCCGATTTCCTTGGTCAATACCTTCTGGGTGTTCAGCTTAACCGCCCGGGCATCCATCTCCATGAACCTTTCCTCGATCGCCTCGCGATCAACATCCCTGTGTCCGTGGGGGGTCTGCCCCCTGAGCAGGAAGTAAAGCAGGGCATCGGTTATATCCGGTTCGGCTACCTCCTCCACGCACCTTTCCGTTATCTCGCTACCCGAGAGGCCGTCGACATCGAGCTCGTACTTGCGTATCTTCCTGACCCTGTCCAGATCCACCAATCTGAACGCGCACTCCAGGTTATCGGGGGTTAGCCTGACCAGGTAGTAACCCCTTCTCTCCCCAAACTCCCCGGAATCCATCCTCTCCGAGCTGCCGGGGACCAGAAAGCGAGTTCCCTGGACCCATTCATCGAATGGTCTGTGGGTATGGCCGGCGATGACCAGGTCAAAACCCCTATTCAGGAACATTTCCAGGTCCAGTATCTCGCCCCTGGTGTAGGTGGTGGTAAGCTCTGATACCCCCTGATGGATCACCAGGATGTTGTGGTCAACGCCGCTTGCCGGCTCGAGGTTATCAAAAAGCTTTTCAAACTGGGATACCGAGCGGTGGCCCAAACCCTGGATGGCCACGGATACCTCCTCGCCCTGGCAGATGAATCTGGGGAAATAGATATGCTCGTCCCTCTTCCTGACATCCATGTAATTTGCCAGGGACATGGAGTCGAAATACTTGAGAATGCTGAAGTAGCCGCTATCGCTTCTGGCCTCCGCCGTGCCATCGTGGTTGCCGTGTATGATGAAGATATTTGAGGCGTCCTCCTCCCCCATTACCTCCTCCCTAACCGTCAAGCCCTCGGGCAGGGGCATAGCTTGCATCTCGGCCAGTCCCTTATCGAAGAACCAGCCCGGGGGAAAGACGGTGTCGAATAGATCTCCGCCATGTATGAGTATATCTGGTCGGTCAGCCATGATGGAGTCCATGAACATCTCGAATCCGCGGTTGATATCATCCTCCCTGAACTCCATGGTTGGATATTTCCTGCCCAGGTGGGAATCCGCGGTTACCGCTATTGTCATCTCATTTCTCATTCATCCACCTCTCTCCTCTCGGGCGCTAGCTGTGGCGTATCATGGATCCAGAACACCTCTACCTTCTCTCCTACCCGGGCTCCCGGGGGTTTGGAGTTGAAATCAAAGGGCCTGTTGGACCTGGGGTCCAGGATCTGGATACCATCCGGCCTGACCTCCAGCACTAGGGCCTGGCCCACCTCCTCGTGGGTGGTCACCAGTTCCAGCTCGGGATGCCTTCGCCTGTCCACGACTATGTTTTCCTCATTCCCGGACAGGTAGGTCTTGGAGCCGGAGTGACCTATGACCCTGTAAAATCGGCCGTTATGTTTTGCGATGTCCCCGGCCCTTAGTTTAGGAAGCCGGACCAGAATAGTGGACCTGTACTGCTTCTTCCCGCTTCCCTTGTCTACTCCAACCAGTTTTCTGGTCTCCTTGGGCCTTCCACCCCACCGGGAGGCTATCTCCTTGGCTACCTCTCTTCCCATGGATAGTGAGCCAAAGTAGAAGTTCCTCCCCTCATTGACGTCGGTTATCCGGGAGAGGTAGTCCAGGGAGTCGAATCTATTGGGAATTGATTTGTTGATGACCACCTCGCTGACGGCCTCGATCTCGTCCTCCTCAAGGGGCCTTGATTCCCCCCTCAGCTGGACGATCGAGGCGTAGAAAGGCGATTCCTTCAGTTCACATACCCTGCAGATGGAGAAATTAAGGGGGATTGAAACCCTGTCTCTTACCGTCCTCTGCTCGTCCTCGTCCAAACCGGTGATGGCGGCGACTACATCCATCTTTAGCTTCTTCCCAGATATTCTGGGCCTTTCAAGCCTTAGGTCGGCGAGATTTCCGGGACGTCTTACCTTGATCTTGGGTGGGAGCAGCTCCCTGGCGGCAGCATAGGCCACGGGCAGGAGCCTAACCCCCTCCCTTCTCCACTCGCTCCTGTGCTTGTATCTCAGGCAGCGCTTGCAGATCTCTATTTCGATATCCTTTATGTTTAGCAGGTCCTCGGTTTCCAGGAGGCATTCCGGGCACTTTCCCCTGATTAGACGGTGGGCTGGGCGACCGCATCTGGGGCACTGAACTTCGCTCCTTCGACCTTCTGGAGGTGACATGGCAACGCCTATAGGAACACCTTGATCATCTGGGCATGGGGAATGTCCCGTATCCTCATGACCCGTTTCTCCTCTATGAGGCCCAGGTCCAGTCCCTTTGATACCGACTCCTTTCCCACGAAGTTGGCGATGGTGGCCTCCTTTAGATATGGGTCGCAGTCGTCGGGGTCCAGGAGCTTGCCGCCGTAGAACTGTTTGGTTACCTTGATCCGTAATTCCCCCTCCTTGAAGCTCTTGCCCAGGAGGTCCTGATCGCAGAGGGCTACCATGGTCTCCCCCTGCGTCTTGTGTACCTTCATGAATACTCTGCTTGGCTTTTTCTCCGTCACTGGATCGACCTAGATGCTTCGTATGCTGGATCTGGCTCCACAGGCCTCGCACTTCAGCAGGTTGACCCGGCCCTCCTTGACCAGGCGGGTGTCGGGCTTGCCACACTCGTGGCAGAATACGTACTCCTTGGCGTAGGCTTCCATCCTGTTCATGATCTTGCTATCCCGGAATTTGCCATTGAAGATGGCCCTTCCACCCTTGACATCCGCGGCAGTTGCCAGCTCCCGGGTTAGGTATTTCATAACGTGGTCCGGGTCCCTGTTGAGGGCGTTGGCAATATCGCTGAAGTTACGGATTATGGTCTTTTTGCCCACGGTTATTATCCTCGGATCCGGTATGTCATACCTCTTCTCCTCGAATACCTCCTTGGGAAGCTGTGATCTTGCCCTGTTCAGGAGTTCATCATAGTTGTAAGTCATTTTTCTTTACCCCGCGTAAATTGTATATCTCCAGCTCCCTTAATGGTTCCCAATTGGGGTCCGATATGTGGTTTATGGACCTGGGTGCGAGATATACCTCTCCATTGTATTCACGGACCTGCCCCATGAGGTCCACGATCTGTCCCGGTGAAAAGGAGGACATGTACTCGGCGTCCTCCCTCCAGCCCTTGACCCTGACGGTCTCCGTGCCGTCGTCTATGGTGAGGGCACAGTAATTGCCGTCATTAGAGAGAAAGGCCTGGACTATGGTTCCCATTATCCATGCCTTTTCTATGTCCTGACCGTTCCACATTCGGAGGAAACTCCTATCGGATTTCGCTCCCCGAACGAACTCGCCGCTGACCAGTTCCATTGCATATACCTTGGCGGCGTGATCCTGTATGTCGGGGGGTTCCTCCAGGGAGCTAGCTTCGGTCGTCTGGCTGATGGGCTCGGACTTGCCTCCTCCCTCTCCCTTAAGTTCCATTTCCTCCAGGTTTTCCAGCTCGAGCTCGTCGATTTCGAATTCCTCTTCTTCACCATCGTCCATGGGGCCATAGTCTTCCATGTGGAGAGAACCTTCCGTCAGCTGGAGTACAATCCATCTCGGTCGGTCTTTGTAGCTGAAAAAACTTTTCTCATCACTACGGACCTCCAGCCAGGGTTACCCTCGTGGAAAGGAAAATAAAATCTTGTCCCCATACCTATGAAAATGGGTTATAAATTAGGAATAATGATTAAAGGTAATAGGAAAACGGGAGATGGCGGGTCATGGAAGAGGAGAT
>CAZUNO010000029.1:0-5085 GCA_964621445.1 Hadarchaeota archaeon (SeqCode) | reverse complement strand
GGAGATGGCGGGTCATGGAAGAGGAGATACCCATAACCGACAATCACATGCATGTCAATCCCAGCGGGGGCAAGGGACCGAGAGAGGTTGCCAGGACCTTTGCCCGGTCCGGGGGTACCCACATCATGGTGGTTAACAAGCTCCTGGAGGAGGGCAACACCAAACTCGGGTGTAGGCGGGATTTCGTCCGGGCACTGGACGGTTTTCTGGAATGCGTGGAGATGATGAACGATGCCGGTGTCCGGGCCTACGGGGTGGTCGGTCCTCACCCCGTCCAGCTGGTCAAGCTGTGGGAGCCCCTGGGGGGAGACCGGGCAGTTGAGCTGATGGTGGAGGCCCTGGAGCTCTCCGCGGGTCTGGTAAGAGAGGGAAGGGCAGTTGCTCTGGGGGAGATAGGGAGACCCCACTTCCAGGTGTCCCAAGAGGTGTGGGAGGCATCAAATGACCTGATGGCGCACGCCTTCGATCTGGCCGCCGACCTGGGCTGCGCGGTGCAACTGCATACGGAGACCGGGGATCGATCGCAGTTCGAGGAGATTTCCGGAATTGCCCGAAAATCTGGGTTGTCTCCGGAAAAGGTGGTCAAGCACCACTCCCCTCCCCTGGAAGCGGCGGGGCGGGAGACGGGGTTGATGCCCTCGATCCTGGCCAGGAAGGATGAGATGGGTCGCGCTCTCCGGGAGGGGAGTCGATTCCTCATGGAGACCGATTTCATGGATGACCCCCGGAGGCCGGGAGCCGTGCTGGGGCCCAGGACCGTTCCCCGGGTGACCAGGAGGATGATCAGGGATGGGGATATGGATCCGGAGGCCGCGTGGGCGATTCATGCGACCAATGTGGAGAGGACCTATGGAATAGAGGTATCCCTGTGAATCCAGGAAAGCCGATAATCTTTTTCAGTCCCATGGATCCTAACCTGGGTGTGAGGGTAAAACATGGAGATTAGAACACCATTTTCGGTTGAAGGGGATCCCATTCTCGGCACCTACACCGCTTCCAGTCTGGATGACCTGGAGCTGGTCTCCGAGGTGGGCATGAACACGGTGATAGGGGGAAAAGAGATGCTGGATCCCGGAACCGAGGTGGGCGAGTTCATCTATGACAACTCCATGAAGGTGCTCTATCACCTGACCCACAGGCTGTATGGACTCCCCAGGCTTGGAGACCGCATCTCCCCCACCCAGACCGAAATACCCCTTATCCATGCCAAGAGGGACATTCCGGACCAGGGCCTGGTGCAGGTCGAGGGGGAGCTGATAAGGTACGGGGAGTCCGATGGCGAATCCCTGTCCGATTGCGAGAGGGGGGCTGAGGGGACCGAGGCCTTGGAACACCACGAGGGGATCTTCCTCTTCTACCCCCGTGAATGCGCGGAGCGGGTGCGGGAGGTAAAGGATTCGCCCAATCTGCTCGGCTACTACGTCCTCGATGACAGCCCAGGGGATGCCATTTCCGCCTTAAAATCAATGTATTCCACCATTCGAGGGGCGGATGGTGATGAGAGTCACCCGGTATGTGCCGGGTACGGCTCTCCCGGCTCGCTCTGCAATTTCGGGCCCGGGGTATGCGACCTGATGATGATCTATCTCTACCCCCTGAGCACCGGAGGATACGACAGGTACATGATCAGCGATCGCCTGCAGTGGATGCTCACCGCTGCCAGGGCAAGGGTTCCCGGCATTCCCTTCGTGGGGGTGTACCAGTCCTACTGGGAGAACGAGGAGATGAAGCCGAACCCCTCACAGATCAGGGAGCAGGCCCAGGACTTCGTACGCGAGGGCGCCTCGGGGCTGATTGCGTTTGCCTGCCGCCTGGAGAACATGGGGGGATGGTCGGAGAGCGAGCCCATCCAGAAGGAGATGGCCAGAATCCATAACGAGATCCTGACCACGGGCAAGCTGGAAGTTCCGACCCAGTCCCAGAGGATGGAGGAGGAGAGGATCCAGCCAACCGGTCACTGGGAGAGCCCCAATGACATACCGGGGGTAGTTCCGGGGTGGCATATCGTCAGCCCCTTCGACGACCCGGATAAGGGAAGGTTGGATACCGTCCATCCGCCGGAGGAGGAGATCGATCTTGATGCCGAGTATTCGGGGAAATACGGGCCAATACACTGGATCGAGCGCGATTCCAATGCTGGATGGGTGGGGCTAAACGCCCTCTACGGCCAGCACACGCTGGTCAATGATTCGATAGGATACGCCGCCTGCATGGTGGAGAGCCCCGAACCGAGGGATACCCTGGTGGGCCTGGGAAGTGATGACGATATCGCGGTTTGGCTAAATGATGAGATGATATGGAAACACGAGGGGGAGAGGGGACTCAACAGGGACGATGACTCGGTCAAGGTGAGTCTTCCGGAGGGAAGGAGCAGGTTGCTGCTAAAGATTTGTAACAGAAAGGGGATGTGGGGTTTCTTCTTCAGGTTCAGGGACCCGGATGGAAATCCCATGGAGGGGCTGTCCTTCGAACCCTCCTAGACACGGCTACTCCTCCCTGCCTATGGCGTCGGTGCTCTTCCTCTCCCGGTAGTCCGGGAACTCGCCGCCGGCATCGAACAGCAGGTGGGTCCAGGCATTCTGGAAAATCCCGGGATCCGCGACCTCCTGTATATCCCGCTGGCAGCCGGGGTCCTCCTGGAGGTCGAAGATGTGGATTATATTCCCGTCTATGCCGCATATTACCCAGTTACTACCATCGATATGGCACAGGTTGTTCGCGTACCGGGAGGTGACGTATTCCCTCTCCCTGTAATCGCCCTCACCGGTCAGAAGAGGGGAAAGGCTCTGCCCGTCTATCGGCTGGCCGGGCTCGACGCCGGCCAGGTCGTATATGGTGGCCGTGATATCGTGGTTGTAGACCAGGGATTCACATCTTTCTCCCCGTCCCTTATTCCAGGGAAGCCTGGCTATGAGGGGCAGACGCATCACCCCGGGGTATAGCGAGTAGGATGGCTTGCCAACCACGTTCTTGGGGTTGTCGGTTAGATTTGTCCCATGGTCGCTGGTGAGAAACACTGCCGTGTTGTGGTCAAGGCCCAGTTCCTGGAGCCTGTCCAGGAAGTGTCCCATCCAGGCATCGACCAGGGAGACGTGGGCCTTGTACTGGGCGGCCATGTACTCGACCTCAGAATCGGTGTAGCAGGAATCGGCCGGGCCGTATCGGGGGTGAACCAGGCGCCTTCCGTCATAGTCGGGGTCGCCGTACATCTCGTAGTATTTTTGGGGAGCATCCCAGGGCTCGTGGGGATCGAAACAGTCAACCAGCAGGTAGAAGGGCTGTGCTTCCCGGTTCTCCTCCAGGAATTTCACGGCCGACTTGAAGGTCCTGGCCGTGGAGGTGTCCTCCTCGTGCCTCACCTGGGCCGTGTTTGCCAGGTGCATGGGGACTATGGAGTTGGGGCCCCTGTCCTCCTTGGTTGCCCCGTATTTTCTCAGCCGTTCGGCGGAAACCGAATAGGGGGAACGCCACCTGTCCTGTTGCTGGCCCCTTATGAAATCCCACTGATAGAACCCCCTCCTAAAGTTGTAGCCGGGGGCGAAGTAGGGCAGGGTATCGGTAATGAACCCCGTGTGGTAGCCCGAGCCGGCGAGGTTCTCGGCCAGGGTGTCCTCATCGGGATCCATGGGCTGCCAGCCGGGAAGGTACACGATGTCCCATTTTACCGGTTTGTAGTCCCTGAAGGGATAGGCCCTCCTGCCGGTGTGCAGGGCCCGTCTCACCGGAACGGTGGGCAGGGATTCGGGAAAGGCGTTGGTGAACAGCAGGGAATCCCTGGCAAGCCGGTCGATGTTGGGGGTTCTGATATCGGGGTTCCCGTAGCAACCGAGATGGTCGAGCCTCAGGGTGTCGGAGACCATTAGGATGATGTTGGGCCTGGACATGGTATCCCATCCTAGAATTGCCCGTCGTAGTTGCCGTACTTCACGAAGGCCTCGGACATGGCGTTTATCTTCTCCCAGGAGTGCTGGACCGCGTCCGGGGACGGGTACCACTTGGAGATGAAGCCCCCGTTGAAGCAGCCCAGGGAGTCGATCAGGTTCTTCGCGTAGGCCCTGACCTCGTCCACGGTTCCGTGTATCATGGTGTTCTGGATATCGACCGGGCACCAGAAGCATATGCGGCCCCCGAAGTTGTCGGCCAGGAACTGGACTCCCATGTTCTGCTGCTGGTCCATCTGTATGACGTTCAGCTCCGCTTCTATGAAGTCGTCCAGCAGCTCGGTTATGTGGCCGCAGCTGTGGAGGAAGTTCAGCATGCCGTAGCTGTGTGCCCTGTGGTAGATCTTCCTGTAGAAGGGTTTGAAGAACTTCCGGAAGGTCTGGGGAGGCATCAGGGAGCGGTCCTGCAGACCCCAGTCATCGCAGGATATGATGCCGTCGATTCCCAGGCCGGAAAGGTGTTCCAGAGAGGCAAGGGTGATCTCGGTCATCTTGCCCAGGAGGGTTCTCAGCTCCTCAGGGTGCTTGTAGGGGTCCATCATGGCGTTCCTATTACCCCTCAGGTAATCCAGGCGGTGGATCAGGGACAGCGGAACGCTGCAGAGAACGAACTTTTCCTCCTCGTTCTCCTCCAGCTTCTCTGGTATGTGTTCGTATCTCTCCGGGATATCGTAATCGGGAAAGGGAAAATCGTCCAGCTTGGAGTAATCCTCCAGGGGGTGTACCTTTACCTGCCCCATGGTTCTGTCCTGCACGGAGACCTTCTTCCATACGCATCCCCACTCGTCCTCTCCCTCCACCTCGGGCTCCCACTCTGGGTCCTTTCCAACCCCGACCGAGAAAAAGTCGCTGCCCCAGGGGTCGGGCAGGGCCCTGGGGACCCGTTCAGGGCCCTTGAAAAGAACCGCTCGCTTCACGAGTTCCCTTCCGGTCATACCGTCTGACTTGTCGGCGTTCAATATGGTGCATCTCCCTGTCTGGAAATCCTGGACCAATAGGTCGGGCCTGGTAGATAAATGGGAGCCAGGGGAAATATTTTAACCCTTCCACCCGGAGGGCTTACGGGGCTCGTGGCCTAGCTAGGATTGGGCGCCAGGCTTCGGACCTGGATATCGCGGGTTCAAATCCCGCCGGGCCCACCTGA